>JAQXCD010000031.1 GCA_029252045.1 Sulfitobacter sp.
CAGCTCCGCCATCGACATCTCCTCGCGGATTGCTGCAAGCGCAACCTTGGCTTTGAAATCGGGCGAATGGTTCTTTCGTTTTGTCATTTGGGATCACTTCTTTCGTCATGCAATCCACCTTAACAAATGGTCCGAAAATCCGCGAACACCTCTATAACCCCCAACAACGGCAATCCATAGATCAGACCAACAGGTACCGTCCGCTCATGCCGCGCCCGCATCCCTACAAACAACAGCACCGCTAGCAGTGGCCAAACCCAGATCGGTGCGCCCGTGATAAGTTGTGTCATGTCCGTTATCCTTCATTCAAATTGGAACTGCCATTTTGAAACCACAGACCATTGCTTTGAGGCCAGCAGACATACGCGAACGCCCCTCAGAATACGCGAAACACAGGAAAAACTGCTCACGCAGCGTGAATGACACACGGCAAAACGCCCCACCGTTTCCGATGGGGCGTTTCCATTTGAGGCCAGCATCGGAATTTTTGAAAATTCCGTTCCGGTTTTTTTGAAAAAACCGGTTACCGCCAGATAGCTTAGTCGATCATCGGCAGCAATTTATCCAAAGACGCCTTAGCATCCCCGTAGAACATGCGTGTGTTCTCTTTGAAGAACAGCGGGTTCTCGATACCGGAGTAGCCGGTGCCCTGCCCCCGCTTGGAGACAAACACCTGCTTGGCCTTCCAGCATTCCAGAACCGGCATGCCTGCGATGGGGCTGTTCGGGTCATCCTGTGCGGCCGGGTTCACGATGTCGTTGGAACCGATAACAATCGCCACGTCTGTGGTCGGGAAATCATCGTTGATCTCGTCCATCTCCATAACGATGTCATAAGGCACCTTCGCCTCCGCCAGCAGCACGTTCATGTGACCGGGCAAACGGCCCGCCACCGGGTGAATGGCAAAACGCACATTCTTGCCCTGCGCACGCAATTTACGCACCAGCTCGGCTACACCGGCCTGCGCTTGCGCAACCGCCATACCGTAACCCGGAATAATGATGACGCTATCCGCTTCATTGAGCGCCGCAGCAACCCCTTCCGCTTCAATCGCAATCTGCTCGCCTTCAACGGCCATCTGCTCGCCAGCGGGGCCACCAAAGCCGCCCAAGATCACGGATACAAACGAACGGTTCATCGCCTTGCACATGATGTAGGACAGGATCGCCCCCGAGGAACCCACAAGCGCACCGACCACGATCAACAGGTCATTGCCAAGCGAGAAGCCGATCGCCGCGGCAGCCCAACCGGAATAGCTGTTGAGCATCGACACAACCACCGGCATATCCGCGCCACCAATCCCCATGATCAGGTGATAGCCGATAAACAGCGCGCACAGCGTCATGACGAATAGGGGCAGGAAACCACCCGTGTTGAAGTACCAGACCAGCGACAGCAGCGACAAACCCGCCGCCGTTGCGTTCAGGATATGGCCACCGGGCAGCTTTTGAGCTGTGGAAGTCACCCGCCCCGCCAGCTTGCCATAGGCAATCACGGAACCGGTAAACGTCACTGCACCGATGAACACGCCAAGGAACAGCTCAACCCGCAGAATGTTGATCTCGACAGCTGATTTCTTGGCGATCAAAGCTGCAAACGTTCCCAGCGTATAAGGGTCCCCCCCTTCAGCCATAAAGCCTGTCACACGTCTGATCTCGAAATGCGCAATCAGACCAACGAAAACAGCCGCCAGACCAACAAGGCTGTGCATCGCTGCAACCAGCTCTGGCATCTCGGTCATTTTGACCTTGGTGGCCAATTGATAACCGATGGCACCGCCACCGGCGATCAGGATAAGCGACAGCAGCCAGAAACCGGAGCCCGGGCCGACCAACGTCGCAGCAACTGCCAGCGCCATGCCGACAATCCCGTACCACACCGCGCGTTTTGCGCTTTCCTGACCGGACAAACCGCCCAGCGATAGGATGAATAGAATGGCGGCAACTACATAAGCCGCTGTTGTAAAACCAAAATCCATTGTTCCCGCTCCTCTTTAAGATTTCTGGAACATGGCGAGCATGCGCCGTGTCACGAGGAAGCCACCGAAGATGTTGATCCCACACATGAAGACCGCCAAAGCAGCAAGGATAACCACCAAAGCCGAGCCTGAGCCAATTTGCATCAGCGCCCCCAGAATGATGATCGAGGAAATCGCATTGGTCACCGCCATCAGCGGCGTGTGCAGGCTGTGCGCCACGCCCCAGATCACCTGGAAACCAATAAACACCGACAGAACAAACACGATAAAGTGCTGCATAAAGCTGGTCGGCGCCACCAAACCAATCGCCAGCAGCAACGCGCCACCAACTCCCAGCAGGATCACTTGATTCTTCGTCTGCGCCTTAAACGCTGCCACTTCAGCTGCACGCTTTTCTTCCGGCGTCAGCTCTTTCGCGGCAGGCTTTTTCGGCGCTGCTGCAATCGCCGCCACTTTTGGCGGTGGCGGTGGGAAGGTCACCTCGGACGCATGGGCGATTGTCGCCCCACGGATCACGTCATCTTCCATGTTGTGATTGATCACACCGTCTTTGGCTGGCGTGAGGTCGGTCAACAAATGGCGGATGTTGGTGGAATAGAGCGTGGAGGCTTGCGTGCCCATCCGGCTCGGGAAGTCGGTGTAGCCGATGATGGTCACGCCATTGTCGGTCACGATCTTCTCATCCATGACGGTCTGCTTGCAGTTACCGCCCTTCTCTGCCGCGAGGTCCACAATCACGGAACCCGGCTTCATCGCTGCAACCATATCTTCGGTCCACAGCTCGGGCGCTTCGCGGTTGGGGATCAGTGCCGTACAAATGACGATATCCACATCCGGTGCCAGCTCGCGGAACTTTGCCAGCTGTGCTTCGCGGAACTCTGGCGAGGAAACGGACGCATAGCCACCCGTCGCCGCACCGTCCTGCTGCTCTTCCTTGAAATCAAGGTAGACAAACTGCGCACCCATGCTCTCGACCTGCTCGGCCACTTCGGGCCGCACGTCAAAGGCCAGCGTGATCGCACCAAGGCTGGTGGACGTGCCAATCGCAGCCAAACCGGCCACACCCGCACCAATCACCAGAACCTTCGCAGGGGGTACCTTGCCAGCCGCAGTGATCTGTCCGGTAAAGAAACGGCCAAAGTTGTTGCCCGCCTCGATCACCGAACGGTAGCCCGCAATATTCGCCATGGAGGACAGCGCATCCATCTTCTGTGCACGGCTGATGCGCGGGATCATTTCCATCGCAACAACAGTAGCACCCTTCTTGGCTGCCGCCTGCATCTTCGCCTCATCGCCCACAGGGCTGAAGAAGGAAATCAGTGTCTGGCCTTCACGAAGCTTTTTCATCTCCGCATCATCGGGCGCACGCACCTTGGCAACCACATCGGCCGCTTTCCACAGCGCCGCTGCGGTTTTCACCACTTCGACTCCGGCAGCCGCGTAAGACGCATCGTCAAAACCTGACGCAGCCCCCGCACCGCTCTCAATCAGGCACTCATGCCCGAGTTTTTGTAATTGAAGCGCACTATCGGGCGTCATCGCCACGCGGCGCTCGCCCTCGAATACCTCTTTAGGTGTCCCGATCTTCACTCAAAATCTCCCAAAATTGCGTTTGGTGCCGAAACTGGCGTGTCGCAGATGATCATCTGACCTACCCCGCAGCCCCCGGACAAACAAGCACTGCACCTGCATAATTTGTCGCATCCCAACGGATTTTTGACGTCTTTGCAGCATTTTTAACCCTCGCAGGCCGCATCCGACCTCGAAACAAAGTTTCAGGCAGCCCTAATTGTCCGCAACAATACATCCCTACCGCCTTCGATAGAATCGCTTTTGCCGTGACGTTAATCGCGCAACCTCTTCTCGACCACACGATCAGCTCCTAACCTCAGGCCAGAAAATGGGAGAACATACATGTCATTGAACGGAAAACACGCACTCGTCACAGGCGGCGGCACGGGCATCGGGCTTGCCATCGCCCACATGCTCGTTGAACGCGGCGCACATGTCACAATCACCGGACGGCGGCAGGAGGTGCTGGAGGACGTCGCAACCGCAGGCATGACCCCGATGGCCATGGATGTTCGCAACGAGGACGATGTCGTGGCCAAGATCGCCGCGGCTGTTGCGGCCCATGGACCCATCCAGATTTGCGTGCCCAACGCCGGCCTCGCCACAGGCAAAGCCGCCCACAAGACAGATATGACCTTCTGGCGCGATATGATGGCAACCAATCTGGACGGTGCATTTTTGACGATCCGCGAAAGCCTGAAAGGCATGCGCGAAACCGATTGGGGCCGGGTGATTGCGGTGTCTTCGATGGCAGGCCTCAAGGGCCTTCCGGGGGCCGCCTGCTATTCCGCTTCCAAACACGGCATGATCGGTCTGATCCGCTCGCTCAGCGAAGAATATATGGGCAAGCCCTATACGTTCAACTCGCTCTGCCCCGGTTATGTGGACACGCCCATCGTCACCCGCAACACCCAATCCATATCCGAACGCGCAGGCATCTCAACCGAAGCCGCCCGCGATATGATGGTGAACGCCAACCGCCACAAACGCCTGATCACGGTTGAGGAAGTAGCCGCAGCCGCCGCATGGCTGGTGGGTCCCGACAGCGGCAGCATCAACGGCCAAAGCGTCGAGATCGCCGGCGGGATGATGTAGCGCCGCTGCTAGACTGCGCGCACCACAGCTTCAGGTCGCACCCCTGCCGCCCAATCCCGGGCGGCAGCACCAAACGCCTCGAACAGCGGCTTCGAGACCGGGTCTTTTGCCGCCTCATACTCGGGGTGCCACTGAACACCCATCGTAAAGCCGGGGGCGCCTTCGACATAGATCGCTTCGGGTGTGCCGTCTTCCGCATATCCGTCGATCACAATACGCGGCCCCGCATCCTTGATCCCCTGCCCGTGCAACGTATTGGTGCGCACAACTTCGGCCCCCATGACGCGGTGAAACAAGCCGCCATTGGTAAAGCGTACGTCGTGGCGCAGCTCGAACTTCTCTTGCAGCGTGCCCTCAGGTGGCATCCGGTGGTTCATCCGGCCGGGCAATTCGCGGATTTCGGGGTACAGCGTCCCGCCCATCGCCACGTTGATTTCCTGAAAACCACGGCAAATACCCAACACAGGCTGACCCACAGCCACACAGGCCCGCGTCAATTCCAGTACCAGCGCATCGCGCGCGCGGTCAAATTCGCCATGTGCAGGCGTTTCTTCTTCACCGTATTCTTCGGGATGTACGTTTGGGCGGCCGCCGGTCAGCAGAAACCCGTCACAGCAATCCATCAACTCGGCCACACTCACCAATGACGGGCACGACGGCACTAACAGGGGCATACATCCCGCAACCCGCGCCACCGCTTCCGAGTTCATCAACCCGCCTGCATGTACAGGGTAGTTCTCATGCAGCACATAGCTGTTGCCAATGATCCCGATAACAGGCCGACCCATAATACACCACTCCACAATCCTGATTTGCGTCCAAGACTAGCGGGGTTGGGTTCAGGCCTCAACAACACATTTGCACGCACACCCGCTTAACAGGCATGCGCGCCTTCTTTTTAAGCCGATATTTAGACTTCGCCGATCAGCTTTGCCGCCTCGATGCCCGCCATAGCCGCGATGGCATCATTGTCCGACGTATCGCCGGTCACACCAACAGCGCCAATCACAGCCCCTTTGGCCGAGCGCAACAACACGCCCCCCGGTACCGGAATAACCTGCCCGCCAAAAACCCCGTTCACCGCCGCCATGAAGTAACTCTGCGCTTCCGCACGAGCCATCTGCGCCGTTCCTGCCATGCCCAACATAACAGCGCCGTAAGCCTTACCATGCGCAATTGCAAAACGCCCCGGTGCCGCCCCGTCCTGACGCTCGAACGCCTGAATATTGCCGCCTGCGTCCAACACAACAACAGACAAAGACTTCAGCCCCAATTCGGCGCCTTTTTCAAACGTCTTGCGGATAATCACCCGCGCTTTTCCTAACGATACACTCATGTTTTTTCCTTCTATCTATCTTATTTGGCCTTAAATCCTCCGGGAAGTCTGAAGGGCTGGCCCTTCAGTCCCGTCCTCTCAACGCAGTACCTCAGCTGGCGGCTTTCAACTCCAACCGCCGCGCGTGCAGCACAGGTTCGGTATACCCCGATGGCTGCTTGGCCCCCTCCAGCACCAGATCGCACGCCGCCTTGAAAGCAATGTCGTCAAACGCAGGCGCCATGGGCTGATACAGCGGATCGCCGCCATTCTGACGGTCCACAACGGCTGCCATTTTGCGCAAGCCCGCCATCACCTGATCCTCCGAGATCACCCCGTGATGCAGCCAGTTGGCTAGTGCCTGCGCAGAAATCCGGCAGGTCGCGCGATCTTCCATCAGGCCCACATCATTGATGTCCGGCACCTTGGAGCAGCCAACCCCCTGATCGACCCAGCGCACAACGTACCCGAGGATACCTTGCGCATTGTTCTCGATCTCGCGTGCGATTTCCTCGTCACTCAGGTTGCGGCCTGTCAGCACCGGAATGCTCAGCAGATCGTCCAACGTGCCACGCGGCCCACCGGATGCCAATTCATCCTGACGCGCCAGAACATCCACCATGTGATAATGCATCGCGTGCAGTGTGGCGGCAGTTGGCGACGGGACCCATGCGCAGGTTGCCCCGGCTTTCGGATGGCCGATTTTGGCGATCAGCATCTCGCCCATCAGGTCCGGCATGGCCCACATGCCCTTGCCAATCTGCGCGCGCCCTTTGAGACCACAAGCCAGCCCGATATCCACATTGCGGTCCTCATAGGACGCAATCCAGGCCGAAGACTTCATCTCGCCTTTGGGCACCATCGGCCCCGCTTGCATGGAGGTGTGAATTTCATCGCCCGTCCGGTCGAGGAAACCCGTGTTGATAAACGCCACCCGCGATTTCGCCGCACGGATACACTCGCCAAGGTTCACCGAGGTCCGGCGCTCTTCGTCCATGATCCCCAGCTTGACCGTATTGGCAGGCAGGCCCAGCGCCTTTTCAACATGGGTGAAAATCTCGTCCGCAAAGGCCACCTCTTCGGGGCCGTGCATCTTGGGCTTTACCACATAGACCGATCCGGTGAGCGAGTTGCCCCCCTCGCGGCCCAGATCATGCATGGCAATCAGCGTGGTGATCATCGCATCCATCAGGCCCTCGCCCACTTCCAGACCGTCACGGTCCAGCACGGCAGGGTTGGTCATCAGGTGGCCGACATTGCGCACCAACATCAGCGAGCGACCCTTTAGCGTCAGCGCGCCCCCATCCGGTGCCGTGTACTCACGATCGGGGTTCATCGCACGGGTGACTGTTTTGCCGCCCTTCTCAAAGCTCTCCTCCAGATCGCCGCGCATCAGGCCCAGCCAGTTTGTATAGGCCACAACCTTATCCTCGGCATCCACTGCCGCCACACTGTCTTCGCAATCCATGATGGTGCTCAGCGCCGATTCCATCACCACATCCGCCACATGTGCCGGATCTGTCTTGCCAATGGCATGGCTTGCATCAATCACAATCTCGACATGCAAACCGTTGTTCTTCAACAGCACCGCCGAAGGGGCAACCGCATCGCCACGGTATCCAGCAAACTGTGCCGGATCGCGCAGCGCTGGCACCAAAGCCCCTGCAACAATGCTGTATCCGGTCACATCCGCATGGCTGCCAGTAGAAAGCGGTGCGGTATCGTCCAGAAACGCCTTGGCGCGGGCAACAACCCGCGCGCCGCGCGCCGCGTCATATCCACCACCCGTTGGCAAATCGCCCAGAGCATCCGTGCCGTAGAACGCATCATAGAGCGAGCCCCAGCGCGCATTGGCTGCGTTCAACGCAAAGCGGGCGTTGGTGATCGGTACCACCAACTGCGGGCCGGGCGTGCTGGCCATCTCGACATCGACATTAGCCGTATCAATCTGGAACGGCGCGCCTTCGGGCACCAGATAGCCGATCTCTTTCAAAAACGCGGTATAAGCAACTGCGTCATGGGTCTGGCCCTGACGCGCACGGTGCCATTCATCAATCTGGCCCTGAATCTGGCTGCGCTTTTCAAGCAACGCGCGATTCTTCGGACCCAACCCGTGCACCAGCGCCGAGAATCCTTCCCAGAACGCATCGGCGCTGACACTCAGCCCGTCCAGCGCGCGTTTTTCAATGAAATCAGACAACTGTGTGTCTACTTGCAACCCGTTACGGTCTACTCTTTGCATGATCTGTCTCCCCGTGCTGCGCACAAAAGTTTCCGATAGGAAAGCTGGTTTCTGCAAGGGATAAGCGCAACAGTCAAAGCCCGCAAGAGGTTTGGTAAAATTAGTTTACCAATTCCACCATGATTGGATCAACTGCCTGCTTTCGGTCGACTGCGTTTGCACCGCTCGGAGCAATAACGCACTTCATCCCACACAGCCGCCCACTTCTTGCGCCAGCTGAACGGCTTGGCGCAGGTTGCACAGGTCTTGTGAGGGAGGTCTGATTTTTTGATGTGTTTTGCCATGGTCTGGCAGATAGGCTGCTTGCCCCCAAAGAAAAGGGCGCCCTGTCGGGCACCCGTACTCGTTACAAACATAACTGTAACTTCAGTTCGTCGCGGCAGGTGTTGCGCTAGAATTTGCACCGGACGGGTTTTCATCCGCCGCCACGCCCACAACCGGCGCCGTACCCATCACCGAAATCTCATCCGCACCATTGATCATGTTAAACGCCACGACGCCCAACAGAACCAAAGCGGCAAAGAGTATCGCCCCTTTAAGCCCTATCAGTGACGGGCGGTGCTGTTTTTCTTGCTTGCCGATATTTGTGTCGGGTGCAGACATGGTCTGTTCTCCTTAATCCGTGTCCCGCCTTGCAGGCGGGGTGATGCAGACTTAACGTGCGCAACATCACATTGGTTCCCTGCGTTCTCACAAAAACCGTACAAATTTCTTTCAGGAGCATCCCCATGCGCGACGCCGCCCCCCAGACGATCTACCTCAAGGACTACACCGCATTTGGGTGGCTGATCGAAAGCGTCGCACTCCACTTCACCCTTGATCCGCACAAGACCCGTGTGCACACCCGTATTGCGTTTGCGTCGGCTCCTGATGCCCCCGCCCAGCCGTTTTTCCTGCATGGAGAAAAGCTGAACCTCATCTCCGCCAAGATAGACGGCAAAGACGTCTCCCCTGTGCTATCTGCCGAAGGGTTGACCTGCGATGTTCCCGCCGCCCCGTTTATCTGGGAAACCGAGGTGGAGATTGATCCGGCGAATAACACCGCGCTTGAAGGGCTTTATATGTCAAATGGCATGTATTGCACCCAATGCGAGGCAGAGGGCTTTCGCAAAATCACCTACTACCCCGACCGCCCAGATGTGATGGCGGTTTTCTCCGTCACCATCGACGGCCCACACCCTGTTCTGCTGTCGAACGGCAACCCGGTTTCTGCATCCGAGCACCACGCAGAGTGGCACGATCCCTGGCCCAAGCCCGCCTATCTGTTTGCGCTGGTTGCGGGTGATCTTGTGGCACATGAGGGCCAGTTCACCACCCGGTCAGGCCGCGATGTGTCGCTGAACCTTTATGTCCGCCCCGGTGACGAGGGCAAATGTGCGTTCGGGATGCAGGCGCTCAAGGACAGCATGAAATGGGACGAGGACGTTTACGGCCGTGAGTACGATTTGGACCTGTTCAACATTGTCGCCGTCGACGATTTCAACATGGGTGCAATGGAGAACAAGGGGCTGAACATCTTCAACTCCTCCGCCGTGCTGGCGTCGCAGGCTACCTCCACAGATCTGAACTTTGAGCGGATCGAGACGATCATCGCGCATGAGTATTTCCACAACTGGACCGGCAACCGCATCACCTGCCGCGACTGGTTCCAGCTGTGCCTGAAAGAAGGGCTGACCGTGTTCCGCGACAGCCAGTTCACCGCCGACATGCGCGGCGAGGCCGTCAAACGCATCGGTGATGTGATTGACCTGCGCGGTCGCCAGTTTGCAGAGGATCAAGGCCCGCTGGCCCACCCCGTGCGCCCCGAAAGCTTTCAGGAGATTAACAACTTCTACACCGCCACTATCTATGAAAAAGGCGCCGAAGTCATCCGCATGCTGAAAACGCTGGTCGGCGATCAGGCCTATGCCGATGCTGTGACCCTGTATTTTGACCGCCACGACGGGCAGGCCTGCACGATTGAAGATTGGTTGCAGGTATTCGCGGACACCACAGGCCGTGACCTGACCCAATTCAAGCGCTGGTATTCCCAAGCCGGCACACCGCGCCTTGCCGTCACCGAAGCCTATCAGGATGGCACGCTCACACTGACCTTTACCCAGACCACACCGCCCAGCGCCGCCACCCCTGCGCCGCAACCCTGTGTAATCCCGATTGCAGTCGGTCTGATCGCCGTGGACGGAACAGAGGTTGTTCCGACAACTGTGCTGGAAATGACCCAAGCAAAGCAGAGCTTTACCTTCGACAATCTTGCCGCCCGCCCGGTCGCCTCTATTCTGCGCGGCTTTTCTGCCCCTGTGGTGCTGGATTATACCGCAGATCATGCCCATTTGCTGGCCCATGACACCGATACCTTCAACCGCTGGGAGGCAGGCCGGACGCTGGCGCGCAACTCCCTGCTGGCCCTGATCACCGAAGGCAAACGCCCCGATCCCGCATATCTGGACGGGCTTCATGCGGTCGTCAGTGATACCGGCCTTGATCCCGCCTACCGTGCGTTGATGCTGGGCCTGCCATCGCAAGCCGATCTGGCAAATGCCCTGCATGAGGCGAGCCACACGCCCGAGCCTGACATCATTCACGCCGCAACCGAGGCCATGCGCGAGGCACAGGCCAGAAAGCTGGCAGATGTTCTACCCGCGCTCTATGCACAAAATCAGGTCACCGCAGCCTACCAGCCAAATGCAGAACAGTCCGGCCAGCGTGCATTGGGCAATGCCGCCCTGTCCCTGCTCACCCGCAGCGACAATGGTGCACAGGCGCAAGCGCAATATGATGCTGCCGACAACATGACCCAACAGTTGGCCGCACTCGCCAATCTCATCCGTGCCGGTCGGGGCGAAGCAGCGCTGAAAGCCTTTGAGGCACAGTGGCGCAATGACCGTCTGGTGATGGACAAATGGTTTGGCCTGCAAGTGATGGAAGCCGACCCTGAAGACGCGTTCGAGGTCGTCGCAGGCCTGACAGAACACCCCGATTTCAAATGGAAAAACCCCAACCGCTTCCGCGCCGTTTTTGGCAGTCTTGCCCTGCATCACGCAGGGTTCCACCATGCCTCCGGTGCCGGCTATGCCCTGCTGGCCGACTGGCTGATCAAGCTTGATCCGGTCAATCCGCAAACCACCGCACGCATGTGCAGTGCCTTCCAGACATGGAAGCGGTATGACGCAGACCGCCAAGCCCTGATCAAAACGCAAGTGGAGCGCATCCTTGCCACGCCCGACCTCAGCCGCGACACCTCGGAAATGCTCAGCCGGATTATCTCAGCATGAGCCGCCCGCTTTGCCTGATCACAGGGGCGTCCACTGGCATTGGCGCCGCCTGCGCCGTTTTGGCTGCCGAGCGGGGCTATGATCTGGTCCTGACTTATAACAGCGGCCTTGCAGGCGCGCAGGCCATTGCGGCAGCCTGCGAGGCTTTGGGCGCGCGGACCCAAATCGTGCAGGCTGACGTGGCCCGGCCTGAAGCGATCGATACTATCTTTGGGGCGGTCGATACCCTTGGCCCACTGGATGCGTTGATCAACAACGCAGGCATCGTCGGTCTGGCCACCCGCGTGGCAGACCTGACGCACGGGCGCCTGCGCCAGATGTTCGACGTTAACGTGATCGGCGCCATGTTGGTGGCCGCTGCCGCCGTCAAACGGATGGAGCCGCGCGGACAAGGTGTGATCATCAACATCACCTCCGCTGCCGCCCGTCTAGGGTCCGCCAACCAATATGTCGACTACGCCGCCACCAAAGCCGCGATGGACATCTTCACCAAAGGCCTGTCAGACGAGGTCGCCCCCTCAGGTCTGCGGGTTATGGGCGTGGCCCCCGGCCTGATAGAGACGGAAATACACGCAAAAGGTGGAGATCCGGACCGCGCCGCACGCCTTGCGGGCAATGTGCCCATGCGACGTACCGGAAGTGCAGACGAAGTCGCACAAGCTGTGTTATGGCTCATGTCGGATCAAGCCGGCTATGTCACAGGCTCGACGCTGGATGTGACAGGCGGGCGATAAGAACGACAAGGATCCCGATGTATTATATTCTTTTGTTTTGCGCCGCCGTCTTTGTGGGCTTCGTGGTGTACCGGCGCTTCCAGCGCGGCGCCTATCTGGCCGGTGGTGTGTTTAATGCACCTGCCCCGGTGCGTGCTGCGGCCAAACGGATGTCCTACAAGGCACACCCCAATGTACATTCCATCGTCAGCATAAACTCGGGCGAGCTGTGTGTGGCGGCGATGGCCAGCGCGTTCTCGCAAATGGACGACAAAGCACCACCCTTGGGCGATGTGATTGTGGCCTCGATCGAAAAGCAGTTTCATCTGCACCCGGCACAGGCGCAGGACATGGTCACAATGGCGGTATGGCTGGTGGAGCAAGGCGGTGGCCCGACCCCTGCATTCGAGCGGTTGACCAAGCGCCTCAAGCAGTTGGACCACGGCCCCTATTTCGGCAAGATGATGAACGTCATAGGCGATGTGAAAAACGCCGGCACCAAAGGTATGGCAAGCCCGCGGCAGGCAGATGCTATGGGCACGCTGGCGCGGATATTCCGCACCGCATGACCCTGCCCTACACCTACACCAGTCAGGGGCGCAGTGCCGCCACAGCGCTGATTGTCGCTGCGGTCTTGGCGGCTCTGGCATGGGCCTTTATCCGGCTGGAGGCCGCACCGCTGATCATTACGGTGCTGGCCGCATTCACCCTACCGGCACTTTATGACCTGCTGGCAAACCCGCACAGCACGCTGTCGCTCGACGCCACGACGCTGCGCTGGACCAGCGGCAGGCAGGAGGCGGAAATCGCTCTGTCGGAGATTGACCATTTGCGGTTCGACACGCGGCTGGATATGTCCGTGCGCCTGAGCGTGGTGCGCCCCTCTGGCGTCAAAATCCGCATTCCCTATCCGGCAACCCCTCCACACGCAGAATTTGAGGCACTGGCCACTCAGGCAGGGATTGCCACCCGCAGACATCACTTTTCGTTGATGGGTTAGCGCTCAGGGCCGTGCGCGCTGGCGTTTGGCGCTGCGCAAAGTGCAGTAGTTCTGCTTTTTCAGCCAGCCAGCCATATCTCTACGCTTGGCAGGGTTTCGCATCGGGCCCCAGTCAGCCGAGACACCTCGCCACTTGCTGTCGCGTCCATGGATCACGCCGTCGCGCTTGACCGTATGCGCCATGATCCGCACGCCGCAGCTCAGGTTTGCGGGCCCGCTTTTCAGCGCCTCACCCGTTCCTACATTACACTTATATCCGCGTGCTGTTGCGGGCAGGATTTGCAGCAGCCCGTACCATTTGCCTCCTCCACCCACGGCCCATGGCTTGTAGGTGCTTTCGTGTTTGGCCAAGGCCGACAAATAGCCGACCCAGAAGGCGCTGCGCATGGTCGCATCATTTGTGGGATAGGCCGGACACCAATCTGCAATGTCGCGGGGCACAGTACTGACCAAAGGGCTACCATGGTCCTTGAGGGCAGACATCGCCGCGCGGGTCCATAGCACATGTCCCTCCATATGCTGCCAACGGGTGCGGGGTACATAGGCAGGCCGCGCAGGCGGGCGCACCTTGATCACCGTGCGATCCAGAATTGCCCCCGCACCCGCATTTGCAGCAGCGGCAGGCACCACAGGTACGGCCGGCGCCGCAGCGGAGGGGCGCACAGGCGGGCGAATGACTTCGGGCAATTGCGCCACTGCATGCGATGTCTGCACACCGACAACCAGAACCCACATCGCCGCACTATGCGCCAATTGCGGCAAGACTGCTGCGCACCAAGACCACGCTTTTGGAGGATTCCATATCATGAAGCACAATATGATGTGCAGCTTTACAATCTGACAAGGGATTTGGCAGTACTGTAACCAAGCTATTGTCGCCCCGCACTGGCCATTCGCAACGTTGCACGGGGATTTGCGCAAGCAGCGACACAATCCGCCGCATTCCCCTCCCGTCCCGCGCGCTCTGCCTGCCAAATTCCGTGACATCACCGCCACAACGCCACTTTAGCGCCCCATTGTAAGGCGAAAACGTACCCTGAGAGTAAACGCTTACCGATGATGGATTGTTACATGACGCACCTGGCCTCGCTGCTTCGGAAAATTCCGGGCTTCAGCCCGAAGATGCAGGCCAAGGCGCCTGCTGAACAGGCACCCGTCCCAAGCGCACAAGCGGCAACATCCCAGTCGGATTCAACGCTCTCCAGCCTGATGCGTCAGCCTGCAGGCAAACCCGCCGAACCGGCCCAGCCTACGCAAGACTACAGTGAGCGCGACGCGGCACTGGCCATCCCGCTGCGCAGCAAAGCTAAGCGCAAACAGCCCAAGGCGCCCACCACGCCTCCGGCGCGTCTGGACAATAATCTGAGCATCCCTTGCCCTGATCCCACCCTCGAAGACCGCACCCGTGACCAACACCAAAACACAGCGCTTCGTCTGGTCCGGCAGGAAGATTGGGACAAACTGTCCGCTATGATCTCGACTGCGGACAGGGAACTTGCCCTGACGCCTGGCGGCATGTCCGTGGCAGAACTGATGGCATTTGGCGCCCGCGCCGATGTGGTTCTGGCTGTTGAGCACGCCCTGCTGGATCGCTCTCCCGATCCCGATGCACCAATGTACATTGGTATTGAGGCGCTGGAATTTGTGCTGGATGAACACCCGTCTGATTATGTGATCGCCTGTATTGTAGCCCAAGCACATATGGACATGGCATGGGCGTGGCGTGGCATTGGCTGGGATGTCGAAATTGCCCCACGCAACCGCGAAGCCTTCGAGGCGCATTTCGCCCGCGCCCGCGAAATCATCAAGACATTTGACGGCCGACATCAGACATCCGCCCTGCTGCCCAATACCGCCTGCGCCTTGTTGCGCGGTGACAGCCGTAAAACCCATTCGGTCGCGGACCGCTATGAGGCATTGATCGACCTGAACCCAAAGAACACCGGCCCATTGCGGGCCTTGGGCACCAATATGCTGCCCCGCTGGTATGGCACATACGAAGGGCTGGAGCTTGAGGCCCGCCGGACGGCAGCACGCACCGCCGACATTTGGGGCGCCGGTGGTTACACTTGGGTGATGTTTAATGCGATCAGCGTTGATGACGAGGCCTGCGCACGGCTCGACCTGCCCTTCTTTGTCGAAGGTTTGCGCGACATCGTTGAACGGCGTCCAGAGCCTTATACAGTAAATCTGTTGGCCGCTTATTGCGCAAACACAATCGGGCAAGCCTTCTCCGGCAATGATGCCGCCGACCACATCCGCGCCCAGATTGCCGATTGCGCCGACTGGTTGGTGCGCGAACACCTGACCGAATTGCACCCGATGATTTGGGCCCATGCGGCACAGGGGTTCGCAAACAACTTGCGCGTGGCATCCCCGCACCGTTTTGCGGCTGCCGGACAAGACGACGCCCTGCGCATCATCGCGGGCCTGTTCCGTCGCGAAATTTCCGAGGGCAAGCAAATCACCTTTACAGATCAAGGTCCTGTGGCCACAGCGGTCTAGGCATAATTCAAACTCTGGACAGCCCGATCCGCTCTGCCTAAGCTTCATGCTCAGGGAGAAAACAACATGACATATCACACATCTGCCGCAGATATTGCGCTGCGCGATCAATCCATTACCGAGCGGGTTTTTGAAAACCTTGTGACGCGGCCCGAAGCCATTGTCCTGACGGACGGCCTGAGCGGTGCCACCATGACCGCTGGTGAATTTATGGCACAGGTCAAACAACTGGCTGGTGGCTTGACCGCCCGCGGAATGGGTGCCGGCAAAACCATCGCACTTATGGCGCCGAATATTCCACATTACTGCGTCGTGTTTCACGCGGTAGCATGGGCAGGCGGCACCATTACTACAATTAACCCGACCTACACTGCTTCAGAAGTCGCCCACCAATTGCGCGACAGTGCGGCGGATTTGCTGATCACCATTCCGATGTTTCTGGAAACAGCACAAATGGCTGCCAAAGATGCCGCAGGCCAGACCGTTGTGGTCATGGGAGAAGCTGATGGCGTGGAGCCGCTGTCCGCCTACTACGGTGCACCGCTAGAGGCGCAGTTTGCTGTTGATCTGGACGAACATTCCGTAGTGCTGCCCTATTCCTCAGGCACCACCGGCCTGCCCAAAGGCGTGCGTCTGTCCCACCGCAATCTGGTTGTGAACGTTGATCAGGTTATTCAGGCAGGGGATGTTCGCGCAGGCGAAGTGACCGCGGCCTTCCTGCCGTTCTTTCACATCTACGGCATGACCGTTCTGATGAACGTACACCTTGCGGGCGGTGGTGCGCTGGTCACCATGCCCCGCTTTGATCTGGAACTGTTCCTCAGGATTTCGCAGGATCACAAAGCCCGCCGCATGTGGATTGTACCACCTGTAGCCCTCGCCTTGGCCAAACACCCCATAGTGGATACCTACGATCTGAGCAGCATCGAGCAGGTCTTCTCGGGCGCAGCACCGCTGGGCGCCGAAGTGTCGGATGCGGTTGCAAAGCGGCTTGATTGCATTTCTGTGCAAGGGTTCGGCATGACCGAACTTAGCCCCGTCTCCCACACCACCCCGCTGGGCAAACCCAAGTCGGGCTCCTCAGGCACCGCCCTGCCCAACACCATCTGCCGTATTGTCGACCCCGAAAGCGGCGCCGACCTACCCGTCGGCAAAGAGGGCGAGTTGTGGATCAAAGGTCCGCAGGTGATGAAAGGCTACCTCAACAACGAAAAAGCCACCAAAGAAACGCTGACACCGGACGGCTGGCTGAAAACCGGTGACATCGCCTATATCGACGAAGACGGCTATATGTTCATCGTGGACCGCCTGAAAGAGTTGATAAAATTCAAAGGCTTCCAAGTCGCCCCTGCGGAGCTGGAGGCCACTCTGGTTGCCATGGACGGCATCACCGACGCCGCAGTCATCGGCCTACCCGATGATGAAACGGGCGAATTGCCCGTAGCCTTTGTGGTGGCAGGCACGCCTGCGCCCTCCGAGGCGGACATCAAGGCGCATCTGGCCAAAACACTATCGTCCTACAAACAGGTGCACCGCGTCACGTTTGTGGATGAAATCCCCAAATCGGCATCGGGCAAAATCCTGCGCCGCGTGCTGAAGGCCCAAGCGCTGGCTTAAATCAATGGTGCGGGGCGTTGCACCATGCAGCGCCCCGTTCACTCTCACAAGCGGCCCAGCGCCTGCCCGATTTCATCGGCAATTGCCAAGGCATCCACGCCTTCACGCTCGGCCGAGACACGCAACCCCAACAGGTCAGACTGATAGCGCCGTGCAAGGGCGACAGCGCTGTGCGACGGTCCAATCATGCCTTCCTCCTGCGCCTGCCGGAACAGTGCGGCAAAATGGCTCTCCATCTTGAGCAGATGTGTGTTCGCCTCTTGCGCCAGCGGATGCTGGTGGGCCTGAAGCTCCAAAAGGGTTTTCGACAGCATACAGGCTTTGGCGGGGGCTGCCGGATTGCTGATGGCCATCAGCGCAAACTGCTGCAACGCGCCGATAGGCCCGCGCGCCACCACCAACTGCTGCAACCGCGCCAGACCGTCCCGTGCATATCTGTCCAGCGCCAGCCCGAACAACGCATCCTTTGATCCAAAGGCTGCGTAAAAGCTACCCGGCTTCATCTGCAACGACGCTTCCAGATCCTTGAGCGATGTGCCCGCCCAACCGCGCTGCCAGAACAGATCACGGGCGCGGCTAATCAGGTCTTCGCGGTCATAGGTCGGCTTGCGCGGCATGAGATCACCAATTGTTGAACGATCGCTCAACTATATACTTGAGCGATCACTCAAGAAAGCCTAAAGATGCGGTATCACCCTCAAAAAAGGATAGACCATGCCTAACTTCCCTTCCCACGATCTGGATACCGCCCCCGAAGCCTCCAAGCCGCTACTGGAGAAATCACAAAAGGCGTTTGGCCGCCTGCCAGGTCTGCACAAGGTTCTGGCCGAAAGCCCGCAAGCCTATGAAGGCTATCAGGTGCTGCACAAACTCTTCACCGAGACCGATTTTGACGCGGACGAGCTGACGGTCGTCTGGCAGTCCATCAACGTCGAGCATGGCTGCCACTATTGCGTGCCCGCCCACACCGGCATCGCCAAGATGATGAAAGTGTCGGACGAATTGTCGAATGCCCTGCGCGACGAAGCCCCCCTGCCTTCGGCCAAGCTGGAAGCGCTGCGGACCTTTACAATCCAGATGGTGCGCGAGCGCGGCGACGTATCCGACGCACAGATGCAAGCCTTCTTCGATGCAGGCTACGGTCACCGTGCCGTGCTGGACGTGATTTTGGGCCTCGCGCAGAAAACCATGTCGAACTACATCAACCATGTTGCACAGACCCCCGTGGACGCCGTCTTTACACCGCTGCTGTGGACACGCGGCGATACGCCTCTCAAGGTCTGATACTATCGGGTGCGTGCCGCAAAACGGGGCGCGCACCTAACGGCCCTCAACACACTTGACGCAAGCCCCTCCCCTCGCCTATCCATTCCGTGATGTCCCCGCCGATGGCGTCGGCGGGTTCCAGACCGACATCAAGTGTCTCCCTATGAGGCACCTTAGTCCTGTACGCCCGGATGATTTTTCCCGGGTATCTGGCTTGATAGCAGCACCCCGGGTTTATGACCCAAGGATGCGACCCATGAATACCCTTTCCAACCGTCCGCAAATGTTCACCAGCCACAATGGTGAAAAAGCCCCGCTGCCGTTTTCCCAAGGCGAATATGATGCCCGCCTGTCCAAGCTGCGCGCGATCATGGCAGCGGGCGAAATTGACGCGGTTTTGCTGACCTCGATGCACAACATCGCTTATTATTCCGGCTTTCTCTATTGCAGCTTCGGCCGCCCGTATGGCTGCGTTGTGACCCATGACGCCTGCACCACCGTGTCCGCCAACATCGACGCGGGCCAGCCGTGGCGCCGCAGCCATGGCGACAACGTGATCTACACCGATTGGGAGCGGAACAATTACTGGCGCGCCGTGGCCTCCCTGACCGGCAAAGCCCGCCACATCGGAATTGAGGGCGACCACATGACGCTGGCCCAGCGCGCCCTGCTGGACCAGTTCCTCAACACGCCCCATGTCACCGACATTGCTGCCGCCACAATGAACGCACGGATGATCAAATCGGCTGAGGAAATCGCCCTGATCCGTGAAGGCGCTCGCATTGCCGATCTGGGCGGCGAAGCGATCCGCGAGGCGATCAAGGTCGGCGCACGCGAGATCGACATCGCCATGGTGGGCCGTGACGCGATGGAGGTCGAGATTGCCCGCAGCCACCCGAATTCGGAACTGCGCGACAGCTGGGTCTGGTTCCAGTCGGGCATCAACACCGACGGCGCGCACAACCCCGTCACCACCCGCGCGCTGCAAGCAGGTGATATCCTTAGCCTGAACACCTTCCCGATGATTTCAGCCTATTACACCGCGCTTGAGCGCACCCTGTTTGTCGGCGCGCCTGATGCCGCCAGCCTGAAGATGTGGGAAACCAACGTGGCCGCGCATGAGCTCGGCTTGAGCTTGATCAAACCGGGTATCTCCTGTGCGGACATCTGCTCCGAGGTTAACCGTTTCTTCGCGGACGAAGGCGTGCTGCAATATCGCTCTTTCGGCTACGGCCACTCCTTCGGCATCCTGTCGCACTACTATGGCCGCGAGGCAGGGCTTGAGCTTCGCGAGGACATCGACACCGTGCTGGAAGCGGGCATGGTGGTCTCGATGGAGCCGATGTTGTGGGTGCCGGAAGGCACAGCGGGTGCCGGTGGCTACCGCGAGCATGACATCGTTGTACTGGAGGAAAGTGGCCCAGAGAACATCACGAAATTCCCTTACGGGCCTGCGCACAATATCATCGGATGATCGCTACGGCTGTGCCCCGCGTTGCGGGGCACAGCGTTTCTCGCCTTCGTCAAAAGGCAAAAATCATAAAAAATTCACGAACCAGAACTTTAATGGTCCGGCTTGACCTATAAAAAGGAGCGAAGAACGTGTTTTCGAAAACGTGACCAGCACGAGAATGAAGGGCGACCGAGGTGATGAATTGGTATTCTTCCAACTTGGTGAAAGCACTGCTGGCCGCAGTTGTTGTGATTGTTATCTTTAACGTCGCAGGAACACCTGAAAGCTCGGAAAAAATCTACGACTATTTCAATCCCAAACCGGTCGTCACAGAGCCCGTGCAACCTGATCCAGACGCGGTAGAGGCAGATCTGCGGTCAAAACACATGCGCCTGGCCGCCTCTGCGCCACCCGCTGACAAACCCCGGTTGGATTTGTTCGTCGATCTTGTCACGCAATGCATCGGCCATATGCAAGGAAGGCAGTTTGATCTCTCGCGGGCTCTGGCACAGCCTTTCGGGTATGACGCTGCCGATACCGCCAAACGTCTATCAATATCGGCAGACTTTCCAGAGAATATACGCATCTACTTCAGCCAGACCCAAGAGACTGATCGCGTGCGGCCCGAATACTGCTTTGTTGCTATCAACGCGGAACTGACAGATTCACAGATCGAAACCTTGCATGCCGCGGCGGTGCCGACACTCGATGGCTTGCTGGCGCGTGGATGGAACTCAAGCGCAAGCATTGCACGCATAGGGGAAACATCGGTAACAACAGCATTTATACAATACAGAGATCCGTTCTGTACACGCTCCGCCGCTTTTTCATATCGGTTAGCAAAAGGAGACGTCGCGGGACAAATTGGCTTTACTGCTTTAGAAAACGGAAACGGGTGTAAGTTTCTCGCTGCGTTGGGCAGTGAATAATCAATCCATATTATCTGCCCGAAATGTGGAGAATACAGGATATAGGTTGCCTGTGCGCAACCGAAAAAGATGCGGAAAACAGCAGTCGTAATGTATGCGACCCCTCTTCTATTGGCAGTTTTGAGAATGATCGCCTGAATGTCATGGGCCCGATCCCCTCGCTGCCTCTTGCTCCCATTCCCGCCCCCCGCTAAACCGAGCGCAACCCTTAGCGAAAGGCACACCCATGCTTGATCTCTCTTACGACACCCCCAAAGTCTGCACCATTGCAGGCGCCAAGCAAGATTGGGAGCTGGTGATCGGCATGGAAGTGCATGCGCAGGTCTCCTCACAGTCCAAGCTGTTCTCTGCCGCCTCCACTAAATTCGGTGCCGAACCCAACAGCAACGTGGCGTTTGTCGATGCAGCCATGCCCGGCATGTTGCCCACCATCAACGAATTCTGCGTGGAACAAGCTGTGCGCACGGGTCTGGGCCTGAAGGCGCAGATCAACCTGTGGTCCGCCTTTGACCGCAAGAACTATTTCTACCCCGATCTGCCGCAGGGCTATCAGATTTCCCAGCTCTATCACCCCATCGTGGGCGAAGGCGAAGTGCTGGTGGAAATGGGTGACGGCACCGCGCGTCTGGTCGGCGTGGAACGTATCCACCTTGAGCAGGACGCCGGCAAATCAATTCACGACATGGACCCGAACATGTCCTTTGTGGACCTGAACCGCACAGGCGTGGCACTGATGGAGATTGTCAGCCGCCCCGACATCCGCGGACCGGAGGAAGCGGCTGCCTACCTTGCCAAACTCCGCCAGATCCTGCGCTACCTTGGCACATGCAACGGTGACATGCAGTCGGGCGCGATGCGTGCGGACGTTAATGTCTCTATCTGCGCACCCGGCCAGTACGAGAAGTACAAAGCCACGGGCGATTTCGGCCACCTCGGCACGCGTTGCGAGATCAAGAACATGAACTCCATGCGCTTTATCCAGCAGGCGATTGAGGTCGAGGCACGCCGCCAGATTGCGATTGTGGAAGCTGGCGGTGAAGTCACCCAAGAAACCCGCCTGTTTGATCCGGACAAGCAGGAAACCCGCAGCATGCGCAGCAAGGAAGAGGCGCATGATTACCGCTACTTCCCCGACCCCGACCTGCTGCCGCTGGTGATCGAACAGGAATGGGTGGACCAGATCAAAGCGACCCTGCCCGAGCTTCCCGACGCCAAGAAGGCACGTTTCATCAATGACTTCGGCCTGTCCGATTATGATGCAAGCGTGCTGACCGCCGATCTGGACAGCTCCAGCTATTTCGAGGAAACCGCCAAGGGCCGTGACGGCAAGATGACCGCCAACTGGGTGATCAACG
This sequence comes from Sulfitobacter sp., assembly GCA_029252045.1. GTDB lineage: Bacteria > Pseudomonadota > Alphaproteobacteria > Rhodobacterales > Rhodobacteraceae > Sulfitobacter. The sequence continues at coordinate 22,313 of JAQXCD010000031.1, forward strand.
AGCTGTTCGGCCGCTTGAAGAAAGACGAGAAGGACATCTCGGAGTCGCCCGTCACGCCTGCCCTGCTGGGGGGGATTATCGACCTGATCGCCTCTGACGCAATCAGCGGCAAAATCGCCAAAGACGTGTTTGAAATCACCTACACCACTGGCCGCGATCCGGCGGAAGTGGTGGAAACCGAAGGCCTCAAGCAGGTTACCGACACAGGCGCCATCGAGGCCGCAGTGGACGAAATCATCGCCGCCAACCCCGATCAGGTGGCCAAAGCCCAAGCCAACCCAAAACTTGCGGGCTGGTTTGTCGGTCAGGTGATGAAAGCGACAGGCGGCAAGGCCAACCCCAAGGCCGTCAATGATCTGGTGGCCAAAAAGCTGCAAGGCTAAACGCTTGACTGCACAAACAAAATTTGGGGCAATGCGGTGATCCGCGTTGCCCTTTTTGCCTTAACCGCCATGGCCCTGACGGCCCTCACCCAACTGGGCGGTATCGCGCTGATCATCGCCCTGCTCTTCAAACGCCGCAAAACAGCCTTTGCCGCAAGTTACATCGCGGTGTCCATTGCCGCCCTATGGATCGCCCCGCTGTTTGGCCGCACGCCGCTGCCCTGCCTCACAGGCGACAGCCTGAAAATGCACAGCCCGTTCTTCTGCGTGCTCAATCGGCAATAAGTCACACCTGAACTGGCCGAAGTGTTAACCGACTACGACACCGCCCTGCAAAGCGCCTTTCCGCAGACCAAAACCCGCGTGCTGGATGCCAACTTCCCCTTCCACACCGGCTTTCCCCTGCTGCCGCACCTGTCCCACAACGATGGCCGCAAAGTTGATCTGGCCTTTTACTACATGGGTGATCAGGGCTATCTCCCCGCCATCACACGTTCCCCACTGGGCTATTTCGCGTTTGAGGACGGCTACAGCACCTGCCCCGGCCACCGCCTGACCCTGCGCTGGGATATGGCGTGGCTGCAAACCCTCTGGCCCGCCTACAAACCAGACCGCCCGCGCATGCAAATGGCGCTCAACCTCTTGGCCGCCGATCCGCGTATCACCAAGATATTCATCGAGCCACACCTGAAACAATCCCTAGGCGCAACCAGCCCTAAAATCCGTTTCCAAGGCTGCCGCGCCGCACGCCACGACGATCACATTCACATCCAGCTGTAACGCCACGCCCCGACAAGTTAGGCCAGCAGCACCAATGCAAAGGCCACATAGCATGCCAACAGGGCACCACCAGCCAAACGCCCGATCGGCTGGCGCACCACGATCAACCCCACCAGCGCCGCCGTGGCAAGCAGCATCACCCAGATGTCCAGAACCGCAATCTGTGATGGAACCGCGATCGGGCGCACAAGCGCTGTGATCTCCACAATCCCCAAAATATTGTAAATATTCGAGCCGACAACGTTGCCGACAGCAATGCCTGCCAGCCCGTTAAAGGCCGCTTGCAAACTGGTGACCAATGCGGGCGTTGACGTCCCGAAGCCCACCAGCGTGACCCCGATCAGCATGAGCGAGACATTGAACCGCTGCGCAAGCGAGACCGCCCCGCGCACAAGCATTTCCCCCCGCTCCAATCAGAAGGACAAAGCCTAAGACCAGAGTACCATAAAGCATGAAAAAGAACTCTCACGGCTGCCCTTCACACGGCGCGTGATCCGGCTTGCCCATAGTCACAGGTGGGCGCGCATGCAGGTCTGTTCAAAGGGCCGCGAATTCCAATTCCAATTATTTTTCGCAACCGCTAGGGTATGCGCATGACAGATATATTCCGCTCCGCGCCCCTCACCGTCCTGCCCGAATGGATCGACTATAACGGCCACCTCAACATGGCATATTACAGCGTTCTGATGGATCAGGGTGCCGATCAATCCTATCCCCTGCTGGGCTTTGGCCCCGACTACCGCGACCGGACAGGCTGCACCACTTATGTGGCGGAATTCCACATTTGCTATGTCCGCGAGCTGCATGAGGGCGATCGCGTGATCTGCACTTTCCAGCTCATCGACTTTGACGCCAAGCGCTTTCACCTGTTTCAGGAGCTGTGGCACGAGGATGGCTGGCTGGCTGCCACAGGCGAGGCATTGACCCTTCATGTGGACCAATCCGGCGAGATGCCCAAGGTTGCAGCCATGCCGGAGGAAATCATGACAAAGCTGGCAGCTATGAAAGAAGCGCAAAAACACCTGCCCCTGCCGGAACGCGCAGGCCGCAAGATCGGTGTGCCGCGCAAATAGCGCAATGTCGCTGCGGGTCGTATTGCAGCCTGTTCCCTTTCGCCCCGCCGCGCGGTAAAACACAGCAAATCACCCAAAGGCCCGCCCTTGATCCGTTATGAATACAAGGTCGTTCCCGCCCCTTCCAAGGGCATCAAGGGTAAAGGCGTACGCGGTGCGGATTCGCGCTTTTCCTTTGCATTACAAGAGCTTATGAACGGCATGTCGGGGTAAGGCTGGGAATACCAACGCTCCGAGACACTCCCCTCGATTGAGCGGTCGGGCATCGCGGGCAGCACAACTGAATGGCGCAACGTGCTGGTGTTCCGGCGGCCGCGCAGCGGTGATGCCTCCGAATTCCAGCCCGAGCTTTTGCCCGCCCCCACCTACATAAACGACGATACCGCGGACGAGATTGAAATGCCAAACGACAAGACCTCAACGCAGACCGACGCACTGGCCGACAACGGCGTTGAGGATACAGAGGCAGACACCAGCATTGGTGCGTCGCTGAGCATTCTGGCCCGTGCACGCAATACCGCCAAAAAGCCTACGGACGAGACACCGAAATAATAGAACCGCTCTGGCGATATATTGACGTTTAGGGACGAATATCCAGTGACAGAGCATGAATTCGGCTGATCAACTCAGCCCCCAGCGCGCTATGGACGGCGCGGTGCTTTGCAAGACGGCTTTTGCCCGCAAAATCGGGCGCTGCGATCATCACATCAAAGTGGGTCTCTCCGCCTTCGCGAAAACCTGCATGGCCCCTATGGGATTCGCTCACATCCTCAACGGACAGCTGTTCTACAGCAAATGCGCTGCGCAACGCGGCTTCGATCTCGTCTCTAACTGGCATAAACCCTCCCACGGGAGCGATTATTTTTTCACCGCCCCCTTCCCTCTGACTGCCATACGTCTAGAGTGGCTGCTTCGAGTCGGAAAGGTGCAACCATGAAGAAAAACGACCCCTTTGGTTTTGATATGTCAGTATCTTCTGCCAAGAAGAAGAATCCGCGCGGCCGTCGCGGCATGTCTGGCGCGTCCGAGACATCAACGCGGGTTTGCGATCATGACGGTTGCACCGAGGCGGGCAAATACCGCGCGCCCAAAGCGCCCGATGTGCTGGACGACTACTTCTGGTTCTGCCAGCAGCACGTTCGCGACTATAATAACAAATGGAACTTCTTCCACGGCACCACCGAAGCCGAGATGAATGCACAATTGTCCGAAGACAAAGTCTGGGACCGCCCGACCAAGCCGATGAGCGATCCGGAGGCCCGTGCATGGGCACGTCTGGGCATCGAGGATCCGCATCAGGTGTTGGGGGCCAACGCCACCCAGAACCCCGGCAAGGGCCCCCAAGCAGGCCGCCGCCTGCCCGCAACCGAGCGTAAGGCGCTGGAAATTCTGGATGCCAAGGACAACCTGACCAAACCCGAGATCCGCAAGATCTACAAAGGTTTGATCAAGGTGCTGCATCCTGACATGAACGGCGGTGACCGGTCACAAGAAGAGCAGTTGCAGCAGGTTGTCTGGGCCTGGGATCAGCTGAAATCCAGCCGCAACTTCAAAGACTAGGCACTGGTGATAAGATCAATGCGCGGGGGCAACCATCCGCCGCGCAGCTTGCGCTGCAGCAGGTGAAGGACCACCATCGACAGCAGCCAAACAGCGAGAACCAGCGGACTTGATGCTGAATCAAACACGACAATCAGCCCAAGCACGCCGCCAAGGCCTATTTCCCCGCCATCCCAGATGATCGAAGCGATCATCGTTAGCAGCTGCGCGCCCAGCACTGCGCCTACAACGGTCATCAACCCCGCCGCCAGCAGCGCAATAATCCAGCCCGCAGCACCAGCACGGCCAAAGGCGTTGAAAAATATCAGCCCCGCCAGCCCCGCCCCCGGGATCGCGGCGATGTGGAACGGCCAGCCGGGCAAATGCCGCACCATCGACCAATCACCGCTGGCAATCGCAAAAGACACGATCAATCCGACAACCGCGGTGGCCCCCCCGAATACGCCGCGCTCTTGCGACATTTCTGCAATCCACTTCATAAAACCCTCCATCTGGCTAAACTGGATAAGGTTTGCCGCACTCCTGCCCGCCTGTGCAACGCTCGGGTTGTGCAGGTTTTCCATAGAACGGGTAACTGGTCTTACAGCCTACGGAATTTTAGGCCTTTCCCTTGGATGCCAGCGCTATATGTTGAGCCCGAAACAAGTATGCACACGCCCTAATGAACAGGGCAGACAGATTTAGGATGAATACTCATGGCTGACGGCGGACTGGACCTTAACGCAACCCCGACCAAGGATATCTCGGTTCGTGAGGTATTCGGCATCGACACAGACATGGTGGTTAAGGGGTTTGCCGACCGTACAGACCGCGTGCCCGAGCTGGACAGCACCTATAAATTTGACGCCGACACTTCACTGGCGATTTTGGCAGGCTTCTCGCACAACCGCCGCGTTATGGTTCAGGGCTATCACGGCACCGGCAAATCGACCCACATCGAACAGATCGCAAGCCGCCTGAACTGGCCCACTGTGCGCGTCAACCTTGACAGCCACATCAGCCGGATCGACCTGATCGGGAAAGACGCAATCAAACTGGTCGACGGCAAGCAGGTCACGGCATTCCAGGAAGGCATCCTGCCTTGGGCGCTACGCACGCCAACTGCGATTGTGTTTGATGAATATGACGCGGGCCGCGCAGACGTTATGTTTGTGATCCAGCGTGTTCTGGAAACAGATGGCAAGCTGACCCTGCTGGACCAGAACAAAGTGATCACTCCCCACCCGTATTTCCGGATTTTTGCCACGGCAAACACGGTAGGTCTGGGAGATACAACCGGTCTCTACCACGGTACCCAGCAGATCAACCAAGGCCAAATGGACCGCTGGTCACTGGTATCGACCCTGAACTACCTCAGCATCGACGCCGAGACCGCAATTGTTCTGGGCAAAAACCCGCATTACAACACCGCAGAGGGCCGTAAGATCGTCAAACAGATGGTCACAGTGGCCGACCTGACCCGCACGGCGTTTATGAATGGCGATCTGTCTACGGTTATGTCCCCGCGCACGGTGATTGCATGGGCGCAAAACGCGCAGATTTTCAACAACGTAGGCTACGCTTTCCGCCTGTCCTTCCTCAACAAATGTGACGAGCTGGAGCGCCAGACCGTGGCGGAATTCTACCAGCGCTTGTTCAATGAAGAACTGCCGGAATCAGCAGCAAGTGTGAGCTTGGGCTAACCACCGAACCGCAGTAGATGGCCCTTTGCATTTCGCGATGGGGCCATCTGACGTTTTTCCGGTAAGGAGTTTGTTTGATGTCTAAACCAACCGACAATCCCGCAGACGCCTTTAAGAAGGCGCTTGCCGAAGCCGCCAAAGTCATGGCGAATGACCCTGATCTGACGGTCAGCTATTCGGTTGATCCCTCGGGGCTGACTGGCGATGCAATGCGCCTGCCGCAAGTGACCCGCCGGATGACCCGCGACGAGGTGATGTTGGCGCGGGGCACTGCCGATGCGCTGGCGCTGAACCGGCGTTATCACAACGGCCAGACCCATGCGCGTTATCAGCCGCAAGGCGAGATGGCGCGGGACCTCTATGAAGCGATGGAGACCGCCCGTTGCGAAGCCGTAGGTGCGCGCGACATGCCGGGTACAGCCGGTAACATCGACGCCAAGATCAAGCATGAGGCCCTGCGCAAGGGCTATGATCAGGCCAAGACGGCCTCGGATGTGCCGCTGGCGGTTGCTGCGGGATATCTGGTGCGCCATCTGGCGACGGGACGCCCCATGCCTGCGGGTGCGGAAAACGTGATGGAGCTGTGGCGCGGCTATATCGAGGATCAATGCGGTGGCACGCTGGAAGACCTGGAAAATGCGCTGGACGACCAGACGGCATTTGCAAAATTCTCGCGGCAAATCATCACCGATCTCGGCTATGCCGACCAGTTGGGCGATGACCCCGACGGTCAGGATGATGACCGCGAGGACGAGGCCGAGGAAGGCAGCGACGAGCAGGACGATCCTGATAGCACTGGCAGCGATGATCAGGAGGAGGAAGACGCCGATGCCTCTCCCGAACAGTCCCAAGAAGAGCAGCAGGACCAGTCGCAGGCCCAAGTCAGCATGGACGACATGGCCGATCAGGAAATGGGCGACGAGGCGGAGATGCCCGAAGGCGACGCCCCTATGGAGCCCCCCGCCCCGCAGCCCGTGTCGGATGCCGATCCGAATTACACCGTCTATCTTGATGCGCATGATGAAACCGTTGGCGCCGAAGAACTGGCGGAGCCCGCCGAGCTGGAGCGTTTGCGCGCCTATCTGGACCAGCAGTTGGAACCACTGAAGGGGGCTGTGAGCCGTCTGGCCAACAAACTGCAACGCCGCCTGCAAGCTCAGCAGAACCGGTCTTGGGAGTTTGATCTGGAGGAAGGCACGCTGGACGCGGGCCGTCTGGCGCGGATTGTCGCCAGCCCGACAACGCCGCTCAGCTTTAAGGTCGAGAAAGACACCGAGTTCCGCGATACCGTTGTGACGCTGCTGATCGACAACTCCGGCTCCATGCGCGGGCGGCCGATCTCAATCGCGGCGATCTGTGCGGATGTTCTGGCGCGTACGCTGGAGCGCTGCAATGTGAAGGTAGAAATCCTCGGCTTTACCACCCGGATGTGGAAAGGCGGCCAAGCGCGCGAGGCATGGCTGAACGATGGCCGCCCCACCGGCCCCGGCCGCCTCAACGATCTGCGCCACATCATCTACAAATCAGCCGACGCCCCCTGGCGCCGCGCGCGGCCAAATCTAGGCCTGATGATGAAAGAAGGCCTGCTGAAGGAGAACATCGACGGCGAGGCGCTGGAATGGGCGCACCGCCGGATGATGGCCCGCAATGAATCACGCAAGATTTTGATGGTGATCAGTGATGGTGCTCCTGTGGACGACAGCACGCTATCCGTAAACCCCGCCAACTTTCTGGAAAAGCACCTGCGTGACGTGATTGCCATGGTGGAAAAGAAGAAGGCGGTAGAGCTGTTGGCGATCGGGATTGGCCATGATGTGACCCGCTATTACGACCGTGCTGTGACCATTACGGACGTCGAACAGCTGGCTGGTGCGATGACCGAGCAACTGGCCTCGCTGTTTGATAGTGATCCGCGCAAACGGGCGCGTGTCCTTGGCGTGCGCAAGGCAAGTTGAGAGTGCGGGATTGAGTTTAAAGGCACAATAAAGAAGGGGACGTGATGTATCAGACATTTGAGGTCACGGCCCGACCGGAACAGGGCCCGCCCCGGCTGAAAGCGCTGCGTGAGCAGATGACCGCGGCCGCGTTGGACGGGTTCATTATCCCACGCGCAGATGCCCATCAGGGCGAATATGTAGCGGCGCGGGATGCGAGGCTGGCGTGGCTCACCGGATTTACGGGATCCGCGGGATTTTGTGTGGCGCTGCGCGATGTGGCAGGTGTGTTCATTGACGGGCGCTACCGCACGCAGGTGAAAGCGCAGGTGGCGGATGTCTATTCCCCTGTACCATGGCCGGAAACCACGATGGCTGAATGGTTGCGTGCGCAAATGCCTGACGGCGGCCGTGTCGGATTTGATCCGTGGTTGCATACCGTTGACCAGATCGCCCAAGCCGAGAAGGCGCTGGCTGGCAGTGGTGTAGAGCTGGTGCAATGTGAAAATCTGGTGGATACCATCTGGGCAGATCAACCTGCCCCGCCCATGGAGCCTGCCAAGGTACATCCACTGGAGTTTGCAGGCGAGAGCCATGAAGCCAAACGGGCACGACTGGCGAAGTCCCTGATGGATGCGGGAGAGACAGCTGCATTGATCACCCTGCCCGATAGTATTTGCTGGCTGCTCAACATTCGTGGTGCCGATATCGAGCGGAACCCTGTCGTGCACGGCTTTGCCATTCTACATAGCGACGGCGGCGTTGATCTGTTCTCTGAGCCCTCAAAATACGACGGGATGGCACCTCATTTGGGGGGGGATATTCGACTGCATGCACCTGACGCCTTTCTGGCGGCTGTTGCAGCACTAAAGGGGCCCGTCCGGATTGATACATCAACCGTGCCGCAGATTGTGGCAGATTCCCTGGGCGCCGCGGCCCGCCCCGGCGCGGAGCCCTGTGCACTGCCCAAAGCCTGCAAAAACGGTGCAGAAATCGAAGGAGCCGCGCAGGCGCATCTGCGCGACGGTGCTGCGATGGTCGAGATGCTGTGCTGGTTGGATGCCCAAAAACCCGGCACGCTGACCGAGACGCAGGTGGTCAGCAAACTTGAGGGTTTCCGCCGTGCCGACAACGCCTTGCAGGACGTCAGCTTTGAGACGATTGCGGGAACAGGTCCCAACGGGGCCATAATGCATTACCGCGTCACCGAAGAAACCGACAGCGTACTGGAGGATGGCCACCTGATTGTTCTCGACAGTGGCGGGCAATATCTGGACGGCACAACCGACATCACCCGCACCATTGCCATAGGCACACCACCTCACGAGGCCGCACAGGCGTTTACGCGTGTTTTGGCGGGTATGATCGCAATGAGCCGCCTTCGGTGGCCCAAGGGGCTGGCAGGTGCGCATATCGAAGCGATTGGCCGGATGCCTTTGTGGCTAGCCGGACAAGACTTTGACCACGGTCTGGGACATGGCGTTGGCGCGTATCTGAGTGTGCACGAGGGGCCACAGCGCCTGAGCCGTGTCAGCAACATACCCCTCGAGCCGGGCATGATACTGAGTAACGAGCCGGGCTATTACCGCGAAGGCGCTTTTGGCATTCGCATCGAAAATCTGCTGGTTGTCCAGACTGCCCCTGCCCTGTCCGGTGGCGATGCCCACCGCGAGATGCTGGATTGGCGCACGCTGGCCTTTGCCCCGATAGACCGCCGACTGATCGTACCTGAATTGCTGGATCCTGCGGCGCTTGAGTGGCTGAACAGCTATCATGCGGAAGTTAAAACAAAAATCGGACCGCGGCTATCCGAAGCCGCCAAACAGTGGTTAGATACGGCAACAGCGCCGCTTTGATGTGCGCAGATTCTCAGGGGAACAAGATGGTTGATCATATCACAATCCGCAAAGCGGCAGGCACATGGACCGTCCGCGCAGGCGGTGCCGTTTTGGGCGAAAGCAGTGATGCGCTGGAACTTGTCGAAGGCGACTATCCGCCCGTGATCTATTTCCCGCGGGCAGATATTGCGATGGCCTTTCTGGATGAAAGCGACAAAACCTCACATTGTCCGCACAAGGGGGATGCGCGTTATTTCAATGTGGTTACAAAAAGCCGGACATTGGAAAATGTCGTCTGGTCCTATGAAGCTCCCAAGGCCGCTGCGGAAAAGGTCCGTGATTATCTTGCGTTCCACAACGTAGAAGAAGTGGCCGTCGAGCAGATTTAGGAGTGTTCTTCGGCAGCGGTTGCGGCAAGCGCGCGGTTATAGGCGCGCAGTGCATCCACATGGAACAAGGCGCCCAACAGCTCGGGTGGGGCGGCATCTGACGACAGGGTCACAACCGGCAGGAACATCACACCGGAATTCTCGAATATCGGGATTGCCGTTTCCAGAGTGGCTGCCGCATCGATGTAAAGACCTTCACCAATCATCTCCCAGCAGCGTTCCTGATCTGCTGCACGTGGATGGTCGGGCGATCGCATTGTTTTTGCCGCAGTGAACATCGCCAACAAATAGGCCTGCGGGCCTGCCGCAAGATGGATGCCGCGCCGCTCGATCTGGGTGAGGAAAAAGCTGAGATCAACCATTTTGGACGACAGCGCAGTGGACATGCTGACGGCAACCATCACCGCCAGACCTGTCTGCCAGTCGCCTGTCAACTCGAACACAATCAGTGTTGTGGAAATCGGTGCCCCCAGCACAGCAGCGGCAACCGCCCCCATGCCTGCAAGCGCATAGAGCGAAGTGGAGCCTGAAACATCGGGGAAGATGCCTGTTGCGACCAAGCCAAAAGCCAGCCCCACCAATGCCCCTATCATCAGAGAGGGCGCAAAAATGCCACCCCCCATGCGCCCGCCCAGTGTAATTGCCACGGCCAGTACTTTGAGGGCAGCAAAAACAGCCGCCTCGTGGAAGGCAAGCTCTCCGGTCAAGGCCAGTGCCGTCGTCTCATACCCCACGCCGATGATGTGCGGATACCAAAGGGCAATCCCCCCCAGCAGCGCACCAGCCACCATCGGGCGCAAATAGCGGGGCAATCCAATTCTGCCCTGAATGTTGGTCCCAATATCATCTGCCCAGAACACCGCCCGCATCAGCACAACAGCGACCAGCCCACAGGTTAGACCCAGCAGCAAAAAGGCAGGAAGCTCGACATAGAATTGCAAATCCCCAGCGGTGGGCAGTTTGAACTCCGTTACACCACCAAATTCCAAACGGTTGATCACCGTGCCTGCAACGCTTGCGATCACAATAGGGGCAAAGGCGTGGACTGCGAAATGGCGCAACACCACTTCAAGCGCGAAGAGCGCGCCTGCGATGGGGGCATTAAAGCTGGCAGATACTGCTGCTGCAACGGCACAGCCCAACAGATCACGCCCCGTTATCCCGTTTGCATTGATCCGCCGACTGACCCAAGTCGAAATCACAGCAGCAAGGTGTACAACCGGACCTTCCCGCCCCGATGATCCGCCCGTGCCCAATGTCACCAGCGACGCCAATGCAGAGCCAAGCCCCGCCCGTGTCTCAACCCGACCTTCGTGCAAAGCAGAGCCGATAATGACATCGGCAACCGACCGTGCGCGGCCGTCAGGTGTAAACCGGTGCAGGATCAACCCTGTCACCAAGCCACCGACTGTCGGAATAAGGACAACCCAATACCAGTCCAGCCCACTGATAAAACTCTGTAAATGCTGAACGTCATCCGTCCCGTAGAGGGTGGATTGCAGTAAATAGATCCCCTTGCGGAAAAACAGCGCGGCAAAGCCTGCGGCGATCCCGATCAACAGGGCAATGAACCAGAATGTGATCTTGCCCGGCCCTTTTTGTCGCAACACACGCCAGCCTTCGCGAAAACTATCGGTAGCTGATGTCACTTGCTGTGACACAAAAGAGCGGGAGGGCTCGGTCATTGGGGACTTTCAAACGAGTGACGACGGCTCAGGTTACCCTTGGGGAAACCATATGCGGGCCGCAGTTTCAACCCGTCAGGCGCTGAGCAAGGCGCGGGCCGCTTCGCGCGCGGCCTCGGTGATTGTGTCGCCCGCCACCATGCGCGCCACCTCGTCCACACGCTGCCCCGCGTCCAGAGGCACGACGTTTGTGGTGGTCATGCCTTTGGTCACGGATTTCTCGACCCGCCAGTGATGCGCGCCAAGGGCCGCCACCTGCGGCGAGTGGGTCACAACCAGTACCTGGCCCTCATCTGCTATCTTTGCCAGACGGCGGCCCACCGCATCGGCGGTTGCCCCCCCCACACCACGGTCGATCTCGTCAAAAATCAGGGTCAAACCGGACTGGCCTTGGGTCAGACAAACCTTCAGCGCCAGTAAAAAGCGGCTCAATTCGCCGCCCGATGCGATCTTGTTCAACGGTCCTGCGGGCGCGCCGGGGTTAGTGGCGACAGTAAAGGACACCGCATCACGCCCCTCTGGCCCTTCGGCTTCGGGGGTGATTTGCGTTTCGAAAACCGCCCGCTCCATCTTCAGCGGTGCCAACTCGCCACTCACCGCCTTGTCGAGCTTGGCAGCTGCTTTCACACGCGCTGCCGTCAGCGCCGCCGCTGCGGTTTCATAGGTCGCCTCTGCTGCCTTGACGGCGGCCACCAGTTTGGCCTGCTCGGCCTCCCCCGCATCCAGCGCATCCAGCTTATTGCGCAGGGTGTCGGCAAACCCTGCCAACTCATCCGGCTGTACTTCGTGTTTACGGGCTAATCCACGAATGGCAAACAACCGCTCTTCGGTGTCTTCCAGCTCATGCGGATCAAAGGACATTGCCTCGATCGCTGTGACAACGCCCTCCATGGCACTGTCCAGCTCGATCATGGCACGGTTGAGCGCTGCCATCGGCTCTTCCAATGTGCCGTCTGCCCGCGCCGCCGCACCGTCCAACCAGCGGAAAGCATCCGCCAGCTGCGCCTCGGCACCGCTCTGCCCCATCGCCTCATAGGCGTTGACCACATCTGCACGAATTTTCTCGGCTGATTGCATCATCCGGCGTTTGGTATCCAGTGCGGCCTCTTCCCCCTCCTCGGGGTTCAGCTTGTCCAACTCGGCCACCGCATAGCGCAGGAATTCTTCTTCGGCACGGATTTCGTCCTGCGCTTTGGCAGCGGCTGCTTGTGCTTTTCGTGTGCGCGCCATCTCGCTCCATGCCGCACGCACGGCGGCACGGGCCTTATCCGTTTCCCCAAAGGCATCCAGAATTGTTCTGTGCCCGCGCGGGTTCAACAAGCCGCGATCATCATGCTGGCCGTGAAGCTCGACCAATGTCTCGCTCAGCGCGCGCAGCACTTCGCCGGAACAGCGGCGGTCATTGACCCATGCCGTCTTGCGACCGTCCACTGTGTTGATACGGCGCAGGATCAGCTCGTCACTCACCGGCAGGCCGGCTTCTTCCAATACAGCGCGCGCGGGGTGATCTGCGGATAGATCGAACCAGGCCGTGACCTCGCCCTGCTCTGCGCCCTGACGCACCAGATCGGCACGCCCGCGCCAGCCAAGCACAAACCCCAGACTATCGAGCAGAATGGATTTGCCGGCCCCCGTCTCACCGGTAAGCACATTGAGACCCGGCTGGAAATTCAACTCCAGCCGTTCAATGATCAGCATATCAGAAATATCAAGACCGCGCAGCATCAACACATTCCGTCACAGGCAAAGCCTTGCACAGGTTAGATCCAATCGCCTTTCAGCGTTTGACGGTAGATCGACGACAACCAGTTGTTGCCAAACGATTTCAACTCAAGGCCGCGGCCCGTCAACAGTTTGTAGCTGTCGTCATACCATTCAGTTGAGCGGTAGTTATGTCCCAGAATGGCCCCTGCGGTCTGCGCCTCGTCGGTCAAACCAAGGCTCAGATACGCCTCGACCAGACGGTGCAGCGCTTCTGCGGTGTGGGTGGTTGTCTGGAAATCCTCGACAACCACACGGAAACGGTTGATCGCGGCAGTGTAATGGTCACGCTTGAGGTAGTAGCGGCCGATTTCCATTTCCTTGCCCGCAAGGTGGTCAAACGCCAGATCGAACTTGAGGATCGACGAGCGTGCATATTCACTATCGGGATACCGCTCGATCACTTCGCGCAAGCTTTGCAGTGCCTGAAAGGTCAGACCCTGATCGCGGCCCACATCATCAATCTGGTCATAATAGCTGAGCGCCAGAAGATAGGCGGCGTAGGCCGCATCATCATCATCGGGATAAAAGTCGATGAAACGCTGCGCAGCCGAGCGGCTGTTGGGATAGTCCGCATCCTGATGATAGGCGAAGGCCTGCATGATCAACGCGCGCTTGGCCCATTCGGAATAAGGATACAAACGCTCGATCTCGGAAAAATAAAATGCACCCTCACCCGGACGTTTGCGGTTCAACTCGAACTCGCCGCGCTCGAATATCTGTTCGGGCGTGTATGTCTCCAGAGGAATCTCTTGCGGGTTAAAGAAGTTCTTTGTGAATCGGCCGGTGTCTTTGGACCCGCCACAAGCAGTCAATGCCAAAACAGCCACCAAAGTGACGGAAAGACGTCTTGCAGACCCTCCAAAACTCATCTCTGGCTATCCTTATTCTCTTACCGCTAACATCTATTTCAGAGGTTTCACCCCTGTTTGTCCATGGTGTTAGCACACTATTTGGCGGTGCAAAACGCCCATTTCCCTATTTATAAAAAAGGCCCGCAGCGTTTGCCACGGACCAATCATATTTTTCAGCAAAAATCGGGATCAGGCAACAGCAGGAATTTCGTTCCAGACAAGGCCGTGGCCGGGCAAACGGGCTGCCATTGCCCCATCACACTCAACCATCCGGACAGCGCCAGGGGTGGCAAAAAGTGCGCGTAGCAACGTATTGGTGAGCGAGTGACCGGCACGCAAACCGGTATAATGACCCAGCAGCGGTGCGCCCGCTAGCGCCAAATCGCCCAATGCATCCAACATCTTGTGGCGCACAGGCTCGTCCGCGTGGCGCAAGCCACCGGGGCTCAGCACTTCGTCGCCATCGAACACTACAGCATTCTCACCGGCCTTACCGCCAAGCGCCAAGCCGTTGGCCTGCATCGCATCGACATCTGCCTGACGGCAGAAGGTACGGCTATCACACAGCTCACGCGCGAAGGAGCCGTTGTTCATCACAAGGGATTTCTGCTGATGGCCAATCGCCGCATCCGCAAATTCAATTTCAAAATCAATGCGCAGCGTATCGGAAGGCGCGATTGTTGCAACAGCATCGCCATCCCGGACGGTCACCTCCTTAAGGACCTCAAAGGCCATCACCGGAGCCGCCTGCATTTGCACACCGCGCGCCATGATCCCACGCACAAATGGCGCAGCCGAGCCATCGAGGATCGGCACTTCGGGTCCGTCAATCTCGATCATCGCGTTATGGATACCGCAACCTGCCAAAGCAGCCATCAGATGCTCGACAGTAGAAATCTGCAAACCGCTTTTGTTTTCCAACTTGGTGCACAGGGGAGAGCGGTTAACCGCATCCCAACGCGCAGGGATCATACGATCACCCAGATCCACATCTGTACGCTTGAACCAAATTCCGAAATTGGGGGCGGCGGGCAAAACGGTTGCAGTCGCGGGCTTGCCAGAATGCAGGCCTTTGCCCGCAAAGCTGATCGCTGATTTTACAGTATTTTGCACGATACCGTCCTCGGATTGTCTCAAGTTAGTCCTTGATTAACCCTTAGATAGGCGGCCTGTTGCACTGCAGCAAATCAATCATTGCAACGAACTGAAACATCAATGTTACAAAAGAGCGTAAAGCCGCCACCGACCCTATAAACACCTGTATCTTAACGAAAAAAGGCCGCCATAAGGCGACCTTTCACATCACGAAATGATGCTTTTTAGTTTGCTTGACGGCGCAGGAATGCGGGGATTTCAATCCGCTCCTGCTCTGGATCGGCTTCCTGACGCGGCTGTGGTGCAGCAGCGGCTTGCTGGCGCTGGACCGGTGGCTGCTGGCGCGCGGGCTGCATCGGGGCTGCCGCGCGGGGCTGCTGGGCCTCGGCTTCTTGCGTACCTGTCATACGGTTGATCAAAGAATTGATGCCGAAACGAGGGCGTTCGCCTTGTGCTAAAGGGGCTGCATGCTTCTCTGGTGCAGGCGCTGCAGCGCGGGGCTGTGCCGCTGGCTGAGCACGCTGGGCTGCAGCACGCAGACGCGCCATAGCTTCAGGTGACGGTGTACCTGGTGTCGGCGCACGCGGTGCAACAAAGGCTTCCGGCTCTGCTTCCAACTGCTCGTGCTGGGGCTCATAGGCCGCAGGCTCGGGCGTGTAGGCAGGGGGCGGCAGGTCTTCGACGCGGTCCTGTGCATATTCGTTGCGACGGCCCTCGAACAGATCACGCGAGCTTTCCGCACGCGCTGCTTCCCGTGGAGCGTCATCAAAGAAGCTTGGCGTGCGTGGCTCTTCACGTGCTTCTTGCGCGACAGGTGCTGCAGGTACAGGCGCCTCTTCTACAACTTCGTCATGTACTTCCTGCTTCAGAGGACGGGACATGGAGCGGCGCGGAACCGGCATATCGGTGTTCACGTCCAGCGCATCAATACCGGTTGCAACAACGCTCACGCGCATCATGCCACCCATTGTTGTGTCCAGCGTGGAACCAACGATAATGTTCGCCTCGGAGTCGACTTCCTCGCGGATGCGGTTTGCCGCTTCGTCCAATTCGAACAATGTAAGGTCTGCACCACCGGTGATGTTGATCAGAACGCCCTTGGCGCCGCGCAGGCTGATTTCGTCCAGCAGCGGGTTCGCAATGGCCTTCTCGGCAGCCTGAATGGCGCGATCTTCGCCTTCGGCCTCGCCTGTTCCCATCATTGCTTTGCCCATCTCGTCCATCACGGCGCGCACGTCCGCAAAGTCGAGGTTGATCAGGCCCGGCCGGACCATCAGGTCTGTCACGCCCTTAACACCTTGATACAGAACATCGTCTGCCATGCTGAAAGCTTCGGTAAATGTGGTTTTCTCATTCGCCAGACGGAAAAGGTTCTGGTTCGGAATGATGATCAGCGTATCGACAACCTTTTGCAGCGCTTCAATGCCTTCTTCGGCCTGACGCATGCGCTTGGCGCCTTCAAACTGGAACGGCTTGGTCACAACGCCAACGGTCAGAACACCCAACTCACGCGCGGCTTGCGCGATGATTGGCGCAGCGCCCGTGCCCGTACCACCGCCCATACCGGCTGTGATAAAGCACATATGCGCGCCGGCCAGATGATCCACAATCTGTTCGATGCTTTCTTCAGCGGCGGCTGCACCAACGGATGCGCGAGCCCCTGCCCCCAGACCTTCGGTGACCTTGATCCCCAGCTGGACGCGGTTTGGCGCCTTGGCCTGCTGCAATGCTTGCGCGTCTGTGTTAGCCACAACGAAATCAACACCGTCGAGTTCTTTTTCGATCATGTTGTTGACTGCATTGCCACCCGCGCCACCAACACCGAAAACGGTAATGCGTGGCTTGAGTTCTTCCTGTCCCGGCATCGAGAGGTTCAAAGTCATGTTGGTTCCGCCTGTTCTGCTCGCCCGCACCGCGCGGGCATTGTCCCAATTTTTTTTCTGACTCTAAACACAGTGTAACCTGCCGTCACGCAAAAAAGGGCTTTTTGGCGCTAAATCTGGGCAGTTTTTCGCCCATTTTCACCGCATTTCGTCGTTAGCACCCCATTTAGGGGCTACCAGTTGTCTTTAAACCACTTCACAGCCCGCTTCAGCGACCGCGCAGGGTATCTGTCGGCAGGGATGTCGAAATCCCACCACTCATCCTGCGGGTGCGCCGCGAACAACGCGAGACCCACAGCAGACGAGAAGCCGGGGCCGGTTGCAGCCTGCGGCAAGCCGTGGACACGCAGGGGCCGACCAAGGCGCACCTGCTGGCCCAAAATCTTGCTGGCCAACCCGTCAAGCCCGGGAATCTGGCTGCCGCCGCCTGTCAGAACAATCTGTTGTGACGGCAAATGGTCAAAGCCGGCGGCGTCCAGACGGGCGCGGACTTCTTCCAGAATTTCCTCAACCCGCGGGCGCATGATCCCGATCAGCTCGGCACGGCTGGCGGTGCGGCGGTCATGTTCGTAATCGCCGGTCTCGCCGCCGATCTCGATCATTTCACGGTCATCCATACCCGTTGCATGCACGCCACCGTAGAAGGCCTTGATCCGCTCGGCGTTTGCCGTGGGTACCTGAAGGCCCATCGAGATATCGGATGTCACGTGGTCCCCGCCCATCCGGATGCTATCTGCGTAAATCATGTGTTTCTTGATAAAGATTGACACACCCGTGGCACCGCCACCCAGATCAATACAGGCCGCGCCCAATTCCTGCTCGTCCTCGACGAGGCTGGAGATGCCGGAAACATAAGCAGACGAGGCAATGCCGGCCAGTTCAAGATCACAGCGCTTGATGCAATAGGCCAGATGCTGAACAGCCGCCGCATCCACAGTCAGCATGTGCAGATCAACGCTCAGCTCGTTGCCCAGCTGGCCACGCGGATCAATCAGACCGCTGCGATGGTCGAGCGCAAAATTCACCGGCTGTGCGTGCAGTACTTCGCGGCCCTCACCATATTCCGGCACGTCGCAACTGCTCAGCACCCGCGCCACATCATCCTCGGTCACTACCTGATCTTCCAGCGTCACCTGCGCATCAAGGCCATAGCTGCGCGGATCACCGCCCGCAAAACACGCAATCACATGATCAACGCGGATACCCGCCATCTTTTGCGCTGCCTGCAAGGCGGTGCGAATGGCACGCTCTGTTTCACCCATCGACGAGATTTCGCCAAAGCGGACACCGCGCGAACGGGTTGTCGCAGCACCAATCACGCGGAAACCGGACTGGCCCGCCAGCGAGCCGATCTCGCCCTCATCACTCAGCCTTGCCGTTCCATCAAAGCGCAACACAAGTGCCGCAATCTTGGAACTGCCCACGTCCAGAATAGCAACCACACCGCGCTGCATCGCGATTTTGCGCATCTGTCTCATCGTGCGCTGGCTGTTATATAGATCATTCATTTGTTTTTTGCCCTAAACGCTGCCTGTTGGGCCAGCCGTTCTTCGGCAGCCTCTGTTGTCATTTGCACTGTTGGTCGGCGTGCCAGCCGCATGTCTACCCGTGCTACATCACGGGTCAGAATATCTTGTGCGCCTTCCAGCGCGATCACCCGCTCAAGCGCGCGCTGCGGCTCGACTTCGGGCAGCAGGATGCGCTGGTCACGGTCCAGCACCACATCCCAGCGGCGATCCCCCATGCGGACCAATCCGCGCAACCGCTCGCCCAGAGGGGCTGCCGCCTGCATCAGTTGGAGCGCCTCGGTCACATGTTCATTTGCACCCTCACCCGCAATCAGCGGCAGGTCGGGACGTGCGTGGCGGCTGGTTGCAGCGGCAACATAAGCGCCCGTCTCATCCACCAGTGCCAGACCATCCTCGTTGCGCCACAGCACAACGGCCTCACGTTGGGTCACATCAATTTGCAACACCCCACCGGGGCGGATGCGTACTGATGCGGTTTTGACGGCAGAAATCTCGGTCACTTTGGCCCGCATGACATCCAGATCCAGATCAAAGCTGGAGATCGGGAAATCCATCGGCAGTGTTTCGCGGATATAGATGGCCAGCTCGTCCTTGACGCCATCAATCGCCATAAGGTTAACCATAAATTCCGGGCGCGTCTCGATGCTGGCACGGGCTTCGGCTACGGCTACCTCGATGGCCCCGCGACGGGCATCATCGGCCAGATACCATGTGCCTGCTAGCAGCGTGATGCAAAACGGCACCCCCGCGCGCAAAGCAAGACGGATGCCCGGTGTCAGCATCAGGCGCTGCATACGCCATGCCCAGCGGGACGGTGCCGGATCGGCGCGGCCTACCTGTTGCTTTTTCCGTTTCACCGCGCGCATGAGGCATCCTCTACCATCCAGTGGCACAGTTCGGGAAAGCTCATGCCCGTGGCCTGCGCCTGTTCCGGTGACAGCGATGTGCCTGTCATGCCGGGCTGGGTGTTTGTTTCCAGCAGGATCAAGCCATCAATACCGCGCGTCTCGTCCCAACGGAAATCCGTCCGGCTGACGCCGCGACAGCCCAAAGCCTTGTGCGCCCGCACTGCATATTCGAGGCACAGATCAAAGATGTTCTGCGGAATATCGGCAGGCACGATGTGCGATGATCTGCCCTCTTTGTACTTGGCGTCATAGTCATACCAGCCGGTTGTGATGATGTCCGTCACGGTCAGGGCGCGATCACCGATCACTGTTGTGGTCAACTCGCGGCCCGGCGCGAAGGTCTCGACCATCACCATCTCGGGCATATTTGCATCCAGTTGCGGCGGGCCATTGGCCGCATCCGACACCAGATAAACACCAACCGAAGATCCTTCGTTGTTGGGCTTGACCACATAGGGCGGGGTCATCACATGACCGTCGCGCACCTGCTGGGCGGGCACAATAAGGCTCTCGACCACAGGCAAACCTGCAACTCGGAACATATCCTTGCTGCGCTGCTTGTCCATCGCCACAGCAGAGGCCAACACGCCGGAATGGGTATAGGGAATTTTCATCCACTCAAGGATACCCTGAACGCAACCGTCCTCGCCCCAAGGGCCATGCAGGCAATTCAGCGCCACATCAGGCTTGAGCTGCTCCAGAACAGCACAAAGATCGCGGCCGGCATCGACCTCGATCACGTTTTGATAACCATATTCCCGCAGTGCAGCCGCGCATGCGCGTCCCGAACTGAGCGATACCTCGCGCTCAGCCGAGGGTCCGCCCATGAGTACTGCAACAGTCGGGTGTGTCCTGCTCGACATAACCCAGTGCCTCAATGTCCCGGGGCCTTAGGCCCCTTTTCTTATTATGGGGCCTTTGCGGCCCTTATCGGTCGTCTGTGCCGGTTGTCCGGCTTGTTTGATAGCTTTTGCCGGATTTTTCCGGCGAATACACCTGCAACGTGACGCTTATTTTTCGCCTATTCGCATTATTTCCCACTGTAACGTGATACCGCTGGAATCGTAAACCTTTTTTCTCACTTCTTCGCCTAATCCTTCAAGGTCCGCAGCCGTCGCATCCCCTGTGTTGATCAGAAAATTGGCGTGCTTGGGTGACATTTGCGCGCCACCGCGCGTAGCCCCCTTCATCCCCGCGTCCTGAATGACCTTCCACGCCTTCAGATCGTGCACATCATCTGCCCGCCCGGTTGAGCTGAAACCCGCCGGATTGCGGAACGTCGATCCCGCACTGCGGTCTTTGGTGGGTTGGGAGGCATCGCGTTTGGCCAGCTGGTCTTCCATACGCGCGTGCAGTTCTGCTGCTACGCCGCTAGGCGGCGCAAATGTTGCGTTGATGATAACAGCGCCCTCTGCAAGTGCACTTTGGCGGTATTCAAACATCAGGTCTGCCGCTGTCAGAGTGACAAGCTCCCCTGCCCGCGTCACCGCTTGTGCACGCACAAAATGATCCGCCGTATAACTGCCGTAGCAGCCCGCATTCATCCGTACGGCACCTCCAATGCTGCCGGGAATGGTGCGCAGAAACGTGAGGTCCAGCCCCGCATCCGCAGCCTTGCGCGCCACATGCGCATCCAGTGCAGCGGCACCAGCGGTCACTTCACCGCCGTTTATCTCAATGCCGTTAAATCCACGGCCCAGCCGGATCACGACAGCGCGCAACCCACCATCGCGCACGATCAGGTTTGAACCGACACCCATCGGGAACACCTCAACCGAGGCAGGCAGGTCACGCAGGAACGTTTGCAAATCATCCAGATCAGCGGGCTGGAACAGATAGTCGGCAGGGCCACCCACCCGCAGCCACGTCAATTCCGACAGGATACGGTCTGGCGTCAGTTTGCCGCGCGGTGTTGGCAGCGCGCTCATTCCGGATCAACCCTGCTATCGCGGAAACCGCGCACCATGCGGCCGGCAAACCAGCCCACGCCCAGTGCCGTTATGGCATACATGACACCGGCCGCATGCGCGGTCAGCGCCGGATTGGACAGAGGGTGCGCGTGAAATGCAAAATACATCCACAGCGTATTCAGCCCCAGCCCCGCCAGTGCCACCACGGCGAAAAGGCCAAACCGCTTTTGGTATCCGGCATAGCCACATCCGAACAACCACAGGGCAAGCACAGCAACAAGAAGATAGATCAGCACCAGATTACTCCGCAGGGGTTTTATTGCCGCCGCGGCTCAGCCAGCGGCCCAGATAGATGACCGGCCAACGCAGGACCGAACAGCCCCCCGCCAGTACCAGCAACCCGATCCACGGCCCATGCTGGAACACAACATAGCCCACAATCGGGATACCTATGGCAATCAGGATATAGGCATTGCGCCAGTGAAAATCACGGCTGGGCGTCATTGCCAGCACATTGGCAACCAGCGCCCAAAGGCACGCAAGGATCAGGGACAGGCTCATTCAGGGATCTCCGGATGTTCGCCGCGCAGACGCGCCGCGATATAGCGCAGCGGGTTGCGGAACATGGATACAAAGGCGGCAAAGCCCAGCAAGGAATAGACCCAACCGTATTGCATGCCCGCCATGATTATCAGGACAGGTGCCGCCAGCAACAGGATCGACGCGGGAATAAACTGCCGCCGGATCGGCAGCATTGCAGTTGCAGCAGAGGCGAACACCCAAGCGATGGAAAGCCAGACAAGGGTCATACCGCAGCCCTCCACGAACGCCGCGAGACCCGAGGTGCGACCACCTCCGTAGCAATTTCCAGAACCGCCACAAAGGGCAACAGCCTCAAAACGCGTGTCATCCGGTCTACCGAATTCACGCCGCAGCACCTTTCAGCGCACGCAGAGCGTCCGGCAGCCCGTTGGCCCAGCCGCTGATTGTTCCTGCCCCAAGGCAGACGACCATATCACCGGGGCGGGCTTGCTCGGCCACCAGACGCGCCAGATCATCCGGCCCGTCGACACGGCACGCATGGCGGTGGCCATGCTGGATCAGACCCGCCACAAGGCTGTCGCGGTCCGCCCCTGCAATCGGTTCTTCCCCCGCAGCGTAGACATCAGCGATGCCCACTACGTCACAATCGTTGAAACAGGCGCAGAACTCGTCAAAGTGGTGGCTCAGACGGCTGTAGCGGTGCGGCTGGTGCACGGCGATCACGCGGCCTTCGGTGGCCTGACGCGCGGCTTTGAGCACAGCAGCGATTTCAACAGGGTGGTGGCCGTAGTCATCAATGATCGTCACGCCATCAACTTCGCCCACCTTTGTGAAGCGACGGTTAACACCGCCAAAGTTCTTCAAAGCCGTACGAATTTCCTCGGCTTTCATACCCAGATGCCGCGCAACTGCAATCGCGCTGAGGGCGTTAGAGACATTGTGGTCCCCCGGCATTGGCAGTTCGCAATCCTTGATCACAATGTCTTCGTTTTGCAAATTCACGTCAAAATGCGCAACGCCGTTCTTGTAGTGCAGCCCGACTGCCCGCACATCTGCCTGCGCATTAAAGCCGTAGGTGATCACGCGGCGGTCGGTAATCTTGCCCACAAGGCTTTGCACTTCGGGGTGATCGGTGCAGCACACAGCCACGCCATAGAATGGAATATTGGACGTGAAATCCAGAAAGCCCTGACGCAGGTTCTCGATGGTGCCCCAATGCTCCATATGCTCGGGGTCGATGTTGGTCACGATGGCGATGGTGGCGGGCAAACGGTTGAACGTGCCGTCACTCTCATCCGCCTCGACGACCATCCACTCGCCCTCGCCCTTGCGCGCGTTGGAGCCGTAAGCGTGGATGATACCGCCATTCACAACAGTCGGATCAAAGCCGCCTCCGTCCAGCAAGGCCGCGACCATTGTGGTGGTGGTTGTCTTGCCGTGGGTGCCTGCAATGGCGATGTTGGATTTCAGACGCATCAACTCGGCCAGCATTTCCGCCCGGCGCACAATCGGCAGGCCCTGCGCACGGGCGGCGTCCAGCTCGGGGTTGCCCGGCTTGATCGCAGAGGAGATCACAACAACCTGCGCGCCCTCGATGTTCTCGGCCCGCTGGCCTTCAAAGACCTTCGCGCCCAGCTCAACCAGACGGTTGGTGATCGGGGTCGCCTTCAGGTCGGAGCCCTGCACAGTATAGCCATGGTTCAACAACACTTCGGCAATGCCCGACATGCCAATGCCGCCAATGCCCACGAAATGAATTGCGCCCACGTCTCCGGGCAGTTTGGTTGCGGCATTCATGGGGTAGGCTCCTTGGGGGTGGTGAGGGATTGGACCATATCAGCAAGCGTTTCCGCCGCTTCGGGTTTGCCAAGCGCAAGAGCGCCGTTGGCCATTTTGGTGGCGGCAGGGCCGTTCGACAGGATCATGTAGATATATTCGGCCAGGGCTTCCGGAGTGGCTGCGGCCTCAGTGACCATCACAGCGGCTTCGGCAGCGATCATGCCCTGCGCATTGGCCGTCTGATGGTCGCCTGCGGCAGCAGCAAAGGGGATCAGGATCGCCGGTCGGCCAATAACGGTCATATCCGCAATCGAGGACGCGCCCGAGCGGCTGATCACCAGCTGCGCCTCTGACATGCGGCGCGGCACGTCGTGGAAAAAGGCCTGCACATCAGCGTTGATGCCATGCTCTGCATAATACTCGGACACGCGGGTGCCGTCTTCGTCGCGGGCCTGATGGTTGACGCGTATGTTGCGCAACATCTCCATCGGCAGCGAGGCGATGGCAGGCGGAATCACATCGCTGAGGATACGCGCGCCCTGCGAGCCGCCCATCACCAACAGCTCCATCGGGTAGTCACCCGGCGCTATATAGCCGGCCCCTGCCCGCTCCAGCACTGAAGCCCGCACAGGATTACCGACATGCACACCCTCAACGCCTTCGGGCAGCGCCGTGGGCCAAGTGCCACAGGCCACACGGTCCACTCGTTTTGCAAAAATTTCGTTTACACGGCCCAGAACGCCGTTCTGCTCATGGATCATCCGTGGACGGCGCAGCAGCCATGCTGCCCCCAGCGCCGGAATGGTCGGATATCCGCCAAAGCCCACAACCACAGAAGGTTTGTCGCGCAGCATACGCCATGCAGCCCCAAGTGTGCCCGCAGCAATACGAAACGGCACCAGCGCCTTTGCCAGCAGACCGCCGCGCGCAAAAGTTGCACTGTCGATCTGCTCGATCTCCACCGCATCAGGGAAGCCGCCCGTGTAGCGCGCGCCGCGTGCATCGGTGCTCAGCTTGACGCGCCAGCCGCGCGACAGCATCACCTCTGCCAGTGCTTGGGCAGGAAACATATGCCCACCCGTGCCGCCAGCAGCGATCACCAGAAGCGGCGCGGCACTCATGACCGGCTCCGCGACAGGAGTGCGCTGATCTCGCCCTGCGGACGTGAACGGGTAAAGGCCAGCAACATGCCCAACGCAATCCCCGACGCAATGACGGAAGAACCGCCGTAGCTGACAAAGGGAAGCGTCATGCCTTTGGCGGGCAGCAGCCGCACCGCCACACCCATATTGATCATCGCCTGCACACCAAAGGTGCAGGCAAGGCCGGTCCCCGCAAGACGGATAAACGGATCACGTTCGCGCACCAGCCGGAACAGAGACTGCACAACAATCAGCGTATAGAGCGCGATGATGCACAGCACCAAAACCAGCCCGTATTCCTCTGCCGCAACTGCGATGATAAAATCGGTGTGCGCATCGGGCAGCGACCATTTCACTTCGCCCTCCCCCACGCCAACGCCGAACAGGCCACCTTCGCGGATCGCGTTGGTGGCATAGCCCAGCTGGGTTGTGGGGTCGACATCCGTGCTCAGGAAGCCATCAATACGGCGGGCAAAGTGCTCGGAGCTGGAGTAGGCAACCGTACCGGCCAGCACCACCAGCCCCGCCATGCCGACCAAAAGCACCATCGGCGCACCGGCGACAAAATACATCACACCCCAGCCAAACAGCACCAGACAGGCCTGACCAAAGTCCGGCTGCAATGCCAGCATCAGCACAATTGTGATGCAAAGGCCAAAGGACCACGCCTTGCCCGGAGGGCCGTTGATCTCAAGGCTCGCGGCCATCAGCCACGCCGTGACAACCACAAAACCGGGCTTGAGAAATTCCGAAGGCTGCACAGAGGCAAAGCCGAGACTGTACCAGCGCATCGCACCTTTGCCAAAATCGGTCCCGAAGAAGGGCAATCCCATAAGCGCGATAAATGACAAACCAAAGCCCACAACGGCGAGCCTGCGCACCACCGTCGGCGACATCATCGATGTCAGCAGCATGGCTATCATCGCCAACCCGCCAAAAAACGCCTGACGCTGGACATAGTGGAAAGGATCAAAGCCGTTCTTCTCGGCCAGCGGCGGCGACGCCGCAAGACCCAGCAGCATGCCAACGGCAAACAGCATCAGAATGCAGGAGAGCGCCCATTTATCGAGCGTCCGCCACCACTTGGGGAGAATTGGTTCGCCGTCCCGTACGGGTACCGCGCCATAGACCATTTCTGTCATGGATATGTGCCTTACACTGCCTGCCTTGCCCCCTTTTCGGAGGTCTGGCTGCAAGTGTAGCGCGAAAATCCCCCCGCGGCTAGAGTCTTTGCTGTGTTTTCCACAGGCAATTACCGCGCCCGTGATTGCCAAAGCGGTAGCGGCGAATGGACCGCTTGACCGCACGGTTGTGATAAGGCACCCCAACCGCATGGAATTTGACACCGCGATAATCGGCGCTGGCGCCGCAGGCATGATGTGCGCCGCCCATTTGGACGGGCGCACCCTATTGGTGGATCATGCAAAAGCACCCGGTGAGAAAATCCGTATTTCCGGTGGTGGCCGCTGCAACTTCACCAATCTGCACACTGATCCAAAGGCGTTCATCTGCGCAAACCCGCATTTCGCAAAATCAGCCCTCGCGCGCTACACCCAATGGGACTTTATCGCGCTGGTAGAGGCCCATGGTATTGCATGGCATGAGAAAACACTCGGTCAGCTGTTTTGTGACAACTCGGCCAAGGATATCATCGCGATGCTGCGCCGCATGATGGACGCACGCGACGTGGATTTGCGGCTGAACAGCTCAATCTCGGACATAGCGAAGACGAGCGCGGGTTATACCTTTACCCTCACCACATCCGACAAGACACACAAGGTCACAGCCCGCCGTCTGATCCTTGCAACGGGCGGCAAATCCATCCCGAAAATGGGCGCCACCGGTTTTGCATATGACATCGCCCTGCAGTTTGGCCTGCCCGTGACAGAAATTCGCCCCGCTTTGGTGCCCTTTACCTTTGCCGACGGGCGTTTTGCCGAAATATCCGGTGTTGCCGTCCCTGCCCGCGTGCACGCCGATGGCCCGCTGTTTGAAGAGGCGCTGCTGTTTACCCATCGCGGGTTGTCCGGCCCGTCGATCCTCCAAGCCTCCTCGTACTGGCAAGAGGGCGCGCCGGTGACGCTTGATATCCTGCCCGCAGGCATGGTCGAAGACCTGCGCCAACAGCGCCAGATTTCAGGGCGCAAGAACATGACAACAGAACTAGCCCGCCATTTACCGACGCGGTTGGTGGCACATCTGGCAGGTGTCTTTGATCTGACCGGCAATCTGGCCGATTGGTCGGACAAGCGCCTGAACGAGCTGGCAGAGAACCTGCGCAACTGGCAACTGGCCCCGAACGGCACCGAAGGTTACCGCACAGCGGAAGTGACGCTGGGCGGCGTTGACACAGATGCCCTTAACTCCCGCACGATGGCGGCCAAGGCGCACCCCGATCTCTATTTCATCGGGGAGGCCGTGGATGTGACGGGATGGCTTGGCGGCTATAACTTCCAATGGGCATGGTCATCAGCCATGGCCGCCGCAGCGGATATCAACAGCGCGGGTTGATCAACCGATATGCGCGCGCACCAGCTGCGCAAAATCATCGCCGCGCTTCTCGAAGCTGTCATATTGATCAAAGCTGGCAGCCGCTGGCGCCAACAAGACCACGTCTCCCGCCTCTGCATCCTCGATCGCACGCGCCACAGCCACAGCCATTGTGGTGCAAACTTCCGCATCGACCTTCAACTGCATGGCAAAGCCGGCTGCTTCGCGCCCGATCACATAGGCCTTGCGGACCGAGGCCGAAGGTGCGGCCAGCCCGTCCAGCCCGCCCTCTTTCTCCAGCCCGCCACAGATCCAGCGGATATTTTTGAAGGCTTCCAAGGCCTTGGCCGCTGAATCCACATTGGTGGCCTTACTGTCATTCACAAAACGCACGCCGTCTTTTTCGCCTATGGTCTGGCTCCGGTGTAGCAACCCGCCAAACGTATGAAACGCCTGTTCGATCAGCTTTGGCGCCAGCCCCAGCGAACGGCAGGCCGCATAGGCACAACACGCATTCTGGTGGTTATGCGTGCCAGGCAGCCCTGCTACCCCGCGCAGATCAATCGAAGCGGCTTGTTTGCCCTTGCGGTATTCGCTCAGGAACCCTTTGCGGGCAAACACGTTCCAGCCCGGCCCTGCCAGCTTGCGGTCGACACTCACGCGGATCACGCGGTCATCCACAGCACCCTCGCTCAACTGGCCCGCCAGAAACGCGCCTTCCTGCTCGTCCACGCCAATCACCGCGCGGTCCGGTCCGCCTTCGGCAAACAACCGGCGTTTCGCCGCAAAATACCCGCCCATGCCCGCATGACGGTCCAGATGATCGGGGCTGAGGTTGGTGAAAACGGCCACATCCGGCGTCAGATTGCGCGCCAGATCGGTCTGATAGCTGGACAGTTCCAACACCACGACACCGCCATTCGGCGCGGGTTCGATATCCAGCACGCCGCGCCCGATGTTGCCCGCCAATTGGGAATTCCGGCCCGCATGTTCCAGAATGTGATGGATCAGCGCCGAAGTGGTGGATTTACCGTTTGATCCGGTCACCGCGATCACCCGCGGCGCAATGTCGAATTCGTCCCACTCGGACGTAGCAAAGCTCTGGAAGAACAGGCCGATGTCATTATCGACAGGCACACCCGCTTCCAGCGCTGCGGCCACTACAGGATTGGGTGCAGGGTAGAGATGCGGAATACCCGGACTTACAACCAGCCGTGCGACCTCCTCGAATGCGCCTGCGCGGGTCAACTCGACGCAGTCAAAGCCCTCGGCCTGTGCCGCTGCGCGCGCTACCGGATTATCATCCCAGCACACAGGCACAGCCCCGCCCGCAGCCAGTGCCCGCGCCGCCGACAGACCGGAACGCCCCAGCCCCAACACTGCTATTTTCAAGCCTTCCATGCCCTGAACTGGTATCATTCTGATCGTCCCTATCTGGCTGTCACGCACATGGGCGGACCTGCCGTTTAACTATGTCTCGGATTATAGAAGCTCAGGCCGTTGTTGCCAAAGCCTTAAGCACTGCAAGAGCACGCTGCGCGTCGCCGGCCGGGACAAAAGCGTGATCGTGATGCACCCCTGCTACCATGTTGCACGCGATACCCGATTGCGCCAACGCCGTCGCAACGGCGGCAGTCAGGCCGACCCCGTCCAGTGCCGAATTTACAGTAAGGGTGATCCGCCGCATGGGTAAATCACTCTGGAGGTCATGCTGGGCCGCTACTGTGTCAGACAGGATCAGAGACAGTCCCTCCTCCTCACGAAAGCTGGCAATCGCCTGCGAAATCAACGCGTCCGGACCAACGCAAAAATGGTAGAGCACATCATCCAGCACAGGGGCCATGCCTGCAATCATCGCCTCTGTCTCTTTGACAGGCCCCGTCATTACCGGACCTTCAGCGTTGCCAGACCGATCAGCGCAAGGATCAACGAGATAATCCAGAAGCGAATGACGATCTGCGGCTCGGCCCAGCCCTTTTTCTCATAGTGGTGGTGGATCGGCGCCATCAGGAATACCCGTTCGCCTGTGCGCTTGAAGTAGAGCACCTGAATGATCACGCTCAGCGCTTCGACCACAAACAGCCCGCCAACAACGCCCAACACCAGCTCGTGTTTGGTGGCCACCGCGATAGCGCCCAATGCACCGCCAAGCGCAAGACTGCCCGTATCACCCATGAATACCGCTGCCGGAGGCGCGTTATACCACAAGAAACCCAAGCCACCGCCGAACAGGCCCGCCGTAAAGATCAGGATTTCACCTGTGCCGGGGACATAGTGCACGTCCAGATAATCGGTAAAATCAACGCGGCCGACTGCATAGGCAATCACACCCAAGGTGCCTGCTGCAATCATAACCGGCATAATCGCCAAGCCGTCCAGCCCGTCTGTCAGATTTACGGCATTTGCAGCACCCACAATCACCAGCATGGCAAAAGGCACAAACAAAAAGCCGAGATTTACCAACGTGTCTTTGAACACAGGCAGCGCCAGTTGGTATTGCAGATTCTCAGGATGGTATTGCGCCGCCCAGTAGCCAGCGATGCCCGCAATAAGAAAGCCCAGCAGCAACCTCACGCGCGAGGACACGCCTTTGACGTTTTGCTTGCTCACTTTGGCGTAGTCATCCGCAAACCCGATGGCAGCAAAGCTCATCGTGACAAAAAGGATCATCCAGATAAATGCGTTATCCAGCCGCGCCCAAAGCAGCGTTGAGGTCAGCAATGCGCCCACAATCAGCAAACCGCCCATAGTCGGCGTGCCGGCTTTGGCGAAATGGCTCTCTGGTCCATCTGTGCGAATGGGTTGGCCCTTGCCCTGCGTGCGGCGCAGCATGTTGATCAGCGGCTTGCCAAAGATGAAACCGAACAGCAAAGCAGTCAGGAAAGCACCACCGGCGCGAAAGGTGATGTAGCGGAAAAGGTTAAAGAAATCGCCGCCATCCGACAGCAGGGTTAACCAATAGAGCATACATCGTCCTTACTTATTTTAAGCGGCAGACGCCCACATGTTGTGGCCTTTGCCCTTACCCATTCACGATAGCGGGGTTAATCTTCTGTGACCGGATGGCCCATTTTGCGAATGGCGTCAACGATCAGGCCCAATTTCATACTCAAAGAGCCTTTCGCCAGCACAACATCGCCTGCATCCAGCTTGTGACGCAGCCCCTCAACCATCTCGGCCGAGGTCGCAAACCACTCACCACGCTGCTGATCGGGCAGCAGATCATAGAGCGCGCGCATCAGCGGCCCGACACAATGGACTACGTCCAGCGCCTTGGTGGACTCCAGATGGGCCAGCCCCGCGTGAAGCGCCACCGCATCTGGCCCCAGTTCTTTCATATCGCCCAGAAACGCAATCCGGCGGCCTTTGCCCCTGCGGCCGACCCCGTCTGTGGTCTGCGCCCCTGCCAGGACTTCCAGCGAGGCGGCCATGGACGTCGGGTTGGCGTTATAGCTGTCGTCGATCAGGCTCAGCCGCTCGGACGCCTCTGTCGGGTCGAGCTGGATCACTTCGCGTACACCGCGCCCTTTGTAGGGGGTCCAGCGCCCCAACGCGGCCACGGCCTGGCCCAGATCGGCGCCGATAGCATGCACGATGGCAAGTGCCCCCAAACCGTTCATCGCAAAATGCCGACCCGGTGTTGCAAGTTTGAACAGCAGCGGCGTGCCGTCATATTCTGCCTGAACAACGGTTGTGTCGCCCTGAATGGACAGCTCCACCAGCTTCCATTCAAATCCGTTCACACCAAAGGCGATACCATTCAACCGCTTGTCCAGCGCCTTCGCGGCCAGAATGGCAGAGGTCTCGACATCCGCGTTGTACACAGCAGGTGCGCCGATTTGCAGGCTGTCAAAAATGCTCGCCTTTTCCAATGCGATGCCCGCGATATTCTCAAAGGCTTCAAGGTGCGCTGCCGCCACAGTTGTGATCATCGCAGCATGGGGCCGCGCCAGCATGGTCAGCGGCAGGATTTCGCCCGGGTGATTCATCCCCATCTCGATGATGGCATATTCCGTATCCGCAGGCATACGCGCCAGCGTCAGGGGCACCCCCCAGTGGTTGTTGTAGCTGGCGACCGAGGCATGGGTCCGGCCCTGTGGCGCAAGCATCGCCAGCAACATTTCCTTGGTCGAGGTCTTGCCCACCGAACCGGTGATCCCGATCACCCGCGCCTTTGTCCGCGCGCGTGCCGCCGCACCCAGCTCCTCCAGCCCTTTCAGGACGTCATCCACAACCAGCAGCGGCGCATCCGCAGCCACCCCATGGGGAATCCGTGAGACAAAGGCAGCCCCCGCACCAGCGGCCAGCGCCTGTGCTACAAAATCATGGCCGTCGCGCACATCCTTGAGGGCGACAAACAAATCACCCTTCTCAAGCGTGCGGGTGTCAATGGACACACCATTCACCGCCCAGTCACCCTGCGCGCGGCCGCCTGTTGCAGCGGCGGCTTCGGCTGCCGTCCACAGGCTTTTGCCATTTTCCAACGTCATGCCAATCTCCCGTCCAGCGCTGCCACTGCAACACTGGCTTGTTCTACATCATCAAAGGGCAGCACATCATCGCCGATGGTCTGGCCTGTCTCATGGCCCTTGCCTGCAATCAGCAGGGCATCGCCCGGCTCCAACACATCAATGCCACGCAAGATTGCCTCGGCGCGGTCGCCCACTTCGGTTGCATCGGGGCAACCGCCCATCACCGCCGCGCGGATGCTGGCCGGATCTTCTGAACGCGGGTTGTCATCGGTCACAAACACCACATCGGCGTTTGCCGCGGCTGCCGCCCCCATCAGCGGGCGCTTGGCACGGTCACGGTCGCCGCCTGCCCCCACAATGGCCACCAGACGGCCCATCACATGCGGGCGCATTGCGGCAAGTGCGGTTTCGACCGCGTCCGGTGTATGGGCATAATCGACAAAGACAGCCGCGCCATTATCGCGCGTAGCCGCCAGCTGCATCCGGCCACGCACGGTCGTCAGATGTGGAATGGTATCAAAGACATCTGATGCCTCCGCACCACAGGCAATGACCAAACCGGCCGCCAGCAGCACATTATCGGCCTGAAACCCGCCAATCAGGTTCAGCCGCTTTTGATAGGTCTTGCCGCGCCAGACAAAACGCAGGTCCTGCCCCGTCGCGTCAAACCGCTGCGCCGTCAGGTGCAAATCCCCTCCGTCACGCCCCACAGTGATCACGTCGCAGCCGCGCGCCCGCGCGATGGCCACCACTTCGATACCTTTGGGATCGTCTATATTCACAACAGCTGTGCCATCCTCGGGCAGCACCCGTGCAAACAAGCCCATTTTCGCGTCGAAATACGCTTCAAACGTTTCGTGATAGTCCAGATGATCCTGCGTAAAGTTGGTAAATCCCACCGCCGTCAGATGCACCCCGTCAAGCCGCCGCTGGTCCAGCCCGTGCGACGAGGCTTCCATCGCGGCGTGGGTGATGCCGTTTTGCAGGGCTTGCGCCAGCGTCCGGTGCAGGGTGATCGGCTCGGGCGTGGTATGGGCCAGCGGTGCTGACCATGCGCCCTCGACACCCGTGGTGCCCAGATTGATTGCAGGCAGGCCCATCTCGATCCAGATTTGCCGCACAAAGGTGCTGACGGATGTTTTGCCATTGGTACCCGTCACGGCAATCATCGTCATTGGCTGGCCACCAAACCAGAGTGCCGCCGTGCGCGCCAACACTTCGCGCGGCGCGTCTGTGATGATCAGGGCAGCGCCTGCCGCTTCAATCGCCTCTCCGGCGATCTGGGCGCCTTTGCTGTCTGTCAAAACCGCAACCGCGCCACGTTCCAACGCTGTGGCGACAAAAGCAGCGCCATGCACCACCGATCCGGGCATGGCGGCAAACAGCGTACCCTCGCCCACCTTGCGGCTGTCGACCTGCAAATCTCGCAAAACGGGATTCTGCCCTCCTACGGCCATAAGCCCCAAGGATTTCAATGTGATATTCTCGGGGGATGTCATAGGGCCTGTTCCGGCTTAGTTGCTGCTGGTGAGCGTTATACCAGCGACTTCTCCGGGTTCAATGGCAGGACGCATTCCAAGCAAGGGCGCTACCCGGCGGATCATCTCTGCGGCGATCGGAACTGCCGTCCACCCCGCTGTGCGGCGCGGCTTGCCGCTGGAGGTCTCGACCGGCTCGTCCAGTGTCACCACCAGCACATAGCGCGGGTCATGCGCAGGGAACATCGAGGCAAACGTGGTTATCACTTTGTCGTCGTAATAGCCGCCGCGTGGTTTCGGTTTGTCAGCTGTGCCGGTTTTACCCGCAACGAAATATCCCTCAACATCGCCAAAAGACGCAGTGCCGTCATCACCGGCAACCACGTCGCGCAGCATTGCACGCGCGGACGCCGCAACATCCTGACGCATCACGCGCGCGCCCATCACGGGGCCTGCTTGCCTGAGCAACGTCGGTTTGATCGCCCGACCGCCGTTGGCGATGGTCGAATACGCCGCCGCCAAGTGCATCGCCGTTGTAGAAATACCGTGGCCGTAAGAAATCGTGACTGCCGATAGGTCGGAATAGCGCCCCTTTGGCGGCGACAATGGCGTGCTGCCAGAGGCTTCGATGATCTCGAAGGGGGATTTGTCAAACAGGCCAAGGCTACGCAGGAATTCCTGTTGGCGTTCCTTGCCAATCATTAGCGCCAGCTTGCCGGTGCCGCGGTTCGATGACTTCTCGATGATTTGAGAAACGGAAAGGGTGCCGTAATTCTTGTTGTGGAACTCGCCGATGCTGTGCCCGCCGACCTTCATCGGACCAGCCGTGTTGATCATCGTGTTGGCGTTGACCAATCCCAGTTCCATCGCCTGAGCGGCCGCAAAAATCTTGAAGGTCGAGCCCAGCTCGTACACCCCCTGAACAGAGCGGTTGAACAGCGGGCTGTCCGACACATCCCCCTCAATCGCAACATGCGGGCGGTCGTTTGGATCAAAACTGGGCAGCGAGACAACGCTGATCACTTCGCCGGTATGCACATCCATCAGGATCGACGTTGCACCTTTGGCGTTCATCAGCTTCATGCCGCCATCCAGCACCCGCTCGGACGCCGCCTGAACGGTCAGATCAAGGCTCAGCTCCAACGGCTTGCCGGCATTAGCAGGGTCGCGCAGGTAGCTGTCAAAGTACTTCTCAGCCCCTGCAACCCCGATCACCTCGGCAGCGCGCACGCCCTCGCGGCCAAAGCTGGAACCGCCCATGATGTGGGCCGCCAGCTTGCCATTTGGATAAAGGCGCATGTCACGCGGGGCAAACAGCAAACCCGGATCACCGATATCATGTACGGCTTGCATCTGCTCGGGGCTGATCTTTTTCTTTACCCACAAGAATTTGCGCTTGCCGGTGAAATCCTTTGTCAGGCGCTCCAGCTTGAGGTCTGGGAAAATCTTGACCAGCTTTTTGGCGCTACCCTCGGGGTCCACCATGTGATGCGGCTGGGCATAGAGCGCATGTGTATCCAGATTGGTCGCAAGGATATTGCCGTTACGGTCCACAATATCCGCACGCGTGTTGGCGATGATAGAGCCTGGAGCATGGGCGCGCGGCTCAACAGGATCGGAGACCGAGAGCAGACCCATACGGGCGCCCACAACCGAAAATGCACACAAGAAGCAGACCCCAAGCACCAGCAGGCGGCCTTCGGCGCGGTTGCGGTCATGGTCGCGCATCTGCTCATGCCGGATGCGGCGGTTCTGGTGCTCAATCGCGTCGGGGTTTTCGCCGTTCTGACGGGCAGAGAGGATGCGGGCCAGCGGGCGCAGCGGGGTACGGATCATAGGTCATTCTCCGCATTCATTGTCGAGACATCGACAGAATTGGTAATCGGCAGCAAATCAGGGGCCGGATACTGGATTTCATCCACCTCCCCGAACTGATCGGGGTTCAGCGCCAGCAGTTGCAGCCGCTCGAAGTTCAGCTCGGCCAGATCGCGCAGGCGGTCGGGGCGGTTCTGATAGGCCCACTCCGCCCGCAAAATGGCCAGACGTGCGTGGGCATCACGGATTTCGGCGTGCAGTCGGTCGGTGTTGTTCAGCACGGCCTGAGTGGCATAGTTTTCGCGGTAAGCCCAAAAGGCCAGCCCGATTACACCCAACGCCGTAAGCACATAAATCACCGATCTCATTTGCTTTTTTCTCTCATCATCGGCATGCCGATGGCCTTTGCATCAATTGTTCCCGCAGGCGCCAAGGTGCGCGTGGCAACGCGCAACTTGGCGCTGCGGCTGCGCGGGTTCGCGTCCAGTTCTTCGGCATCCGCAATAATCGCCTTGCGCGACTTGATCTCGAATTGCGGGGCGTCTTGCTCCAGTTCCGGCGCAAAGCGGTTCGCGTTGCCTCCGGCCCCTGCCCGCGCTGTCAGGAAGCGCTTGACCATACGGTCCTCGACGGAATGGAACGTAACCACTGCCAGCTTGCCGCCGGGCTTCAGCGCGCGTTCTGCGGCCATCAGACCGCCCCACAGCTCGCCATATTCGTCATTTACTGCGATGCGCAGCGCCTGAAAGGTGCGCGTGGCAGGGTGGCTCTGGCCCGGCTTGGCGCGTGGCAGGCAACTCTCCACCAGACGCGAGAGTTCGGCGGTGCGCACTATCGGCGCCTCGGTGCGCGCAACGCACAACAGACGTGCAATGCGGCGGCTGGCGCGTTCTTCACCATAAAGGAAAATGATATTGGCCAACTCCTCTTCCGAGGCTTCATTGACCAGATCAGCCGCAGAAGGGCCATCTTGGGACATCCGCATGTCCAGCGGCCCGTCGCGCATAAAGGAAAAACCGCGCTCGGCCAGATCCAACTGCATAGAGGAGACACCAAGGTCCAGCACAACGCCGTCCAGATCCTGCGCATATTCGTCCATCTTGGAGAAAACGCCCTTTTGCATCACCAGACGGTCGCCATATTGACCCGCCCATGGCTGCGCCATCTCGAAGGCCAATGGATCGCGGTCAACGGCAATGACCCGTTCGGCCCCTGCATCGAGAAACCCGCGCGTATAGCCGCCTGCCCCGAATGTACCGTCCAGCCATGTGCCCTGCACAGGGGCAACCGCCTTCAGAATAGGGCCTAGAAGTACGGGAATATGGGGGGCGGGGTCAGTGGCAGCCATACCGCTCACGCTCCGGCTGGGCCATCCAGGAACTGCATCGGATCGAAGTCCTCTGGCAGCTCGTCGAGCCATGCTTCCTGCTTGGCGCGCTCTTGGGTGTCATAGGTCTCGGGGTTCCAGATCTGGAAGGTGTCGCCCATCCCGATAAAGAACGCCTCATTATCCAGATCAATTTTGCCACGCAGCTTGGCGGGCAATACCAGACGTCCGGTTTCATCGACAGTCGTCGGGAACGACTGGCCATGAAACAGGGCTTGCAACATCTTGCGCTCCATCGAGCCGCGCGGCAGCGCGTCGATCTTGGCGTCAACCTCTTCAATGGCCACCATTGTATAGCACTCAAGAAAGCTGCGGCGATGATCGCCATAGACAATCACCAGCTCGGGCGTCTCGCCATTTTTCCAGTTCGGATCAGACGCCTCCAGCACACGCCGAAAAGAGGCTGGTATGGATACCCGCCCCTTCGTGTCGACTTTATGCTGGCTTTCGCCTCTGAACCTTCGGCTCACTTGATTTCCTTTATGTCCGCTCTGCGCGTGACCTTCGTAATGTGCGCCCGGTTATCTTCTCGCGTCCGGTGCGCTTCGCCTTAGCACCTGCCTGTTCGTGTGCACCCGTCGGTGCGTCTGTCTGGCGCTTTGTTATTTGGAGTGCCGCGCACTTGCCGTGCGTCTTGCCTTAAGTAAAAAGGGCGGATCGATCTGCTGCCACTGATCAATCCGCCGCTTTAATCCCGCGCTTGGCGGGGAAGTCCGACTGCGCGCGCCACCTGGGGGGATGTCTGCTCGCTCGCGCGCCGGATCTCTTGGTCTAATGAAAGCGAGGGCCTGTATGAAACCTGCTAGAGTTTTATTTTATTGTGGGGTCGTTTGGCGCCCCGTGTCTCGTTCTCATCCGATGAACAAGGGATGCCATGGGAATTCATGGGCGTCTACTATTATTTTCAATCAGAAACACAGGATGTTGTTTCACACAGGCCTGAAAAACAACATCTAGAACGAATTTTCAAAGAATTAGCAGCATACCTAGCGGAACTTCAAAATCAGACAACTAGATATAGTGTCACCGATGGCGGGTCAAAAATTCCCACGATTTCCCAAAAAAAATCACACACAGAGTTATCCACAATCTATATTCCCCCTTTGTTCCAAAGTAAATCAAGTTTGATATCCCGAATCACACCAAATCGGCGCAAATCAGCCGCTACTGAAACGCGGGGACATGGAAACGCCCATCACTTCCCATGCCCTGCCCCATCATTTCCCACAACGCCCCACCCTGCGCTGTCTGTGACCCTTTTTGAGCACACACCAACAACACCCCAGCGGATCACCTTGCCATGAACCGGTCAAACAGTCAGAAAGAAGCTCTATCGCGTAAGGGAACCTGATCTGTGTTGACAGCCGCCAACCTTCTCCAGCAAGCCGTGGGTCTTTTGACACACAGCCCGCTGAAGACATTGACAGTCGTCGCACCTGCGCTGGTGCTGATGGCGGGTGTGGGTGTTTTTGCAGCCGTTGCAGCGCCTGAATTGCTGATCACCGGCCCCTCGCAGGCGCATATCGCTGATTTGAGCAGTGGCGTGATGACAATGACTGTCCTCGCTGCATTTATGGTGAGTTATGCGATGATGGTCGTCTTGTGGCACCGCCATACGCTGGCGGAGACACGGAATGCCCAGCCGCTCAGCGCGCGCTTGTTGTTGGGATATCTGTGGCGGGTTCTGGCGCTGGCCATGGTCCAGCTTGTCGTCAGCATGGCGCTGGTGATCCCGCTGGTTCTATTTAGTCGCGGAGCGGACGGGGGCAGCGGTACCCCTGCCCTTGCCTCGGTATTGCTCTCGACGTTCATTACCCAGCTTGTGCTGTTGTGGCTGTCCCTCAGGCTCAGCCTGATCCTGCCTGCCGCCGCCTTGGGCAAGCCCATCCGCATGACGCTCAGCTGGCGCTACACCCAGCCGATTGCCCGGTCGCTGTGGGGTGTCGCCGCCGCACTGGCCCTGACCAACACGGCTCTGACAGGCCTTGTGACTTTGCTGGATTTTGCCAGCCCGGGCCACAGGCTGGCAATCGAGTTACCGATTTACGTTCTTGAAGGCCTGCTGATCTTTAGCGTGCTCACCACACCCTACTCTTTGCAGACCCAGAAAGCGGCGTAGGCGGGGCGTTACCGCCTTAGGCCATCCCCCCTTTGATCAGCCCTTGGGCAATCTGCGCATAAGCCTGTGCCATGGGGCTATCGCCCGCAGCAACCGGCGTACCGCCGTCACCGGCCAGACGGGTCTCCAGATCAATCGGCAGCGTCCCCAGCAGGGGCACACCCAGCTGCTGGGCCTCGGCGGCGACACCGCCCCGCCCGAAAATCTCGTGCTGCGATCCACAATCGGGGCACACAAACATCGACATGTTCTCGATCAGACCCAGAACAGGCGTCTTGAGCGTTGCAAACATATCCAGCGCCTTGCGCGCATCAATCAGCGCCACATCCTGCGGTGTGCTCACCACGATGGCACCTGTCAGTTCGGACTTGGTACAAAGCGTCAGCTGTACATCCCCTGTACCGGGCGGCAGGTCGACCAACAGAACATCCAGCTCGCCCCACTCGACCTGCCCCAGCATCTGCTGCAACGCGCCCATAAGCATGGGGCCACGCCAGATGGTGGCTTTACCCTCTTCCATCATAAATCCGATCGACATCAGCGTGACGCCATGGGCGTGAAGCGGAATGATCGTTTTGCCATCAGGGCTGGCGGGGCGTCTGTTCACTCCCATCATACGCGGAATGCTGGGACCATAGATATCGGCATCCAGCAGGCCAACCTTGCGGCCCTCGCGGGCCAGAGCAACGGCAAGGTTTGTACTGATGGTGGATTTTCCCACCCCACCCTTACCAGAACCGATCGCAATGATCCGCTGAACGCCACTGGGCTTGGTTGGGCCGTCTTGGGGTTTGGGGTGCCCGCCGATCTTGAGGCTGGGCGGCGGGGTTGCGGATTTGGCCGCAGGGCCATGCGCTGTCAGCGCCACAGTAACCTTGGTGACCCCCGGCAGTTCTGCCACCAACTTTTCCGCCGCATCCCGCAGCGGCGCCATCGCACGCGCAACATCCGCAGACGGCGCCTCGATCACAAAGCGCACAACGCCTTCCTCAACGGTCAACGCGCGCACCATATCATGCGCCATCAGGCTGCGCCCGTCGGGCAGGTTGATCCGCGCAAGGGCGGCTTCGATCTCGGCTTTAGTCACGGACATGGCACTACTCCTATTGGTCAGCACTGACATCGCATATTGTAGCAAAACCACAAGCCATGCCCTGCGACATGACAACGCCTGCACCCCCAAAGCGGATCCACAAAAAACGTGCATCAAGAGCATATGCACATGCCGCATAGCAGCATTGCGCAATTTTACATTGTGCGATTGCAGCAAATTGATTTAGAAAGATGGCATGAAAGCAATCCTCCCGATGGTTTTCTTGAATACCGAAGCGGCCTCCATCCTCCTCCCGGAGGTTCGCTTCATCCTTTTGGCGGCGATATCACCTCCCTGATATTGTCGCCATTTTTTTTGCCCGCAGAAAATACCCTGTCACAAAATTGACATAATTTACGCTACGGAAACAACATCTTGCACATTTGCCGCATATGCAAAAAGCGCATAGCTGCATTGCAGCATCGGTTCTTGTAACGCATGTAAAAATCCCTAAATACTGTTCACAACAAGACGCAATGAGATGAAAAGAGAGCAACATGGCTTACTTCACAGACACAACCGTATCCGTAGCAGCGCAACCACGCCGCGTCGCAGCATTTCTCGACGCAATCGCGCTGAAGCTGCGCCAGCGCAAAGCCTACAACCAGACATTCAACGAGCTGTGCAAAATGACACAGCGCGACATGGCCGACCTCGGCCTGTGCCGCGGTGATATCCGCCGTCTGTCCCGCGAAGCGGCACAGATGGTAAAATAATTCGAATTCCCTGCGGTCCTTTCCTACCATCGGGTCGCAGGTGAATACGCAGTACGGCAGAGTCTCTACTCCCTGATGACCCTGTGCTGCGACAGCTGCATCTTTCGTTCCTCCCGATTGAAAGGTGCATCTCATAGAGCGGCGGTCCCCACCTCCCTGGGGCCCGCCGTTTTTTATTGTGCTACCGCTTCCAACAAATCCCCCGGCTGACACTCCAGCACCGCGCAAATGCGCGCAAGCGTCTCGAACCGCA
The DNA here is from genome assembly GCA_029252045.1 of Sulfitobacter sp. Classification (GTDB taxonomy): domain Bacteria; phylum Pseudomonadota; class Alphaproteobacteria; order Rhodobacterales; family Rhodobacteraceae; genus Sulfitobacter. The sequence goes on from JAQXCD010000031.1 coordinate 62,864, forward strand.
CGCCTTTAACTTTGCCTGACTTCAACAAGCTCAGGTTTTGTTCCGTGATACCAATAGCCTCGGCAAGGTCCCTGCCCTTCATCTTGCGCTGCGCCATCACAACATCCAGCCTCACGATGATTTCCATCAGATGAACTCCTAGTTCTCGCGCGCGATTTTGATTGCCTCGCGCATTACAAGCCCTAGGAAAAGGAAGGTCAAACCGCAAAACGCCAGACCAATATTGCCGCTGTCATACCAGAATCGCAGCGGCAGCGGGCCGTCAGGGTTGTGCCACGAGCGGATCATCGGGCTGACCGCGCCGGCAAGCAACGCCAAGGCGGAGGAAGAAAAGATCATACTGCCCATCAGCGTGATCCGCCGCGCGATCTGTTGATCAAAAACCACACCGCGCCGCAGCAGGATCAGCGCCGAAAATCCCGCCAGATATCCAATGACGCCAAGGAGAACCGGAATAGCCCAAATTGTGAAAAAGAGGATCCGCGCAGACAGCGGAATCTCTGCAAAGGGGTGGACCCAAGAGTTATCCCGCGCCCAGCGGCCCCAATCCAGAAACGATAGCTGCAGGTTCCACGACAGCGCCTCATAAGGGTAGTAGATCATCATCGGCAGCATGATGATCATGGCCAGAGATGAGAGTGAACGAATGCGTTCCATATTGCCTCCTGACTAAAAATTACTGCCTTACGATAAAAAATATTGCAGTGAAGGTCAATTCATTTATCCATGGGGCCATACAACTCTTGGGAGAAGATTCTTGAAACACATCATTCTTGCTTGCACACTGGCCCTAACAGCCGTGACCACAGCCCATGCCGAAACGAAGATGTTTCCGAATTCAGCGCGGCTTGCGACGGTCTCAGGCATTCAATTGACCACCACGCAGCGCAAACGTTATCAGCAGTTCCGCGCCCAGCGTGTGTACTTCGGCGCCTTTTATGTCCGCGAAGGGACAGATTTTACCGGCGACACCATCAACTTCCACAGCTTCGACACGGCAAAAGCGGCAGCGCGCAAATATTGCGAAGCGGCATCAGGCGGTAAAAGCTGCACACTATACGCGGTTACCTATCCGCAAGGAGTAGACCCCAATGCAAAGGGCCTGGCGGGCTTCAGCCAGCCCGCGGCAAAGGACTTCAAAGGCCGCTACAAGCGTGAGCAGATCAAAGGTAAATACGGCGCCTTTTCTTTGAACGGCGCGCATGGATACGTTATCTCCTTTGGCTGGAAATCTGCGGCGGAAGCACGCGAAGCCGCGTTATCCTACTGCAAAGGCGATTCGGCGCAGGCACTTGCGCCATTAGGGATTGAAGGACGCAAATGGGCTCTCGCACGCGGTCTGGAAAAATGCCGTGTCGTGGACACCCACACGCAGGACTAACCGTCTAAAACGGCACATCATCCGCAGCTGTCAGAAAGCGGGCGACAACTTTTTTGTCGCCCGCTTTTTCAAACGCTACTTCCAGCTTGTCACCTTCAATCCCGATGATGGCACCATAGCCGAATTTCTGGTGAAAAACCCGTTCTCCCATCACAAAACTGCTGGTGGCGGTCATGTCGATGGTCATGTTTTTGGCCTCGGAAGGCTGGCTCATCCCGCGTGTACCACTGCGCGCTTGCAGGCGCCGCCACCCCGGAGAGTTGTAAACATTCGCTTCTGCCGCCGCTTCGTGCAGCGTGCTTTTCGGCATCGCCGCGCCAAAGTTGCCACCATAAAGGCCCGGCGGGGTCAGAACATCCACATGTTGTTCGGAAAGCTCGTCGATAAAGCGCGAGGGCAGCGCATTTTGCCACTGACCAAAGACAAAGCGGTTGGCAGCAAAGGAGATTGTGCAAATCTCCTCGGCCCGCGTGATGCCGACATAGGCCAGCCGCCGCTCTTCCTCCAGACCCTTCTGGCCGCTTTCATCCATCGACCGTTGGGAGGGAAACAAGCCGTCCTCCCAACCGGGCAGGAAGACCGCCGGAAATTCCAGCCCTTTGGCGGCGTGCAGCGTCATGATGCTGACCTTCTCGCCCTCGCCTTCCTTTTCATTGTCCATGATCAGGCTGACGTGCTCCAGAAACCCTTGGAGATTCTCGAACTGTTCCAAAGCCTTGACCAGTTCCTTGACGTTCTCCAGCCGCCCCGGCCCTTCGGGGGTTTTGTCGTTCTGCCAGTGGGCTGTATAGCCGCTTTCGTCCAGAATGATCTCGGCCAGCTCGACATGTGTCACCTCGGGCGGGCCATAAGCCATGTGCACAGGGCCACCATCATCCAGCACGGAATCGTCGTTCACCTCAATCCGAGGGCCGCGCAGCTTGGAGGACCAGCGATCAATCCCCTCAATCAGCGTGCGTAGTTCCTTAGCGCCTTTGCCACCAATGCCGTTCTGCGCCAGCAATATCCGCGCGCCTTCCACAAGGTTCACACCGTTCTCGCGCGCCGCAATCTGGATTTTCTGCTGGGCGACATTGCCAAGGCCACGTTTGGGCGTGTTCACAATCCGCTCGAATGCCAGATCATCGTCAGGCGAAGTCACAATGCGGAAATAAGCCATGGAATCGCGGATTTCCAACCGCTCGTAGAAACGCGGGCCGCCGATGACGCGATAGGGCAAACCGATGGTCAGAAATCGGTCCTCAAACGCGCGCATCTGGTGCGAGGCGCGCACAAGGATCGCCATATGATCAAGGCTGCGCGGCTGCTGCCCGCGCGTGCCGCGCTGCAATGCTTCAATCTCGTCCCCGATCCAGCGGGCTTCCTCCTCGCCGTCCCAATGGCCGATCAGACGGACCTTTTCGCCCTCCCGCGCCTCGGTCCACAGCGTCTTGCCCAAACGCCCCGTGTTACCTTCGATCACTCCAGATGCAGCAGCCAGAATATGGGGGGTCGAGCGGTAGTTCTGCTCAAGCCGGACCACATGAGAGCCCGGAAAATCCTTTTCAAACCGCAGGATATTTCCCACTTCGGCGCCGCGCCAGCCATAGATCGACTGGTCATCATCACCCACACAGCAGATGTTCTTGTGCCCGCCCGCCAGCAATCGCAGCCACAGATATTGGGCCACGTTGGTATCCTGGTATTCGTCCACAAGGATGTATTTAAACCACCGCTGATACTGGTTCAGCACATCATCGTGGGTCTGGAAGATTGTGACCATATGTAGCAGTAAGTCACCGAAATCACAGCAATTAAGCTCTTTCAGCCGCGTCTGGTAGGCCGCATAGATCTGCGGACCAAAGTGGTTGTATGCCCCCGCATCCGAGGCCGGAATTTTGTCAGGCGTCAGCGCGCGGTTCTTCCAGCCATCGATAATTCCCGCCAGCATCCTTGCGGGCCAGCGTTTATCGTCGATGCCTTCAGCCGCCACGAGCTGTTTGAGCAGGCGCAGCTGATCATCCGTATCCAGAATGGTGAAGTTTGATTTCAGCCCGACCAGCTCGGCATGGCTGCGCAGTAGCTTGACGCAGATCGCATGGAAGGTGCCCAACCACTTCATACCGTCAGCGGATTGGCCCAGCATCGATCCCACGCGGTTCTTCATCTCCCGCGCGGCTTTGTTGGTGAATGTCACCGCCAGAATTTCGTTCGGGCGCGCGCGGCCTGTGTTCATCAAATGCACGATCCGCGCCGTCAGTGCGCGGGTTTTTCCCGTCCCCGCCCCCGCCAACATCAGAACGGGGCCGTCCATCTGCTCCACGGCGGCACGCTGGGCGGGGTTCAGCCCGTCTAGATAGGGCTGCGGACGCGCCGCCATGGCACGCGCGGATAGGGATGCGCCCTCAAAGGCGGCATTTTCATCGAAATCATTCATAGACGAAAAACTAGCGCAATCCGGAAAGAAACAAAAGAGACGTTCGCACAATGTTCCGGTGCAAATGCAAACTGGCGTGCCGTCCCGGCATTTCATAGGTCCAACGCCATTCTCAAGCTGGACAACAGCCGCATCACCCCCTCAAATACCGCTATGGATTTACATGCAAAATACCCCGCCCTATCCGACCTGCGCAGCCGCGCGCAAAAGCGTATTCCCAAGTTTGTTTGGGAATATCTGGACAGCGGCACCGGTGATGAAGCAACCAAAGCGCGCAACCGCGCAGGGCTGGACCGGATCGGCATGATGCCATCGATCCTGCACGGAGAATTCACGCCGGATCTGTCCACGACATTTCTGGGTAACGACCTGCCTCTGCCCTTTGGCATCGCCCCGATTGGCATGTCCGGCTTGATGTGGCCCGACGCCGAGGGCCATCTGGCCCGCGCTGCGGCCCGTGCGAATATTCCCTACAGCATCTCCACCGTGGCCACCCAAAGCCCCGAAGACATCGCCCCCCATCTGGGGCAACACGCATGGTTCCAGATGTATCCACCGCGTGATCCCGATATCCGCCGTGACATGCTGGCGCGCGCCAAGGCAGCAGGCTTCAAAACCCTGATCCTGACGGTAGATGTCCCCGTGGCCAGCCGCCGCGAGCGGCAGGTGCGCTCCGGCCTGACCAACCCGCCACGGCTGACGCCCCGCTTGCTGGCACAGGTGGCGATGCGCCCCGCATGGGCGGTGGGCATGGCCCAACGCGGCATGCCCCACATGCGCGGTCTGGACAAATACGCAAATGCGGCCACCAACGGCCTCTCTCCCACGGCGCATGTCGGCTATCTGCTACGCACGGCGCCCGATTGGGACTATGTCAGCTGGCTGCGCGAGGAATGGGACGGTGATCTTCTGGTTAAAGGCGTTTTGCGCGCGCAAGATGCAACACGTCTGGAGGGTCTGGGGGTCGATGGTATCTGGATTTCCAACCACGCCGGACGCCAGTTTGACGGTGCGCCTGCCGCAATTGAGGCGCTGCCAGCCATCCGTGCGGCGACAAAACTGCCTTTGATCTTTGACAGTGGTATCGAAGGAGGCTTGGATATTCTTCGGGCACTGGCACTGGGGGCCGATTTTGTGATGCTGGGCCGCGCCTTTCACTTTGCACTTGGCGCCTTGGGGCCAAAAGGGGTGGACCACCTGATTGATATTCTGGCCAAGGATATGGCTTCCAACATGGGCCAGATCGGCGCGCGCACCCTGTCGGAGCTGCCCGCAACGATCCCGCTGACCACCAGTTAACTAGCCCTAGCGCGCCCGCAGCTTGGCTTCGCCAACGATAAACTGGAACCGCACGTCCCCGTCAGGGGTCGGTTGCCCGTTTGCGCCGATAGAATTTGCAACATAGCCCACCCCCGAGCGGTAATATGTTGTGCAATAGCTGCCTCCCAATTGCTCCATCATCGCCTGCGTCTCGGCCATTACAAAGGCTGACATCTCGTCACGGCCCGTCAAACTGATGTCATCCGCACCAGTGCACGCAGTGTCATCCCTCAGGGTGCTGTGTTTGATCGTTTCGATGTATTGCGTGCCCGCCCCTCCTGCCAGCAACAGTGCTGCAGTCTCGCGGGGTCGTCATCACGTCCCCTTTGATGGTTGAGGGAAAGACAATTGCGCAGCTGTTGGTCGCTGCCTGATAGTCAACACAGCCCTTTTTTGTCTGGATGCGCCGCCAGTATATTCCGGATATCCAGCTGTTCACCCCGCATCAAGGCCTTTTCCTGCAAGGGTTGCGGAGACAGACAGCCCGCCAATGCCGTAAGCCCAACGGCGACGGCCACAAATCCAGTCGAACATTTCACTATTTCACCACTCCAAGACCGCTGTTGCCCCGACTCTAACGGGGTTGCGCAGCCCCTGACAAGCGGTGTCGCGATACCCGTTTTTGGTGTGCACAAGCCATGCGTGTAAGTGGATGTTGGCCAAATACCGTTTTCTGCCGCTGTTCAGCCAGAAATGCGTCTTTATACCCAATCACACGCATTGTAGCACTGAGGCTATTGCGCTTACAAATCGTGTTACACGTGCAACTGCAAAGGCTTTTCCATGACAGAATTCAGCAAAATCCTCATCGCCAACCGCGGCGAAATTGCGATCCGCATCATGCGGGCTGCCAACGAGATGGGCAAAACCACGGTGGCCGTTTTTGCAGAAGAGGACAAACTAGGCCTGCACCGCTTTAAAGCGGACGAGGCATACCGGATTGGCAAGGACCTTGGACCCGTTGCAGCATACCTGAGCATTGACGAAATGATCCGCGTGGCCAAAGCCTCTGGCGCGGATGCGATCCACCCCGGTTATGGCTTGCTGTCCGAGAACCCCGATTTTGTAGATGCTTGCGCACAGAACGGCATTACTTTCATCGGACCTAAGGCCGATACCATGCGCGCGCTTGGCGACAAGGCCAGCGCCCGCCGCGTCGCGGTGCAAGCAGGTGTGCCTGTGATCCCCGCCACCGAAGTTCTTGGCGATGACATAGCTGCCATCAAGAAAGAGGCCGCAGAAGTCGGCTACCCCTTGATGCTAAAGGCGTCATGGGGCGGTGGCGGACGTGGCATGCGCCCGATCTACAATGAGGGTGAGCTGGAAGAGAAGGTCCGCGAAGGCCGCCGCGAGGCCGAAGCCGCATTTGGCAATGGCGAGGGTTATCTGGAAAAGATGATCATGAAGGCCCGCCACGTCGAGGTGCAAATTCTGGGCGACAGTCATGGCGACATCTACCACCTTTATGAGCGCGACTGCTCGGTCCAGCGCCGCAATCAGAAAGTGGTTGAGCGCGCCCCTGCCCCTTACCTGACAGAAAAGCAGCGTGCCCATGTCTGCGAGCTGGGCCGCAAAATCTGCGCCCATGTGAATTATGAGTGCGCAGGCACCGTCGAATTCCTGATGGATATGGAGACGGAGGAGTTCTACTTCATCGAAGTAAACCCGCGTGTGCAGGTTGAGCATACTGTGACCGAGGAAGTCACAGGTATCGACATCGTTCAGGCGCAAATCCTGATCGCCGAGGGAAAAACAATCGCCGAAGCCACTGGCAAAGCCTCCCAAGCGGATATCCAGCTGCAAGGTCACGCCCTGCAAACACGGATCACCACAGAAGATCCGCTGAATAATTTCATCCCCGACTATGGCCGCATCACCGCCTTTCGCGAGGCCACAGGCATGGGCATCCGACTGGACGGCGGCACCGCTTATTCCGGTGGTGTGATCACGCGCTATTACGATTCCCTGCTGGTCAAAGTGACGGCCAAGGCCCAAACACCCGGCGCCGCCATTGCGCGGATGGACCGCGCCCTGCGCGAGTTCCGTATTCGCGGGGTCAGCACCAACATCGCCTTTGTCGAGAACCTGCTGAAACACCCGATGTTCCTCAACAACACCTACCACACAAAATTCATTGACGAAAATCCAGACCTGTTCATCTTTGAAAAACGTCTGGACCGCGGGACCAAGGTGCTGACCTACATCGCGGACATCACCGTGAACGGCCACCCCGAGACCAAGGACAAACCCCTTCCCGCCCGCGCCGCGCGCACGCCACAACCCCCTGTATCCCGTGCAGAGCCAATGATGGGCACCCGCAACCTGCTGGAGCAAAAAGGCCCCAAGGCCGTGGCCGACTGGATGGGCCAGCAGCGGCAACTGCTGATCACCGACACAACCATGCGTGACGGCCACCAGTCCCTGCTGGCCACCCGGATGCGCAGCCATGACATGATCAAGGTCGCCCCCGCCTATGCGTCCAACTTGCCGACACTTTTCTCGGTTGAGTGCTGGGGCGGTGCGACATTCGATGTGGCCTACCGTTTCTTGCAGGAATGCCCGTGGCAGCGTCTGCGCGACATCCGCAACAAGATGCCAAACATCATGACACAGATGCTGCTGCGCGCCTCTAACGGCGTGGGCTATACAAACTACCCCGATAACGTGGTGCAGCATTTTGTGAAAACCGCCGCGACCAGCGGTGTTGATGTGTTCCGAGTGTTCGACAGCCTCAACTGGGTGGAAAACATGCGTGTGGCGATGGATGCCGTGCAGGAAGCTGGCAAAGTCTGCGAAGGTACAATTTGCTACACGGGCGATATCTTTGACCCCGAGCGCGCAAAATACGATCTTAAATACTATGTCGCCATGGGTAAAGAGCTCAAGGCCGCAGGCGCCCATGTGCTGGGTCTCAAGGATATGGCCGGCCTTCTGAAACCGGCCCAAGCCCGCGTTCTGGTGCGCGCGCTGAAGTCCGAGGTCGGCCTGCCGATCCACTTCCATACCCATGACACCGCGGGCATAGCTACCGCAACTATCCTTGCCGCCTCCGAGGCGGGTGTGGATGCGGTGGATTGCGCCATGGATGCCTTCTCTGGCAATACCTCGCAGGCTACGCTGGGTTCCGTGGTGGAGGCGCTGCGCCACACCGACCGCGATACCGGCCTCGATATGACAGCCGTGCGCGAAATCTCGGACTACTGGGAAGAGGTACGCGGGCAGTACACGGCGTTCGAGACAGGCATGCAGGCCCCCTCCTCCGAGGTCTATCTGCATGAGATGCCCGGTGGCCAGTTCACCAACCTCAAAGCGCAGGCCGCAAGCCTTGGGCTGGATGACCGCTGGCCCCAGGTTGCGCGTACCTACCGCGATGTAAACCAGATGTTCGGGGATATCGTTAAGGTCACGCCATCTTCGAAGGTGGTTGGCGACATGGCCCTGATGATGGTCTCCCAAGGCCTGACCCGCGCGCAGGTCGAAGACCCAAGCCTCGATGTCTCCTTTCCTGTCAGCGTGATCGACATGATGCGCGGCAATTTGGGCCAACCTCCGGGCGGCTTTCCCGATGGCATCGTGAAAAAGGTCCTCAAGGGCGAGAAGCCCAATACAGACCGGCCCGGCGCCCATTTGGCGCCCGTTGATCTGGAGGCCGTGCGCAAGGAACTCTCCGCGCAGCTGGACGGCATGGCCGTGGATGACGAGGACCTTGCCGGCTATCTTATGTACCCCAAGGTCTACACCGACTACATGACCCGCCACGCCATCTATGGCCCCGTGCGCACCCTGCCGACGCCTACGTTCTTCTACGGGATGGAGCCCAGCGACGAGATCGCAGCCGAGATCGACCCCGGCAAAATCCTCGAGATCCGCATGCAAGCGGTAGGCGACACAAACGAAGACGGCGATGTGAAGGTGTTCTTTGAGCTCAACGGCCAGCCCCGCGTGATCCGCGTGCCGAACCGTCTGGTCAAGGCAACGACGGTGCAGCGCCCCAAAGCCGAGACAGGCAACCCGAACCACATCGGCGCACCGATGCCGGGTGTTGTTGCCTCTGTGGGTGCGGTTGTCGGCGCATCGGTCAAAGCCGGTGATCTGCTGCTGACCATCGAAGCCATGAAAATGGAAACCGGCCTGCACGCCGAGCGGAACGCGGTGGTGAAAGCTGTGCATGTCAGCGCAGGCGGCCAGATCGACGCCAAGGACTTGCTGATCGAGCTGGAATAAGCCCACTCTTTGCAAAAACGGTCAAGGCCTGTGTCCGGAAAAACCCCGGCGCAGGCCTTGTGCTTTGTGCCCGTTGCCATCTCAAAACGAACAAGCAAAGTTTTTACAAAATAGGCGAAATTTCCTCTTGCGGCCTTCGGCCCAGAGGGCTAAATCACCCTCACTAACTGATGCGGGCGTAGCTCAGGGGTAGAGCATAACCTTGCCAAGGTTAGGGTCGGGCGTTCGAATCGCCTCGCCCGCTCCAGTTAGACCACTCATACCCCGAGTGGTCATCGATAGGGTCGCCCTCGGGCGGCCCCTCGTCGTTTCTGGGCATCGTTTTGATCAACAGTCAGTTCGGAAAGAAAAAGGGCCACGCGCAACGCGCATGGCCCCTCTAAGATTCACAATGTCTTAGCCTTAGGCGCTGACGGCTTTCATAAAGCGGTCGCGGATGACAACCGGGTCCATGGTGATCACAGGCAGCTTGATGTTACCACTATCGCATTTCACCACGATCACGGTCATCTTTTTGCTGTCGATTGCCTCTTGCAGCACCTTACCGGTGTCCACATCACGGCACACAATCACATTTTCACAGCCACAGGCCTGCGCCACATTTTCCAGCTTGGTCTTTTTGCCGGCATAGGTGGGCTGATCCCCGGTCGAGCCGTAGGAGCCGTTGTCGATGATCATCAGGATGTAGTTATCGGCCACGTTGTTGGCGATGGTCGGCAATGTACCAAGGTTGGTCAGAACCGAGCCGTCCCCGTCGATGGAAATGACGGTTTTGGGCTGGGCCAGTGCAAGGCCAAGACCAATGGACGACGACAGACCCATGGTGCCCAACATATAGAAGTTGGTGGGCTGGTCGTCTATCATGTGCAGCTCTTGAGACGGCAGACCGATGTTGCAAATAACCAGATGGTCGCGAAGGACGGGCGCGATATCGCGCAGGATTTCAGAACGGATCATTGGTCGCCATAGCCTCCCCAGAAGTTGGCATCGGTCAGGATTGCGACCGGTTTGTTGCACATGAAGGTGTATTTCAGGATGGCGTCGAATTCCTCAACGTCAGACTGGTGATGGAAGTGGTATGTAGGGATTTTCATCTCGGCCAGCAGCGCCTTGGTGTGCACCGCCATCTCGACCTGACAGGCGACAGGCTCGCGCAGCTCACCACGGTAGGAAATGATCATGGGCAGCGGCATCCGGTAGTATTGGATCAGCGTTGCCAGCGTGTTGATCGTGACGCCAATCGCCGTGTTCTGCATGATGATTGCCGGGCGTTTGCCGCCCATAAAGGCACCTGCGCACAGGCCCATGCCTTCGTCTTCCTTGTTGGACGGGATATGGAAAATCTCTTCGCGCGCTTCGACTTCCTCAATCACACCGGCCAGCTGCTTGCAGGGCACGGTGGTCACAAAAGAGACGTCGTTGGCAACAAGATCATCAACGATCTTCTTGTCGATATTCATAAGATACTGGCCTTTCTTAAGGGTTAATTCAGGTTGGTCGGTGCGCAGGCGGTCGTCTGCCGCGCGATGTATTGAAATTGCCGGTCCTCGCGGCATTTGGTAGCCAAGCCACCCCGCCGGAACAAGCGGTTATGAAGGGAGGCGATGCCACGGCTCATCCCCAAGGATCCAGAACAATCTTCGGTTCGGCCACAGCGCCCTTACGCAGCTGCGCAAAAGCCTCCGCACCGCTGGACAAGGGCTGGTGGCGGCACCAGTCAAGGGCACCCAGACGGCCATCGAAAATCGCCGCTGCCGTATCGCGAAAGTCCTGTGCAGTATAGGTATAGGTCCCGATAAATGTGATCTCTTGCAGGGTCATGCGGCGCACATCCAGCCCGCCTGTATCCTCTCCCAAGCCCACATGGGCAATCACCCCGCCCGCCTCCACGACAGCGGTGGCAGTAGCACGGGTGGCCGCATAGCCCACAGCGTCAATCACAACCGGATAGCTGCCTTCTGCCGCCGCTACAGCCTGCTCGCCCAGCGCCGTCAGGAACTCACGGCGCGCCGCGTTCGGCTCGGCGATGGTGATCTGCGCCACGCCCATGGCCCGCAAGGCAAGAGCCGCCGCAAGGCCAATCGCCCCGCCGCCGATCACCAGTGCGCGACGTTCCATCACTGGATGCAATGACGATAGCGCCAGACGCGCAGCATGCCAGCTGACCGCGAGCGGCTCGGCCAGTGCAGCCCGCGCCAAGGGCACATCCGCAGGTACAGTGACCAGATTACGCTCCGGCATGGTGATGTATTGCGCAAACGCCCCCTCGCGCGGCTGCATCGAAATAATCTGGCGTGTAGGGCACAGGTTTTCGCGCCCCGACGTGCACGCAGGGCAAGTGCCACAGGTCACCAAAGGGTTCACCGTCACACGGCGGCCGTCCATCGTGCCGCCCACAATCACACCCGCCGCTTCATGGCCCAGGATCAGCGGCGCAGGGCGGCGTGCGTCATGGCCCAAATAGGCGTGCATGTCCGAACCGCAAATGCCCACAGCCTCGACGCGGATCAGATGCTCCCCCGCCTGAGGTACCGGATCAGGCACATCGCGGAAGCCCAACGTCTCAACACCCTCGTACACAAGCGCTTTCATTTTGCGGTAAATCCTCCGTCCACCATCAGGATTTGCCCCGTCACATAGGCCGATGCGTCGGAGCATAGAAACAGCAGCGGCCCGTCCATATCCTCCAGCGTGCCATTGCGGCCTGCGCAGGTTTGTGCCGCGTTACGCGCGGCACGGTCAGGATCGTCAAACACCGCCGCCGTCAGCTCGGTCGGGAAGAACCCCGGCCCGATGGCGTTGGCCGTGATCCCGTCGCGCGACCATGCCTCGGCCATCGCGCGGGTCAACTGGCCAATGCCCGCCTTGCTGGCGCCATAAGCAATGCCCGCCGGAAAGGCGCGTGTGGTTTGCAGGGAGGCGAAATTCACGATCCGCCCCCAGCCTTTGGCGCGCATCGCGGGGACCAGCGCCTGGGACAAGAAGAACGGCGCAGACAGGTTCAGCGCCAGCGTGGTATCCCACCCCGCATCCGTTACGTCATCTGCCGCTTGGCGTGTGTTCACCCCCGCCGCATGAACCACAATATCGGGCGAGCCAAAGGGCGCGCAGATAGCTTTCACAACGTCGGGCAGGCCTGCACGGTCTGCCACATCGGCCACCACACTTGCGCCGCCGGTTTCGCGCGCAAGTGCCTCCAGCGGCTCGCGCCGCCGCGCCACGCCAATCACCTGCGCGCCCGCCGCTGAAAGTGCGACAGCCGCGCGGCGACCAAGGCCGGAACTGGCCCCCGTCACACAAGCAACACGGCCCGTCAGGTCAAACAGTGTGCGCGGATCAGCCATCGGCGGAGAGATCAAAATTTTCGCCGGGGAAGTATTTGGCCAGACGGACGTCCGCTGCACGCGCATGCCCTTCCATCCCCTCCAGACGGCTGATGCGCGCCGTCGCTTGCGCCACCCCTTTGGAGGCTTCGCGGGTGCTCCGCTGCCATGTGACGATTTTCATGTACTTATGAACTGACAGGCCACCCGTATAGCCTGCTGCACCTGACGTGGGCAGAACGTGGTTAGTGCCGGAGGCTTTGTCGCCATAGGAAACAGTAGTTTCCTCGCCCAGAAACAGCGATCCGTAGCAAGTAAGCCGGTCCAGCCACCAGTCCAGATCCTGCGCCTGAACAGTCAGGTGTTCGGGTGCATAGTCATCCGAGCAGGCGGCCATTTCTTCGCGGTCCGCGCAGACAATCACCTCGGCATAGTCGCGCCATGCGGCGAAGGCGTTTTCGCGGTTCAGTTCCGGCAGATCGGCAATCAGGTCTGGAACCATCTCCATCACCTTTTCCGCCAACCCGCGGTCGTCCGTGATCAGCCAGACGGGCGAGTTATAGCCGTGTTCAGCCTGAGAGACCAAATCGGTCGCCACAATATGTGCGTCCGCCGTGCCATCTGCCAAAATCAGACTGTCAGTCGGGCCTGCAATCATGTCGATACCAACGCGGCCAAACAGAATGCGCTTGGCCTCGGCCACAAACTGGTTTCCCGGTCCTACAAGGATATTCGCCTTTGGCAGGCCGAACAGGCCGAATGTCACCGCGGCGACACCCTGAACACCACCCATGGCGATGATCTTGTCTGCGCCACAAATATGCGCAGCATAGACAATCGCCGGATTAACGCCCGTGTCGGGGCGCGGGGGCGAACACGCCGCGATGTGGCGGCATCCGGCGACCTTAGCGGTGGTCACTGTCATAATCGCCGAAGCGATGTGGCTATAACGCCCGCCCGGCACATAGCAGCCCGCCGCATCCACTGGGATTGCCTTTTGTCCGGCGATAAAGCCCGGCTCGATCTCCAACTCGACATCGGTGAGCGTGCTTTTCTGCACTTCGGCAAAGCGGCGCACGTTGTCATGGGCAAACCGGATATCCGCCTTCAGCTTTTCCGGCACCAGCGCACAAGCCGCTTCAATCTCTTCTGCGGTGAGGATCACATTGCCCTGATAGCGGTCAAATTTGGCCGCATATTCCAGCGCCTTCGCATCGCCGCCTGCTTCGATATCAGCAAGAATGGATTTAACCGTCTCATGTGTCTCGGTGGCATCCGAGGCCGATGTTAGCGTTGCTTTTTTCAGGTATTCACGGGTCATGGCGTTGGGTCCTACTTGGAAATCTCGGGTGGCACAGACAGAGGCCATTACAGCAGCCTCCCGTTTGCCCAGTCAAAGCATCGCGTCCGGATGGTACAGTCAGGGATACCCCCGACCCTTCCGGTTGCGCTCTGACGGAATTGTAAGCGCTTGCATGATCACAATGCAAGCGCTTACATAAATTTCTTACATCCCACGGATTTTAAATTACTTTCCAGTTATCTTCATTGTGTTATTCAGAAGTGTGAAACAGCCGAAAGAGCCGATATGCGGACCAGCCGGACCATCCCGACGCTTGACGATGTGGCCAAAAAGGCGGGAGTCTCTACCGCCACTGTGTCGCGCTGTCTAAACACCCCCGACCGCGTCCAGAAAAACACCCGCGTGCGGGTTCTGAAGGCTGTTGAGGCATTGGGATATACGCCAAATTTTGGCGCGCGCGTGTTGGCCGCCAAGCGGACTTTCACCATCGGCGCAATCATCCCCACAATGGAAAATGCAATATTTGCCCGTGGCTTGCAGGCCTTTCAGGAAGAATTGCAGCGCGCAGGGTACACGCTGCTGGTCTCCAGCACCGCCTACAGCCCCGCTGCCGAAGACGAGCAGATCCGCGCCCTGATCACACGCGGCGCAGACGGGTTGTTGCTGATCGGATATGACCGTGATCCGGCCCTTTATCGCTATCTGAAACGGCAGGCCGTACCCGCACTGATCGCATGGGCGCACCACCCGGACATTCCCCGCCCCGCCATCGGTTTTGACAACCGCAGAGCGATGGCGCTGCTGACAGAGGCCGTTCTTGCACAGGGTCACAGGCGAATCGGTGTGATCACCGCGGTGACCAAAGGCAACGACCGCGCGGCGGACCGCTTGCAAGGGATCAGGGATGCACTTCAGGCCCGCGGGCTTGATCCTGAAACGCTTGCCGTGATTGAAACCCCCTACGGCGTCGAGAACGGAGAGGTGGCGATGCGGACCCTGATGCAGGCCGACGCCGCCCCGACAGTGGTGATGTGCGGCAACGATGTATTGGCTGCGGGCGCCTTGCGCGGCGCCAAGGCGATGGGCCTGTCTGTACCGCAGGATGTGTCAGTCACCGGATTTGACGATATCGAGCTTGCGCGCATCGTCACGCCCGCCCTCACAACCGTGCATGTCCCGCACCGCGAAATGGGCACCAAAGCCGCCAAAGCACTGATAGCGATGGTTGAAGGTGCGGCCCCTCCTGCCCCAACAGAGCTGCCGATCTCGCTCGAAATCAGGGACTCGCTGGGGCCCGTCAAAACAGCCTGAGCCATGACTTGCCAATCCTTGCCCCACCCCATAGGAACAAATTAAGAACAGATAGCGCAACGCAGACTTTGGTTGAACTTGCCCCCTCTCAGGGGTTTTATGCGCGAAACGGGGGCGAACAGATGCTGACATCAATCGAAGTATGCGCAGGTGCCGGCGGTCAGGCGCTGGGGCTGGAAAAGGCCGGTTTTGGCCATACTGCGCTGGTCGAAATTGACAAACACTGCTGCGCCACCCTGCGCCACAACCGCCCCGCGTGGAACGTGCTGGAAGAAGACATGCGCGTGTTCAAGGAACGCAGCGCGGATTTCAAAGGCATTGACCTATTTGCAGGTGGCCTTCCCTGCCCGCCCTTTTCCGTGGCCGGCAAACAGCTGGGCGAAAAGGACGAGCGGAACCTTTTTAATGATGCCATCGACATCATCGCCGTGGCACAGCCGCGTGCCGTAATGATCGAAAACGTGCGCGGCTTCTTGGGCGCCGTGTTCCACGACTACCGCGAGAAGCTGAAAACCCAGCTGGATAAGCTGGGCTATCGCACCGATTGGCGGCTGCTGAATGCCTCTGATTTCGGTGTGCCACAGCTGCGCCCGCGCGTGGTGATCGTGGCGATCCGCAAAGACCGCGCCGAGCATTTCGACTGGCCCGAAGCCCATCCGCATAATCCCCCCACCGTGGGCGAGACACTGCGCGATCTGATGGCTGCACGCGGCTGGCGCGGCGCGGATGATTGGGCTGACAAAGCGGACGAGATTGCGCCGACCATTGTAGGCGGCAGCAAGAAACATGGCGGACCCGACCTTGGACCGACGCGCGCGCGCGCGGCTTGGGCCACATTGGGGGTTGAGGGCCGCACCTTGGCCGTCGAAGCGCCTGATCCTTTCCACAACGGCATGCCGCGCCTGACCGTGCCGATGGTGGCACGCATACAGGGTTTCCCCGACGACTGGCACTTTACCGGCGCTAAAACCAACGCCTACCGGCAGGTAGGCAACGCCTTCCCGCCCCCTGTGGCCGAGGCCGTCTCGGCCCAGATTGCCCGCGCCTTGCGCAAACGCGTACTGCACAGCGTCGCTGGATAGGCGCCCCCCGTGAAACAGCATGTCCCCCCCAGCTGCGTCACGCCCGAACATCCTGATCATGCGTTACTCAGCGCGCTGGCGTCAGAGATCACGGCGCGGGCGGGTGGCCCCGAAAACTTGGGGCGTGATTTTGCGGCCATGCTCCGCACCTGCGTCGATGACGTAATCATGACACCCAAGACCGGCCGCCGCGCCTATGAAGAGCTTGAGAAGACCGAGAAGACCTACATCGGCACCCGTGTCGAGATTGATCTGCGCGCCTTGCTGGATCTGCCCAAAGGCCGGCTTGATTGTGTAATCCGCGGCCATGATGTGGACATCAAGAACACCATGGGCACCAACTGGATGATCCCGACCGAGGCCATGGATGCGCCCTGCATTCTTGTCGCGGCGGACGAAGAGCGGGCCTTGTGCTATCTGGGTCTGATCGTCGCGCGCCCCGCCTACCTGACCGCAGGCCAGAACAAGGATGCCAAGCGCACCATCAGTGCGTCGGGCTTCGGACACATCCTATGGCTGTTGCGCGATCACCCCTATCCCCCCAATTTCTGGCGCACCGTACCGGCCGATATTGTGGCACGTATTTTTCGGGGGAAGGCCGGTAACCACCGCATGGCAGCCCTGTTTCGCGAAATACAGGGTCGTCCGATTTGCCGCGATGTTGTCGAGGCGGTAGCACAGCAACATGACTTTATGCGCCGCATCCGCAGCGATGGGGGCAAAGGCACACGGGACCAGCTGGCGCATGAAGGGCTGCTGTTGCTGTCAGGCCACTATGACGCGCCCCTGATTGCGGCCCTCGGCCTGCCCACCTGCACCCACAGCGAATTTATCTCGTCCCGCCCGGAAACACCGCAGCAGATTGAACTTGCTGCACGCCATGGCATCACCCTTGGAGGATTGCTGCTCTGATCTGCATTTGCCCGCGTGACATTGGACGCGGCTTTGGTCAAGTTGCATACAAACAGACAGAACCGCATGAGGGACAAAATGCAAATATTGGTAGCAGGCGCGGGTATCGTCGGCATTTCAACCGCAATCTGGCTACAGCGCGCCGGTCACGAGGTAACAGTCGTGGACCGCGAAGGTCCTGCATCAGGCACCAGCTATGGCAATGCCGGCGTATTGGCAGCAGCGGCCATTGTGCCTGTCCCCGTTCCAGGCATCATGCGCAAGGCGCCCGGCATGCTGATGGACCGCAACGCGCCTTTGTTCTTGCGCTGGTCATATCTGCCGAAACTCCTTCCATTTCTGCGCAAATACCTGTCCTACGCCACAGACGCGCATGTGGATCACTACGCGAAAGCCATGTCTGCCCTGTTGCACGACACAGTTGAGCAGCATCAGGCGCTCGCCGCCGATACACCTGCCGCGCAGTTTATCAAAACCGATGACTACTGCTTTGGCTACGCCGGCCGCGCAGAATTTGACGCCGACAGCTACGGCTGGGGTAAACGCGATGCACAGAATGTCCCCTACGAAGTGGTAACCGGCGCCGAATACGCCAACTATGACCCGATCTTCGGCAACGCATTTGAAACGGTTGTACGGTGCAAGAATCACGGCAGCATCACCGACCCTGGCGCATATGTGCAAGCACTCGCGGATCACTTTGTTGAACAAGGCGGCACCCTGCACATCACAAAAATAAATGACCTCGAAATGACCGACGGTGCGGTCACAGCATTGATCACCGAGGACGGCCTGCTGCGCGCCGACAAGATCGTCTTTGCGATGGGCCCCTGGTCGCGTGAAACCGCCCATAAACTCGGGGTGAAAGTCCCGTTCGAAAGCGAGCGCGGTTACCACATCGAGCTGATCAATCCCTCTGTGATGCCGCGCTCTCCGATGATGGTGGCGTCCGGCAAATTTGTCGTTACCCCCATGCAGGGGCGCATCCGCGCCGCCGGCGTGGTTGAATTTGGCGGTCTGGATGCCGCCCCCTCACGCGAACCCTTCGACATGTTGCGCAGGCGTCTTAAAACCCTGCTGCCCGATGTTACCTATGACGACGTTGTCGAGTGGATGGGCCACCGTCCTGCCCCCGCCGACAGCCTACCGCTGATTGGCGCAAATGATACGCGCGGTCTCAGCTACAGCGCGTTTGGCCACCAGCATGTCGGATTGACAGGCGGGCCAAAAACGGGTCGGGTGATCGCAGAGTTGATATCGGCGCGCACTCCGAACATAGATTTGCGCCCGTTTGATCCTTCAAAGTACATTGGCCGCCAGAGCCATATTCAACCGGGAGACGACCATGAAAACGATTACAACACTTGGAATGACGGCAGCAGCGGCAGCATTGCTGGCCACCACTGCATATGCAGACGGACACGCGCAGAAATGGGACATGCCAATGGCCTACGCGGCCACAAACTACCACTCCGAACAGGGTGTGGTTTTTGCCGATAAGGTCCGTGAATACACCAATGGCGCCATCGACATCACCGTACACCCCGGCGGCTCGCTGTTTGGCGGCGGTGACATCAAACGCGCCGTGCAGACCGGTCAGGTCAACATCGGCGAACGTTTCATGTCCGCCCACGCAAACGAAGCACCGCTGCTGGGCTGGGACAACCTGCCCTTCCTTGCCACCACATTTGAAGCAAACGCAAAGTTGTGGGACGTGGCTAAGGACACTGTAAACGCGCAGCTGTCCGATCTGAACATGGTTGCCCTTTATACCTGCCCATGGCCGGGTCAGGGTTTCTACTTCAACAAAGAAGTGAATTCCTCTACCGACACCCAAGGCGTTAAATTCCGCTCTTACAACTCTGCCACGGCAACTTTCGCAGAAGAACTGGGCATGATCCCCGTGCAGGTTGAAGCGGCCGAGCTGGCACAGGCGCTGGCCACAGGTGTGGCATCGTCGTTCATCTCCTCCGGCTCGACCGGATATGACCAAAAGGTCTGGGAGCACCTGAGCCACTATTACAAAGTAAACGCATGGCTGCCGCGCAACTATGTCGTTGCCAACAAGCAGGCATGGGATGCGCTGGACGCAGACGTACAAGCCGGCGTGATGAAAGCCGCGACCGAGACAGCGGCCTCCTGTGCTGCAAAAGCGGAAGAGCTGTCTGATTTCTACTTTGCCGAGCTTGAGAAAAACGGCATGACTGTCACCGACGCCTCGCCAGAGTTCCTGAAAGAACTGGAAACCATCGGCGCGAAAATGACAGCCGAATGGCTGGAAACTGCGGGTGCTGACGGCCAGGCCATCCTCGACGCTTACAAAGCGGCTAACTAAGCCGACACACGCGCTCTCCTGATACAGGAGGGCGCGTTTTTATCTAAGGAATTCAACCATGCGCGACTGGTCGCCGGTGCTGGGTCTGCCCTTGTGGGTATGGCTGTTTGTATTGCCAAGTCTCTTCGGATTGCTGTGTTTTTTCGCCAAGGAACCCCTTACGCGGCGGCTGAGGCCGATCTGGCGTGTGCTGGACGGGCTGTACTTTGCCAGCGGTGTTGTCGCAGCCTTCTTCATGTGTACGATCCTGCTGTTGATTGTAGCACAGATGATTGCCCGCTGGACCAATGTCGCCCTGCCCGGCACAACCGAATTTGCAGGCTACGCGATGGCCGCCACCTCCTTCTTTGCCTTGTCCCATGCAATGACGCGCGGCGCGCACATCCGCGTCTCCATCATTCTCAACTGGAACCGTTACACCTCGCGCTGGCTGGACATCTTTGCGGTCTTCGGCTCTGCCGTCATCGCGACCTACTTCGCGCGTTATGCCATCAAAACCAATGCCTTCTCGGAAATGCTGAATGACCGGACACAAGGGCAGGACCAGATACCGGAATGGGTTGTGACGCTGCTGTCCCTGCCCGCCACGCCGCTGGGTGACTGGGGTAGCGCCATTGGCAAGGCCACCTCAACGCTGGTCTATACACCTGTCTGGATACCGCAGTTGGCCATGTCTATCGGCGCCACCCTGTTGGCGATTGCCCTGTGGGATACGCTCTACCGGACCATCATAACGGGCAAGAACCCCATCGTTTCGGAGGCCGTTGAATAATGGAAATCTACGCCACAATCGTATTTCTCTGCGTCCTGTTTGGTCTGCTCGCTTCCTCTATCTGGATCGGCCTTGCCCTGATGGGCGTGGCTTGGGTCGGGTTGGAGCTGTTCACCACCCGCCCTGCCGGTGACGCGATGATCACCACCATCTGGACCAGCTCCAGCAGCTGGACCCTGACGGCCCTGCCGCTGTTCATCTGGATGGGTGAAATCCTCTACCGCACGCGATTGTCCCAAGACATGTTTCGCGGGCTGGCGCCTTGGATGCGCTGGCTGCCGGGCGGTTTGTTGCACACCAACATCGCCGGCTGCACGATTTTCGCTGCCGTCTCAGGCTCGTCTGCCGCAACCCTCACAACTGTCGGCAAAATGAGCATCCCCGAGCTGCGCAAGCGCGGCTATCCTGAGTACATGATCATCGGCACCCTTGCAGGGGCCGCCACGCTAGGCCTGATGATCCCGCCGTCGCTGACCCTGATCGTCTACGGCGTGTCGATTAACGAAAGCATCATCAAACTGTTTATGGCCGGCATCATCCCCGGTCTGGTGCTGGCGGGTCTGTTTATGACTTATATTGCCGTCTGGCATTTCGTGAGGCCGGGCGAGCGCCCGCCGCCGGAACCGTCGATGTCGCTGGGCGACATGCTGGCCGAGAGCCGCTTTCTGGTGCCTGTGCTGCTGCTTGTCTTTGCGGTCATCGGCTCGATGTATTTCGGCTGGGCCACAGCAACCGAGGCCGCAGCGGTTGGCGTGTTGGGTTCTCTGACCCTTGCGCTGTTCCAAAGGTCACTCAGCCTGAACACCTTCCTTGAATCGCTGATGGGCGCCACACGGACTTCTGCCATGATCGCGCTGATCCTGATGGGGGCTGCTTTCCTGTCGCTGTCCATGGGCTTTACCGGATTGCCGCGCGCCTTGGCCGCTTGGATCAACGAGATGCAGCTGTCGCCCATTGTGCTGATCGCCGCGCTGACGGTGTTTTACATCATCCTTGGGATGTTCCTTGACGGGATTTCATCCGTGGTCCTGACCATGGCGATTGTCGAGCCGATGATCCGTCAGGCGGGCATCGACGTGATCTGGTTTGGTATCTTCATCGTGGTGGTGGTCGAGATGGCCCAAGTCACGCCACCCATCGGGTTTAACCTGTTCGTCCTGCAAGGCATGACCAAACACGAGATTTCCTATATCTCCAAGGTCGCCCTGCCCATGGTGGGACTGATGTTGCTGATGGTCATCATCCTTGTAGTCTTCCCCGAGCTGGCCACATGGCTGCCTGACAAAATCAGCGCTAATCAGGCCAGATGACGCCACGGGTTACAGTCCTGCAACTTGATACCGATTTCCCCCGCATTGCGGGGGATGTCGGCGCACCACAGAGCTATGCCCGCCCGCCCCAGATCATCCGGATTGCAGGCGCATCAGTTGGACAGATTGTCACCGACCGCCCGCAAGACATTGATATTGAACCGTTCAAAGAGGCCCTGAAACAGGCGGAGGGTGATATCATCGTCACCTCTTGTGGTTTCCTGTCCTACTGGCAGGACCACCTTGCCGCCTTAACTGGCCGCCCCTTCATTGCCTCCACTCTGACAGCGCTGGATAGCCTCGCCGCGCGCCACACCCCCGATGCGCTGATGATCCTGACCTTCAATGCAGATGCCCTCGGCGCGGCCCACTTGCGCGGTCATACAGGGTATGCATCGTCCATTCTGGGTCTCGCGCCACAGATGCACCTGCGCAAAGTGATCACCCGGAACCTTGAGGTGCTGGATTCCCCGTTGGCAG
Source organism: Sulfitobacter sp. (assembly GCA_029252045.1). GTDB lineage: Bacteria > Pseudomonadota > Alphaproteobacteria > Rhodobacterales > Rhodobacteraceae > Sulfitobacter. The sequence goes on from JAQXCD010000031.1 coordinate 85,033, forward strand.
GCGAACAGATTGCTACCCTTGTGTCCACGCATCAAACCACAGCCCACCGGCACATCCTGCTGGAATGCACTAATCTGCCGCCCTACCGCGCGGCGATACAGGCGGTAACCGGCCTGCCCGTCACCGACATTCTGACCTGCATCGAGGCCACCTGCCCCGGCGCAATTGCAAAACAATTCAGTTGATCGAAAACCGCTTGAGGCAAATCGGCGCGTTGCGCTGGTAATCCGCCAGCGTCGCGTCAATATCGCGACGGTCGCGCATCGCCTCCATAGCGCGCTTTTTCTCGGTCCAGTTACCGCTGACGTGCCGCTCTAGGATCAGGATGGAAATACCGACCAGAACATCCTTCTCCTGATCCGGCATCAGCCCTGCCCGGTTGAGGGTCACCCCCGTCAGCGCCATCATATTGGCACAACGCAATGCGGCGGCTTCCTCGCCTTCATAAACGCGCTGCGCCGCAGACACGCTTCCCGCCATCATCATCAGCACACAGGCCACAACGCAGGGCAGGCCCCGCATCAAAATACCTTGAACGTCATAGTGGTCAGCGAACGTTCGATCCCGTTGATATCCAGCAGGTTGTCGTTGATATAGACCCCCACATCCGCATCTTCCGGGATGTAGACTTTCATCAACAGATCAAAATCACCCGACGTTGAATACAGCTCGGAATGGATTTCGCGCAGCGCAATTGCTTCGGCAACACTATATGTTGTGCCGGGGCGGCAGCGGACCTGAATAAAGACACATGTACTCAAGGGGGAAAGCTCCTGATTTTGCCCTTCTACGCTGTCACGAAGTCCTGCGCGCCGCAATCCCCCATCACCCCTTGGCCTAGCGGGTGGTGGTGCTATAAGAACGCTGACCCACAAACGGAGGCCCCTCATGCGCACGGCCAAAATCACCCGCACCACTGCCGAGACAAACATCAGCGTCGAGATCAATCTCGATGGTACCGGCATCTATGACAACAAGACTGGCGTGGGGTTTTTCGACCACATGCTCGACCAGCTGTCACGCCACGCCCTGATCGACATGACCGTACGCTGCGAAGGCGATCTGCACATTGACGATCACCACACCGTTGAAGATGTGGGCATCGCCTTGGGTCAGGCCCTGACCCAAGCAGTCGGCGACAAACGCGGGCTCAACCGGTATGGCGCGTGCCTGCTGCCGATGGACGATGCACTGGTGCGCGCGGCCCTCGATCTGTCCGCACGGCCTTTCCTCGTGTGGAATGTGGACCTGCCCACCGCCAAAATCGGCACCTTCGATACCGAGCTGGTGCGCGAGTTTTTCCAGGCATTTGCCACACATGGCGGCATCACCCTGCACGTCGACCAGTTGCACGGGATCAACAGCCACCACATCGCAGAAGCGGCCTTCAAGGCCGTCGCCCGCGCACTGCGTGACGCACTGGAGACAGACCCGCGCAAGGCCGACGCCATCCCTTCCACCAAAGGCATACTGTAAATGCTGACAGCCATCATCGATTACGAGAGCGGCAATCTGCACTCCGCCCACAAGGCATTCGAGCGGATGGCGCGCGAAGCGGACGCAGGCGAGGTGATTGTAACGGCTGACGCCGATGTGATCGCGCGCGCGGACCGTATCGTGCTGCCCGGTGATGGCGCATTCCCCGCCTGTATGGCCGCCCTAAAAGGGCGCAGCGGCATCTATGCGGCCATGATCGAAGCGGTTGAAGAAAAAGGCCGCCCGTTCCTCGGCATCTGCGTCGGCATGCAGCTGATGGCGACACTGGGCCGCGAATACGAAGACACTGACGGTTTGAACTGGGTCGCAGGTGAAGTCACCCGCATCACCCCGACTGATCCCACCCTCAAGGTGCCGCACATGGGCTGGAACGATCTGGTGCTGGACGCGCCGCACCCCGTGTTTGACGGTATCAAAACCGGCGATCACACCTATTTCGTGCACAGCTATCACATGGCGGTCAAAAACCCCGCCCAACGTCTGGCACATGTCGACTACGCCAGCGAAGTGACTGCCGTCATCGGGCGCGACAATATGATCGGGATGCAGTTCCACCCAGAAAAAAGCCAGACAACCGGCTTGGCGATGATCACAAACTTCCTGCGGTGGATGCCCTAGCGCACCCGCCGCCAAACTTCGTCACGGCAATAGTCACCGATGCAATTGTGAAACCGCATCAGATTGCCCTGCACTTGCATCCGCGCACACAGCATCCGGTTGCCGGAAGGCTCCCAAACCTCACCTGAAAATGCACCGTCGGCATCGGGCTCCAGATTCACCAGAACCCGCCTGCCAATTGCACGCGAAGGCGCGTCATAGCCTTTCCGGTTTTTCACCCGCTCGACCTGACCGCAAATTGCCAGACCACAGCTGCGGGTCCGCACATGCAAGACGATGCCTCGCGAATCAGGCGGACCCTGCCACAATCCAAATGGCACATCCGCTTTGGCGGTCCCCACACCGCCCGTCATTGCCAAAAAGGCAATGCATATCAATCTCTTCATCCCATTGGTCCAAAGCAGGCGCCTGATGCAATGCCGCGGCAGCAAGGACAAAGGCGCAAGTGTATTATACACTCGCGCCTTCGATTTCTGTCACAGTATTTTTGCAGCATCAGGCCGTGCTGGGCCTCCAATTAGTTCACGCGGCTCCACGTCTGCTTTTTGCAGATGGGCCCGACGCAGCCGGAAACCTTGAGCGTATTACCGGACAGCGCCATTTTGGAGCTATAGGTCTTACCCGTAGACGGCTGCCAGACCTTACCGCTTTTATACGCCCCGCCCCCTGCAGGCACCATGTCCCACACCAGCTTTTTGCCAAGGTTCTTGGACTTATATTCGCCAGTATCGTTAAACGTGCGCGAAATGGTCCCACACAGGGCCGCGCCGCACGCGCTCACCTTTACATACGCATAGGCGCCATCATCAACTTGTGTTTTCCAAGTCCCTTCTGCCGGATCAGCCATCGCCGCACCCGCAAAACTCAGTGCAGCAAATGCTGCTGTCAAAATCAGTCTCATCACTGTTCCTCCCTAGAACTGTGGCCTACTGTGATATGCGGCTCGTGGTTTAGGCAAGCTTAACCTCGGGTCGCGTTGCACATTCCGCCGTTCCATGCAAAACCGCTCCAACACCAAGCCACAGGAGCCCGCGCCATGATCCTCTACCCCGCTATTGATCTCAAAGACGGACAGGCCGTGCGCCTTGTGCATGGGGATATGGAACGCTCGACCGTGTTCAACGACGATCCCGCGGCACAGGCGCAAGCCTTTGTCGACGCAGGCTGCACATGGTTGCATCTGGTTGATCTCAACGGCGCATTTGCAGGCGCGCCAGTGAACGCCGCACCAGTCGAGGCAATCCTGAAGCGCTGCAAAGTCCCCGCCCAGCTGGGTGGCGGCATACGCGACATCGCCACAATTGAAAGCTGGCTCGACAAAGGCCTCGCCCGCGTGATCCTAGGCACAGTTGCCGTGGAAAACCCTGATCTGGTCCGCGAGGCCGCCCGTGCCTTCCCGAACCAAGTTGCCGTCGGAATCGACGCTCGCAATGGCCGCGTCGCGACCAAAGGCTGGGCAGAAGAGACGGACGTGATGGTCACCGACCTCGCCAAATCATTTGAGGACGCAGGCGTGGCCGCGATCATCTACACCGACATCCTGCGCGACGGCGCTATGGGAGGCCCCAACATCGAGGCAACCGCAGCCCTCGCCCGCGCAGTCTCCATTCCCGTCATCGCGTCGGGTGGCGTATCCTCATTGGCCGACCTCCAAGCACTCAAAGCCACCGGCGTAATCGAAGGCGCAATCTCGGGCCGCGCGCTCTATGATGGAGCGATTGATCTGAGAGAAGCGCTCGATGCGCTGGCAAGATAGACTCTTCTGGCCGGTTGGCTGGACAGTCTATCTTGGCCCGTTTGTCTTTTTCGCCGCCGGCTTCGCACTCCAGCTCTTTCTCGTATCGGCTTACGACTGCAAAATGAGCACACGCGGCATATCCCCCTGTGTGATTGCAGGGCACGACTTCGGAGCATTTGTCAGCGGCGGAGCAATGGCGGGCTACGCCATTTTCTTTTTTGTCATACCATGGCTTGTGATCGGCGGTATCCTCGTGGGCCTTATCGCTTGGCTGGACCGAAAGAACTAATCCACAAAGGCCTGCACCGCCTTGCCCCCCTCTTCACTGCAAGCTAAACCGATCCTATGCTCAAAACCCGCATCATCCCCTGTCTCGATGTCGCCGATGGCCGTGTGGTCAAAGGCGTGAACTTTGTCGGCCTGCGTGACGCAGGCGATCCGGTCGATGCCGCCATCGCCTATGACGCCGCCGGCGCAGACGAGCTGTGCTTCCTCGACATCCATGCCACCCACGAGAACCGCGGCACCATGTTCGATCTGGTGCGCCGCACGGCCGAGCATTGCTATATCCCGCTGACAGTAGGCGGTGGCGTGCGCACCCCTGCCGACGTCCGCGCCCTGCTGCTGGCGGGTGCCGACAAAGTAAGCTTCAACTCCGCCGCCGTAGCCGACCCCGATGTGGTCGCCCGCGCCGCCGACCAGTTCGGCAGCCAATGCATCGTGGCCGCGATCGACGCCAAAACTGTCTCCCCCGGCAAATGGGAAATCTTTACCCACGGGGGACGCAAATCCACCGGTATCGACGCTGTCGAATTCGCCATCACAATGATGGAAAAAGGCGCGGGTGAAATCCTGCTGACCTCCATGGACCGCGACGGCACGCGCGCGGGCTTCAACCTTCCCCTGACCCGCGCCATCAGCGACGCCGTGAACATGCCCGTCATTGCCTCGGGCGGTGTGGGTAATCTGGACCATCTCGTTGACGGGGTGACCAAAGGCGGCGCCTCTGCCGTCCTCGCCGCCTCCATCTTCCACTTTGGCGAATACACCATCGCGCAGGCCAAACAGCACATGGCAGCCGCAGGCATCCCGATGAGGCTCACATGACACTAGATGATCTATACGCCACCATCCTTGCCCGCAAAGATGCCGATCCCACCTCCAGCTGGACGGCACAGCTGCTGGCAAAAGGCCCCGAGAAATGCGCCGAAAAATTCGGTGAAGAAGCCATCGAGGCCATCATCGAAGCGATAAAAGACGACAAAGCCGCGCTCACAACCGAGGCCGCCGATGTCCTCTACCACTTGCTGGTCTTGCTGGCCGCCCGCGACGTACCCCTCAGCGACGTTATGGATACCCTGGCGCGCCGCCAATCCACCTCCGGCATCGCAGAAAAAGCATCCCGCTAGGGCTTGCACCCTTTTCCATATCCCAATCCGCGGCTTGCGCTGCAAGGCTAACCTGTCAAAGTTTGCTCGAGATCACTCCGGTCGCAAACCCACCCATCCGCAGCTCACCGAACAGCCGCTGATACTCAATCTTGGGGCAGCGGTTCTGCACGACATCAATGCCACGCGCCTCACATATTGCCGCAGCTTCCGCATGCTCGACCCCGATCTGCATCCAAACTGTGCGTAAGTCGGGTAGATGCGCCAGCGCGTCCTCGACAATCTCCGGCACAGCCTCCGAGCGGCGGAAAATATCCACCATATCAACAGGCCCCTCAATCTGCGCGAGCGAGCCGACAACTGTTTGGCCAAACAGCGTCTGGCCTGCCAGCATGGGGTTCACCGGCACAATCTCGAACTTCCGCAGCGACAGATACCGCGCCACGAAATAGCTCGCACGCACAGGGTTATCGGACACCCCCACGATGGCAATGCGTTTTGTGCGGGTCAGGATGTCTTTGAGAAAGCGATCTGTATATGTCATGGCCCCGTTCTAGCGCGGCTTCACACAGAAAAAAACCTCCCGAACGATGTCGGGAGGTGAAAAGTCGGAACAGGGACAAAACGCGGGCCGGGCGTTCCAAAGCCGGACCGGTTGTCTTAGAGATAAGCGTCGCGTTTCCTGTTTAAAGAGCGCTTGGGCGATTTCTGCATAACCGGAGAAATTCAGGCATATTTCCGCCGATCTCCAACCCTTAGTCAAAGATATCCTCAACCAGATCAAACGCTTCCTCTGCAAACTTGCGAAACAGACTCTTGCGTTTCTTAGATGGTTTGGAGGGCTGTACCGCTTTCGGCAACTGGCGCAGCTTAGGGGCGGCAGGCTGATGTGTCACGGCAGGGCGCGCAGGTTCAACCGCCACCGACATAAGCTTCAACCGCTGCAAGGGTGCGCCACAGGCACCACAGGTCAGCGTATGGTGCCCTGCATCCAGACGCAGCATGGCGCGTGTGCTGCAATGGCAGCAGGTGGCGATTTTGGTCGGATGGGCGATGGCCCCGCTCCTCAGTTATGCTCTCTTGTAGCATATAGGGCGATTGCCGCCGCATTTGAGACGTTGAGCGAGCCAAATTCCCCACCTGCGTCAATCCGCACCAATGCATCCACCGTTAGACGAGTCTTTTCACGCAGGCCCGGCCCTTCAGCGCCCAACACCAAGGCCACGGGACGGTCCCGCTTGCCCTCAACAGCCGCCTCTATTGTTATATCGGCTTCCCCATCAAGGCCCAGCACCAGATAGCCCATATGCTGCAATGCCCGGATCGCGTCCGACAGGTTCTGGACGCGCAAGTAGGGTTGCCGCTCCAGCGCACCCGATGCCGTTTTGGCCAGCGCACCTGTTTCAGGCGCGGAATGGTGGCGCGTCCCGATCACTGCTGATGCCCCCAGAACTTCGGCGGATCGCAAAATCGCCCCCACGTTATGCGGGTCGGTCACACGGTCCAACAGGATCACGCGCGGTGCCTCTGCCCCGATGCAGACATCTTGCAAACGGCCCCAGTCCAGCGGCTTGACCTCCAGCACCACCCCCTGATGCACCGAGCCTTGATCAATCGGCGGATGGAATTTGCGCGGATCGACAACCACAGGCTCGATACCGCTGGCCGTCACGGCGTCCTGTAGCTTGGCCAGTGCGTTGGGCGTGACCATCATGTTCAGCTTTTCGCGCTTGGGGTTCATCAGCGCATCGCGCACCGCATGTAGGCCAAACAGCCAAAGCGTCTCGCGGGCATCTGCCTTCTTGCCCTGCTCTTTTTCCACAACCCACTTAGGCTTTTTCATGATCGTCTCCACAGATTGCGCGCGTTTGGCCCCGTCTATCTCTTTGCAAGGCCCGCGCCAAGCCTTGCCCGACATGCCCGCAAGCCCCCAACCACAAATCCTTCCAGATCAACGGATTTAGGTGTTGACGCCCCATGGGACCACAGGTAATCACCGCGTCAATGGGCGACAGGCCGCAAGGTGTGGCAGGGGACTGTAACTCCCTCGCGGAGACGCACGCCAGGTTCGATTCCTGGGTCGCCCACCATTTTTACAAAAAATCAAAAAGTTCTTTACCCCAACCTCCCTACGCAGCGTGAGGTCTCGGGACGCGCGACCGGTAAGGCGCACACCTTGCTCCAGATAAGGCGTTGAACATCCACATTGCGGGAACACAAAAGGCCCCTGCCCCGATCAAGGGGCAGAGGCCTTTTGCAAGGTTTGCGCGCGCCTTAGAGGCCTGCGAAATCTTCCTCTTCGCTTACTTCGTCCAACTGGTTGATGGCCGCTTGCAGCTTGTCCTCGTCTACAGGCTTGAGCATGGGAATACCTGCAATGTAACAGTATGGCACGCCCCCCCGCGGCAAAACAATCTTTCAACGTAGCCATTGTGGCCCAGCAAGGGCGTCTGGCCTACGAGGCGGTGATATTCGTCGCCTCCCTGCGCGCCATGAGCCCCGGTTTTGCAGGCCGGATCTTTGTCGCAGAGCCTCAGGCAGGGCCCCGCTGGAAAAAAGATCCGACCCTCCAGAACCAGCCCGTGCGCGACGCGCTTGAGGAAATGGGCGCAGAAATCATCCCGTTCGAGAGCAAACACTTCGGCGACTCCTACCCTTTCGGCAACAAGATCGAAATGCTGCGCGAGCTGCCAAAGGGTGAGCCCTTTGTGTTTTTCGACACCGACACGTTGATCACGGGCGAGCTGTCCTCGGTTCCATTCGACTTTGACCGCCCTGCCGCATCCTTGCGCCGCGAAGGCACATGGCCCGATCCACAGCTATACGGACCGGGCTATACCGGCCTTTGGAAATCTCTCTATGACAAGTTCGGGCTGGATTTCGAATCCTCGCTGGATATGTCCCAGCCGGATGAATACTGGCGCCGCTATCTCTATTTCAATGCGGGCTTTTTCTACTACAAATGCCCGCATGAATTCGGCGCCCTCTTTGAGGAATACGCACTGGCGATCCGCGACACACCTCCGGTCGAGCTCTGCGCACAGAGCCTCAATCCGTGGCTGGATCAAATCGCCCTACCGCTGGTGATCCATGCCTTGGGCGGCGGCCGTGATGCCCTGCCCGACGGCTATCTGGACGGCACAGTCAGTTGCCATTACCGTCTGTTGCCGCTGCTGTATGCCCGCGAAAGCGATCACACGGTTGCGGTGCTGGAGCAGGTCACAACACCCAACAAGATCAAAAAGGTGCTTAAGACCTACGACCCGATCAAACGGATGATCTATCAAGGCCGGGGACTGAAAGCGCGCGCTATTTGACCGCGAAAACCTGCCGCGCAAAGAACAGGCGATCCGGAACAAACTGAAATCAAACGGCTACTGGTTGCGGTAATCACCTGAAATCAGGAGACAAAAAAGGCCAGCGCGAAGCTGGCCTTTTTGCTGTCAGTCGAGTTATTCCGCGCGGTGCCTATCAGGCAGCGGCGCCTGGTTTTTCAAGCAATGTATATGTTGCAACAAAAGCATTTGTCGCCTGACCACGGCTGATCTTGCCCTGCTCGTTACGCTTGCTGCGCGCGCCAACAGATTTCTTGATCATACGACCGATCTGCTGGTTCAGCGAGACACGCGCCCGCTTTGCCTTTGCCGGATTTTCAGTGGTATCCACTCCCAGTGCCAGCTCGTATTGTGCTGTGAAGTCGGCATCTTTTCCTGCCTCGCCCACAACTGTCAGGATGAAGTTCTCGTCAAACTTCCCATCCGTGTCCAGCTTGGTAGAGAGTGCAACCACACGGCCGATAACTTCACGCTTGGCGGCCAGACGGCGGGCCAGCGGCTCATCCGAAGGGGCGGCTTCGATCACATGGGTCTCGACCAGTTTCTGCATGTAATGTGTCATGTTCATACCCGCGGCTTTGGCCTGCGTTTCCATGAACTTACGAACCGGAAGTTCCAGTGTGAATGTCACAGTGGAGGCTTGTTCGATTTTCTCAAGGCGGCGGGCACGGCCGCTTGCCTTCTTGTCGTCTTTACCAACTTTCGCAGCCTTAACGGCCTTAATGGCCTTAACAGCTTTTGATTTTTTGACTGGTTTTGTTTTTTCTATTGTTGCCATTTTTCAGGTTCCTACCTCAATAACATACTTGTGATGGATGCGATTCATCGCGCCGTTTCAACATACATGTTATGTATGATTCAGCACGAACATCACCCTCCCCCAAACGAGCGTTCTCCCCATCCGGCTTTCGCCGCAAAAACATTCCGCAATCCGACACCCAAACAGCCGACTTTCCCTCAGCTTTCACGCTCCCTTGTCTGCACAGAGGCAATCCCGTAACCATTTGCACAACATTCAACAGGAGAGTCCCATGTCCCACGGTTTTGATACGCTGCAAATCCACGCAGGCGCCCGCCCCGATCCCGCAACCGGTGCACGCCAGACACCGATCTACCAGACGACCGGCTATGTGTTCCGCGACGCAGATCACGCAGCGGCGCTGTTCAATCTGCAAGAAGTGGGCTTCATCTACTCCCGCCTGACCAACCCGACCGTGGCCGTTCTGCAAGAACGTATTGCCACACTTGAGGGCGGTGTCGGCGCTGTGTGCTGCTCGTCCGGTCACGCGGCCCAGATCATGGCGCTGTTCCCGCTGATGTCACCGGGTAAGAACATCGTGGCGTCTACCCGTCTATACGGCGGTACCGTCACCCAGTTCAGCCATACCATCAAGCGCTTCGGCTGGTCCTGCACATTTGTAGACTTCGATGATCTGGACGCCGTAAAGGCCGCGATCAACGACGACACCCGCGCCATCTTTGGCGAGGCCATTGCCAACCCCGGTGGCTATATCATGGACGTGCGCGCCATTGCCGACATTGCAGATGCCGCACAGATCCCGCTGATCATCGACAACACCACTGCCACACCGTACCTGTGCCGCCCGATCGAGCATGGCGCGACGCTGGTCGTGCACTCCACCACCAAATACCTCACAGGCAACGGCACTGTTACCGGCGGCTGCGTTGTAGATTCGGGCAACTTTGACTGGTCCGCCACAGACAAGTTCCCGTCGCTGAGCGCGCCCGAGCCTGCCTACCACGGATTGAAGTTCCACGAGACCTTCGGCAATCTGGCCTTCACTTTCTTCTGCATCGCCATCGGCCTGCGCGATCTGGGCATGACGATGAACCCGCAAGCTGCCCACTATACGCTGATGGGCACAGAGACGCTCAGCCTGCGGATGGACCGCCATGTGCAAAACGCCGAGAAAATCGCCAAGTGGCTGGAGGCAGATGACCGCATTGATTACGTCACCTATGCGGGCCTCGAAACATCCCCCTATTATGAGCGTTCCAAGACCGTCTGCCCCAAAGGCGCGGGTGGATTGTTCACTTTTGCGGTTAAAGGTGGCTATGACGCTTGCGTAAAACTGGTCAACGCGTTGGAGGTTTTCAGCCATGTGGCAAACCTCGGGGACACCCGCTCCCTGATCATCCACTCTGCTTCGACCACCCACCGCCAGCTGACACCTGAGCAGCAAGAGGCCGCAGGGGCAGGCGCAAGCGTGGTCCGCGTGTCCATCGGGACGGAAAACGCAGAGGATCTGATCGCCGATCTGGATCAGGCGCTAACACAAGCGACAGCCTAAGAATTCTTCCCGCGCGGTCCGTAAGGGCCGCGCGGGGGATACCCGCCTGCCCTTGCCAAAATCCGCCGGCGGACCTTTTCTTGCACGCCTGTGTGCGGTATCCTGCTCCAATACCTGATTGTTGGTACATCAAACCGTGTTAAAGGCAGCGCATGAAGCCTAATTTTGCTCTTTCTCTTTCCTTCGAAGGCATCACGCTGCTGCACCGGGCAGCGGGCGGCTGGCGTCAAGTTGGCGAAGTTTCCGTGTCCGCAAATGATTTGGCGGGTGAACTGGCGATGTTGCGCAAAACCGCCGCCAGTCTTGAACCCGGTGGTGTGCGCAGCAAGCTGATTATTCCCGCAAGCCAGATCAAATATCTGACAATAGACACCATCGGTCTGTCCGATGCCGCGCGCCGGAAATCCGCCGAATCTGCGCTGCGCGGGGCTACGCCTTATGAAGTGTCCGTGCTGGTCTATGACATTAGTCTGGATGGCGCAAAAACGCATGTCGCTGCCGTTGCCCGCGAAACACTCGCCGAGGCCGAAGCCTTTGCGGTCGAGCACCGCTTCCACCCTGTCAGCTTTGTCGCGGTGCCGGACGACGCTCCCTATCTGGGTGAGCCGTTCTTTGGCGTAACCACTGCATCTGCCGAGCTGCTGGAACCGGGTGAAACGGTAGAGGAGGACGGAATTGCCGTCGTTGTGGTCGAAGCAATCTCACCAGAGCCTCAGCCCGCGCCGGTACCTCCCCCTGCTCCTGTAGCACCACCCGCTCCAGCGCCACCGCCGCCCGTAACGCCCCCAAAATCCGAGCCTGCTCCGCAACCAAAGCCCGCAGCACAGCCGTTGCAAGAGGCGCAGGTTCCGGACGCCCCCAAAGCGCCTTCTGCCCCGAAAGCAGATAGTGCCAAGGTACCTGCTGCGCCCAGCCGCGCGCCCGTTGTCACACCGCAGGCCGCGCCTGAAACTCCGCGCGCCGCCACGCCGCAAGCACAAGATGCGCCTGCGCCGGCAAAACCTGTTGTCAAAGCGGTTGCGCCAACTCCTCCCAAACCGGCAGCTGCTTCTACGCCCGCCGCACCCGTACCGCCCAAGCCGCAAACGCCTCCCGCTGCATCCCCTGCTGCGGGGGCAACACAACCCGTCAAAACACCTGACGCACCGGTTGCTGCGGAGCCCAAAAAACCGACCTTTTCAAGCGCAACAAAGGTCCCTGCACCGTCGCCGGATGCAACAACTCCGGGATTCTCAAGCCGTCGCACAGCCCCTCCCGCGGCGGCATCCAAGCCTTTGGGCGGCGCACAGCGGATTGCGGCCACAGCGCCAAAACCCGACAGCAGCTCACTGACCCAGCCAGCCCCGGTGGCCGATGCACCCGCTCCGGCGCCCGCGAAAACCAGCTTTCTGAGCCGCCGCAAGGCACCCATTGTTGCCGTTGCCGCGAAACTTGCAACCGCTGCCACACCAGCGCCTTCCGTAGCCGCGCAAGCTGCCAGCAGCGAAGCCGAGCGGATGACTGTCTTTGGCGCGCGCTCCGATCAGGTCGGCCGCAAGCCGCGCTTTCTGGGACTGATCCTGACTGTTGTGTTGCTGGTGTTTCTGGCTGGTGTTGCGGCATGGGCAGCGGTGTTTCTCGACGACGGATTAGCGGGTCTACTGCGCAAGGAGGACACCCGCACAACCGCCTCCGCCCCTGAAAACCAGATCGACCCCGAGATCATCCGCACCCCCGACGGGCTTGAGAGCGGATCTCCTCCAACGGAGGACAACGTCCAGATTGCGGCCCTTGATCCGGTGCTTTCAGCCGAAGACAGCGCAGTTCTGAACGCCTTGCAAAACCCGCGCCCCGAGCCCGTGCGCCCCGTCATCACAGAGCAGGAAGCAGCCGCACGCTATGCCGTAAGCGGCATTTGGCCTTTGGCACCCGAGACGCCCCTGTCACAACCGGAGGCGCCAGCGGAAGAGGTCTATCTGAGCGCAATCGACCCGGTAAGTGCCGCAACCGATGCAATCGCCCTGCCCGCGCCTACAGGCTTCGAGACCGATGTTGTGATGGCATCCGTCGGATCGCCGCCACCCTTTGCACTGCGCAGCGACCTCAGTGCGCTGGGTCTGTTGAAGCCTACGGCAGAAGGTGTCGTAGCTCCCGGAGGCTATACACTGATTGCCGCCAGTCCGCCGCTCAAGCCACCTGCTTCGATCAACCGGGGGGTGACCCCGCAGCCTGCTTCTGTTGTTGCCGCTGCCGTTGCCATCCCGTCCCCTTTGCTGGGCTTCCGCCCCAAGAATCGCCCCGCCGGACTGGCCGAACGGACAGAGCGGACGCAATTGGGCGGGGTCAGCCGGATCGAGCTTGCTGCCTTCCGCCCTTCACTGCGCCCCCGTTCGCTTCAGGATCGCGCACTTCAGGCCGAAGAGGCACAAAATACTGCCCAAGCCGAGGCTGAAGCCCAAGCAGCAGCAACCGCTACTGCCACCGCGGCCGCCGCATCTGCTGCTGCCGCAGCGGCGCTGGCTGTACCACAACCAACCGTCGCACCCGTGGCCCCGGCAGTCCAAAACGCAACACGACTTGCAACAGTACAATCGCAGCGCCCTGATACACGGCCACGCAATTTCGCCCGTATCGTCAAACGCGCCGAGCGCACCGCCCCTGTGGAGGAAACCCGCGTTGCAGCAGCGGCAACATCCGCGCCGCGCGCTGTTGCCCCGGCCATTCCATCCAAAACATCAGTGGCCCGCAGTGCCACAGTGAAAAACGCCATCAACCTGCGTCAGGTCAATCTGATCGGTGTCTATGGCAAACCCTCTGCCCGCCGCGCCCTGATCCGCCTGTCAAACGGCCGCTATCAGAAGGTCAGCATAGGTGACCGGATCGACGGGGGCCGCGTCTCGGCCATCGGCAACTCCGAATTGCGCTACTCCAAGGGCGGACGCAACGTCGTCCTGAAAATGCCCTAAGCTCCAAGCTGCCCCGACCGCGCACACCGACAAAAAATGCGCGAAGTCCAATACCCCGCGCATTTCATTCAAACCCCGCAATGGCCGGAATTATTCTGCGGCCAGCTCGCCACTATTGATCTGTTCCTGCTCGATGCTCTCGAACAACGCTTTGAAATTCCCTTCGCCAAAGCCGTCATCGCCTTTACGCTCGATGAACTCAAAGAAGATCGGACCAATCACGGTCTTCGAGAAGATTTGCAACAAAACCCGCGTCTCGCCGCCATCCACCACACCTTCACCGTCGATCAGGATGCCGTGTTTGCGCATGCGCTCCAGCGGTTCTTCGTGCCCGACAACACGCGTCTTGCTCAGCTCATAGTACGCGTCAGGCGGCGCGGGCATAAACTTCACGCCATTTTCCGCAATCGCATCTGTCGCGTCATAGACATTACGCGCACCCACCGCGATGTGCTGGATGCCCTCGCCGTTGTACTTCTTGAGGTAGGCCACAATCTGGCCGGTCTCGCCGCGATCCTCGTTGAGCGGGATACGGATACGACCACAGGGTGACGTCAGCGCACGGCTGAACAGGCCGGTAAACTTGCCTGCGATATCAAAGAAGCGGATTTCGCGGAAGTTGAACAGATCACCGTAGAACTTGAACCACTTGTCCATATTCCCTTTGAACACGTTGTGCGTCAGGTGATCGAGATAATAGAACCCCACACCTTCAGGCTTGGATTGTGCGATCCAGTCGTATTCCCAATTGTAGGGTGATGTGTCGTAATACTGATCAATAAGATAGAGCAGCGAACCGCCGATCCCCATAATTGCGGGCACATCCAGCACCTTGCCCGCGCCCGTATATTCAACCGCACCCTTTGAAACGGCATGCGCCAGCGCCTTTTGCGCATCCGCAACCCGCCAGCCCATGGAGGGCGCACAGGGGCCGTGGATATCAACAAATCCGGCAGCAAAGCTGTCTTTGTCGTAGGTCAGAACATAGGTAATATCGCCCTGCTGCCACAGCTCGATGCCTTTGGTTTTGTGATTGGCCACATGGGTATAGCCCATTTTGCGGAACACCTCGCGCAGCTCGTCCGGGTTGGGTGACGCGTATTCGACAAATTCAAACCCGTCGGTGCCGGCGGGGTTCTCGGGTGTGATGGTGGATTTTGGTGCATCGTGCGGGAACGGACCCATGGCGTGTCTCCTCGGGGAATGACTGTTAGCCCATCATAATCCTCAGCCAATACGGTTTGCGCGCATAATTGAAAGCTTTACTCGCCATTTACGTCAAAAACGCGCATACTTATGCCAAATTACGCGAAAGACCCGCATCATGCTGGATGAGATTGATAAACGCCTGCTGGACGCCCTCCAGAAGAACGCCCACCTCACTGCGCAGGAGCTGGGCGAGATGCTGAACCTGTCTGCCTCACAGGCAGGCCGCCGCCGCCAGAAGCTGGAAAGCGAGGGTGTGATCCGGGGCTACACGGCCCGTCT
Source organism: Sulfitobacter sp. (assembly GCA_029252045.1). Taxonomy (GTDB): domain Bacteria; phylum Pseudomonadota; class Alphaproteobacteria; order Rhodobacterales; family Rhodobacteraceae; genus Sulfitobacter. The sequence goes on from JAQXCD010000031.1 coordinate 100,354, forward strand.
GGATGCACACCAGCTGGGTTTGGCGGTTCAGGGATTTGTGCAGGTGCACCTGAGCACCCACGGGCCAGAGCATTCCGCCAGTTTTGCGCGACTTGTCGCCACCCGTGCCGAAATTGTAAGCGCATGGACTATGACAGGGGATGCAGATTACCTGCTCCGCATCTATTGTGAAGACTTACCTGCCCTTAACCGGCTGATTCACGAGGTTCTTCTGCCCCACAAGGCGGTTGCACGCGTCCACAGTCAAATTGTCATGGACCAGCTGAAACGCGACGGTCCGCTACCAACCTGATCCACCCCTCTGCCCTAAAAGGACTCCCATGGAAGGTTTTCTGTTTCAAGCCACCATCTATCTCGCCGCTGCAGTGATTGCTGTGCCAATTGCCGCACGTCTTGGCCTTGGTTCTGTGCTGGGCTATCTGGCTGCGGGCATTCTGATAGGGCCGGTATTGGGCCTTGTGGGTGCAGAGACAAAAGACCTTCAGCATTTTGCCGAATTTGGCGTGGTGATGATGCTGTTCCTCATCGGGTTGGAGCTGGAACCACGCGCGCTATGGGACATGCGGCACAAGCTGCTGGGCCTTGGTGGCTTGCAGATTGTGCTCAGCACGCTGGCGCTGATGGGTATTGCGATGGCCTATAACCAGCCATGGGGTGTTGCGCTGGCGATTGGCCTAACACTGTCGCTCAGCTCCACAGCGATTGTCCTTCAGACACTATCGGAAAAGGGGCTGATGCAGACAGCGGGCGGGCGTTCGGTCTTTTCGGTGTTGCTGGCGCAGGATATCGCCGTCATCCCGATGCTGGCGTTTTTGCCGCTGATTGCTGTGACATTGCCAGACATGCTGCTGACACCTGACGGGTCAATCAAACTGGAGGGTGCTGCGGATGCCGCCCACGGGTCGGATCACGGACCAAACGCAGCACACGCCGCTTTCACATTTATCGACAGCCTTCCCGCATGGGGTGTCACGCTGGTCACCATCGGTGCCATCGCCGCGATCATCATTATGGGAGTGTTCTTCACCCGCCCCGTGTTCCGCTACATCCACTCCGCCAACCTGCGCGAGATGTATACCGCGCTGGCGCTGCTGATTGTCGTCGGCATCTCCTTCACGATGATGCTGGTGGGCCTCTCGCCCGCGCTGGGTGCCTTCCTTGCGGGTGTGGTCCTCGCCAGTTCAGAATTCCGCCACGAGTTGGAAACCGACCTTGAGCCGTTCAAAGGCCTTCTGCTGGGTCTGTTCTTTATTACCGTTGGTGCAGGTATCAACTTTGAGCTTCTCGCCTCCGACTTTGTGATCATCGTCGGGATGGCCTTGCTGGTCATTCTGGTCAAAGGCGCCATCCTTTTTGTCTTGGGCCGCATATTCAAACTGCGTGGCCGTGACCAGTGGCTGTTCGCGCTGGGGCTGGCACAGGCAGGCGAGTTCGGCTTTGTGCTGGTCAGCTTTTCGGTCGCCACAGGTGTGATGCCAGACGGTGTGGCAGAGGTGATGTTGCTGGTGATTGCCCTGACCATGCTGATCACCCCCCTTCTGTTTATCCTGCTGGATGTGATCTCGCGGCGCAGCGGTGATGGCAGCGCGCGCCCGGAGGATGACGAGATTGACGAGGAAGGTCCGGTGATCATTGCGGGCATCGGACGTTTCGGGCAGATCGTGAACCGTCTGGTGCAGGCGTCCGGCTTTGAAACCGTCGTGCTGGACCATAACCCCGATGCCATTGCGGTGATGCGCCGCTTTGGCTTCAAGGCGTTTCTAGGCGACCCCACCCGCCCCGACATCCTGCGCAAGGCAGGGATTGGTGAGGCCCGCGTGCTGGTTGTGGCACTGGATGATCGCAAGGCAGCCCGTGCACTCGTGACCTACGCGCGTGCCCTAAGGCCCGATCTGCATATTGTCGCGCGGGCGCATGACCGCACGGATGTCTACCACCTGTATCAAGCCGGTGCGAACGACATCGTCCGCGAGATGTTTGACAGCTCGCTGCGCGCAGGCCGCTATGTTCTGGAAAACCTTGGCCTGTCCGAATACGAGGCCGCCGAGGCGCAGCGCATCTTCTACCACCACGACCGCAAGTCGGTGCGCGAGCTGGCCACCCTGTGGAGCCCCGACATCGATCCCTCGCAGAACAAGGCCTATGTGGCCCGCGCCAAAGAGTTGCAGAATGATCTGGAAACGGCCTTCCTCAACCGCTCGGAAGCGGATGAAGAGAAAGCGGGTTAAGCCCCGCTGACTCCCGCCTCTGCAAATGTTGCCATGCCGCTGTGGCACTCAAGTGCCGCCTTGACGATGCTGATCGCCAGCGCGCCTCCCGATGCCTCACCCAGCCGCAGCCCCAGTGACAACAGTGGTTGCTTGTCCAGCGCGTCCAACAGTCGGCCATGTGCGCCCTCGGCACTGAGATGGCCTGCGACGCAATGGTCCAGCGCGCCCTTTCTGGTATGCTCAAGACAGGCGGCAGCTGCCGTGCAGATAAACCCGTCAAGGATCACCGGAATGCGCAGACTGCGCGCGCGCGCAATGGCCCCCGCCATCGCTGCCAACTCGCGCCCCCCCAAGCGGCGCAGGGTCTCCACCCCGTCGCCCTGCCCTTGGTGCAGTTCTACGCCTTCCGCCACCACACGCGTCTTGTTGGCAAGGCCCGCATCATTAACGCCCGTCCCGCGTCCGGTCCATTGGCCTGCATCACCGCCGATCAACGCAGCAGCAAGAGCGGCGGCAGGGGTTGTGTTGCCAATCCCCATCTCGCCGACCACCAGCAGGTCCGCATCCAGACGCACCGCGTCCCAGCCTGCGGCAAGCGCTGTGATTACGTCAGCTTCGGACATCGCAGGCCCTTTGGTGAAATCCTCTGTCGGGCGGTCCAGCTCTAGCGCATGCACATCCAGACGCGCACCGGCCGCGCGGGCCAGTTGGTTGATGGCCGCCCCGCCGTGTTGGAAATTCATCACCATCTGTTCAGTCACTTCCGGCGGGAAAGCAGACACACCCTGCGCCGCAACACCGTGATTGCCCGCAAAGACGATGATCTGGGGGGCTGACACCTTTGGCCGCGCATCGCCGCGCCAGCCCGCATACCACTGCGCCAGCTCCTCCAACCGTCCCAGTGCGGCGGGGGGTTTTGTCAGTTGACTGTTCCGTTCTGCCGCACCCTCACGCGCAGCACCGTCCATCTGTGGCAATGTCGCAAGAACCTTGCGAAATCCGTCGAGATCAGAAAAGTCAGCCATGTCGAAAACCCTCATTGCCACTGCGTCACCGCCTGTTTACGCAATAGGGCGCTGCTCACAAGCATTGAAAGGGCCACTTCATGGACAAAAGCGACCCCCTGCGCCAGCTTTGGCTGGCCACCGTGCTGTTGACGCGCCTGCCCCTGCCGCATCTGCCGCAAAGCGCCTTTGCCATGGGGGCACAGGCCGTCTGGGCCTATCCCCTTGTTGGTCTGGCCGTGGGCGCCACAGGTGCAGTGGCAGGACAAATTGCCCTGACGCTGGGTTTGCCTGTGATAGCGGCGGCGGTTCTTGCCCTCGCGGTGATGATGCTGGTCACAGGTGCAATGCACGAAGACGGGCTGGCAGATGTGTTTGACGGGTTTTGGGGTGGGTTCACGTCGGCGCGCCGACTAGAAATCATGCGCGACAGCCAGATTGGTACCTATGGCGTGCTGGCGTTGATCACCGTAGTCGCCCTGCGAGTTGGTGCTATTTCTGCCCTACTGCACACCAGCCCGATGGCAATAATCGCCGCCGCAGCACTGTCGCGTGCAATGATGCCATTGCTCATGTTCGCCCTACCCCATGCCCGCAAGGACGGGCTGTCGCAGAGTGTCGGGCGCCCCTCCGCCGCACCGCTTGCGATTTGCCTTACCATTGGAGCACTGGTTTCGTTGTCCTGTCTGGCGGCTGGCGGCCTGATCACGATCGCCATCGCACTGGCGGTCTGCGCGGGGGTGGCCGGCGTAGCGATGCGCAAAATCGGCGGCCAAACCGGCGATGTGCTGGGGGCGACACAACAGCTGTCAGAAGCCGCCATCCTGCTCACCTGCACAACCTTTTTGTAACCCAACAAAAAGCCGCGCCTGACAGGATCAGACGCGGCTTTTTCATCTTTCCGGCAGTTGCTTAGGCTGCGATGCGGCTGTCCAGCACATCACCGATCTGCTTGGCTGCTGCCAGTTCGTCGCCACCGGCAACGGCAGATACTTCGCGGGTCAAACGCTCAAGTGCTGCTTCGTACAACTGACGCTCTGAATAGGACTGCTCGCGCTGGTCGTCCGTGCGGTGCAGGTCGCGCACAACTTCCGCGATGGCGATCAGATCACCGGAGTTGATCTTTTGCTCGTATTCCTGCGCGCGACGCGACCACATGGCACGTTTCACTTTGGCTTTACCCTTGAGGGTCTTCATCGCATGGGTGATCACGTCAGGCGAGCTGAGCGCGCGCATGCCGATCTCGGTCGCCTTGTGTGTTGGTACACGCAGGGTCATCTTGTCTTTCTCGAAGGCAATCACGAACAGCTCCAGTGTGATGCCTGCAACTTCCTGCTCCTCAACGGAAACAATCTGGCCGACGCCATGTGCCGGATAGACAACAAATTCATTGGGACGGAAATCAAGCTTTTTCGATTTGGTCATACTCTTCAGGCTCCTATAGTGGTGCATCCCCGCGGGGCAGCACACAACACACGCAAATCTTGCAGGCCGTAGCCCGCTTGATTCACGCTCATATTTGAATGGTCAGTTGCGCCGCGGCAGAACGGCGTCTTTATGTGCAATTCTCATATTCATCACAGGTAGTATAACACAAAAATACCACCCGTTAAAGGGTGGCAGATTCTCAAGCCAGCAACGGATCGCGGGCAAATACCGACGTCATTGGACGAATCACTCCCAGTGTGATTCAGCCGCCCTCGCCGGGGGCCTCGGAGAACAAATCCATCTTTCCGGGCTTGCCATCCATTTCCTCGGCTGTGGGCAACTGATCTTTCTTGGTGATGATCACCGGCCACAGCTCGGAGTACTTGCGGTTGAACTCGACCCACTTTTCCATGTCCGGCTCAGTGTCGGGGCGGATCGCGTCAGCAGGGCACTCAGGCTCACACACACCACAATCGATGCATTCATCGGGATGGATCACCAGCATATTTTCGCCTTCATAGAAACAATCCACGGGGCATACCTCTACGCAGTCTGTGTATTTGCAGGCGATGCAGGCGTCGTTCACGATATAGGTCATGGGGGAATGTCTCTGTCTAGGCGGGTTGACCTCTAGCTAGTTCAGGAGCCTAGATCATTCAAGATGGCGCGCCTTAGAAAGATCAAGCTGGCGGCGGTCGCGTTTGGTTGGACGACCCTTTCCTTCAAACGCAGGATTTTCCGGAACAAAGTCCCGCTCTTTCCGCTCTGGCGGGGCCATATCGGTATAGAGGGCCTGTGCTTCGGGGGCCGGACCGCGCCGCACACCACATGCCTCGACCTTGATCACACGAATATAATCGTCCTTTGCAAAGGTCAGGACGTCACCCACGGTGACAGTCGCGCTGCGCTTTGACGCAGGAGTGCCGTTGATGCGCACCGCCCCTCCGGCGACAATACTTGCCGCCAGAGTGCGTGTTTTAAAGAACCGCGCGAACCACAGCCACTTGTCGAGGCGTAGCTTCTGCGCAGCGCTGTCGCTCACTTGTCAGTTTTGAGGCCCATAAGAGCCGCCGCAAACGGGTTATCCGGATCGATTTTCTTTTCCGGCTTGGGTGGACGCGCCGAGAAGTTCTGGCTGCGCGCAGGTTTGCCCCCATCGCGTGCAGGTTTCCCCTTGCCGCGCGGCGCAGGTTTGCCTTTGCCCTTTGGACGCTCACCGCCTGCAGCAGGCTGACGGCGTGGCGCGCGGGCCCATGTGAAGGTATAGAACGCCTCCATCTCGACCTCAGCTGCGGGAGCAACCTCGGCTTCGGTTGCCTCTACCGGCTCTTGAGCTTCAGCTTCAACAACTGCCGCCGCTTCTTGCGTGGCTTCGACTGCTGGTACAGCCGCATCTTCCACGGCAGGTGCAACGGCCTTCACCTTTGGCCGTGAACCGGCCTCGGCGTTATAGCCCAGACCCTTCATCAGATCGGCAAACTGTTCCAACGTGGTGCCGGAGATCGACAGCATATCGGCTTTCGCCTCAAACCCGCCACGCGAATCCTCGCCACGCAGCATGTCCGCCAGACGCTCAAGCATATCGATGCGGATCGCACGGTTGCCCGCATTGCGGTAGCCCGCCATAGTGTCGGAACCCGCAGGAGCGCTGGCATCAACGGGAATCGTAACCAAACCCGGAGGGGGCGATTCGGGGAACTCGGTGAGCCCCTTGGTCAGCGACCAGAGCACCAGACGCAAACGCGTCGGCGCGGGCTTGAGCAGCAACGGCAGGAAGATTGTGAACTGCCCGAACCGGATACCGTGCTTGCGCAATGCGCCGCGTGCGTCCTGATCCAATGCCTTCACTTCTTCCGCGATATCGGAACGTGACAGCACGCCAAAGCCTTCAACCAAACGGAAAGCAAAGCCGCGTGCCAGACCGGCCAGGGCTTCGTCTTTTTGCAAGGCAATCAGCGGCTCGAACAATGCAGCAATCTTGCGATCGATGAAATGCTGCAAGCGGCGTTGCACCTTCTGGGCAACCTCCGGACCTGCCACATCATCCACAAATACTTCAACTTGCGGCTTCAGGCCGTCGGAACCTGCAACCAGTTTACCAACAGCCGAGCTGCCCCACATCAGGCCGCCCTGCTCGGTGAAGTCAATTTCTGTGTCCGGCGCGTTATAAAAACGATCCGCCCGCAAATGGAACTGTGGTGCCAGCGCCTGCAAGGCTGCTGTCTTGATCGTTTTTGTTTCGGCCGTTCCGGCCCCTTTGTCAGCGCGGAAACGGAAACCGTCCAGCTTGCCTACAAATTCGCCTTCAACGGTTACTTCACCGGTATCGCTATTAACTTCGGCCACCATGGCTTCCTTCTGTCCTAGCCGGCGCAACAGTACAGAGGTACGCCGATCTACAAATCTTTGGGTCAAACGCTCGTGTAGGGCATCCGACAGTCTGTCTTCTACGACACGCGCTTCGTCGCGCCAATGGCTTTCGTCACTTGTCCAGCCTTTGCGCTGGGTAACGTAGGTCCATGTGCGGATAAAGGCCAGACGTTTAGACAAGGTATCAATGTCCCCGTCCGTCCGGTCGATCCGGCGGATCTGCTGGGCCAGCCAAGTATCGGGAATGCTGCCGTATTGATGTAAGTAGTTGAAAATAGTCTCCAGCAGGCTGGCGTGCTCCGCATGGCTGATTCCGCGAAAGTCCGGTATCCGGCAAACATCCCACAGCAAACGGACCGAAGGGCCGTTAGTACAGCGGGCAAAAATCTCGGCGTCCTGCCCCAAGGCCTTCAACGCGCGCAGGTCATCGGCCTCACGCGCTTTGACCAGCCGCTCGTGATCTGGCCCCACCTCAAGCGAGCGGATCAGCGCGTCAATCGTCCCGAACTGTAAATGCGGATTGCGCCAGTTGATTTTCTGCTGCGGGGTAAAGCGGTGATCCATGATGGCCTGCGCCACTTCGTCGTCCAACGGTGGCGCATCGCCCGTCACGCCAAAGGTGCCGTTCTTCATGCCGCGCCCTGCCCGCCCTGCAATCTGCGCCAGCTCGTTCGGGGCCAGCTCGCGCATGCGCCGCCCGTCAAACTTGGTCAGGCTGCTAAAGGCCACATGATCCACGTCAAGGTTCAGGCCCATGCCGATGGCGTCAGTGGCCACCAGATAGTCCACCTCGCCGTTTTGGTACATATCGACCTGTGCGTTGCGTGTACGCGGGGATAGTGCCCCCATGACCACCGCAGCACCGCCTTTTTGACGGCGGATCAGCTCCGCGATGGCATATACATTTTCAACCGAAAATCCTACAATAGCGCTACGCGGACGCATCCGACTTATCTTTTTCTGACCTATGTAGGTCAATTCGGACATCCGGTCACGCTGCAAAAAATCCGCCTCTGGAACCAGCGTGGCAATCGTCCCCCACATGGTGTCCGAGCCCATAAACAGCGTTTCGTGCAGGCCGCGGGCGCGCAGCAGGCGGTCGGTAAAGACATGGCCCCGCTCCGGATCGGCACAAAGCTGGATTTCGTCGATGGCGACAAAATCGGCGCCCATCCCTTCGGGCATCGCCTCGACGGTGCACACCCAATACTGCGCACGCGGCGGGACAATCCGTTCCTCACCGGTGACCAGCGCCACCACGGAAGGTCCACGCGCCTTTACAATCCGGTCATACACCTCGCGCGCCAACAGACGCAGCGGCAGGCCGATGATACCCGTCCTGTGCCCCAGCATCCGCTCGATTGCATATGTGGTCTTGCCTGTATTGGTCGGGCCCAAAACGGCCACAACCCTGCCCTGCGTTTTCACCGCACTATCCTGACTTGATCAGAGGGTACGCCCAATTCCTTCGGTCTTGAGCTGTTCAAGAGCCTTCTCGGCACTCTCATGATGCGGGTTTAACGCCAGTACACGGCGGTAAAGATCTGCGGCTTTCCGGCTGTTGCCCAGTTCTTCGACCAGCACCCCCAGACCGAATATAGCATTAAAATTATTAGGGTTTAGCGCCAGCGTCTTTTCCAGATCGGCAAGAGCCGGACCATAGAGATCAGCGCGGTAATACGCCGTCGCACGCGCATGATAGCCTTCGGCAAAATCCGGCGCGTGGTCCGTCAAGGCAGTAAAGTGATCAATGGCGGCGACAAAATCGCCCTTTGCCATAGCATCGCGCCCGCGTTTGAGCAGCAGATCCATCGCGGGTGATCCCGTGCGCGACCATTCCCGCTCCACATCCCGTTCGGCGCTCTTTGCCGCCTCGGCGGGTGCAGCGCGCAACGTTTCCAACAACGTATCAATCCGCTCCTGCGCAAACGCAGGGTTGCAGAGCAACACAGCGACACCAACTGCCGCAACGGTATGTTTGAGGTTGACGATGTTTCTAAGCATAACAGAAGTTAATGTAACAGGTGCCGGACCGATTTCCAGAGATGTCAGGCACCATTTGCCAAAAAAGGGCTAAATATGAGCGATGTAATCAATGAAGCGGTGAAAGTACTGTCCGAAAAGATGTCCGGCGTCGACATCGGCGGCACGGTCAAGTTCGACATCGAAGGCGAAGGCTGTGTAATGGTCGACGACAGCGGCGTGCGCGCAGGCGATGACGACGCGGACGTAACGCTAAGCGCGGACCGCGAGACATTCGAGGGCATGATGACCGGCGACACAAACCCGACATCCGCCTTTATGACCGGCAAATTGAAGGTAGACGGCGATATGGGCATGGCGATGAAGCTGGCCTCTGCGCTGGCCTGACCTTCCAACCCTATGACACTTAATCCCGCCCCTCTTTTCACCGACATACATCCGGGACCAGACCCCGCGGCGGCCTATTGGGCCGACACATCCGACGGCGTCAGGATCCGCTTGGGCGTTTGGGAGAAAGAAGGCGCGCGGGGCACGGTCCTGATCTTTCCGGGACGGACGGAATATATCGAAAAATACGGGGCCACCGCTGCTGAGTTTGCAGCGCGTGGCCTCAGCTCTGTCGCGATTGACTGGCGCGGTCAGGGCCTTGCCGACCGGCTGCTGGATGATCCACTGACAGGCCATGTCGAACACTTCCCGGACTACCAGAAAGATGTGGCTACCCTAATGCGTGCAGCACGCACCCTGAACCTGCCACGTCCCTATTTCCTAGTCGCCCACTCCATGGGGGGCTGCATTGGTCTGCGCGCTGTGATGGAAGGCCTGGCCGTACAGGCCGCCGCCTTTACCGGCCCGATGTGGGGCATCAACATCGCCCCCCACAGGCGCCTGCCCGCCAAGCTGCTCAGCACCCTGATGCCCCGCATCAACCAGGGCCACCGCCTGCCCGTGGGCACCACCTCAGAGCCTTATGTAATCACATCACCTTTTGCCGATAACCAACTGACAACAGAAGAAAATATGTACAACATGATGCGTGACCAAATAACCGCACATCCTGAATTGAAACTGGGCGGTCCCAGCTACATCTGGCTGCGTGAAGCATTGGCTGAAACCAAACATCTTTCCGAACGCGCCGTGCCCAACCTGCCTTGCATCACCTATGTCGGCGGCAACGAAAGGATCGTCGATGTGCGCCGCATCCATGCGCGGATGGAAAGCTGGAAAGGCAGCCAGCTGCGGACGGTCGAGGGCGGCGAGCACGAAGTGCTGATGGAAAAAACCGCGCTGCGCACGCCCATCTATGACGAAATCGCAAGCCTTTTTCTGAACACCACCACCGGCTAGGGCTGGCCCCGCCCGCACATCCGCCTAAGTTAGACGGATGAGCCGTGATCCCGTCCTGACATTTACCCCTGCTGGCATCTATTGCCCCGCCGGCGATTTCTATATCGATCCATGGCGCCGGGTTGACCGCGCGCTCATCACACATGGCCATTCGGATCATGCACGCTGGGGCATGGGCCACTATCTGGCGACACATGAGGCCCTACCCGTCATCCGGCACCGTCTGGGAGATATCAGTGCCGAAGGCATCACCTACGCCGAAGAGCGCATGATTGGCGGGGCCAAGGTATCCTTTCACCCCGCAGGCCATGTCCCCGGCTCCGCCCAGATCCGCGTTGAGGTCGCGGGTGAGGTCTGGGTCGCGTCCGGTGACTACAAGGTGATCGATGACGGCCTCAGCACTCCGTTCGAGCCTGTTCGCTGCCATCACTTCATCACCGAGAGCACATTTGGCCTACCTGTGTTTCGCTGGGAGCCGCAGAGCGTGATCGCAGCCCAGATCAACGACTGGTGGCGCACCTGTGCCGCACAGGGCAAAACAGCCGTTCTGGGCGCTTATTCGCTGGGCAAGGCGCAGCGCCTGATGTCCATGCTGGACCCCTCCATCGGCCCTGTCCTGTGCCACGCAGCCATCGAGAGCACAAATGCAGTCATGCGCGCGCAAGGCATCCGTTTGCCGGACACTGTACTGGCGCATAAAGACATCACGGCCAAGACCCATCCGGCCGCAATGGTGATTGCACCGCCATCGGCACTTGGCTCCACATGGACAAAGCGCTTTGGCCCGCAAGAGACAGGATTTGCTTCCGGCTGGATGGCAATGCGCGGGGTGAGAAGACGCCGCGCTGGGGATCGAGGGTTTGTCATATCCGACCATGCAGACTGGACAGGGCTGCTCTCCGCAATCAAGAATACGGGTGCAGAAAATATATATGTAACGCATGGTTACACAGATAACTTCACGCGATACTTGAATGATTCCGACTGGACAGCACAAGTGGTTCCAACACAGTTCGAAGGTGAAAATCTGGACAGTGCAGGCAGCGAGGGTGAGTGAGCATGAGAGACTTTGCAGCCCTATTTGAAACCATCGACCAGAGTACAAAAACAACCAATAAGGTCAAAGCATTAGCCAGATACTTCCAAGAAGCTGACCCGCAGGACCGCCTGTGGACCATCGCACTCTTCTCGGGGCGCAGACCAAAACGTGCAGTCACAACCGCAAAGCTGCGTGAATGGGGCGCTGAAGCCGCGAGTATCCCGCTCTGGCTGTTTGAGGAATGCTATCCTGTAGTGGGTGATCTGGCGGAAACCATTGCCCTGATCCTGCCGTCGAACAGCACCACGAATACCGACAGTTTATCATTATGGATTAGAAGCTTACGCAACATGAATAATGTCGAAGAACCAACGCAAAAAAACTTTATCCTAAACGCATGGGCGCAGCTTGGCGGCACCGAACGCTTTGTCTTCAACAAGTTGATTACGGGCGGCATGCGGGTCGGGGTGAGCCAGAAGCTGATGACCCGTGCGCTGGCGCAGGCAACGGGCCGCAGCGAAGCAGAACTGGCCCACCGGCTTATGGGCAACTGGCACCCAGACGACACCACATGGCACGAACTGGTAGAAGCAGAAGATGCCAGCGCGGACGCCTCGCGCCCCTATCCCTTCCACCTCGCCCACGCGCTGGAGGACGGGCCGGAGGGGCTGGATGATCCTGCCAACTGGCGTGCTGAATGGAAATGGGACGGCATCCGTGGCCAGCTGATCCTGCGCGGGGGCACGCATTTTGTCTGGTCGCGCGGCGAAGAGCTGATGACGGACCGCTTCCCCGAATTGGCCCGCGCCGTGGACGACCTGCCAGACGGTACCGTTCTGGATGGCGAGCTTCTGGTCTGGCGCACGGCCAAGCCAACACCGGAGAGCTTTAACACCCTCCAACCGCGCATCGGGCGCAAAACAGTACCCAGAAAACTGCTCAAAGACGCACCTGTTGTCCTGCACGCCTATGACCTGCTGGAGTGGCAAGGAGAGGACATCCGCCACCTGCCTTTTGCCCAGCGCCGAGACCTGCTGGAAACCGCCTGCGCAGGCCTGCCGCCGGAGGCCGCTGTCAAACTCTCCCCACAGCTCCCCTTCACGGCATTGAATGATCTGCACAGGTACCGTGACCGCGCGCGCAGCGCCCAAGCCGAGGGTCTAATGCTCAAACGCGCGGACAGCCCCTATCTGGCAGGGCGAAAGAAGGGGGATTGGTGGAAATGGAAGCTCGCCCCGCTGACCATCGACGCCGTCATGATCTATGCGCAGGCCGGATCAGGCCGTCGCGCCACGCTGTTTACCGATTATACCTTTGCCGTGTGGGACGGCGATGCGCTGGTGACCTTCACCAAAGCCTACTCCGGACTGACCGACAAGGAGTTCCGCGAGATTACAGCATGGGTACGCAAAAACACACTACAACGCTTTGGCCCTGTTCGGCAGGTGGCACCCCATCATGTGTTCGAGATCGCCTTCGAGGGCATTCAAGCCTCCCCACGCCATAAATCAGGCATCGCCCTGCGCTTCCCCCGCATGCTGCGCTGGCGGCACGATAAACCCATGTCCGAGGCCAACACGCTGGATGATTTGAAGGAATTGCTACGCCTTTACGGCTGATCACGCCTTGCCCCTTGCAGGCCGCACCCCTACCTATTGGACAAACGTTCAAAGGATTTCTCATGTTTCAATTGCCCTTTCCCGTCCGTGACGCCAATGCCTCTGGCAGCAAACCAGATTTCGGCGATCTGCCCGAATGGAACCTGGATGACCTCTACACAGGTGAAGACGCCCCAGAGCTGAAGCGGGATCTGGACTGGCTGGAGCAGGCCTGCGCCAGCTTCGCCACCGATTACGAGGGCAAGCTGGGAACGCTGGACGCCGCCGGATTGCTGGACTGCGTGCTGCGCAACGAAAAGATCAACAGCATCGCAGGGCGCATCATGTCCTACGCGGGCCTGCGCTACTACCAGCTGACCACAGATTCCGGCCGCGCGAAGTTCATGTCCGATGTCCAGGAAAAGATTACAAATTTCACCACACCACTGGTGTTTTTCACGCTGGAGCTGAATACCCTTGAGGATAATTTCCTCGACGGCTTGCTGGCCCAAAACGCGGGTCTGGCCCGCTACAGACCCATCTTCGACCGTATTCGCGCCATGAAGCCCTACCAGCTCAGCGACGAGATGGAAAAGTTCCTGCACGATCTGGGCGTCGTCGGCGACGCGTGGGAGCGCTTGTTCGACGAAACCATTGCGGGCCTCAAATTCGACGTTAACGGCGAGACTCTGGGCATTGAAGGCACACTAAACCTGCTGACCGACCCCGACCGCGATATCCGCGAAGCAGGCGCGCGCGAGCTGGCAGATGTGTTTGGCGAAAACGTCAAAACCTTCGCGCGGGTCCACAACACGCAAGCAAAGGAAAAGGAAATCATGGACCGCTGGCGCGGTATGGAGACGGCCCAAACCGGCCGCCACCTGAGCAATCAGGTCGAGCCGGAAGTGGTCGAAGCCCTGCGCAACGCCGTGGTCGCCGCCTACCCCAAGCTCTCGCACCGCTACTACGCCCTGAAAAAGAAATGGCTCGGCCTAGATACAATGCAAGTCTGGGACCGCAACGCCCCCCTGCCCATGGAGGACCCCAAGATCGTCGATTGGCCCACAGCCGAGAAGATGGTCATGGACGCCTACACCGCCTTTGATCCGCGCATGGGCGCGCTGGCCGAGCCGTTCTTCCGCAAAGGCTGGATCGACGCAGGCGTAAAGCCGGGCAAAGCACCGGGCGCCTTCGCCCACCCCACTGTCACGGACGTGCACCCCTACGTCATGCTGAACTATCTGGGCAAACCGCGTGATGTGATGACCCTGGCGCATGAACTGGGCCACGGTGTGCATCAGGTTTTGGCCGCAGGGCAAGGCGAGATGCTCTCCTCCACGCCGCTGACGCTAGCTGAAACCGCATCGGTGTTTGGCGAAATGTTGACGTTCCGCAAGATGCTGGAAAATGCCAAGACCAAATCCGAACGCAAGATCCTGCTGGCGGGCAAGGTCGAAGACATGATCAACACGGTGGTTCGCCAGATCGCGTTTTATGACTTTGAATGTAAACTCCACGCCGCCCGCCGCAACGGCGAGTTGACGCCCGATGACATCAACGCCCTGTGGATGTCGGTTCAAGACGAAAGCCTGGGGCCCGAGTTCGAGTTCATGGACGGCTACGAGACGTTCTGGGCCTATATCCCCCATTTCATCCACTCCCCCTTCTACGTCTACGCCTATGCCTTCGGTGATGGCTTGGTGAACGCCCTCTACGCAGTCTACGCTGAGGGCAACGAGGGATTTGAGGATAAGTACTTCGACATGCTTAAAGCAGGTGGATCCAAACACCATAAGGAGCTGCTGGCCCCCTTCGGGTTAGACGCATCCGACCCCGCCTTCTGGGACAAGGGATTGTCGATGATCTCGGGTATGATTGATGAATTAGAGGCTATGGAAGAGTGATTAGATCACTTTTGGTTATTGGACTGCTCGTCACAGGCGCAACAGAGGCGTCAGCCCGCTCGATTGTCGGCAAATGGGATTGTGAAGCCCGCGAAGGCCGCGGCATGGCCATGCGGATGTTGCTGGAGTACCGCCAAAGCGGTCAGTTTTACCATCTCGCCAATCTAGCAATCGGGGACCGGCGCGGCCGTATGGATGGCTCGGTTGCCATCAGCGGTAAATGGCACCGCAACCACAGCGCTCTGACCGAAACAATCACAAGCGCGCGAATGCGCTCGCTTGAGGTGAACGGTCAGGACATATCGAAAAGCCCTATCGGACGCCACATGGCGAAATCTCTGCCAAAACAGATGATGGGATCAAACCCCACCGGAGTAAGCAGCGTACGCTACCTGTCGAACTCAAAAATTCAGCTGACCAGCGGCAGATTGAAAGCAACCTGCACAAAACGCTAGAACGCTATTTCAGCTGGCTGTCTTTCGACCCGCGGCGGTTCATCCCGCCGCGGTTTTTATACACGGCGTCACGCTCTTGCACACAGCTGGTACACAGCTTGACCCCCGGTAATGCCTCTCGCCGCGCCTGCGGGATCGGCTCTTCACACTCCGCACAAATCATCGCACTCTCGCCAACCAGTGCGCGGCGGGCTTTCAGCCGCGCCAGCTCGTCATTGATTGACGCTTCAATCTGTTCGGATACCGCCCCGTCACGCGCCCATCCACCAGCCATTACATAGCCTCATACATATTGCACATACCGGCTCCGCCTATCTTTCTTGGCCCTAAATCCTCCGGGGGAGTCCTTGGCTTGCCAAGGACGGGGGCTGGCCCCCTTCCCGTCTTCGGACAAAAATCACCCTAGATCCTGCGCAAATTGGCACCGATGATCAATCGGCTGCAATCATGCCCTTTTCACTGGCCATTTCACGCATCCGCTTTTGCAGCTTTTCAAACGCGCGAACCTCGATCTGGCGAATTCGTTCGCGGCTCACATCATATTGACCGCTCAAATCTTCCAGCGTCACCGTCTCATCCGACAGGCGCCGTTGCATCAGGATATCCTTCTCGCGGTCATTCAAAACGTCCATCGCAGCGGCCAGCATCTCGCGACGGGCTTCCAGCTCGTCCCGTTCTGCGTAATCCCCTGCCTGATCGGCGTTGTCATCTTCCAACCAGTCCTGCCATTGCATCGTGCCTTCACCATCAGAGCCGACAGTCGCATTCAGAGACGCGTCGCCTCCTGACATCCGGCGGTTCATCGAGATGACTTCGGCCTCCGTCACACCCAACTGAGTGGCGATGGTCGTCACATTTTCAGGGCGCAGATCCCCCTCTTCCAACGCACCAATTTTGTTCTTGGCTTTGCGCAGGTTGAAAAACAGCTTTTTCTGGCCGGAAGTCGTGCCCAGCTTGACCAGCGACCAGCTGCGCAGGATGTATTCCTGAATGCTCGCCCGGATCCACCACATGGCGTAGGTCGCAAGGCGAAAGCCCTTTTCCGGGTCAAAACGTTTGACCGCCTGCATCAGGCCCACATTCGCTTCCGATATCACCTCGGCCTGCGGCAGACCGTAGCCGCGATAGCCCATAGCGATTCTAGCCGCCAGGCGCAGGTGCGACGTCACCATACGGTGCGCCGCTTTGGTGTCTTCTTGCTCGACCCAAGCTTTGGCGAGCATATATTCCTCTTCCGGTTCCAACAGAGGGAACTTGCGGATTTCCTGCATATAGCGGTTCAGACCGCCTTCCGGTGTTGGTGCCGGCAGATTTGCGTAATTGGCCATGGTCGTCGTCCTTTCCCTGGCGCCCTTCGTTTACACCTTATGTAACAGGGCTTAACATCCATATGGGGTGGCGCTAACACAGATACAAGATCATGCGCCGCCGTTTCGTTCATACTTACATAACAGTTGTTAACAAGAAATGACCCAGCCGCTCTTTCACATCATTGTGCAACCTGTGTCAGGCTTCAGGCCCGCGTAGGCTCCAACATGTCCAGCAGCGCTGTCATATCATCAGGTAATGGCGCCTCAAAACGGATATCCTCACCGCTGATGGGGTGAACAAAGCCCAGCACAGCGGCATGCAGTGCCTGACGCGGGAAGGACTTCACCGCCTCGGCCAGCGTCTCTGGCAGGGCCGCCCGCGCAATCTTGCGCTTGCCGCCATAAACCGGATCACCGACCAGTCCATGGCCCGCATGGGCCAGATGCACACGGATCTGATGTGTGCGGCCCGTCTCCAACCAGCACTCCATCAACGCCAAAACGGGCGGCGTACCAAAGCGCGCAACCGTACGCGCCCGCGTTACCGCATGGCGTCCAGTACCGAAGAATACTGCCTGTCGCTGGCGGTCTGTTTTGTGGCGCGCCAGTTGGGTGGTGATTTTGAGGATATTTCCGGCCTCGAAATTTGTACCTTTCACGCCGCGCAAGCGCGGATCATTGGCATCGGGCACACCGTAGACCAGTGTGCGGTAGTAGCGCTCGACGGTGTGCGCCTCAAACTGCTTGGCCAGTCCGTGATGGGCTGCGTCCGATTTGGCCACCACCAGCAAACCGGATGTTTCTTTATCAATCCGGTGCACAATGCCGGGGCGCTTCATGCCGCCCACACCGGACAGGTCATCGCCGCAATGGGCCAGCAGCGCATTCACCAGCGTACCAGAGGGCGAGCCGGGCGCCGGATGCACAACCATGCCCGACGGCTTGTTGATCACGATCAGATCGGCATCCTCAAAAACGATATCCAGCGGGATCGCTTCGGGCAGAATGTGGCTGTCCTGCGCCTCCTCCACCTCGATCTCGATCTGCACGCCCTCGCCTACAACAGCACGCGGATCTTGCTGCACAGCACCGTCTACACGCACCGCACCATCCGCAATCAACCGCGCCAACCGGGTCCGTGACAGCACGGCCTCCTCTGGCACATCCCGCGCAAGCGCCTTATCAAGGCGCGGAGGCGGTGTTTCGCCCAAAATGAATGTAATACGGCGGTGCGACATGGATGAACTTTCTGAACCGACCCACCTGCGCTTTTTACGGCGCATGGTAACGGTCCTGACAACAGTAATGATTGTCGGCGTCGTAATCGTTATCGGCCTGCTTGTCACGCGCCTGACACGAAATACGCCCGTTTTACCCGATCAGATCGCTTTGCCCGACGGTGCAAAGGCCACTGCCTTCACGCAAAGCACGGATTGGTACGCAGTTGTGACCGATCGCAATGAAATTCTGATTTTCGACAGGATGAGTGGTGCGCTGAAGCAAACTGTTATCGTTGAATAGTTCAGTGCCGCATCTACACTTGCAAGAAATCTCAGATTTTGTTGCAAGTGGTACCGGAGGATGGTTTCGAACCAACTACCTCGTGGACCACAACCACGCGCTCTAACCGATTGAGCTACTCCGGCACTGGGGGGTTGATTAGAGGCCAAGCGCGGGCGCGTCAACTCCTATCGTTGCGGTTTTTGATGCTTTGTTTGAACCCTCGTGAAACAAGCCAAGAGTCATAGCTTTAGCTGCATCACCCGCTCGATCAGGGATTGCCCGTAATTGAACACAGGTTTTTCCTCAATGATCTCCCAACCATTGCGCAAATAGAGCGTATTAGCCGCTTCGTGGCTCTTGTGCGTCCAGAGTTTCATCGTGGCATACCCCTGCACACGGGCAAAATCCGTACAGGTCTCCAGCAGCAGCCGCCCGATCCCCAGCCCCCGCGCCTGCGGCACCAATTGGAACAGGCGCAATTTGGCAGTTTGCGCATCGATCCGCACACAAAAGATCGAGCCGAGCGGAACATCCCCGTCCCACGCAATCCAGCCCCGCTCGCACTGCGGGTCATGTGATCTCAGGAAATCATCGAGGATTTGACCGATCAACACGCCAAAGCTGGCATCAAACCCCTCGTCCCGCTCATAGGTGTCAATATGCACCTGAACCATCCAGTCCCGGTCGGCAGCAGTAAAGGGGCGCAATTCAACATCTGTCATGGCCATAGCCTACTGCCACATCCCCTTGCCTTTCAAGAGCGGCAGCGGTACCTGAAAGCACTGTGATACACAAAGGAACATCCCATGGGCATCAATGATGAGCGCGACATCGAAGCCAACCTCCAAATTGGCCCGACAGACAAGGGCATGGTCCGGCTGTTCATAGAAGGAGCAGGCGTAGAAATCCCGATGGATTTCACCCCTGACGAGGCCCGCGAAATTGCAGACGAGATCATGGCAGCGGCGGGCCACGCCCGCAAACTGGGCGGCAAAAAAGGCCGCTAATCCCAATCGGGATGCATGTCAGGATCGCGCAGCAGCTGTAGCCGCCGCGCGGCCGTCACCCCGAATTTCTGGATCATAACCTTTCGCCGCGCTGGCGCCAGCTTGGCCTCGGCGGGCATGCGCACAATCTCTGCCGTATAGGCATCCCCGATGATCAACCCCTGCTCTTCGGGCAGCAGCTCGGTCGGGAAATCCTCATCCACCGCGAAAAAGAACCGGTCCGCCCATTCCAGATACCCTTGCCACTTTGTGTCAGAGGTAAAATCAGCGCGGCACGACTTGCATTCGACCACCCACACCTCCCCCTTTGGTCCCAGCGCCATCACATCCACGCGTAATCCGCGCGCAGGCACCAGTTCTTCCACGCAGGCAAAGCCATGACCGACCAGATGCCGTGAAACACCACGTTGCAACATCTGGCCAGGCTGAAGGAGGGACACATTGTTCATCACGCCCATTTATGAACAAATCATGAACTCAGGCAAGAGCAACTGTTAAGAACTTTGGCAAGACGCAGGCTGAGCAGGTATTTTCCAGCAAGCACGCGATAGCCCCTTGTTCCGGAGCATCTGCAGACCTAACTATAGCGAGTGGCGGGTTCTGCCCTGCGCGACTGACGTTACATTCCAGTGGCCTTAAGCAAATCCGAGGGAGCTGGCTCTGTCTTAGCCCTGGTTAAATTAACCGGCGCCCACCTGTACATACAGGTCCTCGGGAATACAACCGACCCGGCAACGGCGGTCCCGCCACACCTTTCCGCCCTCAGCGTACGCGCAATGCGTTGCCAAACAGCTGAAGCATTTCTTCACGGGTGATGTTTCCCTCTGTCGGGTGCGGGCGTGAAGTGACTTGCCTTTCTTCTAGGCTGTGATGTGATTTAATGGGCGGCGTTTGGGCTTTGTGGGCAGCTATCTTACCTTGGCCCGCCGCCTTTTTGGTTTCATGCGTTGGCGGCGCAGCCAAAACAGAAGAGGCCTGCCCGCGAGACATCATAAACAGGATCGCCCTTACCAAAAACATGCATCACCCCTTTTGCTGAAAGTACGGCCAATGCCCAAACCTCAATCAAAAGTAGTGCAAATACACGTTTAAACTGCAAGAAGAAATCAGTCAGCGAGGCAGATCATCGTCCAAAGCGGGCCTTTGCTGACGTAAATGCACCTGTACCCCATAGAGAACAGGTTGGATGCATCTTATCCGGTCAATCAACAGAATTTCAAAAGGTTAACAAATATCAAGGTCGACAGTATATGCCATCAATCGGATGATCACAGCACCACAACAATGAGCAAATCAATGCTCAATCTGTTGCGAAAATGATGCAATCCAGAGTGGAGGTACAAGGGCGCCTAGAAGGCCTCTGGCCGTGCTTCACGCGCCATATGATCCAGAACCGCATTCACAAAGCGGGCTTCTTTACCGTCCGGAAAAAAGGCTGACGCCAGATCAAGATATTCGGCAATGACCACTTTTGGCGGCGTCGCCTGATCACGGAATTCGGCCCCCGCAGCACGGAACAGCCCCCGCAAGGTCGGATCAATCCGGCCAATAGGCCACTTCGCCACCAGTGCGCGATCCGTCATTTGGTCAATAGCGGCCTGATTGGACACGGCCTCTTCCAGAACACGCGTAAAGTGCCCCTCGTCGCCCTCCAGCATCTCTTCGCCATCCATCATCTCGCCAAAGCGGTGATCGAGGAATTCCAGCCGCACCTTGTCCAGCGTCAGATTGGAATGCTCCATCTGGAACAACGCCTGAACGGCATAAAGCCGCGCCGCCGAGCGCATCTTGCGCTTCATATTACCGGTCATATTGCTGGTGCGGTCAGGCGTGCTCATGCTGTGGTATTTCCGTCCATATCGGTATTTTCCGCAAAATCGCCAGCCATCAACGTGTCTTCGCCACGCGGTTTAAAGCCGATCCCTTTGCTCGAAGTCGCCCATTTACGTCCCAGTGCCACCAGATGCAAGGCCGCCAATGCTGCCCCGCCGCCTTTGTTCTGCCCGTCAGGGTCCGCACGCACATCCGCTTGGTGCTTGTTCTCGACCGTCAGGATGCCATTGCCGATGCAAAGGCCCTCCAACCCGAGCAGTTGCAAGGCGCGGCTGCTGTCGTTGCAGACTGTCTCATAGTGAGTCGTCTCGCCGCGGATCACACAGCCCAGAGCCACATACCCGTCGAAGTTGCTGCGCCGATCACTGATCCCGATGGCCGTGGGAATTTCCAACGCGCCCGGCATTTCGACCACGTCATAAGTCGCCCCCGCCGCCTCCAGCGCGGCTTTGGCACCTGTCAGCAACCCGGAAGCTATGTCACTGTAATAAGGTGAAACAACAATCAAAACCTTAACAGGCTTGTCAAAAACAGGTGCGGGCAAAACGGTATGTTCCAGCGATGCGGCCATGTTACGCCTCCGGTGTGATGGGGCGATGCCCCACAATTTTCAGATTATAGGCCTCAAGGCCCGTGTATTTGGTGCGCGGATTATCGGTGAGCAGGATAAGTTCGTGGACGCCAAGGCTCGCCAGGATCTGCGCCCCCAAACCGGTCCGCTTGATGGTACGTGGCGCTTCGTCATCAGCATCCAGCCGCAAGCGCGGATTGGGTTCGCGGAACAACAACACAGCGCCGCGCCCCTCCTCAGCAATAATCCGCATCGCACGCGGCAACTCGTCCGGCGCACCAGTCCCAAGCCCAAGCACATCTTCCAACGCATTCAACGCGTGGGTCCGCGTCAGCACAGGCGCGCCATCGCCGATCTCGCCTTTGCTCAGCACCACATGATCCGTGCCCGAAATCTGGTCCTCGAACACCCGCATGCGCCACTCACCACCATAGGCCGAAGTCACCATCCGGTTGTCGCGCTCCACCAGCATGTTGTCGTGCTTGTTGCGGTAGGCAATCAAATCACTGATCGTGCCAATCTTCATCTTATGCTCGGCCGCAAACTCGATTAGGTCCGGCAACCGTGCCATGGTGCCATCAGGCTTCATTATCTCGCAGATCACACCAGCAGGTGTCAGCCCGGCCAAACGGCTCAGATCAACGGCCGCCTCCGTATGTCCTGCCCGCACCAACACACCGCCATCACGCGCCCGCAACGGAAACACATGACCCGGTGTCGCAATATCCGCAGCACCCTTCGCCGGATCAATCGCCACGGCCACCGTCAACGCGCGGTCCCCTGCAGAAATGCCAGTGCTCACACCCTCACGCGCCTCGATGCTGACCGTAAAGGCCGTCTCGTGCCGCGAAGAGTTATTCGTCGCCATCATTGGCAACTCCAGCGTATCCACCCGTTCTTGTGTCATCGGCAAACAAATCAAACCACGCCCATGCGTCGCCATGAAGTTGATCGCTTCCGCGTCGGCAAACTCCGCCGCAATGACCAGATCACCCTCGTTCTCGCGGTCCTCATGATCCACCAGAATATACATCTCGCCCGCCGCACAGGCGGCAATAATGTCCTCGATCGGGGATATGGCAGATGCCAGCTTTTCCTCAACAGGACCGGGTGTCTCAAAACTCATCGCATCTTCCTTATTCTCTCACATCCGACCTAGCCCAGCCGCCGGCGCATAGCCAGTATCGCGCGGCCCCTTGCACCCTTTTTCATATCCCATTCCGTCCCCGCCACCCGCATCACGGGCAGCAAACCGGATTCATGACATCTCTGCCAGTCGCGCCACATACCGCGCAAGCGTATCAATCTCGAGATTCACACGGTCCCCCACGCCCACATCGCCCCAAGTGGTGGCGACTTTGGTATGGGGGATAAAGTTGATACCGAAATCGCACCCCTCCACCTCATTCACCGTCAGGGAGGTGCCGTTCAACGCAACCGAACCTTTGGGGGCGATGAATCTTGCCAAGGCCAGTGGCGCCCGCAAGGTCACCCGCGTGCTGTCACCCTCGTCGCGCATGGCAATGACCTCCGCCACACCGTCCACATGGCCCGACACAATATGCCCGCCCAGCTCGTCTCCCACCTTCAAAGCCCGCTCAAGGTTCACGCGGCGGCCAATCCGCCAATCCCCCAGATTGGTCATATCCACCGTCTCGCGGCTGACCTGCACCTCGTACCAGTCCGGCCCAAGATCCACGACCGTCAGGCACACGCCGTCACTTGCAATCGATGCACCCATATCAATTCCGCTGGTGATATAGCCTGTAGTGATGCGTGCCCGCAGGTCGCCTTCCTGTTTAAGCTCGGATATGGTGCCGATATCGGTGATAATCCCCGTGAACATCGTCTTTCCTTTGATCTAGAGTATAGAAGGTGGCGATCAGGCAAAATTTGCACAAGGCCATATTGTCGCCAATGTTTTGAGACTAAATAGACCGAAGAGCAACCAAAGAAAGCCGGACATGGCACCGCAACCACCCGACGCAAGGGTATTTCTGTTCCTTCAAGGGCCACATGGACCTTTTTTCAACCGCTTGGGCAAAATGCTCCGCGCGGCAGGAGCAGACGTGTGGCGTGTGGGCTTTAACGCAGGTGACCGCGCATTCTGGTTCCACCCGCGCAGCTATATTCCCTTTCGCGGCACAGCAGACGCGTGGGAGCAGACATTCAAAGACCTGCTCGATGAAAAATCGGTTACAGACATTGTCCTCTATGGCGATACCCGCCCGATCCACGCCAGCGCTGTGGCCGAGGCCCGCGCGCGCGGCCTGACCGTTCATGTGTTCGAGGAAGGCTATATGCGCCCCTATTGGGTGACGTACGAGCGTGGCGGCACAAACGGCAATTCACGCCTGATGGATATGACCATCGAACAGATGCAAAAGGCGCTCGAAAAATCCGACATGGAAGCGCCCCTGCCCCCGGGCCATTGGGGCGACATGCGCCAGCATGTGTTCTACGGCGCGCTCTATCACTGGTTTGTGATGTTCCGGAACGGCGATTACCGCAACTTCCGCCCGCACCGCGACCTGCCCGTGACCAAAGAATTCCAGCTCTACCTCAAGCGTCTCTTGCTGATGCCCGTTCAGGCGGTCGAGCGGCGTTTGGCAACCCTGCGGATCAAATACGGCGGGTTCCCGTATCATCTGGCCCTGTTGCAACTGGAGCATGACAGCTCGTTCCAGAAACACTCGCCCTTCGACACAATGAGCGACTTTCTGGAGTTGGTAATCGACGGCTTTGCCGAAGGCGCGCCGCAACATCATCATTTGGTGGTCAAAGCCCACCCGCTGGAGGATGGCCGCGTACCCGTCCGCCGCGAGATCAAACGCCTCGCCCGCGCGCGCGGCGTTGCCGACCGTGTGCATTTTGTACGCGGCGGCAAGCTGGCGCAATTGCTCAACGATGCGCGCACGGCTGTGACCGTCAACTCGACCGCTGGCCAGCAGGTCTTGTGGCGGGGTATCCCGCTCAAGGTGTTTGGCCGCGCGGTCTACGCCAAGCCTGAATTTGTCTCGTCCCAACCGCTGTCCGAATTCTTCCAGAACGCGGCCCGCCCCGACAACAAAGCCTATAAGGATTTCCGCCGCTACCTGCTGGAAACCAGTCAGCTGCCGGGTGGCTTTTACTCCGCACGCGGCCGTCGCCAGTTGATGCGCCAGGTGGTAGATATGATGCTGGGCCCGGATGATCCGTACCAAGCACTCGATTCCGGCACAGCACCACCACGCCAACAGTTGCGGCTTGTGAACTAAGTGCCACAACCCCTTGTGGCCAATATCAAAGATGCGCCCAAATCGCGGCAGCAAAGCCACACATTCCCTCTCTCTCCCGACATAAATCCTATGCATTGGTAGATTTTGCCCGATAACTCCGGTACGCTTGACTTCAATACGTCGAAGTAATCGGCGATTTTTTTTGAGGCCGAAAATAGGTCGAGGAGACCGGGCAGTGAAAACCCTTAACATCCGGTGGGCACACCCCATCGCAATCGTTGCGGCTTGTTCAGTGCTGGCTTCTTGCGGTCTGCCGCAGGTTGGCCCCAATAAACGCCAGATTTATGCAGGATCGGTCCAGCGCGAAGGCGACGCCTTTATCGTGTCTGTAAACGACCGTGTGACCCGCGCAACTGCTGTGGTTCCCGCACTTGGCTTCTCACAGTCATTCATCAACGCAGGCCAGATCGGCTCGGACACCATTCGCGCGGGCGACGTGCTGGGCATTACGGCCTATGAAAACGTCGATGACAGCCTGCTGGGTACCGAAGGGGCACCAGCCACTTTGGAAGAAGTACTGGTCGATGGCGACGGGTTCATCTTTATTCCCTATGCAGGCCGGATCAAAGCCGCGGGCAATTCACCCGAAGCCATCCGCCGCATCATCACCGGCAAACTGGCCGACCAGACCCCTGATCCACAGGTCGAGGTCCGCCGCGCTGCGGGTGACGGCTCCACCGTGTCGCTTGTTGGTGCAGTCGGCGGTCAGGGCGTCTACCCGATTGAGCGCCCGACCCGCACGCTGGCGACCATGCTGGCCCGTTCGGGCGGCATCACAATCCAGCCCGAAATTGCACAAATCACTGTGATTCGTGGCAAGGCCCGTGGTAAAACCTGGTTCGAAGACCTCTATAAAAACCCCGAACTGGACATCGCCCTGCGCGGTGGCGACAAAATTCTGGTTGAGCAGGACACCCGCGCGTTTACAGCACTGGGTGCAACTGGCTCGCAGGCGCGTGTGCCCTTCGAGACGCAAAACCTCTCCGCGATTGAGGCGATTGCCCAAGTGGGTGGGCTTCTGGCCGCCTCCGCCGATCCGACAGGTGTTTTTGTCCTGCGGAACGAGCCGGAAGAAGTGGCAGAGCAGGTGTTGGGCCGCAACGATCTGACCGGCGCGCAGCGTCTGGTCTACGTCCTCAACCTGACAGAGCCGAATGGCATGTTTATGGCGCGTGATTTTGTGATCCGCGACGGCGACACCCTCTATGTCACCGAGGCGCCCTTTACACAGTGGACCAAAATCCTGTCCGCCGTCACCGGCACAGCCGCTTCGGCGTCCAGCATCACGTCGCTGACGTCCGGCGGCTAAACCCATGGGCCTTGGTCCCGAGCTTTATGTTTCAAATGCCGCCGGTCCTGCACAGGACCGGCGGCTTTTTGTCTATAACGGTGGTTTTCTGACACAGGGCCGCATTCGGCGCATCCTGCAGCTGTCCGGTTACTCGATCCATATCGGCTTACCGACCCAAGACGGCGATGCCGTGGCGGTCTGGGGCAATTCGCCCACCGCCCACCGCGGCGTTGGCGTGGCGACCGCCCGCGATGCCCCCGTTGTACGCGTGGAGGATGCGCTACTGCGATCCTTGCATCCGGGCCGCGACGGGGAGCCGCCGCTGGGACTGGTCATAGACCACCGTGCGGTCCATTTTGACCCCTCCAAACCGTCTGATCTGGAAGTTCTGCTGGCCACACACCCGCTGGATGATACGGCCCTGCTGAACCGCGCCCGCGCCTGCATTGCAAGGCTGCAAGAGGCGCATCTGAGCAAATATGCTGCCATCCCGCTGGACACCCCCGCCCCTACGGCGGGCTATGTGGTGGTGATCGACCAGACAGAAGGCGACGCATCGGTGACCGCATCAGGGGCGGACCGCACGCGGTTTCTTGAAATGCTCTATTACGCGCAGGAAGAACACCCTGGCGCCCGCATCCTTATCAAAACCCATCCCGAAACAACCGCAGGCCACCGCAAGGGCTACTTCCGCGACAGCGACCTGAACGAGCGCATCTCGTTCCTGACAGACCCGATCAGCCCCTACACGCTGTTCGAAGGCGCGCTTAGCGTCTACACAGTCTCGTCCGGTTTAGGGTTTGAGGCGATCTTTTCAGGCCACAAGCCCCGCGTATTCGGCCAGCCCTTCTATGCCGGTTGGGGCCTGACCACAGACGCCTTCGAGGTCCAGCGCCGCCAGCGCACCCTGACCCGCGCGCAACTGTTTGCCGCCGCGATGATCCTCTATCCCCGCTGGTACGACCCCTACCGCGATACCCTGTGTGAATTGGAAACTGTGATCGACACGCTGGAGGCGCAGGCACGCAGTTGGCGCGAAGACCGCCACGGCTGGGCCGCCGCAGGTATGAGCCTGTGGAAACGCCCGCATCTGCAAAACTTCTATGGGGCACACAAACCGCTGACCTATGCTGAGGCGCCGCTCGACATCTCGGACCGTCCGCAAATGATCTGGGCTGGCAAAACAGACATCGCAACACGCGGCCTCACTCGGGTTGAAGATGGTTTTGTCCGCTCCAAAGGCCTTGGGGCGGCGCTTGTGCCCCCCCTGTCCCTCGTGACCGATGATCTGGGGATCTACTACAACCCCGCCCGGCCCTCCCGCCTTGAGAAGTGGATCACCGCACGCGCCACCCTGCGACCTGATCAACAACAGCGCGCCGCCCGCCTGATCCGTAGCCTGACAGACGCGGGCCTGAGCAAATACAATACCGGACGCCCGCCCGAAGCACTGCCGGACGGCCACCGCATTCTGGTGTGCGGGCAGGTCGGCGATGATGCCTCCATTCGCACCGGCACCAGCGACATCACCAGTAATCAGGCCCTGCTGGACGCCGTCCGCGCAGCCCATCCCGAGGCGATGATCCTGTTCAAACCGCACCCAGATGTTGAGGCAGGTCTGCGCGAGGGGGCGCTGACCGATCCCACCGCCGCCGACTACATCATTGCAGGCACAGACCCCGCCGCCCTTCTGGCGCAGGTGCACGAAGTCCATACAATGACGTCATTGATGGGGTTTGAGGCCTTGTTGCGCGGTGTGCCTGTCAACACTTACGGCGCACCCTTCTACGCAGGCTGGGGGCTGACCACGGACCGCTCAGACGTACCCCCGCGCCGCCGTGCAACGCCCACACTCGAAGGCTTGGTACATGCCGCGCTGATTGATTATCCGCGTTATTTCGACCCTAAGACAGGGCTGCCCTGCCCCGTGGAGGTTGCCGTGCTCCGTCTAAGCGAGGGGGACGTACCCCGCGCGGGCCGGATCAACCGCATGGTATCAAAGCTGCAAGGGATATTCGCCGGCAAAGCGCATTTGTGGCGCAAATGTCCGCACTTAGCTGCGGCTGCGAACCCAGCGATGCATAATGTCAGGCCCGACAGCCGCCGTTTCTACCAGATCAAAACGGGGGGCCTGCCCCAGTCGCGCCAGCCCCAAAGCGCCAATCGCCGGAAGCCCCTCGGCCCCGATGACAACACCCGCTGAAAACCCGACCAGTTGATCCACCAGATCGGCTCGCAACAGGCTGGCCGCAATCGCAGAGCCGCCTTCGGAGAACACCCGCGTCAGGCCGTACGATCCCAGCTGGCATAGCACATCTGCCATATCCAATTGCCTGCCGCGCAGGGCACAGGGCAGCATGACCGCCCCCATCCCCTTCCAAGCATCCACCAAAGACGCAGGCGCACCCGTGTCATGGCACAACAACAGCGGCACCATGCCCGCCGTTTGCGCCAGTTTACCATTTAGCGGGATATCCAGTCCGCGCGAGACAACAACACGCGCAGGCTGACGCACGATGCCCATCTCGCGCACATCAAGCGCCGGATTATCCGCGCGCGCCGTGCCGCCACCGACCATCACCGCATCATGGCGGCTGCGCATGGCGTGAACCATCCGGCGTGCGGGGGCTTGGGTGATCCACTTGCTTTCACCCGTGGCCGTTGCAATCCGTCCATCGAATGAATTTGCCAGCTTGAGCGTAACCATGGGGCGCCCCAGCTCGATCCGGCTCAGAAACCCCTGATGATCCTTGCGCGCCTCGGCCTCGAGCAAGCCGGTTTGCACCGCAATCCCTGCATCGCGCAGCATCGCAAAGCCTCGCCCCGCGACCCGCTCATCACTATCACCAAGCGCCACCACCACCCGCGCCACACCCGCATCGATGAGCGCCTGCGCACAGGGCGGTGTCTGGCCGTGATGGGCACAGGGCTCCAGCGTGACATAAACCGTGGCGCCGCGTGCGGCATCACCCGCCTGCGCCAATGCCTGCACTTCGGCGTGGGGGCGGCCCGAAGGCGCAGTCCAACCGCGCCCGACGATCAAACCCTTGTGCACAATCACACAGCCCACCGCAGGGTTGGGCCATGTGTTGCCCATCCCGCGCTGCCCTAAGGACAGCGCGAGGGCCATGTAACGGGTGTCACTCACCTTCGGGTTATCCCTCCGGTGGCGTATCAGGGCGAAGTTCCTGCACGAACTTGTCAAAGTCATCCGCCGCTTGGAAGTTCTTGTAAACGCTTGCAAACCGCACATAGGCAACGGTATCGATCCGCGCCAGCGCCTCCATCACGATCTCACCGATCTGTTTGGAGCCGATGTCCGTCTCACCCATGCTCTCCAACCTGCGCACAATGCCGCTGATCATCTGATCAATACGCTCTGGCTCGATCGGGCGTTTCTGCATGGAGATACGGATAGAGCGTTCCAGCTTGTCGCGGTCAAAATCCTCGCGCTTGCCGGATGTCTTTATGACCACCAGATCGCGTAGCTGCACGCGCTCGTAGGTGGTGAAACGGCCACCGCAGGCCGGACAAAACCGCCGCCGCCGGATGGATACATGATCCTCCGCAGGTCGGCTGTCTTTTACTTGAGTGTCGATATTTCCGCAAAACGGGCAGCGCATAGGCTGTGTCCCCTTATTTCTGATCCGCCTCTATTGTGGGATCACCGCCCCACTTATCCACAGGTATAGGGGAACCCATAGGTTTTGGGTAGTATAGAAATTCATCACAAGATGAGGGGTGTGGCCAGACAGTCGCGGGGCCGTCCGGCCATTTGATCTAACGCGTACCGCCGGGCGACGGGCTCTTGTTGGAGCAGAAGCTGCGGGCATGTCCCACACTCAGGTTTGCACCTGCACTGCGCAGGGATAGTCCGGTGATAAGGACCGCAGAAGGCGTCAGATCTGCCGCATCAAGCGTAAAGTGGACCGGCCCGCGCTGTCCAAAACCGGGTGCCCGCCCCTCAGAGATATACAGACGGTCGGCACCGCCCGCGCCCTTGCTGCGTACGGCATAGTCGCCCACAGCACACCAGATGGCCCGTGCACCCTGCCCCGATCCCCCGTCAACAGCGAAACCTTGTGCTGCCGCAGTAACTTGAAGTCCGTTTTGAGCCTTGAATGTCTGTGCCGCCAGTGGCGTCGCCAAAAGCACAGCAAGCGCTGTCATTGTCAAAATTCGCATGATTATATCCTCGTCCTGTGAAAGCTGTTGTGCCTTTTGCGGACACGCCGCATGTGGCGATCTGATCGTGCGGGTGAACTCAGCGCAAAATGCCCAACTCATAGTCTTCAAACCGGCAGAACTGGAGCGCGTGATTTATCGGCAGACCGGCCCCCACTTGGGAGGTGCTGATCGAGATCGACTGGAACGGGCCCTGCGGCAAGCTGTCTGGATTTGTGGTAAATACAACGGACTTTCGGCCTGCGACACTATTAGCAGCCCCGCGCCCCTTCAGGATGTAGATGCGCCCGCCCGCGCGTAACCGCGTCTCGGCGTAATCCGCAGCGGCGCACCACATGCCCCGCGGGCCATCGCCCGCCGCCTCAATCACTTCAAATCTTGAGCCGTTCAGCGCAATAACATCAAGGTTATTTACCGCGCGATAGGCCTGCGCACCAGCAAAGGTCGGCAATGCCAAGGCTGCCACAGTTACAAAAGCAAAGATCCGCATGGATCGGTCTCCTCTAGGTTTGAGATATAGATAGGTGCAATGCTGTTCACATCAAACTCAAAGCACCGTGATGAAGCGAAACGGGTGCCAGCACAGAAAAACCCCGCCCGCACAAAGGTGCAGACGGGGCTCATTTTTCAAACGGCGCAGTTTACTGGTCGAGGAAGCTGCGCAGCTTGCGCGAGCGTGACGGGTGCTTGAGCTTGCGAAGGGCCTTCGCCTCAATCTGACGAATACGTTCGCGCGTCACGCTGAACTGCTGGCCTACTTCTTCCAGCGTGTGATCCGTGTTCATCCCGATGCCAAAACGCATGCGCAGAACACGCTCTTCGCGCGGCGTGAGGCTTGCCAATACGCGTGTTGTTGTTTCCTTGAGGTTTTCCTGAATGGCACTGTCCAAAGGCAGCACGGCATTCTTGTCCTCGATGAAATCACCCAGCTGGCTGTCTTCCTCGTCGCCAATCGGCGTCTCCAAGGAAATCGGCTCCTTGGCGATTTTCATCACCTTGCGCACCTTCTCCAGCGGCATTTGCAGCTTTTCGGCCAGCTCTTCTGGCGTAGGCTCACGGCCAATCTCGTGCAGCATCTGGCGGCCTGTGCGCACCAGCTTGTTGATCGTCTCGATCATGTGCACCGGAATACGGATGGTGCGCGCCTGGTCCGCGATGGAGCGGGTGATCGCCTGACGGATCCACCATGTGGCGTAGGTCGAGAATTTATAACCACGGCGGTATTCGAACTTGTCCACGGCCTTCATCAGACCGATGTTACCTTCCTGAATAAGATCAAGGAATTGCAGGCCACGGTTCGTGTATTTTTTCGCGATGGAAATCACCAGACGCAGGTTCGCCTCTACCATTTCCTTCTTGGCCTGACGGGCTTCTTTCTCGCCCTTCTGGACCTGCTGCACGATGCGGCGGAATTCGGAAATATCGAGACCAACGTACTGGCCAACCTGCGCCATATCCGTGCGCAATTCGTCTACTTTTTCCGATGAGCGTTCAATGAACATCTGCCAGCCGCGGCCGACTTTCTCGCCCATCCGCTCCATCCAGTTCGGATCGAGCTCATAGCCGCGGTAGGCTTCGATAAACTCGGAGCGGTTGATGCGCGCCTGATCCGCCAGCTTTACCATGGCGCTGTCGATCTGCATGATCCGGCGGTTGATGCCATAGAGCTGATCAATCAACGCTTCGATACGGTTGTTGTGCAGATGCAGGTCATTCACCAGCGCCACAATCTCGGAGCGCAGTTTTTGATAGGCTGCCTCATTCTTCGCCGAGAACGTACCGTCTTCGTTCAACTGCGCGGAAATACGGCTGTCCTGCATCTGGCTCAGCTTGACGTAATCATCGGCAATCACGTCCAACGCTTCCAGCACTTGTGGCTTTAGCGCGGCTTCCATTGCGGCCAGCGACATGTTCGCCTGCTCGTCCTCGTCCTCGTCATCATCGTCCGATGAAATGGGGTTGCCGTCTGCATCCAGCTCTTGCTGGCCTTCACTTTTAGTCTCAACTGCGCCGCTAACAGGCACCAAAGGTGTGGTCGCCCCTTCTTCACCCATCTGGGTGCCGAATGTGGCCTCCAGATCGATCACGTCGCGCAGCAAAATATCTTCGGACAGAAGTTCGTCGCGCCAGATGGTGATCGCCTGAAACGTTAGCGGGCTTTCACACAGGCCGAGGATCATCGTGTTACGGCCGGCCTCGATGCGCTTGGCAATCGCGATTTCACCCTCACGCGACAGCAGCTCGACGCTGCCCATTTCGCGCAGGTACATGCGCACCGGATCATCGGTGCGGTCCAGCTTCTCGGAGGGACCAGAGCCCAGCACGATCTCTTTAGGACCGTCGGTTGTGGCGATATCGGTACCGCCTTTATCCTCGTCTTCGGCTTCCTCGTCCTCAATGATGTTGATGCCCATCTCGGAAAGCATCGACATCACGTCTTCGATTTGCTCGGACGAAACCTGATCGGGCGGCAGAACCGTGTTCAGCTGGTCATAGGTGATATAACCCTTCTCGCGGGCATCACCGATCATCTTTTTGACGGCAGCCTGGCTCATGTCCAGCGAATGGCCAGAGTCCTGATCGTCGTTCTTGGCGTCGTCGTTGGTATCTTTGGCAGCCATCAAGAATTCCTCTGCGTCCATGCGCGAATCACTGGTCAGTGATTCGGTTTTTCGAATCATGCGGGGTTTGAGGTGATTCTTAAACCCGACATCCTTATTTTTCCGCTAAATGCGGTGATTTGGTTACCACGGCGCCACATTCGCCGCCTTCAGGTCACCCTTTACGCACCGGCTAGTTCTTTTTCCCGCCTTTGGAGAAGTCGATCTGGTCAAAGAAGCTCCGGCTTTTGGCAACTTCTTCGCGATCCAGCCGCGCTCCGTTGTCCGCGATAACATATTCCGCTTTGTCTTCCTGACCAGAGCGCTGTGCACGATCCGCCGCTTTTGCGGCCTCCGCCAGCCGCCATGTCAGCCCCTCATCCGCCTCGCCTGTCAGATCGTCTGCCGCATCGTTTACTTCTTCCTTGAGGCCACGAACAGCTTCGAGCTTCGCCAGTTCTTCGGCGATGGTCATCGTTGTGATTTCGGTGTCACCGGGTTTGCGAATACAGGGTGTGATAGCCACATGGCGTTGCGACATCAGGTTTTCAAGGGCATCGGGGCCCAAACTATCTGCAATCGCGTTGCGCAGCACTTGGCGCCCGTCCAACGCGTGGCGCAGCACCAGATCGCGCAAGCGGGCGTGATCGCCATCCAGACAGGCCATCGCCTCCAGCCCTCTCTCGAACGGCTCGACCGCTTCGGGGCAACTGATACAAGCGGCAAGGATCACCGCTTCGCGCAGATGATCCGTGGCGCGTGCATCTGCCGCTGTGGCGAGAACGGAGGATTTGGCCCCTGCCGAGGGGCCTTGCGGTGCTTTGTTACCCCAGGGCTGGCCCCATTGTGACGGGTGCCGCCGCGCGCCATGCTGCGGCTTGCCCGCAGGTTTTGCGCGGAACAACTGCCAACGCATGTCCTTGATGGCTTGGCCATAATGGCTGCGAATGCTGGGGTCTTTGATCAGCATGATCTTTTCGCGCAGCGACTTATCCAGTGCCGCCTTACGCTCGGGACTGTCAAAGTTCTTGCCCTCAACCTCGCGGCTCCACAGCAGCTGCACCATCGGCACTGCCGCATCCAGCAGCTTTTGCACTGCCGCAGGGCCGGAAGATTTCAGCAGATCGTCAGGGTCCTGCCCCTCCGGCATCATCGCAAAGCGCAAAGACCGCCCCGCCTCCAGCAGCGGCAGCGCCAGATCAATCAGCCGCAGCGCCGCGCGTTGGCCCGCGGCATCGCCGTCCAGTGTGATGATCGGTTCGTCACTGATACGCCACAGCATGGCCAGTTGGTTTTCCGTAATGGCCGTCCCCAAGGGCGCCACAGACGCACCAAATCCGGCCTCTGACAGCGCAATCACATCCATATAGCCTTCTGCCACCAGCAAGGGCTGCCCCTTGCCCGCAGCCACGCGCGCATCCTTGACGTTGTAGAGACTGCGGCCTTTATCAAACAGCTCCGTCTCGGGAGAGTTGAGGTATTTCGCCTTATCGTCGGGGTCCATCGCACGCCCCCCGAAGGCAATACAGCGGCCCCGCGCATCGCGGATCGGATACATGATCCGGCCCCGGAACGTGTCATAGGGCTTGCCGCCCTTGGTGGAGGGTTTGGCCAAGCCCGCCCCGATGATCAACTCATCGGCGATGTCCTTACCCTTGAGCGCGTCCCACAACCCCTGCCAGCTGTCGGGTGCAAAGCCGATTTCCCAGCGGTCGCAGAC
The DNA here is from genome assembly GCA_029252045.1 of Sulfitobacter sp. GTDB lineage: Bacteria > Pseudomonadota > Alphaproteobacteria > Rhodobacterales > Rhodobacteraceae > Sulfitobacter. The sequence continues at coordinate 134,990 of JAQXCD010000031.1, forward strand.
CAATTGGGATAGCCCCCGCCGCTCAAGATAATCGCGTGCAGCCGTGGCGCCGCCCGTGCGCAGTTGCAGACGGAACCACTTGACCGCAAGTTCCATCACATCCGCAAGCTCGGTCCGCTTATCCGCCTTTTCAACCGCGCGCGGATCACGCTCTGGCATCGGCATGCCAGCCTCACCCGCCAGAATCTCGACGGCCTCCATAAAGCTCACGTTTTCCGTCTCGCGGATGAAGGAAATTGCATCGCCTTTGGCGTGACAGCCAAAACAGTAATAGAACCCCTTGCGGTCATCGACATGGAAACTGGCGGATTTCTCCTGATGGAAAGGGCAAGGCGCCCACATGTCACCCTTGCCCTGATTGGACTTGCGCGCATCCCACATGACTTTGCGGCCCACAACCTGTGACAGGCTGGAGCGTGTGCGCAATTCATCAAGGAAGCCGGGTGGAAGGGACATACCTCACATATGGGCAGGCGGCAGCCAGAGTCCAGAAGCCCGCCCGAAAATGAGGACGCTTATTGCGTCAGGCACAGCTCTTGCCATGCGGCGGACAGATCAGCGGTTTTCACATCAGCCATCGGCATCCCGTAAATCCAAGGGGCCACCAGCGGCACAACAGCGTTATACTTTTCAGGCCATTCTGGGGCGGTCTCGGCGATATGCTCGACGACTTTCCGCTCGCCCACACGCGCAACGCGTGCTGCCTGTACAGCAGCCACCACATCCCCCTGATAGCCACAGTCTTTTTCCTTGGCCGCATCCGCAAACGCAGGCGAAGCAGCAGCCACACATAAAACAGCACTCAATACACGGATCATAACACACTCCAGAACAACAGATTTGCGCGCATCTTATCCGCGCGCAGCAACAGCTTCCAGTGCAGTCGTCAATTCGTGAACCAGCGTGACCGCCATTGAGCGGAAAACCGCAATCATAAACGTGTCTTCTTCTGTGCGGGTGATGCTGGCGTTCATGTGCCCCAGCTGGCTGCGTACAGTCGCACCCACCGGAAACGCGCGCAGGCGCATGTCAACCGGCACCAACCGGGCCAAGACATCCGCGCCCCCCGCCCCTGTTAGCGCAACAACGGCCCAAGCATCTGATTGATCCACCACAGCCGCATAGGCCCCTAAATTTGGGTCTGGAACGGCACCCAGCAAAAATCCCTCACCCTGCCCCATCCAGACCAAGCGGTGCCCCGCATCGCCCGTTGTTTGCCCCGGTGCCGGAAACGGCAAACCAATTGCACGGTCTATTGCGGCGCGCGCAGCCCCTTCAAAAGGCGTGACAGATGTAATTTGCCCCACATCAATCTCGGACACAGTCAGCCCACCGATGCTGACCGGCAACAGCCCAGCACAGGGGCTTATTCGCTCCAGTTTACCCACGCAAACGTCCTCCTTCGGGATCCACAAAGACGGGGCTGCAAATTTCAACCTCAACCGTCAGGTCGCGCACATGGTCGCGCACGATCATCCGCTCACCCATCCGCGCGGGCCCGTTTTTCACAAAACCTAGGCCAATCATCGTACCCATATCAGGCGAATAACACACAGAGGTCACATAGCCCTGATCATTGGCATGCACATGCGCCGCACCGGTCTCAAAGATATGCGCACCCGCACTCAATTGCTTGACCGCGCCCACAGGCCGCAAGCCGACCAACCGCTCGCGCATCGGGTCTACCAGGCCGTCGCGGGCCGCCATCACCTTGCCGATACAGTCCTTCTTGTCCGAGACCATCCGCTCCATACAGACATCAAAGGCCGTCACACGCCCATGGATCTCCGAATGGGTAATATGCCCCTTCTCGATCCGCAGCACATTAAGCGCCTCCATCCCGTAGGCGCCGCCTTCCTTCGCTTCTGCACGGCGGACAAGCTCCGCAAACAACGCCGCACCATAGCGCGCGGGGACAGCCACCTCATAGGCATGCTCGCCCGAGAAGCTGATGCGGAACAGCCGTCCCGCGACGCCCATCACGCCAACCTCACCACAAGCCATAAACGGCCAGCTGTCATTATCGACAGGTGTATCCAGCACACCGTTCAGCAATTCAAGCGACTTTGGCCCCGCAACTGCAAACTGCGCCCACTGCTCGGTCACAGAGGTGAATGCCACCGCCCAATCAGGGTGCAGCGCCTGTGTCACAAACTCCAGATGGCGCATCACTTCGCCCGCCGCCGCCGTGGTCGTCGTCATTACAAAATGCTCAGGCCCCATGCGTGCGCAAGTGCCGTCATCCATCACCGTGCCATCCTCGCGCAGCATCAGGCCATAGCGCACGCGGCCCACTTTGAGCGTCGAGAACATACCGGTATAGACAAAATCCAGCAGCTTGCCCGCGTCCGGCCCCTGAATGTCGATCTTACCCAGCGTGCTGACGTCACAGACACCCACCGTCTGGCGGACATATCCAACCTCACGGTCACATGACTGGCGCCAAGTGGTTTCACCCGCGCGCGGGAAATAGCTGGGCCTGTACCACAGCCCCGCCTCGATCATCGGCGCGCCCATCTCGATGGTCTGCTGATGCGAGGTCGTAAAGCGTTGCGGGGCAAAGCCCTTCCCCTGCGCGCCCGCCCCCAGTGCTGCAATCGCAATCGGCGAATAGGGAGGACGGAAGGTGGTTGTACCCGTCTCCGGTATCCCCCGCCCCGTGGCATCAGCCAACACCGCCAGCGCGCCCACATTCGAATTCTTACCCTGATCCGTGGCCATGCCTTGGGTGGTGTAACGCTTCATATGCTCGACCGAGCGGAAGTTCTCGACTGCCGCCTGCTTGACGTCCTTCACGCTCACATCGTTCTGGAAATCCAACCATGCGCGGCCTTTACCCGCAACTGCCCAAAGCGGGGACAGACGATAGGCCCGATCCTCTGCCTCAGGCAACGCGGGGGCCGTCGCCTCGCCTCCCAACGCCTCAACCGCACGCGACGCTGCCGCTGCCCCCTCAGCCAGACAAGCCGCTGTCGAGAACGCGCCATTGCACGCCCCCGCAGCCTCCAGCCCGGGTACCATATCCGGCACGGGCACAAAGGCCGCGATATCTTCACGCCATGCAGGCCGCCCGTTCATATGACAGGTCAAATGCACCGTCGGGTTCCAGCCGCCGGACACCGCAAGACAATCTGCTGCAATATCAATCTGCGCATCACCCTGCCGGACCTTGATACCCGTCAGCCCCAGCCGCCCGCTTGAGCCACAAACCTGCGCGCCCAAATGCACCGGATATGGCACATCACCCACCTCTGCATCCGCGCGGCTGTCAATCAACGCCGCCACAGCCACACCAGCGGCATGCAAATCCCGCGCCGTGCGGTGGGCGTCATCGTTGTTGCCAAACACAGCGACCAACTTGCCCGCAGTAACGCCCCAACGGTTCAGATAGGCACGCACGGCACCCGCCATCATAATCCCGGGACGGTCGTTATTCTCGAATGCAATGGGCCGCTCTAACGCGCCCGCACATAGAACCGCACGGCGCGCCGTGATCCGCCAGAAACACTCAAGCGGTGCTGCACTGCGCGGCACATGATGCGTCACCCGCTCCAGCGCGCCGTAAACACCACCATCATAGGCTCCAGTCACCGTCGTGCGCGTCATCAGGCGCACATTGGGCATCGCCGCCAATCGGGCCACTTGCGCTGCGGCCCAATCCGCCGCCGTCCCACCGCCAATATCCTCAATCTCCGCCAACAGACGCCCGCCCATGGCGGTATCCTCATCGCACAAGATCACATCGAGGCCAGCATCCGCCGCGACTGTCGCTGCCATCAAACCCGCAGGCCCGCTGCCAACCACCAGCAAATCGCAAAACGCAAACGCGCGGTCATAAGTATCAGCGTTATGCTGCCCGCTCAGACTGCCCAAACCGGCCGCTCGGCGAATAACCGGCTCATACAACTTTTCCCAGAATGCCTTGGGCCACATAAACGTCTTGTAATAAAATCCCGCTCCCAGAAAGGGCGCCGCCAGATCATTCACCGCCATCACATCGAACTTCAGCGAGGGCCACGCGGACTGCGAGCGCACCTCCAGACCTTCGTAAATCTCTTGAACCGTTGCCCGCACATTCGGCTCGGACCGCGCACCTGTGCCAATTGTCACCAAGGCATTCGGCTCTTCCGACCCTGCGGAAAACACACCGCGCGGGCGGTGATACTTGAACGACCGCCCCATCAGACGGACCCCATTGGCCAACAGCGCCGAAGCAACTGTGTCTCCCGCGCGGCCGGTATAGGCGACCCCGTCAAACCGGAAACCTATCTGCGCGCCAAGCCCTTTTTCAGATACCCTCATGCGCCCATGCTCCGCTTCACGTCAGCGGCGAGCGCCGTCTCATAGACTTCATGGGTCACTGTATTACGCACAACCACAATCCACGCACCGCAACCCGCCTCATGCTGCCACAAATCATGCGTCTTGCCCGCAGGGTTCTCGCGCAGATGCACATACTCGTCCCACGCCTGCGCACCCGCATCACGCCCAGGCCGCGCCAAGGCCACCGCAGCCCCCTTGTAATAAAACTCGCGGCGGTCCCGCTCCCCACATAAAGGACAGTTAATTCTCACGACCAAACCTCCGGAACAACGCGCAGCCCCAACTTCATTGTGCCCATAAACTCAATCCCGCAGCCTGCCACGAGCACCCTAGTGCAGATTATGTTGCGCACCGGTACCCTCCTCGTCCATGATACCACGCCCTGTACGAAACCGGTCCAACCGGAATTTCTCGGCCGGTTTGTGGTGGTTGCCCGTCGCCATCAGATGCGCAAACGAATTGCCAGACCCCGGCACAGCTTTAAACCCGCCGTAACACCAGCCGCAGTTCACAAACAAACCTTCGGTATCCGTCTTGTCGATAATGGGCGAGCCATCCGGCGTCATATCCATGATGCCCCCCCAACTACGCAAAACCTTGGCTTTGCCGATCATCGGCATCAAGGTCATGCCCGCTTCCATCACATGCTCGACCATGGGCAGGTTACCGCGCGCCGCATAGGAGCTGTAGAAGTCCAGATCACCCCCGAAGACCAAACCACCCTTGTCCGACTGGCTGATATAGAAATGCCCCATGCCAAAGCTGATCACATTGTCAATCACAGGCTTCAGGCCCTCGGTCACAAAGGCCTGCAAAACGTGGCTCTCGATCGGCAGGCGCATGCCCGCCATCGCCGCCACCTGAGACGACCGGCCCGCGACAACAATGCCGACCTTCTTGGCGCGGATCGCGCCGCGGGTGGTCTGCACGCCGCGCACAACACCGTTCTCGATATCGATGCCGGTGACTTCGCACTGCTGGATCAGGTCCACGCCGCGCTCGGATGCGCCGCGCGCATAGCCCCAAGCCACCGCATCGTGCCGCGCTGTGCCCGAGCGGCGTTGCAACAACCCGCCATAGATCGGAAAGCGCGTATTCTCGAAATCCAGATAGGGCGCAATCTTGCGCACACCTTCTACATCCAGCAGTTCGGCATCATCGCCCTGCCCGATGATGCTGTTGCCGCGCCGCGCATAGGCATCGCGCTGGCCGTCCGAATGACACAGCATCAACTGCCCGCGCTGGGACAGCATCACGTTATAGTTCAGGTCCTGCTCCAGCCCTTCCCACAGCTTCAGCGAATGGGAATAGAACTGCGAATTGCCATCAAGGAAGTAGTTTGCCCGCACAATGGTGGTATTTCGCCCGACGTTACCGCCGCCCAGATACCCCTTTTCGATCACGGCGATGTTGGTCATCCCGTGCTCTTTTGCAAGGTAATAGGCTGTGGACAGTCCATGCCCGCCGCCGCCGATGATGATTGCGTCATATTCCGCCTTAGGCTCCGCATCCCGCCAATGGGGCTGCCAGCCTTTGTTGCCGCTCAACCCTTCGCGCAGAATACGCCATCCCGAAAACCGCATGCAGACCTCCAGTGTACACTTATGTCCACTCTGGCAAACCTGCCCTGCGCCCGCAATCGCCAAATCACTCCTGCCGGTAGATCACCTGCGCTGCCTCCGTAAGGGTCGCCATAGTAGCGAAATATGACGAGGGACCATAGCTGATCCGCGCAACGCCGGCGGCAGCCAGATCCCCGCGCGGGGCAATATCTGGCAACATCATAATATTAACCGCCAGCGGCACCTGCGCGCAAACCTGCGCAATCAGCCCGACATCCCACAACTTTGGCACAAAGAAACCCGAGGCCCCTGCCTCGGCATAGGCTTGCCCGCGGATGATCGCATCAGCCAGCAGCCCTGCATGACCCTGCGCACCCGCTTGCAGAAACAAATCTGTACGCGCATTAATAAAGAAATCAGGGCCTACTGCTGCGCGAATGGCGGCGATCCGTGCGCATTGCGCCTCAAGGCTCCACAGGCCATCACCTTGCACGCGGCGGTCTTCGAAATTCATGCCGACCGCACCTGTGTCGGCCAACATCGCCGCATGCGCCCCGACAATTTCGGGCGCCTCCCCATATGCGCCCTCGAAATCCACGCTCAGCGGAACATCCTGCGCCTGCACAATCCGGCCCACCAGCCCCAGCAACTGCGCCATCGGCAAATGCTCGCCATCGTCATAGCCCTGTGCGGCGGCGACTGCCAAACTTCCCGTGGCAAGGGCCTGTGCACCGCCAGCGACAATCGCCTTGGCTGATCCCGCATCCCAACAGTTGTACAACACCAACGGTGCGCCCTTGACGTGCAACGCTGCAAATTCCTGTGCCTTGTTTCTCATCATCCAGCTCCCGTAGCGGCAAAACCGCGTTCTAACTCTATCAACTTCTGTTTGCGCCACAGCCCGCCGCCATAGCCTGTCAGGCTGCCATCCGCCCCCAACACGCGGTGGCAAGGAATAATGATGGCGATGGGATTTGCCCCGTTGGCACGCGCCACCGCTCGGGTCGCCTCGGGCCTGCCCATGTCACGGGCAAGCTGGCTGTAGCTGCGCGTTTGGCCCGCCGGTATCTTGCGCAAGGCCTGCCAGACATCCTGTGTAAAACGTGTTCCCAAGGGCGACAGCGGCGTGTTGAATTCCGCACAGCGGCCCGCCATAAAATCCGCCATCTCCCGCTCGATCATGTCCGTCGGCGCAAAGCGGCCAAAACCCAAGCCCCCCTTTGCATCACGCCGCAAGGCCGCCAATTCCGCAGGCAGGGCGCGCCGCTCGGTGAACTCCAGCAGGTGCAGCGCATGCTCGGACGACACGGCAACCATTGCTCCCATCGGAGTCTCGATCCAGTCCGCGCGCAACCGCGCATCGCGCACAAACGCCCCCGGCGGCAGCCCCATCCACCCCGCAAACGCCGCGCGGAACGCCGAAGCCGAGCTATACCCCGCTTCCAGTTGCGCCTCGATCACGCGCCCGCCGCCCGCCAGTTCGGCCCCGCCAGCCCGCAACAGCGCCAGACGCGCCATTTCCAGAAATGTCATACCAAAATGCCGCTTGAACGCCCGCCGCACGGTGGACAGATCATACCCCAACGCAGCGATGTCCCCTCGGCCCAGCGCCTTGTAGGGTTTTCATCCAGCGCGGCCAGCAAAGCCTGAACAGCCGATTCACCCTCAACAGCCGGCGCCATCGGATGACACCGCTTGCACGCGCGGTAGCCCGCCTCTATCGCGGATCCCAGCCTATCAAAGAAAGTGCAATTTTGCGCCTTGGGTTTACGGGCGGGACAGGTAAGCCGACAAAACACACCCGTAGACGAGACGCCAACCCACGCGCGCCCGTCCCATGCCGGATCACGTGCCAGCAGAGCTGGCATAGAGGACTTCATCATCTGGTAAATCAAACATCATGGCAGCAGACTACCCCGCCTGTGCAAGACTGTCCGCCGCCAATCAGGCGTTTATTCAAAATACATCAGTGCAGGAACGCGCACAAATATCCGTCATGCGCCCAGCCCTGAACAGGCAATTCCCTGAGCGGGATTCCCCGCCCTCCGGCGGATACCTGACGGTAGGCATGCAAGACGCGTAACCAACGCCCGCGTCGCTCTTTTGCGTTGACCTCTACAATCGCCAAACGCTTGAGTTTGCGAACCGCCTTGAACTCACTGCCCGGCCCACTTCGGATGCTGAGAAAGCCATCCGGCCCGTTGACATTGCAGACCATAGACAGCTGGGTTGCGAAACTCGGGTTAAGTGGCCAGTTACCACGGTCGAGGCCCATCAACTCGACCTCGCCGTAAACTGCCGTTTCAGCAACTGCGTGCGCGGCCATAAAGGCCGCGCACGCAATCAATACTTATTTCAACTTACAGACCTTTGGCCTGATAACTGGCAGCAACCTTACCGATCGAAACCAGATAGGCCGCTGTCCGCAGATCCGTCACATCCGCGCGCTCGTGCCAGACCTTTGCCATGGAATCATACGCAATCCGCATGGTGTCATCGAGACCCGAGCGCACCAGCTCAAGCTCGCCCGCGCCGCGAAGATACTTGTCCTTGAAGTCGGGGCTGAGCGTCCAGTTGATCGAGGTGTCGCGGCTGATCCGCTCCAACTCGTCCACAATCAACTGGTGGCGGCTTTCTTCCTGACGGCGGCCCATCCGGCCAAAGCGGATGTGGGACAGGTTTTTGACCCACTCAAAGTAGCTAACCGTCACACCGCCCGCGTTTGCATACATGTCGGGGATAATCACCGTCCCCTTGTCACGCAGGATTTCATCCGCGCCGGCAGTTGTCGGACCATTCGCCGCCTCGATGATCAGAGGTGCCTTGATCCGGTGCGCGTTGCGCAGGTTGATCACACCCTCAAGCGCCGCCGGAATCAGGATATCGCAATCAGCCTCCAACAGGCTGGCGCCATCCTCTACAAACGTACCGCCAGCGAACCCTTTGGGCGACCCTTCGGCAGTGATATGCGCTTTCAATGCTTCGATATCGATGCCGTTATCATTCCAGATGGCACCGTTATACTCGATCACACCCACAACAGGCGCGCCGTCTTCTTCGCTCAGGAACTTGGCGGCGTGATAGCCCACGTTGCCAAGGCCCTGCACCACAACACGCTTACCGTCCAGAGTACCGCTTATACCCGCCTTTTTGACGCCCTCGCTATCGCGGAAGAACGCACGCAGCGCAAATTGCACGCCGCGGCCCGTCGCCTCGGTGCGGCCCTGAATACCACCTGCGTTAATCGGCTTGCCCGTCACACAAGCAGCCCCGTTGATGTCTGTGGTGTGCATGCGCTTGTACTGGTCGGCAATCCACGCCATTTCACGCTCGCCCGTGCCCATGTCAGGGGCAGGTACGTTTTGCGCCGGATTGATAAGGTCACGTTTGATCAGCTCATAAGCAAAACGGCGGGTAATCATCTCCAGCTCGTGCACTTCGTATTCACGCGGATCAATACACAGGCCACCCTTTGAGCCACCAAACGGCGCCTCAACCAGCGCGCATTTGAAAGTCATCAGCGCAGCCAGCGCCTCTACTTCATCCTGATTGACGCCCATGGAATAGCGGATACCACCTTTGACCGGCTCCATATGTTCAGAGTGGACCGACCGGTAACCGGTAAATGTTTTGATGTCGCCGCGTAGACGCACGCCGAACCGGACAGTGTATGTTGCGTTACAAACCCTGATTTTTTCGACAAGCCCTGGCTTGAGGTCCATCAGGTCAACCGCACGGTTGAACATCAGGTTCACGCTTTCGCGAAAGCTTGGCTCGTTAGGGGAATGGCTCATGAGAGACTGCCTTTGTATAGGTCTGTTTTGGAATCTAAGTGCGCGCTCGGGGAATCCGGGGCTGCCCAGCCTACATAGAGAGGAATGCACAAAGGTGCCACTTTTTTAATCAGTTTAAGAACAATTTCTCTCTACACCTTCCTGTGTTTAGATATTGACCAACCACGCACCTTTTGCGCTCTCTTGCCACGCAGAGTTAAGGAGCCGGATATGGGCAAAAGTATCACCCGCGTCAGACAGGCCGCACTGGACGCCGGACTACAGATTCAAGTGATCACATTACCCTCCAGCGCGCGGACCGCACAACAAGCGGCTGACAGCTGTGGCTGCGCTGTCGGGCAAATTGCCAAATCCATGATTTTCGAGGGCACACGATCCGGTGCCCTTAAACTTATCCTCGTTAGCGGCACGCATCAACTGGACCTGAGCCGCGCAGAAATCCTGTTCGGTGAACCGTTGGGACGGGCCGATCCCAAACGTGTGCGTGCCGAAACCGGTTTTGCCATTGGCGGTGTTGCTCCCATAGGTCATCTTTGTTCGATGCAAACGTATATGGACGAAGTCTTAACAAAGTATGAAACTGTCTGGGCCGCAGCAGGTGCCCCCGAGACCGTATTCGAGATCGCGCCGCACGCATTGCTGACCGCGACACAGGCCGTTCTTTTCAACAACGGCTAGCCTACCCATCCCGTTCCGCCGCATACCTACCTATGATTGCAGACTCATATCCGATCGGGTCAATACGACTCGCCTGTGGCAAAAGTGTTCGGATGAACACCGATGTGGCTGACTGTTTACCACCTAGAAACACTAGGCCGGATGTAGCGCCATTATGCTTAAAATCCCTTTAAAAATATGACGTTAATGCAAAAATGCGCCCCATTTTGGCCACGTTTTTCATCCATAAGGCTTAGTCATGTAGCCAAAGGTCCCGTCACTTTGACAGGGCAAGGCATGAGAGGTGAAGATGATGTCAAGACTGTTTTCGACGACAGCCGTCCCGGCTATTGCGGGACGGATAAACAATCCACACCTGCGCCGGTATGCGCAGGAAGAAGACGGTGCTGTAACCATCTTCGCAACCGTTGTAATTTTGATGCTGGTGCTAATCGCCGGTATCTCTTTCGACTTGCAACGCAATGAAATGGACCGTGTCCGCATCCAGAATACGGCCGACCGCGCCGTACTTGCTGCGGCGGACCTGGACCAAACCCTATCGCCAGAAGCGGTTGTACAGGACTATTTTGAAAAGTCCGGCATCCCTATGGCAGCCAACCAGATCAACGTGGATGAGGGCCTGAACTACCGGACAGTATCGGTAACTTCGGACAGCACCACACCGACAAACTTTATGAAGATGCTTGGCGTAGACGAACTGCCTTTGCGGAGCCTCGCAGAAGCTGAAGAGCGTGTGAACAACGTGGAAATCTCCATGGTGCTCGACATCTCCGGCTCCATGGGGTCCGGCGACAAAATGTCGAACCTGCGGACGGCGGCCAAGACCTTTGTCACAACGGTTCTGAACGACTCTACTCAGGATTTGGTCTCGCTCTCGATTGTCCCCTACTACGAGCATGTGAGTGCGGGCCCAGAGATCATGAGCAAGTTCAACGTGGACTATAACAACCCCTATAGCCACTGCCTTGAATTCGACGAGGCCGACTTCAACACGTCGACCCTGCGTCGCAACAAGCAATATGATCAGGTTCAGCACTTTCAATGGGGCACATATAGCCAAACCCCCAGCAATTATGTTTGCCCTACAGGCCAGTACGAAGATGTTGTAGCCTTCAGCCAGAACATCTCGGCGCTCAACAACAAGATCGACCGTCTGGTGCCCCGCGGCAGTACGTCCATCTTTGCGGGTATGAAATGGGCTGCGGGTCTGCTTGATCCCGACTTTAACACAATCAACGCGTCACTTGCCGCGGATGGCGTAACTGACCCCGTGTTTGCCGCGCGTCCTGCCGCCTTCGATGACCATGAAACGCTGAAGACCGTGATCCTGATGACCGATGGTCAGAACCACTATTCCTACCGGATCAACGACAACTACTATGCCAACTACAGCCATGCGGCCCACTGGGACCGATATAGCCTGGATTGGTACCTGAACCGCTATGTCAGCAGCTACTATCACAACCGGTGGAAGTACCTAAAGTACTGGCCTGAATACGGTGACACCCTTCTGAGCAACGTCTGTAGCGCAGCCAAAGCAAAGAACACTGTCATCTGGTCCATCGGCTTCGAAGTAACAGACGATAGCGCAGAAGTTATGAAGGACTGCGCCTCTTCTCCCAGCCACTTCTTCCGGGTTGAAGGTGTGGAAATCAGAGACGCATTCAGTGCCATTGCGCGCCAAATCAACCAGCTGAGGCTCACACAATGAATATTCGTATGAACAAATTCCTCCGCCGTTTCCGCAAAGAAGAAAAAGGGTCGGTGTATCTCATTGAGTTCGTGATCATGGCTCCCCTGCTGTTCATGACCTTCTTCTTCGGCTTCGAGCTGAGCATGCACTCCATCCGCCAGATGCAACTGGATCGCGGCCTTGAAGTGACCACCCGTGAAGTACGCCTGAATACTTCGGTACAGTTCACACATGACGCCCTGAAAAGCGCCATCTGTGCGAACAGCGGTGGTCTGGCAGATTGTGAAGACAACCTGCGCCTGGAAATGATTCCGACCAACCCGCGTACTTTTGCGTCGCTGCCATCTGACGCGGACTGCATCAACACCGCACAGCCGGTAACTCCGGTGCGCGGCTGGTCCCTGGGCCAACAGCATGAACTGATGCTGCTGCGCGCTTGCTACCAGTTCGTGCCTCTGTGGAACAACATTGGTCTGGGCTCTGTCCTGGACACCAACGACGGAAGCGATGACGGCTATGCCAAAATGGTCTCGATCAGCGCCTTCGTACAGGAGCCAAGATAATGTCAAAACCTGAACTCAAACCTAACCGGAAGAGCACCTTCATCAAGGAAGAAGACGGGTCGTCGGCCGTTGAGTCGATGATCATGATCCCTCTGGTCTTCTTCGTGCTGCTGTCAATCTTCACGCTTTTCGATGCATTCCGCCAATATGCAATGCACCAGAAGGCGGCCTACACGATCAGCGACATGATCTCTCGCGAGACACTGCCGCTGGACAGCACCTACCTGGAAGGGGCGCACGCCCTGTTCGACACGATGACCCGTGCCCCACAGGACAGCAGCCTGCGGGTGAGCATTGTACGCTACGCCTCGCGTGACAACATCATCAAGCTGGATTGGTCCAAGACACGCGGCAACACAACGGCCCTGTCCAACAACCAAGTCCGTAACTGGACTGCCAAACTGCCAGTGATGGCACACAACGAGCGCATGATCGTCGTCGAGACCTTTGCGAACTACGTCGCGCCGTTCACGACAGGCCTTGAAGACCGCGAAATCGCGAACTTTATCTTCACACGGCCACGCTATGCACCACAGGTGCTGTGGCAAGGCATCTGATCGGTCCCACCCGACCAGCTAAAAACAAACCCCGGACGGTTCACACCGTCCGGGGTTTTCTTATTCTAATGCAGCCCGCGTTACAGATAAGCTTATTTGTCCAGCTTCATCTCGCGCTGTGCCATCATTGCCGCGATAATCTCGGACATGAATTTCGTCTGGCCCGCAGGTGTCATACCACCAATGCCGATCCGGCGTCCACAGCGCCACCAAAGACCCGGACGCCATTCATTGCTTGCCCCCGATGTGGTGCGCAGCAAAAAACCGTTTGAGGGTTTGAATGCAAAAAACCCGCGGTCCATCCCGTCGATATCAGCAATCAATGCAATCACGGTACCGTCACTGTCGCGCAACTCGGTTTCTGTCAGTTCGATCCGCGTCTGCGTAGCGCGGCGCATCTTATCCGCCATCCACAGCGACCCAGCCCCCAGTAGCACCAGAAACAGTCGCCATTCGAGTGCGGGTGATTGAACCACAGCAATATAGATCAGCATCAGGCCCAGCAGCGCAAGCATCCCCATTCCCAGATACCGCCGCCCGGTAGCAGCAGTCGCCGTCGCCAAAATTTCGTTAGAGGCCGTTTGGGGAAGATCATTGAATGAGGTCATGGAGGTACTCCTTTTCGCGACCCCTAGACGCAGATGATCCTTCCGGCAAGCCTTCGCTGAGGGCCGTACGCAAAAGGCGCCCGCACATTTGTGCAGGCGCCTCTGTCAATCAGGGGCATTCGCCCCCGCATTCCGGCTTACTTCATCCGCTTGGGGCGCACCTCATAACCGCGCTCTTCGGGCTCGTCGTCCACCAGCTCCATCGGAAAACCATCTGCCAGAATGAACAGGCCTGTGGCCTCTTCCAGCCGCTCGATCATCCGGTCGGACTGGGCACGCACGCCGTAACGCTTTTGCCCGTCGCTCATCATTTCGATCATCAACGGCGAGATTTCCAGCGGCACCCCCGCATCATCCGCCAGTTTCTGGAACAGGCCGATGTCTTTCTGGATCAGGTCCATCGTAAAGTTCACATCGCGCGACCCCGACAGGATCAACTGGCTTTCGGTTTCATGCACAAAGCTGTTGCCGGAAGACATGGCAATCGCCTCGTAAGTCATGCCAAGGTCCATCCCTTGCGCCTTCATCACCGTCAGCGCCTCACACAGTGTGAGCAGGTTGGCAGTGGCCAGATAGTTAGTCATCACCTTGAGAACGCTGGCATTTCCTATATCACCTACATGCAGGATGCGCCGCCCCATATGCGTCAGAATAGGCAGAACACGGTCAAACGTGGCACGGTCGCAGCCGGCATAGATGCTGATATTGCCCGTGTCCGCACGGTGGCAACCGCCCGATACCGGACAATCCACAGCCTGTCCGCCGGCCGCCTGCACCAGAGCACCCAACCGCTTGATCTCGCTTGCGTCCGTGGTCGACATTTCCAGCCAGATCTTGCCCGCCCCCACCTCTGGCAGCATTTGCTCGACCACGGCAGCACTGGCCGCCGGACTGGGCAGGCAAGTAATCACCGCATCACATTCGCGCATCATCTGTGCAGGGCTGCCGCCCGCTTTGGCACCGCGCGCAACCATGCCCGCCACCAACTCTGCGTCCAGATCATGAACGCTCAGATCCACGCCATTGCGCAGCAAACTTCCCGACAGCTTGCCGCCCACATTCCCCAGTCCGATAAATCCGATTTTCATGTCGATAACTCCCTGACATTTTTTCCCAACCTTGCGCCACTGCCAGCCCACGTCCAGTCCAAATGCGACCTTTGCGCATTTATGCACAGATACCCTGCATGCCCCCGCCTTGTTTGCGGGCAATAGCGGCCCTAATTCTAATTCAAACAAGTGGACAGGAGCATTCCCATGTCGATCAGACCCACCCTCGAGACCCGCGCCGCCCAACCCACCATGGAAGGTGCCGGCGTAAAACTGCACCGCGCTTTCGGCTTTCACGACCCGTCCGAGCTGGACCCGTTCCTGCTGTTCGACGACTTCCGCAACGACCGCCCCATTGACTTTGAAAAGGGCTTTCCATGGCACCCGCATCGCGGGATCGAGACCATTACATATGTTCTTGAAGGCACCGTCGAGCATTCCGACAGCCTTGGAAACAACGGCACTTTAGGCGCAGGTGATGTGCAATGGATGACCGCAGGCAGCGGGATTCTGCATCAGGAGATGCCAAACGGAAATGCACGCGGCCAAATGCACGGCTTCCAGTTGTGGGGCAACCTGCCCGCCGCCCAGAAGATGACAGCGCCGCGCTATCAGGACGTCACATCAGATGCGATTCCCGAAGTCATTGACGACGACGGCACCAAGGTGCGCGTGATCACAGGCGAGTTCTGGGGCAAGCGCGGTCCCGTCGACGGTATCGCCGCTGACCCACAGTATCTCGACGTGACCGTGCCCGCAGGTGTGCGCAAGACGTTTCATATCGACACCTACCGCCGCGCGTTTGCCTATATTTTCCAAGGTGCGGGCGCCTTTGTCGATGCCAGCCGCCCCTCGGGCATCCTGTTGGAAAAGGAGGTTGCGGGCGAAGAGCTGAATATCCGCGACATGTCCGGCGACCGCACTTTGGTCCGCTTTGGCACGGGTGACGAGGTGACTGTTCAGGCGGGGCCCGACGGGTTGCGATTCTTGCTAATCTCGGGCGCCCCGATTGACGAACCTGTCGCGTGGCACGGCCCCATCGTGATGAACACCCGCGAAGAGTTGCTGCAGGCCGTCAAAGAGCTGAACAACGGGACGTTTATTAAACCGGCCCATTAGCCAAACTCAGGTCACCGCGCGGCGCACCATCCCGCGATATTGCGCGGTGACTTCTTCCAATGACAACCGCCCGCCTTCACGGAACCATGTGTTCACACCCGTAAGCATGGCAATGATCGCAAGTGTGGCAATCTTTGTATCCTCCACACGAAACGCACCCGCCGCCACACCATCGCGCAAAATACTCTCCAACCCGTCCTCGTACTGGCGGCGCAGCGCCTCAACACGGGCAAAGTTCTCGGGTGTGAGGTTGCGCAGCTCCATATAAGCGATGAAAACCGCATCAGGGCGCGCATGGTGAAAGCTGATGTGAAAGCCCACAAAGGCATCCAGCCGCGCGCCGGCAGATTGACCTGCGTTATCCACAGCCGCTGCAAGCAGCTCGGTCATATGGCTTTTCATCAAATCAAACAAAAGCGACTGTTTGTCGGGCGTGTAGTTATACAGAGCGCCGGCCTGCACGCCCACTTCCGCTGCAATCGCCCGCATGGAAACCGCAGCAAAGCCGCCGCGCGCAAACAGCTTGAGCGCGGCCTCGCGCACTTTCGGGCCGGTAATGTCTGAATGTGATCCTGCGGTGCGTGCCATAAGTCTATATATCTGAACGTGCGTTCAAAAAGTAAACCCTTTCCCGCCCATCGTCACCAAGACACTTGCAAGAAGGCGCCCTGCTGGTGCACACCGTGCTGCATGAAACGCGCGTTCTCCTCCACAGCCTTTGCAACGGCTTTGACCCTTTTGGGGGCTTGCACCCAATTTCCGGCGCTTGACCGCACGATCACGCCCGAACTTGAGGCATCACAATACCCTGCGTTGACGCCTCTTGGTCCGGTTCTGGCCTCCGCCGCAGAAACCGGGGTAGAGCCTGTATCTGCCAGCGCAGCAATCGACGCCCGCTTCGCAGCCTTGAAATCCCGCGCGGCACGCATGCGCGGATCGGTTTTGAGCGGGCCCGAGCGGCAACGGCTGGCAAAAGGCCTGCACTAACGCATGCGTGCTCCGTTGCATGGGGGGTGCGTTCGGGCTACATCGGCGCAACACACATTTAACACCCGCCAATCAAAGGATGCACAGCCATGACAAAACCACTTCGCCTCGGGATTGCGGGTCTGGGAACGGTTGGTGTAGGCGTGGTGCAAATACTGCGCAAACAGGCCGCCCTGCTGGAAGCCCGCACAGGCCGCGCAGTGGTCATCTCAGCCGTCTCCGCGCGCAGCAAGACAAAAGACCGTGGCGTAAACCTGTCCTCCTATGCGTGGGAGGATGATCCGGTTGATCTGGCCAAACGCGATGATGTGGATGTCTTTGTCGAGCTGATAGGCGGCGATGAAGGCCCTGCCAAAGACGCCACCGAAGCTGCACTGGCCTTGGGCAAAGATGTGGTGACCGCCAATAAGGCAATGCTGGCCATGCACGGGCAGGCCCTCGCGCTGGCCGCTGAAGAAAAAGGCTGTGTGATCAAATATGAAGCTGCCGTTGCAGGAGGCATTCCGGTGATCAAGGCCTTGGGCGAAGGCTTGGCGGGCAACGAGATCACCCGCGTGATGGGTGTGATGAACGGCTCGTGCAACTACATCCTGACACGGATGGAAGACTCCGGCCTGCCCTATGCTGATATTTTCGCCGAAGCCGACGGGCTTGGTTATCTTGAGGCCGATCCGCAGCTGGATGTGGGCGGCATTGATGCGGCGCACAAGCTGGCTATTCTGTCGTCGCTGGCCTTTGGCACGCAGGTGAATTTTGCGGGTATCGAGCTGGAAGGAATCGGCCGCGTCTCGATCGAGGATATCCACGCCGCTGCCGATATGGGCTATAAAATCAAACTACTGGGCGTGGCACAAATGACCGGCCGCGGGCTGGAGCAGCGTATGCAGCCCTGCCTTGTGCCAGACACATCGCCGCTAGGCCAGTTGCAGGGCGGCACAAATATGCTGGTGCTGGAAGGTGACGCCGTGGGCCAGATTGTGCTGCGCGGCGCCGGTGCAGGTGCAGGCCCGACGGCAAGTGCGGTATTGTCGGACATCTGTGACATCGCGCGCGGCCACCGTGGTGCCGTCTTTGGCCAACCTGCCAAGACACTGACCGCCGCCACACCCGCACTCAGCCAGCGCCCCGCGCCTTATTACATCCGCATGGCCATCACCGACAAACCCGGCGCATTGGCCAAAGTGGCGGCTGTATTGGGCGAGGCAGGTGTATCCATCGACCGGATGCGCCAATACGGCCATGTGAACGACAGTGCACCCGTTTTGATCGTGACCCATAAAACCACTCGCGCGGATATCGACCACGCGCTGGCCGCATTCGGCGCCACATCCGTTGTAGCCGGAGAGCCTGTAGCGCTGCGCATCGAAGAGGTTTGAACACAGGCGCCTGCGCGCGCCGAGACCGGAGGATCGGGATATGGAAAAGGGTGCAAGTTCAAGCGCTGCCACCTTTCTGGGCGTCGAGACTTCACTGACCGGTCGGCGGTGGGTTGGTCCCGGCAACGAGGCTGTGCGCGCCTCGGAAGCCTTGCACCAGCAGACCGGCATTCCGATGCCCGTGTGTCAGGTGCTGGCACAGCGCGGCATAGGCGGGGCCGAGGCGCCAGCATTTCTTGCCCCTGCCCTGCGCGATCTGTTACCCGACCCGCGGTCTTTGCGGGATATGGAAAAGGCCGCCGCGCGGTTTTTGCTGGCTGTAAAAAGCCGCCAGCGTATTGCTGTATTTGCCGACTATGACGTAGACGGCGGCAGTTCTGCTGCCTTGCTGCTGGTGTGGTTGCGCCAGATGGGGCGTGAGGCTACTTTGTATGTGCCGGACCGCATTGACGAAGGCTATGGCCCCAACGACGAGGCGATGGCCGAATTGGCGGCAAAACACGATCTGATCATTTGTGTCGATTGCGGGACCTTGTCCCATGGTCCGATTGCCGCCGCCAAGGGCGCGGACGTTATTGTGCTGGACCACCATTTGGGCGGCGAGACCCTCCCCGAATGTCTGGCCGTTGTGAACCCGAACCGTCAGGACGAAGACGGGGCACTGGCGCATCTATGTGCTGCTGCCGTTGTGTTCCTGATGCTGGTGGAGGCCGGGCGGCAACTGCGCGAGGTTGAGGTCAAAGGCCCAGACCTGATGGCTATGCTGGATCTGGTGGCGCTGGCCACCGTGGCCGATGTGGCGCCATTGAACGGTGTGAACCGTGCGTTTGTCCGCCAGGGGCTAAAGGTTATGGGGCGCCGCGAGCGGGTTGGTCTGTCTGCCCTAGCTGACGTAGCGCGAATGGATACGGCACCGGCCGCCTATCACCTTGGGTTCATGCTGGGGCCGCGCATCAACGCGGGCGGGCGTGTGGGCAAGGCCGATCTGGGTGCGCGCCTGCTGGCGACTGAAGACCCGCATGAAGCGGCTGCCCTGTCCGAGCGTCTGGACACCCTGAATACGGAGCGGCGCGAAGTAGAGAACGCCGTGCGCGCGGCCGCCTTGGCACAGGCCGAGGAGCGTGGCACCGATGGTGCATTGGTCTGGGCCGCAGGTGAGGGTTGGCATCCGGGTGTGGTAGGTATTGTTGCGTCACGGCTAAAGGAAGCCACAGGCCGTCCCGCTGTGGTGATCGGACTCGAAGGCGGTATCGGCAAAGGATCAGGCCGGTCAGTCAACGGAGTTGATCTGGGTGCCTGTATTCAAAAACTGGCCATGCAGGGCGTGCTGCTGAAAGGTGGCGGGCACAAGATGGCGGCGGGCCTGACTGTGGCCGAAGACAAGCTGGAAGAAGCGATGGACCAGTTGACGGCCTTGTTGGAAAAGCAGGGCGCCCATCTGCGGGGGCCCTCCGATCTGCGCCTTGACGGGATGCTCATGCCGGACGCGACCAGTGTCGAACTCACGCAAGCAATCGAATCGGCGGGCCCCTTTGGCGCCGGCGCCCCTGCCCCCCGTTATGTTTTTGCAGACATGCGGATTTTTTCGGCCCGTCGCGTTGGTGAAAGCCACCTCAAGGTCAGCTTTGGGGACGGTCACGGGAAACGTCTGGATGCGATTTGCTTTGGCGCTTACGATTCGGCGCTGGGACCTGCGCTTGAGGCGCATGGGGGCGCGCATTTTCACCTCGCTGGCAGGCTCGATATAAACACATGGCAGGGCCGCCAAACCGTGCAATTAAGGCTCGAAGATGCAGCCCCTTCAGAAAGCAGAAAAAAACCGCAATGAGTCGGAAATTTCTTCTTGCGCCAGTCTCGGGGATTGCTTAGAGAAGCCCTCACCAAGTGTGGCCCGTTCGTCTATCGGTTAGGACGTCAGGTTTTCAACCTGAAAAGAGGGGTTCGACTCCCCTACGGGCTGCCACATTCCCTTGA
Source organism: Sulfitobacter sp. (assembly GCA_029252045.1). GTDB lineage: Bacteria > Pseudomonadota > Alphaproteobacteria > Rhodobacterales > Rhodobacteraceae > Sulfitobacter. Next base: position 155,273 of record JAQXCD010000031.1, read on the forward strand.
AATTTCAACGCAATAAAAACACTTGGCGTTATTTTGTGCAAAATTCGGTAAGTATCGTATGAAACAGTTTGTTTCGAAAATTCCCCCTCAAATGTGGCTAAAATCTGTTATGTATACGGCAGAGGTTCGGCGGTGCTATGTGCATGCAGGATCGCAGGGCGGGGCAGCACCGTCCGGTGATGACAAGATAGGCAAGACATCGCAGAGCTTGATATCTGAAACTTCAGACGGGTGATTTGCGTACCTGCCAGTACGCTCGCCGAAATGCGGATCTACTCCGCGAGACGAACGGATGTTTCGAATAGATCGAAACAACGATGTGAACGAGTGAATGACCCTGGGGGGTTTGGACTATGAAGAGATTTGATACGGATCAGCCAGGGTATGGCATGTCGCGTTTGGCAACTGCCAGCGGCGACGTGCTGTCGCATATTGCATTGGTGCAGTCCGCGTCATCGCTGTTTGAACCGGGCATGGAGGCACCTGTTCAGCAGTCCGTCTACCGCGCCGGTGGGAAGCGGCTGTTTGAAACGCTATTGATCCTTCTAGGGTCAGGACTCATAACCAGAATATGACTGTTGCGGCGAGAGCGATGGCTGACAGGAAGACCTTTGGGCAGCGGTCGTAACGAGTTGAGACGCGTCGCCAGTCTTTCAGCCTGCCGAACATCCTTTCGATGCGGTTGCGACGTTTGTACCGGCGCTTGTCGTACTTGATGGTCTTCTTGCGCGATTTGCGTCCTGGAATGCAGGGCTTGGTGCCCTTGTCTACAAGGGTTTCGCGGAACCAATCAGCGTCATACCCTCGATCAGCGAGAAGCCATTCGGCTTTTGGCAGGCCGTTCATCAAGGCAGCAGCGCCAGTATAATCGCTCACTTGCCCTGCGGTAATGAACAGGCGGACCGGGCGACCGCTGGTGTCTGTAACAGCATGCAACTTTGTATTCATGCCGCCCTTGGTCAAGCCGATCAGGCGTCCACGCCCCCCTTTTTCAACCGCAGGCTGGAGGCCGTGCGATGCGCCTTGAGGTATGTTGCATCAATTGAGATAGTTTTGTTGTCAGGGTCCTGTTCGGCCAATCCTATCATGATCCGGGCAAACACGCCCATATCACTCCAGCGCTTCCAGCGATTATATAGCGTCTTCGCCGGTCCATACTCGGCAGGTGCATCGCTCCACCTTAAACCATTGCGATTGATGAATATAATGCCACTCAGAACACGCCTGTCATCAACGCGAGTACGACCTCGGCTCTTTGGAAAGTAAGGCCGAAGACGCTCCATCTGCGCCTCCGTAAGCCAGTATAAGTTGCTCATGATATCCCCCGAAACTGGGGATCGTGAATCATGACCGCGCCATAAGCTCAATCAGTTAATGGGTCCTGACCCTAAACCCACGCCTCAAGCTGCACTTAGTCTCCAGAACCAATAGACAAACATACAATGCAAGGAACAACCTGCTCTGTCAGACCATACTTCTCATAACCTTGCATAATCGGCACGCTTCACTGATACTTCTAAATTCGTATTCGCAGATAAGTCTAAATCTTTTCGGGCCAGGTAATCTGATAATTCACCATCTACAATCGGAGATTTTCGCGCATTAAGAGCGGCAACTCGATCTTGCGAGATATCTACCCCAATGACTTCGTTGTGTTGGGCCAGTAGCACTGCGTTTGACAGCCCAACATACCCCAAGCCTACAACAACGATTTTCATGACTTAGACCGCTGCCTTCAGCGCATCCACCAGATCCGTGCACTCCCAGCTAAATCCGCCGTCCGCTTCGGGGCTACGGCCGAAGTGACCATAGGCCGCTGTCCGTTGATAGATCGGGCGGTTCAACCCCAGATGTTCGCGAATACCACGTGGTGTTAGGCTCATCGTTGCACGGATCGCTTTTTCAATCGCCTCGTCATCTACCTCACCCGTACCGAATGTATCGGCGTAGATTGACAAGGGCTCGGCCACGCCAATCGCATAGCTCAGCTGTATAGAGCATTTTGCCGCCATCCCAGAAGCCACAACGTTCTTGGCTAGATAGCGCGCTGCATAAGCGGCCGAACGGTCGACTTTTGTCGGGTCTTTACCAGAAAACGCACCTCCACCGTGGGGGGCTGCGCCACCGTATGTGTCCACAATGATTTTGCGCCCCGTCAGACCCGCATCCCCATCTGGCCCACCAATCACAAACTTACCAGTGGGGTTCACGTGCCAAGCCGTATTAGCAGAGATCCATCCCTCGGGCAGCACTTCACGTATATACGGCTCAACAACTGCACGAACATCAGCGCTACTCATTGAGGCATCAAGGTGCTGGGTAGACAATACGATTGAGGACACACCAACGGGGACGCCGTCACGGTATTCAACGGAAAGTTGTGACTTGGCATCTGGCCCTAATGTTGGCTCTGTGCCGTCTTTGCGCACTTCGGCCAAACGGCGAAGGATTGCATGGGAATATTGGATCGGAGCCGGCATTAACGCATCTGTTTCGCGTGTGGCGAACCCAAACATAATCCCTTGGTCGCCCGCGCCCTCATCTTTGTCTGCCGCCGCATCGACGCCTTGTGCAATGTGGGCTGACTGTTCGTGCAATAGGTTGGTGACCTCAATTGTATTCCAATGGAACTTGTCTTGTTCGTAACCGATGTCTTTGACACAGTCGCGTGCAATTTGATCAATGCGCTCCATGTAATCTTTAAGTTTGGATTGATCAGACAATCCAACTTCGCCACCGATGACAACGCGATTGGTTGTTGCAAAGGTTTCAGCTGCGACGCGCGCTTCTGGTTCTTCACTCAAGAACGCATCCAACACCGCATCCGAAATGCGATCACACAGTTTATCTGGGTGACCTTCGGAAAC
>JAQXCD010000032.1 GCA_029252045.1 Sulfitobacter sp.
GCATAAGAGCCTTGCTCACGCGGTCCAAAGCTTGAGGCACCACGTCCGCCGAAAGGCACATGATAATCTGTACCAGCGGTGGGCAGGTTCACCATCACACAGCCCGCACGCATGTTGGCGCGGAAGTGGCTGGCGCGGGCAAGCGAGGTTGTCATAATGCCAGCGGTCAGACCGAACTGCGTGTCATTGGCAAGGCCCAATGCTTCCTCATAGCTGTCCGCGTGTTGCACGGCTGTGATCGGGGCGAACATCTCTTCCACGTTGATCCGCATGTCGTTGCGTGTGTTCGCGAAAATGGCAGGGGACATGTAGTATCCATCGGTGGCCATCTCTAGACGGTCACCACCACACAGCAGATCAGCACCTTCGGCTTTGCCGATACCCACATAGTCGAGGTTCTGGTTCAACTGGCTTTCACTAACCACAGGGCCAAGTTGTGTGCTTGCTTCAAGCGCGTGCCCGACTTTCAGAGCCTTGGTGGCTTTGACGAGCTTCTCGACGAATTCATCGTGGATGGCACTGTGAACGATCAACCGGCTTGCCGCGGTGCATTTCTGACCTGTCCCCCCGAAAGCGGAACCGGCAGCATGCATAACGGCCAAATCAAGATCCGCATCGTCCATAACGATCAGCGGGTTTTTGGATCCCATTTCCATTTGGACTTTGGTCATGTTTTGCATGGCGGCAGCTGCGATACCCCGACCCACCGGAACAGAGCCTGTAAAGCTGATCGCGTCCACTTGTGCGCTTTCCACAAGGCGCTGACCCACATCGCGGCCCGGACCGGCGACGAGGTTGAACAGGCCTTTGGGAATGTCCTGACGTGCAATGATTTCGGTCAGGGCAATGGCGCTGGCAGGGGTGACATTTGCAGGCTTCCACACAACTGCGTTGCCAAAGGCAAGCGCTGGGGCAATTTTCCAAGCAGGAGTTGCCACCGGGAAGTTCCACGGCGAGATGATCGCCACAACACCAACCGGCTCGCGGCGCACGTCAATCTCTATTCCCGGGCGTACACTTTCGGCCATATCGCCATGCTGGCGGAGGGTTTCTGCGGCAAAATAGGTAAAGAACTGTCCCGCGCGGTACACCTCGCCCTTGCCTTCGACCATCGGCTTGCCTTCTTCGCGTGACAACATGCGCCCGATTTCGTCGGCACGCGCCATCAGCTCTGTGCCGATTGCCATCAGCACATCATGGCGTTTCTGAATGCCCGCAGCCCACCATGCAGGTTGTGCACGTCGGGCGGCATCCAGTGCGGCGTCCAACTGGGCGGCATCCGCTTGCGCATAAATACCAATCAAATCCGACGTATCAGATGGATTGCGGTTTTCGATTTGCGTCGCCCCATCTGTCCATGCGCCATCAATATAAAGCTGCGTAAGGTCGGTCATGGTGGTCTCCAATTTGTTCAACTGTGGTCTAGACGGTTTCCACAACTTCAGTCATTCTAAAACAATTGAAATTTTATTCAGGAATTCTGAATGTCCATTAAGCTCGAGATGCTGAGAACATTCTCAGTCACAGCAGCGCAAGGCACGCTTGCTGGTGCTGCCGCCGTTTTGGGCCGGACACCTTCCGCGGTGTCGATGATGTTGGCGCAATTTGAAGAAGAAGTTGGCGGTCCCCTGTTTGAAACAGATAGGAAAAGCCGCCTGACGCCACTGGGGCAGCTTGTTCTGTTGGAAAGTCAGCGCGCCACCGATGTTTTTGACAAAAGCGCGAATGCAATCCACCGTCACGCGATGTCGACTACAGGAATCGTTCGCATCGCTGCGGTGCCCTCCGCTACGGTGGCTTTGCTGCCAGATGTCATTGAGGCATTTCGCGCCGTCCATCCGGATGTGCGAATTGAGATTAGTGATGTCGACAGTATTACTGTCCGCGCACGCGTTGAACACGATGAGGCCGACATTGGAATCGTTTCTGCACGGCCCGACGCCCCGCTAGAGGGTGAGCGCATTCGATCCGACGACCTTGGCATTGTTTGTGCAGAAAACGGGCCCATCCACATGGCGCATCTGTGCAATGAGGGCGCATCCGGTTGGGGCGCGCTCGGGCTTGAGTCCTTGATTGCAAATCCACTTTGCGAGCTGGTCGATGACCCAATTGTAAATGATCTGCGTTTTGCCAGCACCCTGGAGGCGCGCAATACAACGGCCATCCTATCGTTTGTGCGGCGTGGGTTAGGGGCCAGTATTTTGCCGTTTGATGCAGTGCGCAGTCAGCCCGATGGTTTAGAGTTCTTTGTTCCGACCCAATCGGTAAGTCAGCGAGAACTGCGAAAAATAAGACATGAAAAGGAAATGGTACGCGGGCCCATCCTGGCATTTTGGAACCTCTTGGCCCAGTAGAAAAATAAAGAAAGCAACCACCCTACGACCCATCTTGTAACGCCGCTTCTAACCAAGTCTCGAACAGATGTTTTGCAGGATCATTCTGCCCTGACGTCGTGGTGGTCAGACGGTAATGCGCCATGTTGATCTCCACCGCCGCTCCCGTAATCGCAATTGGCTTGCCCGTTTTGATCGCAGTGCGGGCAAAGCGCTCCAGCACCACGGCTGAGCCTCCGCCTGCTGCGACAATATCAATGGCAGCCACGGTGGTATCGACCGCATAGCCCGTCACGCCCTGTGACGGGATCTGATTGTGTGCGTTCAGATACCGCAGCAGCATGTCCTCAAAGCCGAGGATCTGGACGAGTGGCCCGTTTTGCAGCGCCGTTAAATCGTGATTGTCGCGTTTACTACTTGCCGCGCTGATCGGAACGATTCGCTCGGATGAAACCTTTCGCGCATGAACGTCTACCCAATTCCCGCCGCCAAAACGAAGTTCGACATCGGCCTGCTCTGCATCTGGAGTGCCGCCGTCTCAGACCTGCGAAACCAGCCGCACGGTAATGTCTGGATGTGTTGCCGAAAATTCGGGCAACCTGTGCGCCAACCACAATTCCGCGGACGAAATCGGAACCCGCACCGTCAGCATTTGCTCCGCCCCTGCGCCAAACAGGCTGGCGGTTGAAAACGCCATATCACCCAAAGCCTGCCGCAACGAATAGGCATAGGCCTGCCCCGTCTGCGTCAGCGTCAATCGACGCGCCGCGCGGGTAAAAAGCGCACAGCCAAGCTCGGCCTCCAGCGAGCGCACATGCAGGCTGACAGCGGTCTGGGTCAGCCCCAGTTCTGCCGCGGCCTGGGTGAAGCTGAGGTGCTGTGCGGCAGACGCGAAGGAACGCAACCATATGAGGTTCGGTAGTCTTTGCATTTTCACCAAAATATTTTTGCAATACTGTGCAAAATTACTCGTTTTGAATTGTGCATGCTATCCCCTAATTTCGGAGGGAACGGACAAGGCAGGGAACGGTATGAAGCGCATTTATACATTCGAGGGTTTCCCTGCGACACGGAATCTAACCGTGGCGGACATCAAAGCGGGCAAGGGGCAGCGAAAGTTCGTCCAGGCGACGGTTGTGAACCGTGTTGAGGCCGCCGCTGCCGAGGCCGCAGGAATTGATCACTTGTCGATCGTTGACCACGACCTGCATGACGTACGCGCAGGTGCACCCAACACCTTCACCACCGCTGCCCTGATGGCCAGCGACTATGAAACCCACGAGGATATTCTGCGTGCTGGCATTCGTGCCGCCGCAGCTGGTACCGATGCGCTCTATACTCTGCGCAACTTCAAAGCGGTCGAAATGTTGGCCGATGAAGGGCTGGCCGTGCAGGGGCATCTGGGTCTTGTACCACGCCTGTCCACGCAAATCGGGGGCTTGCGCGCCTATGGACGCACCGCCGATGAGGCGATGAAACTGGCCGAGGATCTGCGCCGCCTTGAAGACGCTGGTGCCTATGCGGTCGAGTTGGAATGCGTCGCAGACGAGGCCATTGTCGAGATCAGTACGCGCACCGGGCTGATCTCCCATTCCATGGGGTCGGGTGGGGCAGCGGATGTGATTTTCCTGTTTCAGGATGATGCCTGCGGCGACACGATTGACCCACCGCGCCACGCATCCGCATTTGCCGATATGGCGGGTGCACGCGCCAAGCTGGAAGCCGAGCTGATGAAGGGGCTTCACGCCTACCGCGCCGCGGTTCTTGATGGCAGCTATCCGAATACCGCCACCAGCATCACCATGAAACCCGATGAGCACGAAAAGCTTTGTGAGGCGCTGGACAAGCGCCGTCCGTTCCACCGCTGATCACATCAAAGGCCATGACATGACAACCGCAGAAAACCCGCCCAAAGACCGACCCGACACAAGCGCAGCCCCAATAAGGAGCGAATGGCATTGGCACCCCGACCTACCGGTCAAATACGCACCCTACTGGCTGTGGCCAGCCAAACCCGCCGTCGTTACGAAATGGTTTTGGCAGAACTGGCTGCAATTCTCGGATCGCTCGATCTTTCTGGCGCTGGCCTTTCTGGTGGCGTTCTGGCTGCAACCCGTGGAGCCGGAACAAGCCGGTTTTGCCTTTGGCTGGATGGCTTGGGTGTTCGTGCGCAACTGGCTGCTTCTTTTGATTGTAGCAGGCGCGCTGCACCATTGGTTTTACGGGATCGACGGACAGGGTAAGCTCCTGAAATATGACCCGCGCCCATATTTTAAAAGCAAGAATGCGCTGTTCAAGTTCGGCTATCAGACATGGGACAATGTCTATTATTCGATGATGTTCGGCGCGACGTTCCTGTCGGTACTCGAATGTTTCTTGCGGTGGTCATACGCCAGCGGATTGATAAACACCTTGTCTTTCAGCGCGCATCCCATCTGGTTTATCGCGCTGTTTCCGGTCATGGCGCTCTGGCAAAGCCTCCACTTTTATGTGGTGCACCTCGCCCTGCACCAACCCGCGATCTATAAACATGTGCACGCGGTGCATCACCGCAACGTCAATACTGGTCCCTGGTCCGGCATGTCGATGCACCCAATTGAGGCGTTCGGTTACCTGAGTGCGATCCTCATCGTGCTGGTGCTGCCCAGCCACCCCGTGCACATGCTATTTCTGGGCTATTGGTTAATGCTGGGCGCTGCGTCCTCACACTCGGGATATGAAGCGATTTGGGCACGGGACCGTCAGGCGCTTTTACTCGGGGCGTTTTTCCATCAGCTGCATCACCGGTATTATGAATGCAACTATGGCAACGCCGAGATGCCGTGGGACAAGTGGTTCGGGACCTACCACGATGGATCAGAGGACGCGACCCGCCGCACCCGCGACCGTAAGCGGCAAATGCACAGTTAGACCCCAATGCTGGTTGGCTTCGCGAGGGACATTGGAGACCAAAATAAGGGTGGAACGGCCCCAGATAGGTGTCAGCGGATATTGGGTCATTTAACGTGTATGGCAGCAAAGTCCCGCAGTCTGTGAATTCGACCGCTGATCCCTGCTGCACTCTGCACGAACGGCTGGTTTTCCCGCTACGCGGCAGCACCGAATTTTACACTAACGCAACATTTTCCAAGCTGCGAGCCCACGCAGCAGGAAAACAGAATTCATACAATAGGCTCAAAGCTGACCTCGGATGCAAGCGCAGCATTTGTGATATGAAGTAGTGTCAACCTCGGGTTGTCGTTGTGGGAGGGTATGGTGGATCGGAGGATCAATCATGCAAACACCAAACTTACCGGCCATTCGTGCGCTTCGGCCCGCGTGGAATAAAGGACGCATCGCCGGTCAAAAGCTCCCGCTGAAGCCCAAACATGTCTGTGCCATCCGCGTCCGGCTCGAATTGGCGGAGAATAGTCGCGATCTGGCTTTGTTTAATATGGCTATCGATAGCAAGTTGCGGAGCTGCGATCTCGTACGGATAAGAGGCGTGGATGTAATGGCTTCAGGGCAGATAAAAGCGCGCGCATCTATTCTGCAAAGCAAAACCCAAAAACCCGTCCGGTTCGAGATTCCCGAAGGCACCCGCGCCTCGGTGGCGAAGTGGATGGAAAATCCGTTGATGGTCGGGTTCAAATTCCTTTGGCCAGGGCGTTTTCACGAGCGCATGCACATCTCAACGCGCCAATATGCTCGGATTGTCCGGGATTGGGATTTATCCATCGGTTTGGAAGTAACCACATATGGCACCCATTCGATGCGGCGCACGAAGGTCACCCAGATCTACAAAAAGACGGGCAACTTGCGTGTGGTTCAGTTGCTGCTGGGACATACCAAAATGGACAGCACAGTTCATTATTTGGGTGTTGAACTTAAAGATGCGTTGGCAATTTAGGAAGCTATTGAACTCGAAGAGTCTGGACCGTTCGATGTGGACGGCCTTTACCGGATGAGGTGGATGGCTCCTGCTCCAACCAGCGTCGCAATGCGCTATAATGCAGGTGTCATCGACTGTTTGTGAGAGGAGCCACCCAATTACAGTTAAAACAGTAGGTCTGGATCTAGCCAAGGACGTATTTCAGGTGCACGGGATATCTGAGACCGGCCGCAAGATCTTTAACAAGAAAATCAAACGCGCGAAACTCTTGGCATTTTTTGAAGCGCTGCCGCGCTGCCTGGCCGGCATGGACGCTTGCGGGTCCGCCCATCACGGGGGCCGCGAATTGCGCAAGCTCGGCCATGACGTTTGGCTGATGCCAGCCACTTACGTCAAACCCTATGTGAAACGTGGCAAGACAGATGCTGCCGATGCCGAAGCAATCTGCGAAGCGGTGCGCCGCCCGTCAATGCGGTTCGTTGAAGTGAAGTCAGAGGATCAATAGGCAATTCTCGCGATCCATCGCACACGTGATCTCGTCGTTCGCCAGAGAACGCAGGTGGTAAACATGATCCGCAGTTTGTTGCGAGAGTTTGGGCACATCCTACCGACTGGCGTTGAATCCGTGACTGCGTTTTCCAAGCGCCACCTTGAAGGGGATCGCCCAACTAAGCCCGAAATTGCGAACAGCATCTTAGGAACACTCTGCCATCAGCTGCTCGGGATCACCGAGCGCGTCAATGGATTTAGCAAAATGATCGAACAGCATGCGTGGCTTAATGCCAACGCGCGGCGTCTGATGGGCATGCCGGGGGCGGCCCGATCACGGCCTCTGCCGTTGTCGCGACAATTGGCGATGCTCATCAATTCAAAACTGGACGCGATCTGGCTGCCTGGTTGGGCTTGACCCCATTCAACAAATCAAGCGGTGGCAAAGAGAGGCTCGGACGGATCACCAAGAAAGGTGACAAATACATCCGAAGGCTTTTGATCATTGGTATGACGTCGCGGGCGTTGATGGCAAAGAGGAAACCAGAGAAGGCGGATATCTGGACCGCAAAAATGCTGGCCGAAAAACCGTTCCGACTCGCGACCGTTGCCATGGCAAACAAATCTGCACGGATCATTTGGGCCATGCTGACGAAACAACAGGAATACCGGCAGCTGATCGCATCGAACGGATAAACCTGCCAAGAGATGCAAGGCGAATGAAGTGAGGATGCGAAATTTAGTCAACCAAAAGCTAGGATACTCCGGCGAATGGCATGGCCCTCTAGAGGTCGTTCAGCCGATTGGAGCCTCGCTTGCGGAACTCATCAGGGCCAGTGGAAGTAAAAATTGCCACACAAACAGGCCGGATGGATGCACCGAGGGGCAAAGCACCTTTTTGTTGGTGCAGCCATTGAAATACAAGATCAGGTGCCCAAACAGCGGGCGCTTTTACCCGACAAGGCGATCGTCATTTTAGCCTCTGCGCTTGGGATGACCGCGGGGAGCTGGAACCCCAGTATGATTTAACCTCAACCGAGGCCCCCCACCCAATGTTAAATCAGCGTTGACCAAGGATCATGGCCTAAGAACTGATGTAGGCTTCGCCGCAGCCGCGCCACACTTGTTTCTGCGAAGCAAAAGGCGGCCGAAAATGTCTTGAATGAAGTAGATCTTTGCAGTGGCGTTGCCGGAAGCGTTGACAGGTGTGTCGTTTTGCGCGCAGCAATTACCAGACACGCGACGTTAACTCGTTGGGAGAAGGGGTATTGTTATGGAAGACGAAGCAGCGGTGCCAGCCAAGATTTCCCGGCTTGGTTTTACGACGGATGCAGGGGCTGGAGCGCGGGCGCGCATCGGTCTTTTGGTGCTTGAATCCGATCAAACTATGGAATGGGAAATGCGTTTGATGACGCATCTTGCCGGTGTTTCTGTTTATCACGCAAGGCTTGCGAATGATGTTGTCGTAACCCCTGAAACGCTCGCGAAAATGGAAGCGGAACTGCCTGTAGCAGCAGGTTTGTTACCGCAATATCTGGCTCTGTCTGCCTTGGGATATGGCTGTACATCGGGGTCCACAATCATCGGCGAAGACCGCGTTGCTGCGATCCTTGACACAGCACACCCCGGCGTCCCTTCGTCAAATCCGCTGACCGCAGCCAAGGCCGCATTGAAAGCTATGGGCGTTGGCCGCCTTGGCCTTGTCACGCCCTACACCCCCGACGTGACGCAGGCCATGCAAGACAGGTTCGAGGAAGCGGGCGTTCAGATCACCACTGTCGGGTCTTTCTTTGAGCATAGCGATGAAGTTGTCGGTCGCATTGATCCCACTTCAATCCTTGAAGCAGCAATTTCTGTGGGCCGCTCTGACGCGGTCGATGGTGTCTTTATTTCTTGTACCAGCCTGCGCGCCGCGGGGATTATCGAGCAGGCCGAAGCCGCGTTGGGCAAACCTGTCACCGCAAGCAACCATGCCCTTGCGTGGCATCTGCTACGCTTGGCGGGTATCAAGGACGAGATTGAAGGCTTTGGCCGTCTATTTGAGACGCAACTTGGAACGGACCCCACATCATGAGTTTTGAACGCGGCTTTCCATTATCGGAATTTGAAACACGGGTGCAAAAGGCCCAAGGTATGATGCGCGACGCGAAAATGGACGCATTGCTGTTCATGACAGAGCGGGAGTTTACATATTTCGCGGGCTTCCAGAGTAATTTTTGGCAAAGCCCCACACGGCCTTGGTTTTTGATCATCCCTGCGGAGGGTAAGCCCATTGCGGTGATACCCAGTATTGGTGAAAATGCACTGTCGATCAGCTGGATCGACGATGTACGCATATGGGCCTCGCCCAACCCGCAAGACGAAGGGATTAGCCTGCTCGCAGATACGCTGAAGGGGTTGGCGAAAAACAGTGTTGGCGTGCCGATGGGGGCGGAGACGCATATGCGGATGCCCGCCAATGATGTGGAGATGTTGCGCAGTGCCTTGGGCACGATTCAACTGGTGGATGCCACGGACATTGTCCGTTCCCTGCGCATGGTGAAATCCGAACGTGAGATTGCCAAGCACAAGCATATCTGCGGCCTTGTCTGCGACGCTTATGAAACGATGGGCAGCCGTGTCCGTGCTGGCATGTCGGAACGTGAGATCCTTGCCGCGCATCGCTTGGACATCTTGGCGCGTGGTGCAGATACAGTGCCCTATATCGTCTCGACAGCGGGTCCGGATGGCACAGATGACGCTATCCGTTTCCCCAATGACCGACCCTTGAATGCTGGCGATGTGCTTTTCATCGATACCGGTGCCGAGATTGACGGTTATTATTGTGACTTTGATCGTAACTTTGCGATTGGCCGCGCAAGTGACGCCACCAAACGTGCCTATGATCTGGCCTACCGCGCAACAGATGCAGGCATAAGCGCTGTCCGCCCCGGTGTGCGGGCATGTGATGTCTGGCAGGCGATGGCGGATGTTTTGGCCTCGGGTGGTGCCCGGGGCGGCGGCGTCGGGCGCATGGGGCACGGTGTCGGATTGCACAATACGGAATGGCCATCCTTGATGGCAGCGGATCAGACGATACTGCAAGAGGGTATGATTTTGGCGATCGAGCCGGGCTACGACTTTGCGCCGGGCAAAATGATGTTGCATGAGGAAAACGTGGTTGTGCGTGTGGATGGGGCAGAGTTGATCACCCGCCGTGCGCCCCGCGATATTCCGATCCTATGAGCAAAATCGAGATTGATCGCGATCAGCTTATCGCAGATTTGTCTGCAATGATCCGCAGCGCCAGTGTGAACACATTCGGGGCGCCGTCGGGTATCGGTGCCGAGGCCGCGATGGCCGAACTGTTTGAGGCAAAACTGCGCAGCTTGGGTCTCGAAATCGGGTCTCATGAGGTCGTGTCGGGGCGCCGCAATGTCTGGGGAACGCTGAAAGGCATAGGGCGCGGACCTACGATCCTGTTGGCCGGACACATGGATACGGTTGGTGTTGAGGGCTATGCCGACCCGTTTGAGCCGATGGTGAAGGACGGCAAAATTTATGGCCGCGGATCGTGTGATATGAAAGCGGGCTTGGCAGCTTATCTTGAGGTGATACGCTACTTGCGGCGCACGGACACACCTCTGTCTGGTGATGTGATCGTCGTGGGCGTGATTGATGAAGAACACGCGATGGCGGGGTCGCGCCATTTTGGCCTTCATGGACCCAAGGTTGACTTTGCGATCGTGGCAGAGCCTACTTTGCTGCAGATCAGCACGGCGCACAAAGGTCAGATGCTGACCACGATCAGGACAAAGGGGCTGGCCGCGCATTCCAGTATGCCCGACAAAGGCCGCAACGCAATCTATCACATGGGCGCTGTCTTGGGCGCTTTGCAGGACTACGCGGACGATGTCTCGAAGCGCGCCCCTGATGCGATTTGCGGCAGCCCGAGTTTCAGCGTGGGTATGATACGCGGCGGCGACAATGCCTGCTCTGTCCCTGATTTTTGCGAGATTGATGTGGATCGACGCACAATTCCGGGTGAGACGTCTGCCGTTGTGATGAAGGAGCTGCATAGCGCAATGGCAAGCGCAAAAACGAATGCGCTAGAGCTGGAATACGAGATTGGCACGCCGTTTCTAGACCTGCCACCGCTCGACACACAGGCGGATGCGCTTGTGACGAAGTCGGTCGTTTCAGCCTGTAAAGCTGTGATCGGCCACGTCGACGTCTCTTCGTTCCCCGGCTCGACAGATGCGCCCAACTTCGGGTGCCCAACTGTGATTTGTGGACCCGGTAATTTGGCGCAATGCCATTCGTTGAACGAATACGTTGCCCTTGACCAGATCGAGGATGCCGCGCGGATCTACATCCATGCCATCCTTTCAATGCAGACTGAAACTTGAGGAGACGATGATGGACTGGCGGACAAAATTGCTCGACCCGAAGCCACAGGCGCGACAGGATTATGCGTCATTGGCAACACCTGTCTATCGCGGCTCAACCGTCGTATTCGAGGGGCAAGCCGCAGTCACCGATGATTGGCGACAAGCGGAAAACGGCTATTCCTACGGTCTGTACGGGACACCAACTACGCTGGAACTGGCGTCACGGATTGCAGGCATTGAGGGCGCGCGCGAGACTTTCATTGTCCCCGGCGGGCAGGCCGCAATTGCGCTGATTTATCTGTCTTACTGCAAGGCCGGCAGTCACGCGCTTGTCCCATATTCTGCCTACGGCCCGAACAAAGCGATGGCCGAAGGGTTGATGCGCGGCCTGAACGTCGAGGTGGAGCCCTATGACCCGCTGATCGGCGCGGGCATCTCGGCGTTGATCCGCGACAACACAGCGCTAATCTGGTGCGAAAGCCCCGGTTCGGTCACGATGGAAATTCAGGATGTCCCAGCGATTGTCGCGGCAGCCCACGCCAAGGGTGTGGCAGTTGCCTTGGACAACACCTATGCGGCGGGGGTGATGTTTGACGCCTTCGCCCACGGCGTCGACGTCAGCATGCAAGCCCTGACCAAATATGTGGGCGGGCACAGCGATCTGCTGCTTGGCTCTGTCTCGGCGCGCGGTGATGCGGCTTATGCAAAGCTCGGTCCGATCTATCAACAACTCGGCCTTGCCGTATCGCCGGACGATTGCAGCCTTGCCCTACGCGGTTTGCAAACCCTCGCCGTAAGGTTGGATGCCTTGGAAAAAGCCACCATGAAAGTCGCACTTTGGTTGGCGGATCATGCGCTGGTAAAAGATGTCTATCACCCAGCACTGCCATCCTGCCCCGGTCATGATATTTGGAAACGAGACTTCACAGGCGCCACAAGTGTTTTCTCTTTTACGTTCAAAGATGACATTCCTGCCGAACATGTCGTTTCATTCATAAATGCGCTCAAGGTTTTTAGAATCGGCATGAGCTGGGGTGGGGTGAACAGTCTGGCGGTTGTGTATCCGGGGCTGGACCGCCCGACCCAGGATTTTGGCGGGCGGATCGTGCGCCTGAACATCGGGCTTGAGACACCAACCGACCTGATTGCCGACCTTGAAGACGCAATGGCGGTCATGGCCACCACCCTCTGAAATGGTCGATTTTCTGCGTTTTTAATGGCGGGTAAAAGAGGTGTAAGTGTTCTGAGCTATTGATACGATGGGTTCCAATTTCACAGAAATTTGTCGATATCTAACGCAAACTGCCGTTTTTGACTTAAAGTTTCGGACTAACCGTGTTCTTCTGTCGCAGTAACTCCTCCATGTCTTGAGAGGAGAGTCAAATGGGAGAATACAATGAAAAAGATACTCACGGGTGCAGCGACTGCTGCTGCCCTTTCAATGGGCGCAACAGCAGCACATGCTGATTGCGGCGAAGTTTCAATCACACAAATGGACTGGGCTTCTTCGTCGGTTGTGACTGCTGTTTCCAAGTTCTTGATGGAGCAAGGGTACGGCTGTGAAGTGCAGGTTGTTCCAAGCTCCACCGTTCCAGCGCTGACGTCGCTTGCCGAGACAGGCGAGCCTGATATTCTGACGGAAGTCTGGGCAAACTCGACACCCGCATATGAGCCTCTGCAGGCGGACGGCAAACTGGTCGAGCTGGGTAATGTTCTGTCTGACGGCGGCGTGGAAGCATGGTGGATTCCTGCCTACCTCGCAGAAAGCAATCCTGAGCTGACGACATGGGAAGGCATCATGGCCAACCCTGCTGCCGTTGGTGGCAAGTTTCACGATTGCCCGTCGGGCTGGGCGTGCGACATCATCAACAACAATAACCTGAAAGCTGCAAAAATCGAAGGCTCCGGCCTTGAGCGTTTCCAGCACGGTTCCGGTGAAACGCTTCAGACATCCATCGCGGCGGCCTATGCTGAAAAAGCGCCGTGGTTCGGGTATTACTGGGCGCCCACAGCTGTTTTGGGCAAATACCCGATGGTTCAGGTTAAGGTGCCTGACTATGACGCCGAAAAGCACGCCTGTAACGGCGACGTTGATTGCGCAACACCTGGTTTCTCAGCGTACCCTGCGTCCAAAGTTGTGACAGCTGCGTCCAAGGCTTTCGTTGATGAAAACCCCGACATCGCGGCATTGATGGGCAATGTGTCCTTCACGAACGCCCAGATGGGCGAAGTGCTGGCATGGCGCCTCGACAACAACGCATCCTACGACGAAGCGGCGGTGTACTTCCTGACCAACAACAAAGAAACTTGGGCAGGCTGGTTGAACGACGAAGCCAGAGGCAAGCTGTCGGCCCTTTTGAAGTAAGCTGACGTTTGATCAAACATGAGCCTTTCCGCCTGTTTGGCGGGAAGGCTTTGATATAAGAACAACAGGTTTCACAGAAACCGGGGGAGAGACGAAAAATGGCCTTTTACGATAGTGTTTTCAAGGCACTTGGCCTTTCGGATTGGTGCGGTGCGGAAGCCTCCAGCGCCCCAATGTCGATGGCAGATCTGCTGGCACAAAGCAGTGGCGAAGCAACAAAGGAAGAGTTTTTTCCCTTCCCCTCCTTGGACAATCTGAATGAAAGTTGCCCGGGCATCATCCAGTCGCGTGATGTGACCAAGGGCATTGAAGAAGGCTTCCTTGCGGCCAAACCAATGCTGAAAGCCATTCTCGATCCGATCACCCAACCGCTCAGCTGGCTTCTTGACGGCGCACTTTGGACCTTTGCGGCAACGCCGTGGTTTATCATGGTGCCCATTCTGGTCGCCATCGCATGGTTCGCATCCCGTTCTGTTGGAGTGACCATCTTTGTTGCCTTCTCGATCTTCCTTCTGGGCCTTGTGGATCATTATGACGTCGCCATGCAGACGCTTTCGATTATTTTTGTCTGCACAGGAATATCCGTGATGTTGGGCGTGCCCATAGGTATTGCAATGTCGAAATCCGACCGCTTGCAACGCTCACTGGTGCCGGTGCTTGACCTGCTGCAAACACTGCCAACATTCGTCTACCTGATCCCGCTGATTTTCCTGTTCTCGGTGACGGAATCAAAGCTCTACGGTATTGCGATTATTCTTTATGCGATCGTGCCCGTTGTGCGTCTTACCGACCTTGGCATCCGCCTTGTTGATCAAGATGTGATCGAGGCTGCTGACGCATTTGGCATGACATCGCGCCAGAAATTGCTGGGTGTCCAATTGCCACTCGCGTTGCCAAACATCATGGCCGGCATCAACCAGACCATTATGATGTCGCTGGCGATGGTTGTTATCGCCTCGCTCGTGTCGGCGCCGGGCCTTGGCGTCAATGTCCTTCGCGGCATTCGGAACCTTGAGTTGGGCGTGGGCATCGTTGCGGGCATCGGCATCGTGCTGCTGGCCGTCATTCTTGACCGTGTGTCGAAAGCAGCACTGTCACGGGTCGATATGACCCGCGTGAAACACTAAGGGGCTGACAATGGCTACTGAACCAAAAGTCCGCTTGCGCGGCCTCTATAAAATCTTTGGCGCACGGCACAAAGAGGTGCTGCACCACGTCAAAGAGGGCATGGGCAAAGAAGACCTGCTGGAACAGCACAAGCATGTGCTGGGCCTTCAGGATATCAACGTCGATATGCAAGCGGGCGAGATTACCGTTGTGATGGGGCTGTCAGGATCGGGTAAATCGACGCTGATCCGACACCTGAACCGATTGATCGAACCCACCGCCGGCGAGATCCTTGTGGACGGGATCGACGTCATGGGTCTGTCGGAGCCCGAATTGCGCGAAGTGCGCCAGACCAAGATGTCGATGGTGTTCCAGAAATTTGCGCTGCTGCCGCACCGTACGGTTGTACAGAATGCGGCAATGTCGCTGAAAACCCGCGGCTTTAGCGAGGCGGAGCAACATTCCGAGGCGATGAAATGGCTAGACCGTGTGGGGCTGCAAGGGTTTGCAAATCACTATCCCGCGCAACTGTCTGGTGGCATGCAGCAACGGGTCGGGATCGCACGCGCGTTGACGGCCAACACAGACATCATGCTCATGGACGAGGCGTTCTCGGCGCTTGATCCGTTGATCCGCACAGACATGCAGAACCTGTTGCTGGAGCTCCAGGACGAGCTGCAGAAAACCATCATCTTTATCACCCACGATCTGGATGAGGCACTAAAGCTCGCGGATCATCTGGTGATCCTGAAAGACGGCGCAGTGGTCCAGCAGGGTGAGCCACAAGGCATCTTGATGAACCCTTGTGATCCTTACATCGAAGACTTTGTCAGTGACATCAACCGCGCGCGTGTATTGCGTGTGAAGTCAGTGATGGAGCCTTTGACAGGGTCCAAGTTCGCGGGGGACGTAGATGTCGGCGATAATCTGGAGTCACTGATTGCGCGGTCCGAGGGCGACACGTCGTTGCACTACCGCGTGATGGACGGCGGATCGGCTGTAGGTGAGTTGCACATGCGTGATCTAGTCAAAGCGCTTGTTCCTCGCCTGTCCTCATCAGAGAATGTATCCTCATCCAAGAGCTAAACAAATATCCTCAAACATTGGCTTTTTTGCTCACCCGACGCTACGTGATCCTGCCTTGAACCAGATATCCTTGCTCTGACGAGGGAAAATATCCGTTCCCATCATGCTTCATATCCGACATTTTGGTATGTCAGATATGAAGCTGAACATTCAACTATCGTATGCGCGATTGCGTTGAAGATCATTGGCGAGACGGTCGTCCTTGGCAAACCTACCAGCAGCATAGAGCCAGTGAGCATGAAGGCGGACGGGAAATCCACGCATTACAGATTGTAGCGCTTCGCACGGGAAGAACAGCACCGTAAACAGTTTTGCAGCTGGTACGTGCTGTGTTCGGCTTCGGCCTGCAAAACTCCGTCGCAATACGATTTTGGGCTGGCACAACTGGCTACACGTCTCAAGCTGGTCGATATTCCTCACATTGGCATTCCTGAGGGCGTTTTGGTCGCAACCCGTGGGACCGGAATAGGCACTTTTGCCCAAGCTTAATTCTCAACCACCGCTACTCTGGATCAAATTCTACGAACGGCAGTTTTTCACGCTGCTTCGTGTCACCAATACCTGAGCAATCGCAGCATTGTTCTGCTGCGAACGCAAGCAGCGCAAACATTGCACTTCCGCTTCGGGCTCGTTGCTGGCATTTGCTGCGCAGCGCACGATCGGTCGCTTTCGGGGAAATTGTACTCACCCCTGACTTCCAAGAACCCTCCTTTCGGAACGGCCATGAAGCGCCCTGTTTTCCGCCGCCAAAAAACCCGTCCAAAACCCAAGCTGCTGTTGAGGGTTTTTGCGTTCTGGTTCAGGCAGCCAATCATGTGCAGTGCAGCATCGGACAAAGGCCTATTTCATACGGCCACGCCACTATTTTCAGGATTTTCGATACTACTCCTCACATCTGATCCAGATACTGTTTGATCCTACCGCCGATCTGTCCTATTGGGCGGGTTCTTGCGCTGCGCGGTTTTCTCGTGCGGCGAATCGTTCGTGGGAGGTAGGGGCATCGCGATGCCTTGGGCCGCACCACGCTAGAAAATGGTCACAACGCGTTGTGGCTCTGTAGGGTGGGGGAGACCTCACCGGTGACAAAGGAGAAGGCCAATGGCCAAGAAACTCGTCGGTACGATGAAGTTGCAAGTTAAAGCGGGTCAAGCAAACCCGTCCCCGCCAGTCGGTCCAGCATTGGGTCAGCGCGGCATCAACATCATGGA
>JAQXCD010000033.1 GCA_029252045.1 Sulfitobacter sp.
CTGAAGGTCCTGTTTAGTTTGCCTCTGAGGCAGACGGCAGGGTTCGTAGAAAGCTTGCTGGAACGCGTTGGGTTGGACTGGTCAGTGCCGGACTTCAGCACCCTTTGTCGCCGTCAGAGAACATTGTCGGTCGCCATTCCCTACAAGGGCTCAGCCGGGCCGCTGCACCTTCTGATAGATAGCACAGGCATCAAAGCTGAGGGCGAAGGCGAGTGGAACGCGCGCAAGCATGGCGGCTCCAGGCGCCGCCTGTGGCGCAAGATACATATTGGTATAGATGCGGAAACGCTTGAGATCCGTGCGATCGAAGTTACCAGCAGCAGTATTGGCGACGCGCCGATGTTGCCGAATTTGCTCAAACAGATCCCACCAGACCAGGAACTCGGCAGCATTACCGCCGATGGAGCCTACGACACGCGTAAATGCCACGATGCTATTGCAGCCCGCAACGCCCATGCCGTCATACCGCCGCGCAAGAACGCCAAGATGTGGAAGCCTGATACACCGGGGGCCAGAGCTCGCAACGAAGCGGTGCGATCCTCAAAATACCTGAGGCGCGCTCTATGGCGAAACCTGACCGGATACCACCGCCGCAGCCGCGTCGAAACAAAGATGCATTGTGTGAAATTCCTCGGTCGGCGCCTCTCGGGGCGGGATTTCGATCGACAAGTTGCGGAGATCCAGATCCGCGCCGCGATCCTGAATGGCTTCACAGCTCTTGGCATACCGCGTACCGTGGCCGTAAGCTAAATCCGTCCGGGGTAAGGGGAAGTCCAAACTCAGGCCGATTTGTGCAACAAAGCCGGTTTGCCTTGCAAAACGCCCAAAATACACGACGGTCAGACGACGATAATCTCCTAATATAGCAAAACAATTTTATTAAATTACACTAACGACATTGGTGTAAACGGATTTGCAATGGAATGCAGGTTAGCAACAAATTGTTATTAAGCAATTATTTTAATCAAAAATACGGTGTGTATGGAAGTGTGCAAATCCGTGTGCTGAACCAAAGCAAGAATTGTGTGTTGAACACGGTGATTGTATCTGAGGAGTTTTCAAATACTAAGCGAGATATATTTGAATATGGACCCAAGCGTCTCTTGAAATGTGAAGCTCAACGGGCGCTATTTTGTGTAGCCACCGCTGTGATGCCAACGCCATGCGTCTGTGATCATCTGTTTCAGGTTGGACCGATCAGCCGACCACCCCAATTCTGTCTTTGCGCGCAGCGACCCTGACACCAGTTTGGTACAATCCCCGGGGCGGCGCGCACCGTGGGTAACGGGGACGGGGCGGTTTGTGACATGTTTGGCCTGATCAATTACCTGACGCACCGAAAATCCGTCGCCCGTGCCCAAATTAAACACGCGACTGCCGCGCCCCGATTGCAACCATTTCAGCCCCAAAACATGGGCATCCACCAAATCGCAAACATGCACATAGTCGCGAATACAGGTGCCGTCGGGTGTGTCATAATCCGTACCATAAACAGTCAGCGCTGCGCGCTTGCCGTCAATAGCGTCCAGCATCAGCGGGATCAGATGGGTTTCCGGCTGATGGAACTCGCCCACCTCGCCTTCGGGGTCCGCACCTGCCACGTTGAAATACCGGAAGATCACATGGCGCAACCCGTGGGATGACTGAAAGTCACGCAAGATATCTTCGATCGCGCGTTTGGATGCACCATAGGCATTGATAGGATATTGCGCGCTGTTCTCGTCCAGAACCACATTATCCTGATCGCCGTAGGTCGCACAGGTAGAGGAGAATACAAACTCCAGACATCCCGCAGCAGCCGCAGCCTCGATCAGGTTCAGCGACCCCATCACATTGTTGCGCCAGTACTTGCCCGGTTCGCTCATGCTTTCGCCGACCTGGCTGAGAGCGGCAAAGTGCATCACAGCCACAGGACTATATTCAGCAAAAACAGCGTCGATTGCGGCACGGTCCAGCAGATCACCCTGAACGAAGGGGCCGAACTTAACAGCGTCCCGCCACCCCGTTACAAGGTTATCAAATGTAACGGGAATAAATCCCGCCGCATGCAGCGCTTTACAGGCGTGGCTGCCGATATAACCTGCGCCACCCGTGACAAGAACGTGCTTCATGCGACCCCCGCTATCGTGTCAGTCCAGACTTGGAACAATACTCTTCAGATATGCTGCAAGATCGTCGCGAAGCTCGGCGCGTGCAAGGCCATAAGATACGGTAGCCTGCAAAAACCCTGACTTAGAGCCACAATCAAACCGTTGACCGGCAAAACGGTAGCCATGAACCTTGCGGCCCTGATCCAGATCTGCCGCAATCGCATCCGTCAGCTGGATCTCTCCACCTGCGCCTTTTTTCATCTCGTCGAGGTTCTTAAGAACTGTAGGCGCAAGGATATAGCGGCCAATGACTGCAAGGTTCGAAGGTGTATCTTCAACCTTGGGCTTCTCAACCATGCCTTTGACTTCCAGCAGGTTACCTTCGTCACTGACAACATCCAGAATGCCGTAAGAAGATGTTTTCTCGGGCGCAACTTCCATTGCGGCAACCATATTGCCGCCAGTCTCCTGGTAGGCTTCAACCATCTGTTGCAAGCAGGGCTTTTCTGCTGCAATCACGTCATCCGGCAGGATAACAGCAAACGGCTGATCACCGATCAGGCGGCGCGCGCACCATACGGCATGGCCAAGGCCCAGCGCTTTGTGCTGACGGACATATGCAATGGTGCCGCTGTCCATGTTGGTCTCTTCCAACACCTTCAGCAGATCATCCTTACCCTTCCGGCGCAGCTCCTCTTCGAGGTTTGGCGCGAGGTCAAAATAGTCCTCCAGCGCACCTTTGCCGCGCGAGGTCACAAAGATGAATTCGGTGATGCCAGCCGCGCGCGCTTCGTCAATTGCGTATTGGATCAACGGGCGGTCAACCAGCGTCATAATCTCTTTTGGAACGGATTTTGTGGCGGGCAGAAAACGCGTGCCCATGCCTGCAACTGGAAAAATCGCTGTAGTAACTTTATTGCCCATAAGCTTACGAAGGTCTCTTATTTCTATTTCGTTGGTAGATTTTACAATCTCGGGTTACGAATGCAGCACACGCAGCACAATTGCATCCAGCTTTTTTGGCTTGTTACGCTATTTGGCGGAAAATAAGGGCACAAGTGTGACTAATTCGGACAATTTGCGCGGTAATTCGCTTAATTTCCAACCATCCTAACCCGCATCATGCCCTCGCACATGGGCAACACGCGCGCGCTCGCGGTCACTACGGCGTTTGAAGCGAGTCAAACGGAAGAGTGGCTGATCCCTGTCGGCACGCCCGAACAGCCCGCCATACTGCACCCAGACCCCCTCCGCAGTAAAACTCACACGGTGGAACAGCGCGGTCGGTGACAACACAAGCACAGTTTCAATACTACCCCCTGCGACAGATACAGCAGCCTCTTTCAGCGCCGCCGTCCCGCGTAGACCGCGCACTGCTGTAAAGTGCGCCACTCGCGAACACGCGACCACAGGGCGAAACGGCTGTACCGGGTGTTTGGGCAGACACGCCCCGCCCAAACCGCGCTCCAACCCTTCCGCATACCCCGCCACAAGCCCCTTCATCAGACGGCGCACATCACGCCGCTCCAACCGGCCAGCCACCATGTGCCGCAACGCCCGCTGCCGCTCGGACACCTGTTGCGCCTTCCAATGCGCCGCACGATCTTTCTGGGGGATATGTTTGCGCTGGAAAACAGCGCAACTGGCACCAATCTCATACAGGTCACGCGGCACGCGATCGTCCCTACGGGTGGCACTGGCGGCAAAGCCGTGATGAACCTGCGCCAGCGGCACCAATGCGGTAGCATGCCCCGCGCGTGCCAGCCGCATGTTTACATCGGTCTCATCCAGATAAAACCGGAACGCGGGATCAAACCCGCCAAGCTCCACCAACACATCGCGCCGAAACGCCATATTCGTGCCTT
The DNA here is from genome assembly GCA_029252045.1 of Sulfitobacter sp. Lineage (GTDB taxonomy): Bacteria > Pseudomonadota > Alphaproteobacteria > Rhodobacterales > Rhodobacteraceae > Sulfitobacter. Next base: position 3,956 of record JAQXCD010000033.1, read on the forward strand.
CGGTCTTGATCGCGCGGCGCTTGGGGGGATTCAGTATTGCCGCTTGCGGCGGGTCGATGTCGACCTCCTGCGGTATCCCCTGCGCATCCAGCGTTCGTGCCTGGTATTGAAATGTAATCCCATTGCGGCCACGCACATATCCGCCCATCGCAGCCACATCGCTGCGGGCGGCAGGGGCGACCAGATGGTGCTGCCATTTCGGCTCTGGCACCGCATCATCGTCGATAAATGCAACAATCTCACCCGCAGCATAGACCAGACCCTGATTGCGCGCCGCCGAAATATTCGCCTCGCTAAAGGCGACGCATTTGATATCCGGCAGCGCCTGTGAGGCCTCTGCTACAGCGATACCTGCCGGACATGCGACAACAACAACCTCAAAGGCGCGGTATTGCAGCTGAGAGATCCCCAACAGACAACGGCGCAACGCTCGCGGCTCACGATGATCACACTGACAGTCAGATCGGTCATATCCGGAGGCCCCTTCGCGTGCCTGTTCAGGCCTCTTTTAGGTCAACACCGGGTGCATAAGCAATGAAGAACGGGTTGGCATAATCCGCCTTGCCGCAAACCAGCGCACTATGGTCATCAAAGCGGATCACATCCCCGCCTGCACCTTTCAGGACGGCATGACCCGCTGCTGTATCCCACTCCATCGTGCGGCCAACCCGCGGATAGAGGTCCGCCTCGCCGGTGGCGACCAGACAGAACTTGAGCGAAGAACCTGCACTCTTCATATCCTTCACTGCATATTTTCCTATGTAATCATCCGTCGCCTGATCACGGTGCGATTTGCTCGCAACGACCATCAGGGCGGAATTGTCCGGTTTAGAGACTGAAATTGCTTTCGTAGGTCCAACTGCGTCTTTGTCGAACACGCCGGTCTCCTCAACCGAAATCCCGTCAGCCTGCGTAAAGAACATACGGTTCTTGGCAGGTGCATAAACAACGCCCCGTGTCGGCACGCCGCCTTCGACCAAAGCGATGTTGACCGTGAAATCGCCACGACGGTGGATGAATTCCTTGGTCCCGTCCAACGGGTCCACAATCAGAAAAGTATCCCCTGTGGTGCTATGCGTCGCAGACTGCTCTTCCGTGACCAGCATCACATCCGGAAACGCCGCACGCAGACCATCCGAGATTATCTTGTCTGCCGCCTCGTCGGCCGCTGTAACAGGGCTGTCGTCAGATTTGGATTTCACATCGAAATCATCCTGACCATAAATTTCCATGATCTTGTCGCCCGCTTCCAATGAAAGCTTGCGCATCACTTGCGTCAATTTTTCGTAATCCATGCCCTACTCCTGCCATCCTTCGTTGATATCGAGTTTTAATACCTTATGATGCCCTTGTAACGGATCGGCAAGAATTCCGTGCAAAGTTGGTCATAACCGCAAGGCAGTAGATCAGATGTTTCAACCCATTCGTACAAACCGCTCAACGTTAGGCGTCGCCCTAACGATGCTGGAGCTGATTTATCACTCCATCGTTCGCTCCGTACGAAAAGGCCATAACAACGCATTTCTCGCCATCGGGACAAATATTTTGCAAGCCGTGATCTTTGTTCTGGCTTTCTATGTCATGTTCTCGGTTCTGGGCCTGCGCGGTGCCGCGATGCGCGGTGATTTCCTTGTTTATATTATGTCGGGCATCTTTCTATATATGACGCACACCAAAGTGCTGGGCGCTGTTGTGGGCTCTGAAGGGCCGGCAAGCCCGATGATGCAACACGCGCCAATGAACACCATCATCTCGATCTGTTCGGCTGCGCTGGGCGCACTCTACATTCAGGTGCTCTCGATGAGTGCGATTTTGTTTGTCTATCACGTCGCATTCACACCGCTCGAGATCGAAGATCCTATCGGTGCCTTTGGCATGCTGCTTCTTGCGTGGCTTTCGGGTGCGTCGCTGGGCCTTGTGCTGTTGGCGGTCAAACCGTGATTCCCAACTGCTGTCGGCGTGTTTTCCACCATCTACCAACGTGCCACAATGATCGCATCTGGCAAAATGTTTGTCGCCAATACGCTGCCCGGCTTTATGCTGGCCATGTTTGACTGGCATCCGCTGTTCCACGCGATTGACCAATCCCGCGGCTATGCCTTCCTGAATTACAATCCCCGCAACAGCGACCCGATGTATACCCTCTGGGTCAGCGTAGTGCTCATCATGATCGGCCTGATGGGCGAATTCTACACCCGTAAACACGCATCAGCCAGCTGGAGCGCGCGACGGTAGAGGCTACTTTGGGAACACGGGATGCCACTGCTTAAATCTACGGTCAAAAACGGTGGTTTTTGGAAGGGTGTCTGCGAGAAGATAGATTGCGATGACAACGTTTAGGAAATCTAATGAGGATGACCGCAAGGCTTTCCAGTTTAGGAGCTCTTTGTGACGGATGATATCGACCTTTTCATTTTTTATCTGCGGAGGCATCTGGAAGTTCTTGACGCGGAAATAGCGGATATTTCGTCTAAAATAGACACATCCGATGATCCCGAGGGGAATGGCTACTACGACTCTGGCGAGTACTTTATGGGTGCTGGACTTGCTGCGGTGCAAAAGTACATGACAGAGACATTTTATTCATTTGGTGTTGACCAAAAGAAAGCGCTTGATGCAGGGCCGAAATTAGCCGGAGGCGTTTCATTTGCAAACGTCGTTTGGTTTGCTGCAAATTATTGGAAAAATGATGCTGAATGGTGGAAAGGGGCCATCGAGGTTGGTTCGAAAGATTCTGATGGCATGAGTCCAATCAATATTTCATGGTCTGCAGGCGGAAAACCCAAGAGCAGCGTCGCTCTTCTTGAAGGCTTTGGTAGGTTTGGGCATGACTACATTTGCTCCATTGTTTTGGCCACGCTTGTCGACGACGCTGAGGACGTAAGGCTGCGATCAGTCCTAACCTACTTAGAATCTTGGCGAACTGACGTGAAACAAATGGCAGTCTCTAAGCTTTGATGTTAAACTGCTTCAAAGAGACTCTGGGCCATTTCCTTTATTACTCAGATGCGAGGACGGCCCTGCACAGCCGCCATTCAAACGTATTCAACAAACCCTCGTTTTTGGCGCGGCTGAAAAAAGGCCCGTTTTCCGCTGCCAAAAACCCCGTTCAAAACTCAGAATGGTGTTGAAGGTTATCGCCACCTCCCCGTCGGGGATATTCAATGGCGACGCCCCTCACGTCACCACCCGCAGCGTCAGATTCAGCCGCCCCCCTTTTGGCAGCAACTTGGACGACCCCGCCCTGATCCGGTCCACCCCGTGATAGGCCAACCTCGAATCGCCCCCCATCACCACGACATCTCCGGATTTCAGCCACATACTTTCCGTCTTGCCGCCGCGCGTCACATTCCCCATGCGGAACAGCCCCTCATCCCCGAGTGAGATCGAGACGACAGGCCACTGCATGTCTGCCTCATCGCGGTCCTGATGCAGGCCCATCTTGGCCTCGGCACTATAATAATTGATCAAACAGCACTCCGGCTGCCGCTCCAGCCCCGTCACCGATTGCCACACCGCCAGCACTTCTGCAGGAATCGAAGGCCACGCGACTCCCGATGGATGGCTGGGCGCATACCGGTAACCATCTTTATCCGACACCCAGCCAAATTGCCCCGAAGCACTCATCCGCACAGACATCGGCCGCCCATTCGGCATTTGCGGCCTGAAAAACGGCGCCTGCGCGACAACACCCCGAACCGCCCCCAAAAGCGCCCGCTGTGCCGCAACATCCAGATACCCCGCATGGATATCAAAGCCCTTTACCGAGAATTTCACCGTATCGCCCTCAATTTTAGCTCTATTTTCAGGAATTATCACTGAATCATCACATCTAGGTGTTTGCCAAGGTTGCAGCACCGCAACCCCCTCACTATATACCCATCGAACTGCTGGGAATGACCTGTTTCCAGCTTCAACCGGATCGGGGCAAGGGTGCCATAACGGGCCTGCGCTTCGTGTCATCGCCTTGAGCTAAATGAGGGATCGAAAATATGGCCAAAGTAATTGGTATTGACCTTGGAACAACAAACTCCTGCATCGCCATCATGGACGGCAGCCAGCCCCGCGTGATCGAAAACGCGGAAGGTGCGCGCACAACGCCTTCTATCGTGGCCTTCACAGATGACGAGCGCCTCGTAGGCCAGCCGGCAAAACGCCAGGCCGTCACAAACCCTGAAAACACAATCTTTGGCGTCAAGCGCCTGATCGGCCGTCGTAACGACGATGCCGACCTTGCCAAAGACAAAAAGAACCTGCCCTTCAACGTGATTGATGGCGGCAACGGTGACGCATGGGTGCAAGCCAAGGGCGAGAAATACTCCCCTTCGCAAATCTCCGCGTTCATCCTCGGCAAGATGAAAGAAACAGCTGAGTCGTATCTCGGCGAGGAAGTGACCCAGGCGGTTATCACCGTTCCGGCTTACTTCAACGACGCCCAGCGTCAGGCCACCAAAGACGCAGGCAAGATTGCCGGCCTCGAAGTGCTGCGCATCATCAACGAGCCGACAGCGGCGGCACTTGCCTATGGCCTCGATAAAGAGAACACGCAAACCATCGCAGTCTATGACCTTGGCGGCGGTACATTCGACGTAACCATTCTGGAAATCGACGACGGCCTGTTCGAAGTGAAATCCACCAACGGTGATACATTCCTCGGCGGTGAAGACTTTGACATGCGCATCGTCAACTACCTCGCAGATGAGTTCAAAAAAGAGCACTCCGTCGATCTGACCCAAGACAAAATGGCCCTCCAGCGTCTGAAAGAAGCTGCCGAGAAAGCCAAGATCGAACTGTCGTCTTCTAGCCAGACTGAAATCAACCAGCCGTTCATCTCGATGGACCCAAAATCTGGTACGCCGTTGCACATGGTCATGAAGCTGACCCGCGCAAAGCTGGAATCACTGGTTAGCGATCTGATCAAAGCATCAATCAAGCCATGTCAGGCTGCTCTGAAAGACGCTGGTCTTTCAACTTCTGATATCGACGAAGTCGTTTTGGTTGGTGGTATGACACGTATGCCGCGCGTCATCGAAGAAGTTACTAAGTTCTTCGGTAAAGAGCCGCACAAAGGTGTGAACCCTGACGAAGTTGTTGCTTCGGGCGCTGCTATTCAGGCCGGTGTTTTACAGG
>JAQXCD010000034.1 GCA_029252045.1 Sulfitobacter sp.
TGGTGCGGGTGAAGGGACTCGAACCCCCACGCCATAGGCGCCAGAACCTAAATCTGGTGCGTCTACCAATTCCGCCACACCCGCACTAACTGATTCAGGGCATTTCCCGAACAGTTGTCCGTCACTAACAAACCACAATCAAAGACGCGAGACAAAAAAAGCACGCGACATGAACATTATCTTGTCATATTGTTGGTTCAACCTGAGGCAGGTTAAACAAACAGAGAGAGACGCCCATGAAACCGAATACGGTCGGGCGCGTTGGTGGAGTTACTCCACAAACGGGCCAATACGCGCCTTATGCATCCCGTGATATCGGGCTGCTGCAAGGCACGATGCTCCTGACACTTGATGGCGAAATGCCCATCGAATTTGTAAACGTCGGAGATAAAGTCATTACGCGCGACAGCGGCATTGCCCGCGTCGAACACATCCAGCGCTCCAAGCGTATGGTACACACCATTGCAGTTGCAGCAGGATCACTGGGCCATACCCGCCCCGAACGCGATGCCCTGTTGGCTGGCGATCAGATGTGCCTGATCCGCGACTGGCGTGCACAAGCGCTGTTCAGCGCAGACCGCGCGCTGATTGCCGCACGCACGTTGGTGGACGGCGAATTCATCCGCGATCTTGGTATGCAAGAGCAGACCCTGATCCAGATTTTCTGTGACGGCCCTCATATCTTGTATGCAGACGGTCTCGAAGTAAGCACCGCAGATGGCGCCCGCGCCCGCGGTCAGGTTCTTCACGCCGCTTGAACACGCCTTTTTTTGTTTAACCGCAAGGCCCCGGAAATTTTCCGGGGCGCTTGGCGTTTCATGTCTGCCTTCGGGATTCGCTTGCAGCAACCGGTGACCGCCCCAAATTCATCCTGATAACGCCGGCCTGCACCATCCCCTATCGATCGATCCAACACGGGCCGGAACTAAGAGATTCAATTTCGATTATATTTTGGGCACTACGCCCTAATATTGGGCGCTCTCTGCAAAATTCATCTTATCACAGCGCTGTTTGATTGGTGGGATGTGGATTCCTCCCCGATGGGGTGAAATGTCATAACCTGAATTCAGCCAGCGGGAGACAGTAAGGTGAAAAAGATCGAAGCGATCATCAAACCATTCAAGCTCGACGAAGTGAAGGAAGCCCTTCAAGACGTCGGCGTTCAAGGTCTCTCCGTGATCGAAGTCAAAGGCTTCGGCCGTCAGAAAGGTCACACCGAACTGTACCGTGGCGCGGAATACGTTGTCGACTTTCTGCCTAAGGTAAAAGTTGAAATTGTTCTGGATGATGATCAGGTTGATGCCGCGATTGAGGCCATCATAAACGCCGCCAAAACCGAAAAAATCGGGGACGGCAAAATTTTCGTCTCCCCTATTGAACAGACAATTCGCATCCGCACCGGTGAATCAGGCTCGGACGCGCTGTAACGCCCACACACAAGAATAGACCAAGAATTAAAGGACATCGACATGAACAACAAAGACCTGTTGAACTTGATCAAAGAAGAGGAAATCGATTACGTCGATATCCGCTTTACCGACACGCGCGGCACGCTCCAGCACGTTACGGTTGTCAGTGATCTGGTAGACGAAGATTTCCTCGAGGAAGGCTTCATGTTTGACGGCTCCTCCATCGCGGGTTGGAAATCCATCGAAGCCTCCGACATGAAACTGATGCCGGACTCCTCCAGCGCCTACATCGATCCCTTCTATGCAGAGAAAACAATCTGTGTACACTGCTCGGTTGTAGAGCCTGATACAGGTGAATCCTACGAGCGTGACCCCCGCGGCACAGCGGAAAAAGCCGAAGCATACCTCAAGTCTTCCGGCATCGGCGATGTTGCGTATTTTGGCCCAGAAGCGGAATTCTTCCTCTTTGATAACGTCAAATTCTCCAACACCATCAACAAAGTATCCTACGAAGTTGACGCATCCGACGCGTCGTGGAACTCCGACACGGATTACGAGATGGGCAACATGGGCCACCGTCCCGGTCTCAAGGGCGGCTACTTCCCTGTGAACCCAGTTGACGAAGCACAGGACCTGCGCGCCGAGATGCTATCCACGATGAAGCGTCTGGGTATGAAGGTCGACAAACACCACCACGAAGTGGCGTCTTGCCAGCACGAGTTGGGCCTGCTCTTCGGCACGCTGACAACCCAAGCCGACGAGATCCAGAAGTACAAATATGTTGTGCACAACGTGGCCCATGCCTACGGCAAGTCCGCGACCTTTATGCCAAAGCCGATCTATGGCGATAACGGCTCGGGCATGCACGTCAACATGTCGATCTGGAAAGATGGCAAGCCTTTGTTTGCAGGCGATAAATACGCTGATCTATCACAGGAAGCGCTGTATTTCATCGGTGGCGTTCTGACCCACGCGAAGTCGCTTAACGCCTTCACCAACCCGACCACAAACAGCTACAAGCGTTTGATCCCGGGCTTTGAGGCACCTGTTCTGCGCGCCTATTCCGCACGCAACCGTTCGGGCTGTGTCCGTATTCCATGGACAGAATCCCCAAAGGCAAAACGCGTAGAGGCCCGCTTCCCCGATCCGGCAGCAAACCCCTACCTGTGTTTCTCGGCGCTGCTGATGGCCGGCCTTGACGGCATCAAGAACAAGATTGATCCGGGCGAAGCCATGGACAAGAACCTGTATGACCTGCCCGCAGAAGAGCTGGCCGGCATCCCAACGGTTTGCGGTTCCTTGCGCGAAGCGATGGAAGAGCTGCAGAAAGATATGGATTACCTGCTGGCCGGTGACGTCTTCACTAAAGACCAGATTGCAGGCTATATCGCACTGAAGATGGAAGAGGTGCACAAGTATGAGCACACACCTCACCCAGTCGAATTCGGCATGTACTACAGCTGCTGATCCAGCGTCTGTTTCCAAAATTCGGGCGTCCCTGTCGGGGCGCCCTTTTCCGTTTCAGGGCAAGCCTATCTGCGTTTCAGCCTGCTCCCCCCTCAACTGAGGCTTCCGCGTGACACAGTGGCACGCGCTGCAGGCAACCGGCGGGCGGACACGCGAGAAGGGTATGCAACCGGTTAATCCTTGGTTAACCTGCGCTGAACACAGTTTATCAGAGATAACTATTTATGTGCTCCCTTAAGACGATCACCCTTTCCCTAGTTCTTGCCACCACCCTCGCCGCACCTGCATTTGCAGCGCAATGCGGTAATGATTCAGGCGGTTTCAACGCGTGGAAAAGCGCCTTTGCTGCAGAAGCAAAGAAGGCGGGCGTCAAGCAGCGTGGTCTGGATGCACTGGCCAACGCCAGCTATGCCTCCGATACGATCAAGGCAGACCGCAACCAGAAATCATTCAAGTACACGCTGGACAAGTTCCTGCAGGTACGCGGTGCGGATACAATTGTGAGCCAAGGCCGCAAAAGCAAAGCCAAGAATGCAGGGTTCTATAGCAGCCTTGAGAAGCAATACGGCGTGCCTGCGGGTGTTCTGCTGGCCATCCACGGGATGGAAACCGGTTTTGGCGGCTTTATGGGCGGCTCGGCTGTTGTCTCGGCCATCACAACGCTGGCCTATGATTGCCGCCGTTCGGATTTCTTCACGCCGCACGCCATCGGCGCGCTGATGCTGGTGGACCAAGGGAGCATCACATCCAGCACCAAAGGTGCAAAGCACGGCGAGCTGGGCCATACCCAGTTCCTGCCTGGCAATGCAATGCGCTACGGTGTGGACGGCAACGGTGACGGCCGTGTCGATCTGTACAACCAGACAGATGCGCTGGCCTCCACCGCCAACTTCCTGCGCAAAAAGGGCTGGAAGCCCGGCCAGGGCTATCAGCAGGGGCAGCCGAACTTTGCGGTGATCAAGCAGTGGAATGCGGCAACCGTCTACCAGCAGGCTATTGCCTATATGGGTGCCAAGATCGACGGCTAAGCCCCCGTCGCTTTGCTTGAAATACCACAGACACCGGCCCGCGAGGTGTCGGGGTCTTGTCTTTGTGCAGGGGGCTTCCTATTTGTCGGTCAAGGGTCAGGCCCCTGCCGTCCGCAACTTGGTGAAGTCCTGTTATAGATACGATCAGTCCTCAACCACATCTATGCGTGGTTCAAAGGCAACGCGGACACCTCTGATATAGACGCAATTGGAGTGATGGACATGACACAAATACCTTCCCGCGACGTGCTGAAAGCCCAAGCAAAGCGCCTGCGCGCCGATGTGCGGCTACAGGGCACCGAGATGACCCATGCAGCAGCACTGGAAACAGTGGCCCACCAGTGGGGCATGCGCGACTGGAACACCCTCGCCGCCCGTGCCGATGTACAAGCGGTGCAATGGCACCCCCGACAGCGGGTATCAGGGCGCTATCTGGGGCAACCTTTCGCGGGTGTTATCAAAGCGGCCAGCCTTGCATCGTCAGGCTTCTGGTCCTTGACCCTGCGCTTTGACGAACCTGTTGATGTAGTGGAATCGTTGCATTTCACCAACCTGCGCCAACAGGTCAGCACAACGGTTAATGCAGCGGGTGAATCACCGCAGAAAACCTCAAACGGGCAACCGATTATGGTTGTCGGGCCTGAATAGCCCTCTTGCGTCCGGCGACAGGTTTGCCGGACGCGCCTTCAGGTCCGCACCACATAGGTATGGATGGAGAAAACCACCACATCACTGACAGGCATGCGCACCACACACTGCCTCTCGGACCGGATATAGGGCGCTGCGGTCTGGTCAGGTCTGATACGGCGCGGCGCGGTTGAGGACCGTGGCTGGTGCAGCTCTGCATCGTCATACCATAGACGATTGAACCGCCACAAAGGCCGCCCTGCCCGCACCCCGTCAAACAGGCGCTGCACACGGCGCGCAAGGTCTGCGTCATATTCCGCCACAGGTTCATGAATGCCAATCAGCGGCTTGCCTGCCTTCTCGGCCAACCGCCAGCTTGCCGGAAAACACAGGACTGCGCCCACCAGTACATGCTCGTCTCCCTGCTTATGCAGCAGGCAGATATCTTCTTGCACCAGCTGGCCCAGCGTCAGCAGCGGTGCATCATGGTCGGGCGTTACTGTGCGTCCGTCCGGGCATACCACCCGCCCGGCACGCACCTGAAACCCCATATCGGGCAGCAGTGCCAGCGTCTGATCCAGCACCTCGCGCGCTGCCTTCAGCGCCGCCGGATCCATCCACAGGACATCGGCGCGCTGCGTCTCCAACAATGCAAGGCGGCGCTGCAATTGCGCGGCATATGCTTCGTCCACGCGTAGCCAATCATGTTTGGCGGCAGGTGCCATACCGGGCAAGCCCGTAGTCTCCAACATCTCCGGCGGGAGGGCATTTTGTACAATCGCGTTCATAATCCCTGATACGCCGCCGCCTTGGTAAAAGCAAAAGCGACATGCAGTCATGTCGCGAAATGCAATGAACCCCCCTGCTTTTGCGCCACGCTGTGAGGGCAAAGGGAGGGCTGGATATGAACCAACATCACCGCGAGACGCGCAAAATTGACCCCACGAAGGGCGCCACCCTGCCGGACGGCTCTCCAAATGATGCTGACCGCGTCGAGATCGGGCCGACCCAACTGGCGTTTCGCGAATGGGAGGCCGCTGGTCTGGTGCTGCCCAACCTTTCCAATATGCGCCGCTACCGGTGGGAGCGCCTGACACGTCACATCGTAGATCGTGGCTTGGGGGGATTGCTGATGTTTGACCCGCTCAACATCCGCTATGCCACCGACAGCACCAACATGCAGCTTTGGAACACCCACAACCCTTTCCGCGCGGTGCTGCTTTGTGCGGACGGTTACATGGTGATGTGGGATTACAAGAACTCGCCGTTTCTAAGTGAATTCAACCCGCTGGTGCGTGAACAGCGGTCCGGCGCAGATTTGTTCTATTTTGACCGTGGCGACAAGGTGGGTGTGGCCGCCGGTGTACTGGCGAATGAAGTGCGCGACCTGATCAAAGAGCACGGCGGCGGCGAGATGCGTCTAGCTGTCGACAAAATCATGGTTCACGGCCTGAGGTCGTTGGAACGTGCAGGATTTACCGTGGTGGATGGCGAGGAAGTCACCGAAAAATCGCGCAGCATCAAAGGACCGGATGAGATCCTTGCCATGCGCTGCGCCAACCATGCCTGTGAGACATCCGTGCGCGCGATGGAGGATTTCGCCCGCGCCCATGTGCCGATGGGGCAGACATCTGAGGATGATATCTGGGCGGTTCTACATGCCGAGAACATCCGGCGGGGGGGCGAGTGGATTGAAACGCGCCTGCTGGCCTCTGGTCCGCGCACCAACCCGTGGTTTCAGGAATGTGGCCCGCGTATCACCCAGAACAACGAAATCATCAGCTTTGATACCGACCTGATCGGCAGCTATGGTATTTGTATTGATATCTCGCGCAGCTGGTGGATCGGGGATCGAGCCCCCCGCGCTGATATGATCTATGCCATGCAACACGGGGTCGAGCATATCCGGCAGAACATGGAGATGCTCAAACCGGGCGTGATGATCGATGAACTAACAGCCGGTACCCATGTGCTGGATGCCCAGTTCCAAAAGCAAAAATACGGCTGTCTGATGCACGGCGTAGGCCTGTGTGATGAATGGCCGCTGGTCGCCTATCCCGACAACGCCGTTGCGGGCGCTTTTGACTATCCGATCGAGGCAGGCATGGTTCTGTGTGTCGAAGCGCTGGTGTCACCAGAGGGCGGAGATTTCTCGATCAAGCTGGAGGATCAGGTTCTCATCACCGAGGACGGCTATGAAAACCTGACGCAATATCCGTTTGATCCCGCCTTGATGGGCGGTATGGCCTAGCCTTCAATCATATCGACGCGGGTGGCGTGACGGCCACCCTCGAATTCGGCACTCAGAAAGGCGTCGACGATCTCTATCGCAAGGCCCGCCCCGACGACACGGGCGCCTATGGACAGCATGTTTGCATCATTGTGTTGCCGGATCATACGGGCAGAAAACGTGTCGGCGCAAACGCCGCAGCGGATGCCTTTCACCTTGTTTGCCGCCATCATGATGCCCTGCCCGGTGCCGCAAATGATCACCCCCAGCTGGCAATCACCCGATGCCACCCGCTCGGCTGCCGCTTTGCCGTGGATGGGGTAATCAGTGCTCTGCGATGTGGTCGGGCCGATATCGACCACATCGTACCCAAGGGCAGTTATATGGGCCGCAATATCCTGACGGAGTTGAATGTCGGCGTGATCGCTGGAAACCACGATGCGTTGGGTCTGGGTCATAGAATGTTCACTCGCTGTTAGTATGGTATTCAAAGGGTTGGCGGGCATCACTGCCCCAGTGCCTGCCCCAAATCGTTGATCAAATCACCCGCACCCTCGATCCCGACTGAAAGGCGCAGCAGCCCTTCGGGGATACCTGTGTGCGGCTCGATGGTGTGGCGATGCTCTACAAGGCTCTCTACCCCGCCCAGTGATGTGGCGCGGTGAAAGAGCTTCAGACGCCCCACAGCGCCCAGCGCTGCAGGTGCCCCGCCTTTGACAACAAACGACAGCAGAGGGCCAAAGCCCCCTGTCATCTGGGTACAGGCCAGCGCGTGGCCGGTATGGGAGGGCAAGCCGGGGTAGAGGACAGTCTCGACGCTTGGGTGATCGCTGAGGTATTCCGCCAGCTTTTGCGCGTTTTCAGACATGCGTTCTACCCGCAAAGGCAGCGTGCGCATGCCGCGTAGCAACAGCCATGCCTCAAATGGTCCCAGAACAGCACCCGCCATGTCACGGTCTGCACGGATGGCGGCCCAAATGGCACTGCCTGAATCCTTCACCGCCAACGCGCCCGCCAGCACATCGGAATGGCCGTTCAGCCCCTTGGTGGCCGAGTGCATTACAACATCGGCGCCAAAAGACAGCGCGCGCGTTAGCACCGGGGTCGAGGTGGTCATATCCGCAATCAGCAGGCCACCTGCCCCGTGTACGGCGTCTGCACATGCGGCAATGTCTACAATCCGCAGCCACGGATTTGACGGTGTCTCGATCCACGCAAGGGCAGGTTTGTGGGTGGCGCAAGCAGCGGCAAAGGCATCGGTATCTGCCGCCTCAACCTCAACAAGCGTGATATCGCGGCGCGCACAAAAGCCGCGAATCCACGCGGTAGTGCCCCAATAGATCTGGCTTTGCACCAGCACGCTTGCCCCTGCGGGCAACGTGCGGAAGACAGCCGCTACAGCCGCCATGCCCGACGGAAACACCATCGCCTCTGCCGCCCCTTCCAGTTGCGCCAGCACACCTTCGGCCATCCGGCCATTGGGCGCGTGCGAACGGGAGTAAACGTTGCCATCCACAGCGGGGATGTAATCTTCGTCGCGCACAAATGTTGTGGCGGGATGGATTGGCGGCACAACACCGCCGGTACCCGCATCCAACAGCCCGCCTGCCTGTGCGGCGATAGTTGCAGGCGTTAGGCTACCTATAGATTTCAGGGACATGATGCGCGCTCCGCTTGGGTCTGTGGTGTTTGGCAAACTGTTATGCCTTGCGCGGCGCCGTTGCAAACATTCCGTCACGCCCCCGTCAACCCTGTGACATGCCCTTGAACTTGCCCCCTGCCTGCGCCACTTTAACCCTCTATCCAAAAGGACCAACAGTGGCTGTGCAGCGAATTACCTTTCCCGGACATGACGGATCACAGCTTTCGGCGCGGCTGGATATGCCGGCAGGACCACATCGGGCCACGGCACTGTTTGCGCATTGCTTTACCTGCGGCAAGGATATTGCCGCCGCCCGCCGCATTGCCGCACGCCTGGCCGCAATGGGCATCGCTGTGCTGCGGTTTGATTTCACAGGTTTGGGCCACTCCGAAGGCGAGTTCGAGAATACCTCCTTCTCCAGCAACGTCGATGATCTGGTGGCGGCAGCCGCTTGGGCTACAGCGCAAGGCATGCCGCCTAGCCTGCTGATTGGCCACTCGCTGGGTGGTGCTGCGGTGATCAAGGCGGCAAGTCTGCTGGAGGGGATCAAGGCCATCGCGACCATTGGCGCGCCCTTTGACCCTGCCCATGTTACCCACCATTTCGAGCATGAGCTGGAGAACATCGCACGGGATGGAACCGCACGGTTGACACTCGGCGGACGGCCCTTCACCATTGGAAAGTCTTTTATCGATGATACCGGCAATGGGGTGCTCAGCGACGTGCTGGCCCACTTGAAAACAGCGCTTTTGGTCCTGCACGCCCCGCTTGATGAAACCGTCAGCGTCGACAGTGCCGCCCAGATCTTTATGGCAGCGAAACATCCCAAAAGCTTTGTCTCGCTCGACGATGCCGATCACCTGATCAGCCGTGCGGAGGATGCGGAATATGCCGCTGACATCATCGCCACATGGGCAGCTCGCTATATCGATGCGCCCCTGCCCGCGCCGCCTATTGCCACCCCCGAAGGCATTGTGCGCGTGTCCGAGGCGGATGCGAACGGGTTTTTGCAGGATATCACTTCGGGCAATCATGTGCACATGCTCGCGGATGAGCCGCTGGCCTACGGCGGCACCAACCTTGGCATGTCGCCTTACGGGTTTCTGGCCGCCAGCCTCGGGGCCTGTACTTCTATGACGATCCGCATGTATGCGCGGCGCAAGAATATTCCGCTTGAACATGTCAGCGTCGATGTCTGCCATGAGAAAGTGCACGCACAAGACGCAGCACTAGGCACGGGCGAAAAGATTGACACGTTCAACCGCCGGATCACTTTGACCGGTCCCCAGCTGAGCGATGACGAACGCGCGCGCCTGCTGGAGATCGCAGATAAATGCCCCGTTCACCGCACGCTGGAGCGGACATCGAAGGTGAAAACCGAATTGATGCCCTGAAACACGCCCCTAAAACGCCGCCATTTTGCAGATAATCCACGGCGCGCCCCATTTATGCGGCGCGCCGTGCTTGTTCTTGGCCGCCCTTGGGGCTACTCAGCCCCTGTCCCTTGCAGTCTCACAAAAAGGTGTGCCAATGATCCCCCGCTATTCCCGCCCTGAAATGGTTGCCATCTGGTCGCCGGAAACCAAATTCCGCATCTGGTTCGAGATCGAGGCCCATGCCTGCGATGCGATGGCCGATATCGGTGTGATCCCGCGCGCCAATGCCGATGCAGTGTGGAAAGCCAAGGATGTCGAATTCGACGTGGCCCGCATTGACGAAATCGAAGCCGTCACCAAACATGACGTCATCGCCTTTCTAACCCATCTGGCCGAGCATGTCGGCAGTGACGAAGCGCGTTTTGTGCACCAGGGCATGACGTCATCCGACGTGCTCGACACCTGCTTTAACGTGCAGCTGACCCGTGCCGCCGACATTCTGATCGCCGATATGGAGGCCCTGCTCGCCGCCCTCAAGCGCCGCGCGCTGGAGCATAAAGACACATTGCGCGTGGGCCGTAGCCACGGCATCCACGCAGAACCCACCACGATGGGCCTAACCTTTGCACGTTTCTATGCCGAGATGGACCGGAACCTGAAGCGCCTGCACACTGCCCGCGAAGAAATCGCAACCGGTGCAATTTCCGGCGCGGTTGGTACATTTGCCAACATTGATCCGGCTGTAGAAGAGCACGTCTGTGCCAAGCTGGGCTTGTCGCCAGAGCCGATCAGCACCCAAGTCATCCCGCGTGACCGCCACGCCGCGTTTTTTGCCTGCCTTGGCGTGATCGCCAGCAGCATTGAAAACGTAGCCACCGAAGTGCGCCACATGCAACGCACCGAAGTGCTGGAAGGCGCGGAGTTCTTCTCTGCCGGCCAAAAGGGCTCCTCTGCGATGCCGCACAAGAAAAATCCTGTGCTGACCGAAAACCTGACCGGCCTTGCGCGCACCATCCGCATGGCCGTAATCCCTGCGATGGAAAACGTGACGCTGTGGCACGAGCGGGACATCTCCCACTCTTCCGTCGAGCGTGCGATTGGCCCGGATACGACCATCACGCTGGATTTTGCGCTGCACCGTCTAACAGGTGTGATCGACAAAATGCTGATCTACCCTGACAACATGCTGGCAAACATGAATAAATTCAGCGGCTTGGTGATGTCCCAGCGTGTGCTGCTGGCCCTGACGCAGGCAGGCGTCAGCCGTGAAGACAGCTATAAGCTGGTTCAGCGCAACGCGATGAAGGTCTGGGAAGACGGCAAGGATTTCAAAACCGAGCTGTTGGCCGATGCCGAAGTTCTGGTGGCCCTGAGTGCCGAGGAAATCGAAGAGAAGTTTGATCTGGGCTATCACACCAAGCACGTTGATACGATTTTCAAACGCGTCTTTGGCGCCTGATCTATCACCCCTTTTAGGGGGCGTTTAAACTTATCTCGATAAACGGCGCGATTTCTTTTGAAATTGCGCCGTTTCGCTTTACCCTTACGCCATGTCACAAAAGGAGTAATGGACATGAAAATGAAGATTGCACTTTCTACCGCTGCCCTGATCCTGCTGCCGGCAATGAGTTTTGCCGCCGGATGCAACTATGACAAACAAGCAATGTCCTGCGCCGCAGGTACCGTCTATGACGCCGACAGCCATAGCTGCATCGCGACAACGACTTAAGTCACGTCAAGTCCGTCACTAACGCGTGATGTGAGCGCGTGCGGAAAGGTTTTCTCTTTACCGCACGCGTTTTCGCTCTAACTTCGCAAGGAGCTACCGAAGAATTTTAGTCCCTTTGCGGAGAACCCCTTATGCGTATTCTTGTTGCTACTGCCCTTGCTCTTGCCCTTCCCGTAACTGCCTTTGCAAACGGCGAGGAATCCTCGGCCCCCAAAAAGCCGAAATGCGAGAGCGGCTTTGTCTATGACAAAAAGACCAAGTCCTGCGTAAGCACGAACGGTCATACGCTGGACACCGACGCGCTGTATCAGGAAGTCCGTGCGATGTCTTACGATGGCCGCTACGCTGACGCGCAAGTTCTGCTGGCACAAATGCCCGCTGACGATGACCGTACATTGACCTACATGGGGTTCACCAACCGCAAGATGGGCCACACAGATGTGGCGATGGCGTATTATTCCCGCGCACTTGAGCGTAATCCTTCCAACATTCTGGCCCGCGCCTATATGGGGCAGGGTTTTGCCGCCGACGGCGATATTGCGGCGGCCCTTGAGCAGCTGCGCGCGATCCGTAGCCACGGTGGTACCGGGACATGGGCCGAAGCCTCCCTGCGCACAGCTATTGCGACAGGTCGTACCGTCGACTGGTAAACATTCCGATAACAAACGGCAGACCGGCGCGGCCTTATCTGGCCGCGCCGTTTTTTGTTTTGAAATGTCGAAAATGCAGCTGTGATCTTCAGCGCTTGTTTACACTTTGACGTGATACATCGGGGACCTCTTGCCTCTCAGACGGGTCCCGATGAACGAACTTGCCACCCTCTCTTCCCCGCGCGCGCCTGCGCTGCCCAAACCGCTTAGCAAACGTGCCAAGGCCGCTATTGTTGTGCGGTTGCTGATTAACGAAGGTGCAGAAATCGCGCTGGAGTAATTACCCGCCGATTTGCAGGCCGAATTGACGCATCAAATGGGCGCAATGCGGGTTGTCGACAGGGCAACACTTGCAGCAGTTATTGAGGAGTTTACAGACGCGATTGATTCAATTGGCCTCTCCTTTCCCGGGGGAATTGCAGGTGCACTGGATGCACTCGACGGGCGGATCAGCCACGAGACGTCCGCACGGTTGCGCAAGGAAGCGGGGGTGCGTGCCGCAGGTGATCCGTGGAAACGCCTGCGCGCCCTGCCCCACGAAGACTTGCAAGCGATTGTGGAGCGGGAGAGCACCGAAGTATCTGCCGTCTTGCTGTCGAAACTAGCCATACCTGTGGCGGCAGGTCTTCTGGGGTGCCTGACGGGACCCCAAGCACGGCAGATCACTTATGCGGTTTCACTGACCAGCGACGTCACGCCGGATGCGATCGAGCGTATTGGCCTGTCACTCGCTGCCCAGCTGGACCTCAGAAAGGTACCTGCTTTTGACACCCATGCAGCTGACCGGCTGGGGGCGATCCTCAATTTCTCCTCCACGCCGACGCGTGATGACGTCTTGTCAGGGCTGGAGGAGACCGATCAAGATCTGGCAACGCGGGTGCGCAAGGCCATTTTCACCTTCGCCAACATTCCCGCCCGCATTTCCCCGCGTGACATCCCGCGTGTCTTGCGCGAGGTGGACCCGGGTGCCTTGCTCACTGCGATGGCAGGTGCCGAAGATGCGGGCTTGGCCACGCCGCGAGACTTCATTTTGGAAAACATGTCAGGGCGGATGGCAGACCAGCTCCGCGAGGACATTGCAGAAGCGGGCAAGATAAAACCCGCCGATGCCGATGAGGCCATGTCTGCGATCGTAGCCGTCATCCGTGACATGCAGGCGCGCGGCGATCTCGTTTTGATCAAAGAAGCCGAGGACGAAGCTGAATGATTGCACCTCTTGTTGGATTGAAGCACAGGGTCTATGTCTGGGGGTCATGCATTTTGCTTCAGGCGTTTATGTCCGCATCTCCATCCACAAAAACCACCCGCGATTGGGGTCACTACCTCAGTAATCTGGTCATTGTCGGCCTGATCCGGCTGGCGCTGTTGTTGCCCTATGGCATGCGGGTTCGCCTGATGGGCACGGTGGTCCAAAGGGTGATCGGGCCGCTGGCGGGTTACAGGCGACGAGCACTGGATAATCTTGAGTTGATCTGGCCCGATATGCCACTGGCGCAGCGCAAAAAGATTGCCGTGCAATGCCTCAACAATGTGGGCCGCACCTTTATTGAAAATTACTCGTCGGATGATTTTCCTGGCCGAATGGCAACCAATCAACTGACAGGCGAAGGCGTGCCCGCACTTGAGGCTGCCATAGCACAGGGCAAACCCATCATTCTGGTGAGCGGACATTACGGGAACTACGAAGCGACACGTGCCGCACTTGTTGCACGCGGGCTCAAGATCGGCGGGCTCTACCGCGACATGAAAAACCCCTACTTCAACGCACACTACGTCAAAACCATGGAGGCCTTCGGTGGCCCCGTCTTTCCCCAAGGGCGTCGTGGCACGGCAGGTTTTGTCCGCCACCTAAAGGAAGGTGGGCAGCTTGTATTGCTGTTTGACCAGCATGTATTCAACGCACCCCTGTTTGATTTTCTGGGCCAACCTGCAAATACCGCCATCTCTGCTGCAGAGTTGGCCTTGCGCTATGACGCGCTGCTCATTCCGTTTTATGGCATTCGCCAGCCTGACGGCTTGTCGTTCGAGACGGTCCTCGAAGCGCCCGTGCTACCGTCAGATGCCATGACAATGACAAAGGCGCTCAGTGACAGTCTGGCTGAACGGATCAAAGCTGATCCTGCACAGTGGTTTTGGGTGCACCGCCGCTGGCGCCCGCAAGATTAATCCAGCCGCGCTGCAGCCACTATCGGTCCTGCCCCCGCAAGTTGGACCAAGACGACAACCGGATCATCACCAGACATATCGACAGACATTTCAAGCGGGCTCAGCCCGTCCCATGTACCTGCAAGCTTCAGGTCGTGCCCGATGTTGGTATATTCAAATGTATGGGAGCGGTTTTCGCCGCGTGTGATTTCGGTGGTTTGCTTCGGCGTCACATGCAGAACATGAATATCCATCGGCCCCACAACGCCAACAGGAATGGAGCCTTGGACGTTGATCCGCCCCCCCTCGCGGCGCACATCCAGATCCATGCGCAGTCCGGCATCTTTATACATGGCAATGGCCTTGGACAGATCCATCGGCTTGGCGCCGACGATGTCGGTTTCACCGTTCACAACCATTTCCGGCGTATAGATCGAGCGGCGTCCTGCCTTGGCCGCATAGGCACGCTGACGGTCAGCATGTCCCGGATGCGCGAACTCGTCTTTCCAGCCAATATAGTCCCAATAATCAACATGCAGCGCAATTGCGATCACGTCACTATGGTCAGCAAGCTCTGCAAATATCTTGTCCGCAGGCGGGCAACTGGAACAACCTTGGGACGTATAAAGCTCGACGACGACGGGGCGCTGCTCGGCTGCCAATGGGGTGGCAAGCACGGCGCCCAGACCCAAAAGACCTGCCGTAAGGATGCGTGTTACTCGGGGCATGTGATTCCAATCGCGATGGGAGTATTTCCTACTGGTAGCGGCGCAGGACTGAAATAACCAATCAAGGTTTCGAGAGAGCCTCGTGTACGGGGCCGCTGTGGCAGAATTATGAAAATTTTGGTGTACAACGGTATACAATTCGTCTGATTTTGGTTGAAACCCTTGGAAATATAGGCCATTGAGGCGCTAAACTAGCCCAGAAGCAAACCCCATATTCGGAGCCACCTATGACAATCATCGTCGGTCAGGATACTGCCAAAGCACGCAAAACGCTCACGGCAGGCAAACAATCCATCGCATATTACTCTATCCCCGCGGCACAGGCAGCCGGATTGGGTGACTTTTCCAATCTGCCCGCCGCGTTGAAAGTCGTACTGGAAAACATGCTTCGCTTTGAGGACGGCAAGACCGTCACCGTGGACGACATCAAGGCATTTGCCGAATGGGGCGCGCAAGGCGGCAAGAACCCGCGCGAGATTGCCTACCGTCCTGCCCGCGTTTTAATGCAGGATTTCACCGGCGTTCCAGCCGTAGTTGACCTTGCCGCGATGCGCGACGGAATTGTGGCCCTTGGCGGCGACGCGGACCAGATCAACCCGCTGAACCCTGTTGACCTCGTGATCGACCACTCCGTTATGATCGACGAATTTGGCAATCCACGGGCGTTCCAGATGAACGTGGACCGCGAATACGAGCGTAACATGGAGCGCTATACATTCCTGAAGTGGGGCCAGAAGGCGTTTAATAACTTCCGCGTTGTGCCCCCCGGCACCGGCATCTGCCACCAGGTAAACCTGGAGTATCTGGCACAGACCGTCTGGACCGACAAAGACCAGCACGGCGCCGAAGTAGCCTATCCTGACACGCTTGTCGGCACCGACAGCCACACCACCATGGTCAACGGCATGGCCGTTCTGGGCTGGGGCGTTGGCGGGATCGAGGCCGAAGCCGCGATGCTGGGGCAACCGATCTCCATGCTGATCCCCGAAGTTATCGGGTTTGAGCTGACAGGTGCGATGATGGAAGGCACTACGGGTACGGATCTGGTGCTCAAGGTTGTCGAAATGCTGCGCGCCAAAGGTGTGGTCGGCAAATTCGTCGAATTCTACGGCGCTGGCCTTGATACCCTGCCGCTGGCCGACCGCGCGACAATCGCCAACATGGCGCCCGAGTATGGCGCGACCTGTGGTTTCTTCCCGATCGACGGCGAAACCCTCCGTTATCTGCGCACCACAGGCCGTGACGAAGACCGCATCGCCCTGGTCGAAGCCTATGCCAAAGAGAACGGCATGTGGCGCGGCGCGGATTACTCCCCCGTCTATACAGACACGCTGACACTGGACATGGGCACAATTGTGCCTGCCATCTCTGGCCCCAAGCGCCCGCAGGATTACGTTGCGCTGACCGACGGCAAGGCCGCATTCGCGAAAGAAATGTCCGACACGTTCAAGCGCCACATGGGCAAAGAAGTCGCCGTTGACGGCGAAGACTACACCATGGAATCCGGCAAGGTTGTGATCGCATCCATCACCTCTTGCACCAACACGTCCAACCCCTACGTCATGATCGGCGCGGGTCTGGTCGCACGCAAAGCGGCGGCCCTCGGCCTGAACCGCAAACCATGGGTCAAGACATCGCTCGCTCCCGGTTCTCAGGTGGTCAGTGCCTATCTGGAAGCCGCTGATTTGCAGGCGGATCTGGACAAGATCGGTTTCAACCTTGTGGGCTATGGTTGCACCACATGCATCGGTAACTCCGGTCCGCTGCAGCCTGAGATCAGCAAAGCCATCCATGACGGCGATCTGGTTGCCACATCTGTTCTGTCGGGCAACCGCAACTTTGAGGGTCGCATCTCGCCGGATGTGCGCGCCAACTATCTGGCCTCCCCGCCACTGGTTGTCGCCTATGCACTGGCAGGCACGATGGACATCAATCTGGCTACAGATCCGATTGCCCAGACGCCCGAAGGCAAAGACGTCTACCTCCGCGACATCTGGCCCACCACCCAAGAAGTGGCAGAGCTGGTCGAGCAGACCGTGACCCGCGAAGCGTTCCAGACTAAATATGCGGACGTCTTCAAAGGCGACGAGAAATGGCAGGACGTGGCAACCACAGACGCGAAAACCTACGACTGGCCGCCCGCCTCTACCTATGTTCAGAACCCGCCTTACTTCCAGGGGATGAGCAAGGAACCGGGTGTCATCACCAACATCGTGGATGCCAAAGTTCTGGCCGTTCTGGGTGACATGATCACAACCGACCACATCAGCCCTGCCGGTTCGTTCAAGGCAGATACCCCTGCCGGCCAGTATCTGGTAGAGCGTCAGGTCCCTGCCCGCGAGTTCAACTCCTACGGATCGCGCCGCGGCAACCACGAAGTCATGATGCGCGGCACCTTCGCCAACATCCGCATCAAGAACGAGATGCTGGACGGCATTGAAGGCGGCTACACCAAAGGCCCCGATGGCGCGCAGACCTCGATCTTTGACGCGGCAATGGCCTATCAGGAAGCGGGCACACCGCTGGTGATCTTCGGCGGCGAGCAGTACGGCGCGGGCTCGTCCCGTGACTGGGCGGCCAAGGGCACTGCCCTGCTGGGTGTGAAGGCTGTGATCTCGGAAAGCTTTGAGCGTATCCACCGTTCCAACCTTGTTGGCATGGGTGTCATCCCGTTCGAGTTCACTAATGGGGATACACGTAAGTCGCTGGGCCTGACCGGAGAAGAAACCGTCAGCATCTCTGGCCTCGACACGATCAAGCCGCTGCAAGACGTGCCTTGCGCCATCACTATGGCAAACGGCGATGTGAAAAACATCATTATCAAGTGCCGCATCGATACAGCGATCGAGATTGAATACATCGAACACGGCGGCGTGCTGCACTACGTTCTGCGCGATCTGGCAAACAAGAGCATTGCTGCTGAATAGGTCTGTCTATCGATAGTTAATGAAAAGCCCCCGCTGGATAATCCACCGGGGGCTTTTTCCTTGCAAAAGGCGACTTCGAGCCCAGAGTCACCGATGCTGCGCCGCGCACGAAGGTCGGGTAAGGGGCGGCTGCTTAAATTGCCTTAGAACGTCCGACCCCAACCAAAAACTGAATATTGCGTTCAGCGTCGTTCTGCAGCTTCCCTAAGCCAGCTATTCAGAATGAACTTCAGAGTCATAGTTCGAAGCCACCGACACCGTTGGGATAATGCCGTCGGACAACTCTTGCACGGACGCGTCATTCTCTTAGTGTCAAAGAGCTGAGTTTTTCTATTGGCTCTGGAAAGAGTTTGGCGTCAGGATGACTTAAATTATCATTTGAGGGGAAAAGACATATGCTCCAGACACTCGGACTTCTCTTGGGCTGCCAGCTGCTGGGAGAAATGACCGTTCGTGGCTTTGGCCTCGCAATGCCCGGCCCGGTTCTGGGTCTTACCTTGCTTGTGCTGATACTCACTAGAATGCCGATACTTGCTGAACGGCTCAGGCCGACCTCCACGGTCATCTTGGCGAATCTGTCTTTTCTTTTCGTGCCTGCGGGTGTCGGTGTGATCGGCAACCTCGAGGCTTTGTCTGGTGACGGGATTGCATTGCTGGTTATCCTGATCCTTTCGACCGTGCTCTCTATGTTGGCCACGGTTGGAACGTTCATTGGCGTTCGGCATGTAACCGAACGCTGGACGACATGACAGACGTTACAAGCCTCTGGAGCTACCTCGCAACCACACCTTTGATTTGGCTCACCATAACGATCCTCGCCTATCTGGTCGCGGATGGTGTGGCACGGCGGTTGGGTAACCCACCTTGGGCAAATCCTGTGCTTTTGTCGGTTCTCCTGATTGCACCAGTCCTCTGGTTAACCCGGACAGACTACTCGACCTATTTCGAGGGTGCTCAATTCATCCACTTCCTGCTTGGTCCCGCAACGGTGGCATTGGCTTTGCCGCTCTGGGACAATCGGGACACAATCCGGACATCTGTAGCACCGATCATGTTAGCTTTAGTCGTAGGCTCCATTGTCGCGGCAGGCTCGGCCATCCTGCTGGCGCGTGCCTTTGGTCTGCCGATGGAGGTCCTTTTGTCGCTGGCACCAAAGTCGACTACCGCGCCCGTAGCTCTCGGCATCTCGGAAGCCATTGGAGGGATTCCTGCGCTGACCGCAGTTTTGGTCATTATGACAGGGATCATCGGGGCTGTAGCAGTAACGCCTTTGATGAATTTGTTGCGGATTACCGACTGGCGGGCGCGAGGTTTTGCCGTCGGTGTTGCCGCCCATGGAATCGGGACGGCCCGCGCGTTTCAGGTAAACCCTGTGGCGGGGGCCTACGCTGGCATCGCCATGGCGCTAAACGCTCTACTAACAAGCCTGATCGTACCGCTGTTGGTGCGCTGGCTGGTGTGACAACGTTTCAACTCAGCCCTCGGGTAAAGTGCGGCTTCGCGCCTGCATGCTGGGCAAACGCCTCACATCTAACGAACGGAGCGCGCCATGGACAGCTCCGGCCCACACAGGACCTTAAGCGCCTTTACGGCTAACGGCAGCTTTTGACCCCCATTGTCATTGATACAGACCAGCTGACAGACGGCAACAACGGGCGGAAAGTTGGTGGTTTTTCTACACGATAGACCAATATTCACTTTTTGATGAAAGTAGCCTCAAGATACCTACTCAATGGCCCATATAAGCCGAGTAAATACCGAATGCGCCGACCAGAACCAAACTCAACGCCCAAACGACATCTAGATTGAACCATGCCCGTGAAAGAAATTTGAGGCCAGCACAGGCAAGCCTATCGGTGACAGCGGCCTTGTAACGCCGTTTGTTGCCAGCGGGGCCGAAGCGCTGCGTGATCTTTCCCAAGGTCAGATTGAGCGCGCGATGCGCTACCTTCAATCTCTACAAGACGTGTTTGGACAGCTTTTCCAAAAGGTTGACATCTTATTGACCCCCGTATCCCCCACGGTCTGTCCCAAGCTTGATCAAGGCGCCTGGAACAGAACATGGAATGAGGATCTGGCGGCGGAAATGGTCACACACCTCCAATATACGGCACCCATCAACTTTGCCGGATGCCCTGCAATGTCTGTGCCTTGTGCAATCGGATCATACACCGGAATGCCTGTGGGCAGTCATCTCATCGCACCCGTTGGGGAAGAAAAGCGATTGTTCAATCTCGCCTATGAACTTGAGGCCGAGTTGAAACCGATGGCTAACCTTGGGAACATGCTTAAACGGAGATGGGCAACGGATCAGAGAAATTAAACACACACTGCCAGAATGTGACTATGCGATAGCCAGAGACCGTATTTGACGCGACTTATCTCTGGAAAAGTTTTGCAAATATGCCCTTAAGAAACCAACTGCCGCAGCAGTCAGAAAGGTCAGCTAAGTGTCGTAAGCAGCCTTTAGGACTCGCAACATCAAAGTCAGGTTTGTCCCGCATTGCAGACTTCCACAAAATCACTACCAGCCACCCCAGGGGGAGCGTTACCGCCCCAACGCCTTCTCCAACGCCGGTAGAAACCGCTGCTCGTAATCACTGCCGACCAGCGGGCCTGCAAAGCGGAACAGTACAACCCCGTCTGCGTCCAGAATAAATGTCTCGGGCGGGGCGGTGACGCCCCAGTCGATGGCGGTACGCCCCTGCGGGTCAAACCCGACGGCTGCAAACGGGCTGTCGTCGTCGCGCAGGTATTTGCTGGCGGCGGATTCGGTGTCTTTGAAATTGATCCCGATGATGTTCAGGCCGTTGGCCTCCATCTCCAGCAGCTTGGGGTGTTCGGCGCGGCACGGCGGGCACCAGCTGGCCCAGAAGTTCACAAGCGTGACTTCGCCGCTGGCCAGCATCTCTTGCGTCGCTTGCGGGAAGTCGCGCAAGGCGGCCTCCGGCACCCCCGGCGCCAACTGGCCGACCAATGTTGAGGGCAAACCTTCGGGGTCTTCGCGGTACATGCCCACCACGGCCAGAGCGACAAAGGCGCCAAAGATCAACGGTGGCGCCATCATTAACGGACTAAACTTTGCCATGGCGTGCCGTCTCCTCTTCTGCGCGGCGCAGGGCGGTGCGGGCTTTGCGGCCGCGCTGTGTGCTCAGAACCAGCAGCACAGCCATCAGGCCCAGGGTGATGCCATAAGCGCTCAGCACTTCGGTGGCGTATTTTCCAAGATCGGGCATCATGTTGTTTTGTCCAGTCTAACATTCAGCGCGCGGGTGCGGCGAAGTGCGATTTCAGTGCCCGTGCGATAGAGAACCAGCGCCAGAAACAGCAAGGTAAAGCCAGCAATTGACAGCACCAGCGGCTGCCAGAATACATCCGATATGTTCTCTTCCTTATCAAGGCTCAGGGTCGCTCCTTGGTGCAAACCCTGGCTCCAGAACAGCACCGCGTAACGCGACATCAGCGCAAAGACCGAGCCGACGAGGCACAGGACAGAGGTGAGATCAGCGGCGGTGTCGGGGTCCTCCACGGCTTCCCAAAGGGCGATGTATCCCAGATAGAACAAAAACAGGATCAGGAAGGATGTCAGGCGCGGGTCCCACGCCCACCACGTTCCCCACATCGGCTGGCCCCAGACAGCGCCCGTGACCAGACCAATCACGGTCATCACCAGCCCTACCGGGGCGGCGGCCTTGGCGGCCAAGGCGCTGACGTGATGGCGGCGCACCAACCAGATCAACGAGGCAATCAGCATCATGATCCACGCGTTAATCGCGATCCACGCGGCAGGCACATGGATATAGATGATCTTGATGGTAGAGCCTTGGCGGAAATCATCAGGCGTTGCAAAAAACCCCCATCCGAGGCCAACGATAATACCTATCGCAGCGGCGGCCCAGGCAAAGGGCTGCACGCGCGCGCTGAGCGCTAGAAACTTGACAGGGTTTGCGTATTTCCAAATGGACATAGCAGGGTTTTAATACTCCGTTAGTAAAGGCTCAATGGGCAAGGTGCGGATCACCGGATTGTCATTCGCAAGGCGGCAGCGGCGGCAAAGGGTAGCAAGGCAAGCGAGCCGAGGCTGATGCCCGCCAACAGGAACAGCGGCGTCTCAACATCCATACCGATGGCCCCGCGCCGCGCGGCTTCTGCCCCGAAGATCAGCGTAGGCACATAGAGCGGCAGTACCAGCAGCGACATCAGCAAGCCACCACGCTTGATCCCCACGGTGAGGGCAGCCCCGAAACAGCCGATCATCGAAAGGGCCGGCGTGCCCAGCATCAGCGAGATTACCAGCCAGCCAAAGCCTTCGGGCGGCAGGTTGAGCAGGACACCCAGAAAGGGTGCGGCAATCACCAGCGGCAGGCCCGTGGTGATCCAATGGGCGAACCCTTTTACGGCCAAGGCAGCCTCAAGCGGCAACGGGGCGCTGGCCAACACATCCAGCGTGCCATCCTCGAAATCCAGCGCCAACAGACGGTCGAGAGACAGCAGGCAGGCCAGCAGTGCGCCCAGCCACAACACACCCGGCGCGATAGAGGACAGCAGCGCGCTCTGCGGTCCCACGCTGAAGGGGACAAGCACAACAAGGATCAGGAAAAACGCAAGGCCGAGGCCAAAGCCGCCGCCTGCGCGGAATGCAAGCCGCAGATCACGGATCAGCAGGGCAATCACAAGAACGCCTCGTCGCTGGCGCCGTGAAGCGCGGTCGGGGCGGCCCGCAGCGGGGTCACATCCAGCACTTGGGCATCGGTCAGCCCAAGGTCGATATGGGTGGCCAGCAGCGCCATGCCCCCTGCCCTTAAATGCGCACGCACTGCATCCGCGAACAGCTTTACCGCATCAACGTCCAGCGAAACTGTCGGCTCGTCCAGCACCCAGATTGGCCGCCCTGTCACCATCAGGCGTGCAAGCCCCGCGCGGCGTTTCTGACCCGCTGACAGCGTTCCGGCTAAACGGTCGGCCAGCGGGGCAAGCGCATAAGCCTCAAGTGCGGCATCAATGTCTCGGCGTCCGTAGACCGCCGCCCAGAAGGTCAGGTTCTCTGCCACGCTCAGCATCGCCTTGAGACCGTCGGCATGCCCCGCATAGGCCACCGTGTC
Organism: Sulfitobacter sp.; assembly: GCA_029252045.1. Lineage (GTDB taxonomy): Bacteria > Pseudomonadota > Alphaproteobacteria > Rhodobacterales > Rhodobacteraceae > Sulfitobacter. Next base: position 23,061 of record JAQXCD010000034.1, read on the forward strand.
TGCGGCGCCTTCAATTTTGCCCGCAAGGGGCGGTTGCAGTCCTACAATGGTGCGCAGCAGCGTGGTTTTGCCTGATCCGTTGGGCCCGCGCAAAATCATCGCAGCGCCTGCGGTCAGCGTAAAACTGACCCCGCTCAGCACCGGAACGCCGCCGCGTGCAACCGCGATATCTGACAGGCGTAGCTCCATCGTGCTAGATCGGCAGCATGGCGAGGGCCACGCGGCGGCCTTCACTCAGCAAAACGTTATAGGTGCGGGCCGCTGCGGGGGATGCCATTGCCTCAACCCCGACACCTGCCTCTTCCAAGCGCGTGCGCAGGCCGCGCGGCAGGTGCGCTATCTCGGCTCCGGTTCCGATAAAGATTACGTCTGTTTCCGATACCAAAGCTGTCAAAGCATCCACGTCATCAAAGCCGCTCCATGTGCGGGTACCGGAGGGTGCGGTGATTACAGCGCCGTGAATGACCTGCCCGCCAATGCGGAAGAATCCGGGGCCGTAGCCTTCAACAGGCTTGGCATCGTTAAAGACAATCTCATTCAGGCGCATCGGTCATCCTTTCCAGAGCGGCAGGCCGACAATAGCCGATGCCGCAATGACGAGATAGGCCACGTTGCGAAAAACACGCTCGGCGGCTGGGTCAAATAGACGCGCACCCACCACGTTAGCGATCAGATTGGGGATGCCCACCAAAAGGCCCAGCACCACGATGGACCAGTTCATCATGCCCAGCAGGGTCAGCAGCACAAACAGCAGCAGGTCAAGCGCCACCAGATAGAGCAGAAAATTCGCGCGGATCACCGCCGCTGGCAAAGAACTGGCCATATAGAGCATGATCACAGGCGGGCCGGGAATGCCTGCAAAGCCAGTCATAAAGCCGCCCAAGGCCCCCGCAAAGATGGTCAACCGCCGCGTGAGCGCGCCTTTTAGGCGCCAGCCTGCGACGGTCAGCCCCAGCAAGGTAATCACGCTGGCCGACACAACCCAGCCAAACAACGTCGCGTCCATCTTGCTCAGTGCCCAGACGCCCAAAGGCAGGGCCAGAATGGCACCGATCACCAGCAGCCCCACGTCCCGCGGCGCACCTTCGCGCCACGCCGCACGCGCATTAGGCAGCGGGCCTACCAGTTCTGTCGCGACAAGGAATATAACCGCCTCTACCGGTGACAAGACCGAGCTGGCGACAGGCATAATCACCATTGCAGAGCCGAAACCGGCAAAGCCACGCACCAGCCCTGCAACGCAAACCGCAGCTACCAGCCAGACCAGCCCTTGGGTCGCAAAGGCTGCAGCCAGTATATCAGGCATCTATGTTGGCGTATTGATTGCCTGCATTTGCATCCGGCTTGGACCAGTCGCGCTTGACCCCGAAATAGAGCAGCACAGCTGTCGCTACGAAGATCGAGGAGTACGTCCCGACAATAATGCCCCAGATCATCGCAAATACAAATCCGCGGATCACGTCGCCGCCCAGCACAAACAGAGCGATCAGCGCCAGCAAAGTGGTGAAGGATGTCATGAAAGTCCGGCTCAGTGTCTCGTTGATTGACAGGTTCAAGACTTCTTTCAGGGGGCGGTTTTTGTATTTGCGCAGGTTTTCACGCACGCGGTCAAAGACAACCACGGTATCGTTCAGCGAATAACCGACGATGGTGAGCAAGGCCGCAATAATCGCAAGGTCAAAACGGATTTGCACTTCGGAGAAGACACCGATTGTCAGGATCACATCGTGGATCAGCGCCAGCACGGCACCCGCAGCGAATTGCCACTCGAACCGCAGCCAGATGTAGACCAGAACAGCACTGATGGCCAAAACAACAGCGATGATCGCAGTGTTGATCAGCTCGCCCGAAACTTTGGGGCCAACAGATTCAACCGAAATAAACTTGATATCGGGACGTGCGGTTTTCAGCGCGCCTTCAACAGCTTCGATCAGCTCCGTTGTGACCGCTTCCTGCTCGTCCTGTGCCTGAATTCGGATCATTGCCACGTTCTGCTCTGGACCGAAATTCGGGTCAAACACTTCGGTGATGGTGATATCGCCCAGCTCCAGCGTACCGATGGCATCCCGGTATTCCGAGATCACCACAGGGCGCGGGCTTTCGGTGCGGATGGTCGTCCCGCCGCGAAAATCGATACCATAGTTCAGGCCCTGTAGCAGGAAGGAAGCAAAAGCCACCACCATCATCAGGCCCGAAATCCCCAGCCACAGCTTCCAGCGGGTAAAAAAATCGAAGTTGGTGTTCTGTTTTACAAGTCTGAGGCGCATATCAAAGCTCTATCGTTTTGGGACGGCGGCGTTCATACCAGATGACCACCATCAGACGTGTTACAAAAATTGCCGTAAAGACGGATGTAATAATCCCCAGCCCCAGCGTGATGGCAAAACCGCGCACAGGGCCTGAACCCATCGCAAAAAGAATCACAGCCGTAATAAGGGTCGTGATGTTGGCATCCAGAATAGCGCTGAGCGCTTTTTCATAGCCCAGTGCAATCGCACGCGCAGGCCCTTTGGCCGTGGCTGCTTCCTCGCGGATACGCTCGAAAATCAGCACGTTGGCGTCTACGGCCATACCCACCGTCAACACAATCCCAGCAATACCCGGCAGGGTCAGCGTGGCGCCGATTAGGCTCAGCAGGCCAAACATCAAACCGACGTTGATAATCAGGGCGATGTTGGCGAAGATGCCGAACAACCCGTAGGCGGCCCACATGAAGAACAGCACCAAGGCAAAAGCCACCATCGTGGCCACTTTGCCTGCGTCGATGCTGTCTTGGCCCAGCTCCGGACCAATTGTCCGCTCCTCAAGGAAGTCGAGCTTGGCAGGCAAGGCACCAGCGCGGAGCAACACCGCAAGGCGGGTGGATTCCTCAACATCAAAGTTGCCTGTGATAATGCCGGAACCACCGGGAATATGGCTTTGGATTGTGGGCGCGCTTACCACTTCGTCATCCAGCACAATCGCGAAGGGCGAGCCGATGTTCTCGGCCGTGTAGTCACCAAACTTGCGCGCGCCTGTGGTGTTAAAGCGGAAGCTGACAGCGGGCGCGCCGTTCTGGTCAAAGCTGGGCTGTGCATCGACCAGCTCTTCACCTGTCACAACAGGTGCACTCTCGACCACATAAAATAGTCCCTGCTCGTCCAGCGAGGGGATAACTTTGTTGCCGACGCCCGGATTTGTCGTGCCATCCGTGGTGCGGCTGACCACAGGACTAAACGTCAGTTGTGCTGTTGTGCCGATGATCGCCTTCAGCTCGGCGGCGGAACCGATGCCGGGCACCTGAATAAGAATACGGTCAGTACCCTGACGCTGGATTGTCGGCTCACGCGTGCCGACTTCGTCGATACGGCGGCGAATGATTTCCAGCGATTGCTGCATCGTCCGCTCGTCGGTCGCGGCTTTCTCTGCGGCGGAGAGGACAACGGTGATCACACCTGTGTCGCCCGCAATCTCGATGTCGTTGGCCCCTGCGCCGGTCAGGGTTTGCACGGGGCGCGCAAGACCGCGCACAACCGCCAGCGCCTCGGTCATCTTTTCAGGATCACTCAAGCGGACTTTCAGCTCGCCATCCGCGGCATCTTGGCGGCGGACCGGCGTCAGGCCGCGCAGGGCGTCGCGGACTTCGGGCCACATTGCCTCCATCCGCGCGGCATAGACATCCGTCACGCGGACCTCGGCCAGCAGGTGTGCACCGCCGCGCAAATCAAGCCCGAGGTTTACCAGCCCGTTGGGCAGGAAATCCGGCCACAAGGCACGCTGCGCCTCAAGCTCGGGTGTGCTTCCCGACAGCTCGATCGCTTTCACGGCATCATTATGCTGCTCAACAGGCGTGTAAAACGCGTTTGGCATTGCCAGCAACAGACCGACAGCACATGTCAGCCAGATGGCGATGCGTTTCCATACGGATATCTGGAGCATAAACCGCCCGCCTTTTGTATTGTCGTCTGAGTAGGATTACTTGGCTGGTTCGGTCTTGCTGATCACGCTGGCAATCGTCGACTGGATCACGCGAACCTTAACGCCATCGGCAATCTCGACCTCGACTTCACCATCTTCCTTGACCTTGACCACTTTGCCAATGATCCCGCCTTGCGTGATCACCTGATCCCCGCGACGCAGGGCAGCAACCATCGCCTGATGATCTTTCAGCTTTTTCTGCTGCGGGCGGATCAGCAGGAAATACATGATACCAAAGATAAGGATCAGCGGGATGAATTGCTCGATGCCTGACATGGGATAGTCCTTTTATATGGGTCGTGGGGGCCGTGCCCCGCTATCTGAAGTTGGCCAGAACCTATGCGCGGGGGCAGCGCTTTGCAAGGCGCTGTGGTGCCAGAAACCGGTCTTTGCCAGAGATTTCGCAGCCGCATTCCACCCCCCTCTATTCTGTGGTGAAATAATCGGCCATAACGCGGCCCATACGATTCATTTAAACGAGGACAGACCCATGCATGACATTCGTGCCATACGCGAAAACCCCGATGCCTTTGACGCAGCTCTGGCGCGGCGCTGTGATGCGGCATTGTCCTCGGCCATTCTGGCACTGGACAGCGAGCGGCGCGGCAAAATTCAGGCAGCAGAGGCCGCTCAGGCCGAGCAGAATGCGGCGTCCAAAGACGTAGGAGCGGCCAAAGCCAAAGGCGATGATGCCGAATTCGAACGGCTACGCGCATTGGTCTCTGAAAAGAAGGCCGAAGTGGCCGCGATGCAGACCGAAGCGAAAGAGCTGGATGCCAAGCTCACCGATATGTTGGCCCGCATACCGAATATTCCTGCCGATGATGTACCGGACGGTGCTGATGAGGCAGGAAACATCGAGATCAAGCGCTGGGGCGATGTGCCCAGCTTCGCCTTCACGCCACGCGAACACTACGATCTGGACAGTGTCACCGCATCAATGGATTTCGAGACGGCTGCAAAAACCTCCGGCGCGCGGTTTGTGATGTTGAAACGCGGTGTTGCCCGTATCCACCGCGCGCTTGCGCAGTTTATGCTCGACACCCATGTGGATGAAAACGGCCTGACGGAAGTGAACTCTCCCGTGCTGGTCCGCGACGATGCCATGTATGGCACCGACAAGTTGCCAAAGTTCGGTGAAGACAGCTATCGCACCACCGATGGCATGTGGCTGGTGCCTACGTCCGAAGTGCCGCTGACCTACACGGTGGCAAATGACACGCTGGAAGCGTCCGATTTGCCGCGCCGGATGACATCGCACACGCTGTGCTTCCGCTCGGAAGCCGGATCGGCGGGCCGTGACACCACAGGCATGCTGCGCCAGCACCAGTTTGAAAAGGTCGAGATGGTTTCGATCACGCTGCCCGAAGAATCAGATACCGAGCAGCAGCGCATGCTGGCCTGTGCCGAAGGGATTTTGGAAAAGCTGGGTGTGCCCTACCGCACCATCATCCTGTGCACAGGTGACATGGGCTTTGGCGCGCGCCGCACCTATGACATCGAGGCCTGGCTGCCCGGCCAGAATGCCTACCGCGAGATCAGCTCGGTCTCGACCACAGGTGATTTTCAAGCGCGCCGCATGAATGCGCGGTTCAAGCCTGCCGAGGGCGGCAAGCCGCAATTTGTGCACACACTTAACGGGTCCGGCCTTGCCGTCGGGCGCTGCCTGATTGCTGTGTTGGAAAACGGCCAGCAGGAAGACGGCACCGTGGTGCTGCCTGCAGTTCTAGCCCCCTATCTGGGCGGCAATACCACGCTGGCCCTCGACGGCACATTGGTGTGATTTGCGCGGTCGGGGCCTAGCGCCCCGGCCCTTCGACTTTCGGCACAGGCTTGCCTATCGGCTCCCCTCCGAACAGCTCTGGCATCAGATTTTTGAGTGAACGGGGGCGATAGTCGCGCCGCGCCTTTACGCGCTTTACTGCACTGAGGTGCAAATCGACCGCATGCCCCGGCCCGCGCCGCCATTCCAGCAGATTGCCCGCCACAGTATAGAGCGGCGGCGGTTGGTCCAAGGTGTGGCTGTTGGCCAACGGATCAGGGACACGGTCCAGCAGGTCTGCCATCTCAATTTCAAGTCCCGCGGCCTGCGCGCCTTCGGCGATCCATTGCAGCGATTGTCCCGTCAGCGCGCGCGCCTTGGGCGCAGAGCCACCGACAATCGCATGGGTGCCGGTAAACCAGACCTGCTGGTAGGGACGCTTCTCGCTCCGGTCGCCTTTGTTCAGGCCCTCGTGCCCCCGCGACGCTTCCAGATTGTCCCAAAGGGCGGGCTTGTAGAACACACGCCGCTCGTCCAGTGCCACTGCATGGCGCGCCGATTTAACCATCGAACTGAGCAGCGTGTCGTGAAAGCGGTATTTGCTGTTCCATAGATTGGCGACAGCCCCCAGCAGTAGCGCGGGAATCCCCAGCGAGCCGACCGTATCCCAAACCCCCAGATAGGTGATATCAACCTTGTGCATCGGGCCATTGTCGCTGTTCCACGGCGTAACCAACCGCCAATTCATATCTGCTTGGGACGTGCCGAAACGCGGCGACAGTGTGCGCCGCGCTTGCATGACGTGCAGCGCGTCCGGGTGGTTCTCGACGCCGGGTTTGCGGTAGAGCGTGAAGGCCTTATCCAGATTGGCAGGCGTCGGATCAGCCACAATACCGCATTTCCGGATCATCCCCGCAAGCGAGCGCGCCGTATAGGCGCCACGCGAAAAGCCGAAGATAAAAATCTCGTCACCCGCCTCGTATTCCGCGCAGAGCGCTGCATAGGCTTGTTTGATGTTGTCGTTCAGACCCCAGCTAAAAGCCCCGCCCCCCGACTTTCATCAAGGATTGTTTAAGCAGGGATTTCCCGAAGAACCCCGCCTCGTCAACGCCTGTGCCGACACCTTCAAAATAATGGGTGTGTTGGGCATTGGTGCGCCGCGTCTTTTGAAACAGGCGCACCACATGGGTGGGCTGCTTCATTGTCGGACTGTTCCATGTCCCGTCGCAAAAAAATAGCGATCCGTGCCATTGGTAAAAATCCTTTGTGCTATATGTCGCTTAGCAACACACAGTTTTGACCAGAAAGGTCCCAATGTCACGCACCGCAGCCTCGATTTTCGTGTTTATTCTTACCATCCTGTTTGCGATCTCTCCCGCATTTGTTCAGGATTTCGGGGGATTTGACCCAAATCAATTCCCTGTACCGCAAGACAATCCGCCGGTTCAGCCCGCAGGCTATGCCTTTGCCATCTGGGGCGTGATCTATCTGTGGCTGATCGGGGGAATGGGCTATGGCCTGTGGAAGCGGCGTGAGGATGCTGCCTGGCATCCCATGCGCCTTGCCCTGATCCCGTCTCTGGCGGTGGGCGCAATCTGGCTGGCTGTGGCTGTTGCCAGCCCTGTTTGGGCCTCGGTTCTGATCTGGGTGATGCTGATCACCGCGCTGATGGCCCTTTTTCGCAGTCCCCTTCACGATAAATGGGCGGCCGCGCTACCGCTGGGCCTTTATGCAGGTTGGTTGAGTGCCGCGTCTTGTGTGTCATTGGGGCTGCTGCTGGCCGGATATGGCTATGTGGACAGTACAACAGCAGCAATCGCAGCGATATTTCTGGCGCTGGTTCTTGCGTCGGGTGTGCAAAGCCAACTGGGACGCGTGCCCAGCTACGGCATCGCCGTGATCTGGGCATTGGTGGCTGTTGTTGTGCAAAATGCCGGAACCAACGCGACTGTTGCGGCATTGGCTGGCGGTGGAGCTGCGGCGATGCTGATCCCCACCTTCAACGCATGGCGCGCGGGACGGTAGAGCAACCCGAATTTTTGAAAAATTCGGCGCTCGCCCTTAATCCCTGCGCTTGTTGTTCGCGGTGTGTTTACGCAATTTTGACGGCGGCGCCTTCTTGCGGCCCTTAAACGGGTTGGCATCGGACTGGCCCCGCATCCAGAGGCGAATGGGCGTACCGGGCATATCAAAGTCGACCCGCAAACCGTTTACCAGATAGCGGCTATAGCTGTCCGGCACCTTATCAGGATGGCTACACATCACCACAAAGCCCGGCGGACGGGTTTTGGCCTGTGTCATATACTTCATCTTGATCCGTTTACCCTGAGGGGCCGGTGGCGGGTGCGCCTCCATCATTCCCGCCAGCCAGCGGTTCAGCTGGGCGGTGGTCACACGGCGGTTCCACATCTCGTAGGCGCGCATAATCGCTTGGTGCAACCGGTCCAGACCGCGCCCTGTCTTGGCAGAGACAGTAATCAGCGGGGCACCACGCAGTTGCGGCAACAGACGCTCAAAGCTCTCTTTGAGCTCTTTCAGTTTGTTCTGACGATCCTCCTCGACGTCCCATTTGTTGACGGCAATCACAACGGCGCGGCCTTCCCGCTCTGCCAGATCGGCAATGCGCAAATCCTGCTGTTCAAACGGAATTTCCGCATCCAGCAGCACCACAACCACTTCGGCAAACTTGACCGCACGCAAGCCGTCACTGACGCTGAGTTTTTCCAGTTTTTCCTGAATCTTGGCCTTTTTGCGCATGCCCGCCGTATCAAAGATACGCATCGGCACGGGAACGCCATCCGGTCCGGCCCAATCTGTCATCAACGAGATGGCATCGCGGGTAATCCCCGCCTCCGGTCCGGTCAGCAGGCGGTCTTCTTTGACGATCTGGTTGATCAGCGTGGACTTACCCGCGTTCGGGCGGCCAACAACCGCAACCTGCAAGGGCTTCGACTTGGTCGGCACCCGTACGGCGTCTTCGTCTTCATCCTCGTCGCTGACATCTACATCAACTTCGGGCGCGTCATCGCGGGCTTTTTCGAAAAAGGCATCAGCCAGCGGCATCAAATGGGTGTACAGGTCGTTCAGGCCCTCGCCGTGCTCTGCGGAGAGGCGGATCGGCTCGCCCAGACCCAGAGAATACGCCTCGATCACGCCGGCATCAGCAGCGGCACCTTCGGCCTTGTTGGCGGCCAGAATAACATGTGTGGCGCGTTTACGCAGGATATCGGCAAATACCAGATCGGTCGGTGTGATGCCTGTACGCGCGTCAATCATAAACAGGCAGACATCGGCCATATCCACCGCGCGCTCGGTCAGGCGGCGCATGCGCCCCTGAAGGCTGTCGTCGGTGACGTCTTCCAGACCGGCGGTATCAATGACGGTAAAGCGCAGATCGGCCAGCCGTGCGGCCCCCTCGCGCAGGTCGCGCGTGACACCGGGTTGGTCATCTACCAACGCAAGGCGCTTGCCAACAAGGCGGTTGAACAGCGTGGATTTGCCCACATTGGGGCGGCCCACGATAGCGAGGGAGAAGGACATCAGGAAGGCTCCGAAACGGCGTTAGACCCGCGCAATAGCGCAAAGAACGCTGCTGCGAAAGCCCTGTCTGTTCTGGTGCCTTAGCGGTAGGCCAGCAATTGCCCCTTGGCGGTCACCACATAGAGGGTCTGTCCGGCGACAACGGGGGCTGTTGTCGCACCACCCGGAATCTCGACGGAGCCGACCAGCGCGCCGTTTTTGGGATCAAAGCTGCGCAGTACACCGTCGCCAGAGGCAATGATCACGCGGCCACCTGCCACAATCGGGCCATGGTGAGGCACAACGCGACCCTGCTTCTTGGGCTTGCGATCGGTGAAATTGGGAAGTTCGGCGCCCCAGATTTTTGATCCGTCTGCCGCATCAAGGCGCAGCAACTCATTCAGGTCACTGACCGCGAAAATGCTATCACCTGCGGGCCAGACGGGGCCAGTGGCCCCTTCGCGCGCGGACCAGATGCGCATACCAGAATCGACATCCAATGCCACAATGCGGCCTGACTGGTTGCCCAAGTAAACCCGATTCCCCAATACAACCGGCGCTGCGGTCACATCCGACACATTGCTGAACGCACGCCCCGGGCGTTTACCCAGAACAGAAGCGTCCCAGCGGCTCAAACCGCCACGGCGGAACACGGCCTGCACTTCGCCCGACCCGAAGGCAAATATTGCCAGATCATCGGTCAGCGCCGGTGCCGGAGCGCCCAGAATATTGTTGGTGTCATCAGAGGCGCCAATCTGCCATTCCACAGTGCCGTCACGGCGGTTGATCGCCCAGCCTGTGTTGTCACCCGCTGTCACATAAACCAGATCGCCGGACACGGTGGGCGTACCCGAGCCGCTGGCATCCAGCTGCTGGGTCCAGCGCACAGCCCCTGTAGCCGCATCAAGAGCCGCCAGAACGCCGTAGCCGATCGATATATAAACCGTATCCCCTGCCACGACGAGGCCACCGCCCGTGGCATCCCCTGCCTGATCCCGCTTGGGGCGCAGATCGGCCTGCCAGAGCGTCCCGCCTGACGTAGAGGTCGCCGTCACAATAGATTGCGCGTCCAGCGTAAAGATACGGCCCGCAGCCACAACCGGGTCTGCGGTGATCCGGTATTTGCGGCTGTCGCCTGTCCCGATGTTCGCGGCCCAAGCCAGCGTCAGGTTGCTGCCCAACGCGGGATGGCTGATCCGTGTGGCAGCAGTGCCTGTGGTCTGTGTCCAGTCGGCATTCACCCGCGCGGCGGGGAGTGAAATGGCGCGGCTGAAGTTGCCCGCAAATGTATCTGCGCTGCCATCCTCGGACTGTAAGACAGACCGGATGTCTTCGCGCGCACTCGGCAAAATAAGTTCCGGATCGGTGCAGGCCGTCAGCAGTGTCGCGGCACCAAACAGCGCCAACACCATGCTTCGTGGCGTCACGGGGCGGCGTTTGCTGTGCAAGGAAAAATCTGTCTCGGTCATGGCCTGCTCACTCTGGTCTGCGCTTCGCTTGTCGGTCCTTGTATTGTGGACCGTGCAGCGGCAACTCTATCCGTTACTGTCGTCTGCGGGTGCGCCAGTCAGATCAGGCTCCCCACCCAAGGCTACAATCACCTGCAATGCCCGTTGTTGCAAGTCCGGTGTGACCTGCGCATCGTTTAGGACGGCCTGATAGGTTTCAATCGCGGTGGCGGTGTCGCCTTCCTGAATGGCAATCAGCGCCAGTTGCTCTTGTGCGAGCAGTCTCAGCGCACCACCCGCCCCGTTCAGCGCTTCGAAACCCTGCTTGCGCGTGGCCGCATCCAACGTGTCGACCTGCAAGGTCAGTGCTTTGAATTGCGCAATCTGGCGGTACATCTGTGGAATTTCCGCATTCAGTGCAACGGCGTCAAGATTTGCGATAGCGCCTGCCAAATCCCCTGCCGAAACCTGCTCGGAAGCGGTAAGCAAGGACAATACGGCGCCCGCTTGCGGCGCGGGGGCCTCGATACCTGTCAGGGCGGCGGCGCGCGCTGTTGCATCAGTGGCGTCGAGTGCTGCCAGAACAGCATCGCCCAGCCCTTCGGCCTGCGCACGTTGCTGGGCATCGCGGTACTCCGAGAACGCGGCCCCACCGACAATTGCCAGCACGGCAACCACACCGATCCAGCCATAGCGTTTGAGCTTGGCGACCATCTGGTCGCGGCGCAGCTCGTCTGTGACTTCCTGAACGAATCCGTCGGTATTGCTCATTGCGCTCTCGCCTCTGCCAATCCTGTTTCGCCCCTCTTAACGAAGCAGCAGGTGCAAGCCAAGTCCCAAGCCAACCGTCGGCGGAATGGGCACCCATGCGCACACACAAAAGCATCTGCGGAAAACCTGTAAAAAAGTGCATTCTGAACTGGGCAGTTCAGTTTCATTGCACTACATACAAGCAAAAGGCGAGTTACCGGTCCCGCACCTGCCGTGAGGGGCCCCTGCTTGCGCTGACCTGATGAGGCTTAAAATGCGTATCTTTCCTGTTCTGGCTGCAATTGCGATGGCCGTAATTCTCTACATGGCGATTCTGGAGCGGCCTACGCTGATAGGTCTATTCGGCGGCAACGCCGAAGCGGCACAGCCCGAAGAAGAACTGGCTACAGCCGGTGCCGCCGCAAAATCTGTCGCGGAAAAACGCGTGAAGGTTGTGGTGGAAAAGCTGATCGCCCAAAATATCGACAGCGCGGTTGTGTTGCGCGGCCAGACCGCTGCCGCCCGTCAGGTTGACGTCCGTGCCGAGACATCCGCCATCGTGATCTCCCCGCCCCTGCGTAAAGGCGCGCAGATCGAGACCGGGCAGATCATGTGCCAGTTGGACGAAGGCACACGCGGTTCGGCACTGGCGCAGGCCCGTGCACAATTGGCCGAAGCGGAATCCCGCGTGCCAGAAGCCGAAGCGCGCGTGCAAGAAGCGAAGGCGCGGCTGGACGAAGCCAAGATCAACCAGAACGCCTCGTCGCGTCTGAAGGAGGACGGGTTTGCATCGACCACACGGGTTGCCAGCTCGGATGCGGCTGTGGCCACTGCCGAGGCCGGTGTCAGCTCGGCCCAATCGGGCCTGCGCGCAGCCCGCTCCGGCATCGAGGCAGCACAAGCCGCTGTTGCGGGGGCGCAGAAAGAACTGGAGCGTCTGGTCATCAAGGCGCCTTTCAACGGCCTGTTGGAGAGTGACACGGCTGAGCTGGGATCACTGCTGCAACCGGGGGCGCTGTGCGGCACGATCATCCAGCTCGACCCGATCAAACTGGTGGGTTTTGTGCCGGAAACGGATGTGAACCATGTGCAAGTCGGTGCGATGGCGGGAGCCCGTTTGGCAGCTGGTGGTGGCGATGTGCAGGGGCGTGTGATTTTCCTCTCCCGCTCAGCCGATCCGCAAACCCGTACGTTCCTGACCGAAATCGAAGTTCCCAACCCCGACCTGAAAATCCGCGACGGCCAGACCGCCGAAATCCTGATTTCGTCCGATGGCGCAAACGCCCATCTGGTGCCGCAAAGCGCACTGACCCTGAATGACGAAGGCACGCTGGGCATGCGTCTGGTGGACAAGGATAACATCGTTGATTTTGTCGAAGTCCAGATTGTGCGCGACACCGCCAAAGGCATCTGGGTCACCGGCCTGCCAGCGGAAGCGAATGTGATTGTTGTCGGGCAGGAATACGTCGTTAAAGGCGTGCAGGTGCTGCCAACGTGGCGGGAGCAAAAACAATGACCGGTATCGTTGACTGGGCCGCCTCGCGCGCCCGCATGGTGCTGGCCTTTATCGTGCTGAGCCTTGTTGTGGGCGGCTATGCCTACACCACCTTGCCCAAAGAAGGCGAGCCGGACATCGAAATTCCGGCGCTGTTTGTCTCGGTCCCCTTCCCCGGCATCTCGGCCGCTGATGCAGAGACACTGCTGCTCAAACCGATGGAGACCGAGTTAAGCGATCTGGACGGCCTGAAAAAGATGACAGGCACGGCAGCTGAAAACTATGCGGGGCTTGCGCTGGAATTTGAATTCGGCTGGGACAAGACATCGATCATTGCGGATGTGCGCGATGCGATGGGCACCGCGGAAGCGCAGTTTCCCGAAGGGGCCGAAACCTATTCGATCAACGAAATCAATTTCTCCGAATTCCCGATCATCATCGTGAACATGACTGGCCCTGTGCCGGAGCGGACAATGGCGCGTTATGCCAAGCAGTTGCAGGATGATCTGGAGGGCCTTGACGCTGTGTTGGAGGCTGGCATCGCCGGCAACCGCGACGAGATGCTGGAAGTGCTGATCGACCCGCTCAAGCTGGAGGCCTATGACGTCACCGCAGCCGAGCTGATCGCGACGGTCCAGAACAACAACCAGCTGATCGCAGCGGGCGAGATCGAGAGCGCAACCGGTGCGTTTTCAGTCAAGATCCCCTCCAGCTTTGACGAGCCGCGCGATGTCTATAATCTGCCGGTCAAGACCAACGGTGACCGCGTGGTTACGCTGGGGGATCTGGCGGAAATCAATCTGACCTTCGAGGACCGCTTGGGCACTGCCCGCTTTGACGGTCAACCCTCGATGGCCCTTCAGGTGGTAAAACGCAAAGGTTTCAACCTGATCGAGACCGCATCAGCCGTTAAGGTGCTGGTCGCGCAGAGTGCGGCGCAATGGCCGGACGAATTGAAGGCAGCCGTTGAGGTCGGCACCTCCAATGACCAGAGCCGTGTGGTCAACAGCATGGTGCAGCAGTTGCTGGGCTCGGTGTTCACGGCCATCGCGCTGGTGATGATTGTGGTGCTGGCAGCGCTGGGCATCCGTGCCGCCCTGTTGGTCGGATTTGCGATTCCTACATCTTTTCTACTGTGTTTTGCCTTCCTTGCGCTGATGGGCATCTCTATTTCGAACATCGTGATGTTCGGCCTCATTCTGGCCGTGGGCATGCTGGTGGATAGTGCGATTGTGGTTGTCGAATACGCCGATCAGGAACAGCAGAATGGCACAGGGCCGATGCAAGCCTATGTGACAGCGGCCAAGCGGATGTTCTGGCCTGTCATTTCCTCTACCGCGACGACGCTTTGTGCCTTCCTGCCCATGTTATTCTGGCCGGGTGTACCGGGTGAATTTATGGGCATGTTGCCTGTCACGCTCATCTTTGTTCTGTCGGCATCTTTGGTAGTGGCGCTTGTCTATCTGCCCGTGATGGGGGGTGTAACAGGGCGGCTGGAGCGCTGGATGGCCGATAATATGGAGCGGATCGCCGCCCTGCCATGGTATCTGCACCTTGCCTTGTTTCCCGCCGCATTTGTGATGCTGTTTCCCGCCATGGCCCTGCTGGGCAGTGGCACGCTGTTTGGCTGGATCGGTGCGCAGTTTGCATCCATGGACGGGTTGGACCTGCTGACCTCTGTTGTGCCCACTTTCGTCAAGGTCTTTGCCTTTGTGGTCATCGGTGCTGTGGTGCTGTTGGTGGCCTTGGGCGGTTTCATGCTGTTCCTGCTGGCGCTCTTTGCAGTGCTCACGCGACTGGGTCAGGGCGGCCGCTGGCTGGCCTCCAGACTGTTTCGCAAAGAGCCGGACCGCATCCGGTCAGGCTATCAGCGCTCGCCCTTTGGCCGCGCGATCGAATTTATCGCGGGCAATCCGGTGATGCCGCTGGTCTCTTGCGGGATCGTGTTTGTCTTTGTCGGCACCACGCTGATCTTCTTTTCCAATAACTCCAAAGGGGTTGAGTTCTTTGTCGAATCCGAGCCTGAGCAGGCGATTGTCTATGTACTGGCGCGGGGCAACATGTCCCTGCCCGAAAAGGATGATCTGCTGCGCGAAGCCGAAGCAGTTGTGCTGGAGCACCCCGGTATCGCGACGGCCTTTGCCTTTGCGGGTGAAGGCGGGCTGGACAGCAATACAGGCGGCTCCCAAGCGCCCAAGGACCTGATCGGCCAGATCCAGATAGAAACCATCCCGTGGGAAGACCGCGCGCTGCGCCCCGAACTGGACGGCGATATCGTGATTGCCGAATTGACAGAGCAGTTGTCAAACATCCCCGGCATCAAGATCGAAGTGCTGTCACTGGACCGCGGACCCGCTTCTGGCAAGCCCGTGCATATGCGCTTCAAAGGCGACCGTTTTGACGATCTCGTTGCCGCAACCGCCATGGCGCGCGACCATTTCAACACGGTGCCCGGCCTGACCCTGATCGAAGACACGCGCCCCCTGCCCGGCATCGACTGGCAGATCGACGTGGACGTCGAAAAGGCCGGCCAATACGGCGCGGATGTGCTGAGTGTCGGGGCGATGGTGCAGCTTGTCACACGCGGTTTGCTGCTGGACACCATGCGGGTAGATACCTCGGACGAGGAGATCGAAATCCGCGTGCGCCTGCCGGAAGAAGACCGGCTGCTGTCCACACTGGACACGCTCAAAGTGCGCACACGCGAAGGGCTGATCCCGCTGTCCAACTTCATCACCCGCACCCCGGTGCCAAAACTGGCAGAGATCAGCCGCATTGATCAAAAGCGCTATATGGACGTTAAGGCCGATGTAACCCCCGGCCTGATGAAGATTGTGAAAGCCACACGTGCCAATGAGGACCCCGAAGCGGCCCTCACCCTCGCCACGCTGCGCCCTGCGGGGCAGGATGCCGACTTTACCACAGTCGAGGGCGACAGCTTCAAGATTACTGACCGGACGGCGGCGGCGCAGGATATGGACCTGCAACAGGAATACGATGGCCAGCACCTGCGGCTGGTTCCTGTGAACGGCAACGAGCGGATTGCAGAGATCACCAAATGGGTGGAAACTGCTGATCTGCCCGATAGCATCACCTATGAGTGGACCGGCGATCAGGAAGATCAGGCCGAAAGTCAGGCTTTCCTCAGCTCGGCGTTCACCGCAGCGCTGGGTCTGATGTTCATCATTCTGCTGGCGCAGTTCAATTCGCTCTACAACTCGGTACTCGTACTGGTGGCAGTGGTTCTGTCCACCACAGGGGTGCTGATTGGCATGCTGGTTATGGACCAGACGTTCAGCATTATTATGACGGGTACCGGCATTGTCGCGCTGGCAGGGATTGTGGTGAACAACAACATCATCCTGATCGATACCTATCAGGAGTTTAGTCAGTACATGCCGCGGATCGAGGCGATCATTCGTACGGCTCAGGCCCGCATACGCCCTGTTTTACTGACCACCATCACCACGATGGCGGGCTTGGCGCCAATGATGTTCGGCCTGTCGCTCGACTTTGCCGAAGGGGGATATACCCTCAACAGCCCGACGTCACTGTGGTGGAAACAGCTGGCGACGGCCGTCGTGTTCGGCCTTGGGGTGGCAACCGTACTGACGCTGGTGGTCACACCCTCCTTGCTGGCAATCCGCGTATGGGCCGCGACCTATGCGGAATGGCTTGCGCGTCTGCTGGCGCGGATGTCCATGGGCCACGCCAGCCGTGCTGCGCGCGACTGGTCGCTCCAGCGTCAGGCCCGCACCCAGAACCCGCAAGAGTTGATCTGGAGCGATGAAAATCTGGAGCCAGCCACGACACAACCTGCGGCCACTCCGGCACAGTGACCCATCATCACCATGATGTGAGCGTTGGACCCCTCGCGTAATTCGCGGGGGGCCTTATGGTTTGCGCAGAACCTATCCGCAAAAAGGAATATATCCATGCGTCGTCTGCCCAAAGTTCTTGTAGCTCTTACTCTTGCCGGTGCGGCCTTGACCACGCAGGCCACAGCCGAGATCATCCACAAGCACAGCCCCCACTCTGTGGCTGTCACCATTGACCGGCTGCAAGCCGCTGTGGAGGGTGCAGGTGCAGCCGTGTTTGCCCGCGTAGACCACGCCGCAGGGGCCGCCAGTGCCGAGATGGTGCTGCGCCCGACCCAGCTGTTGATCTTTGGCAACCCCAAGCTGGGCACACCCGCCATGCAGCAGATGCAGACTGCCGGTCTGGACCTGCCCCTGCGCTTGCTGGCCTATGAAGCCGAGGACGGCATGGTCCATGTAACCTACAACAATCCCGCCGATCTGGCAGCGGATCACGGCCTGCCCGCAGATGCGCCCTATCTGGCAATGATGACAGGCGCGCTGGACAAACTCACATCCAAGGCGATTGCGCAGGACTAAGCGCCCCTGCCCTGAAAACAAAATCACCCCCAAGCGGGGGTGATTTACAACAACAACCATAAACGTTTTGGTCTATTCTTCAGCCTGCTGGCGATGCCAAAGCTGGGCATAGCGCCCCTCTTGAGCCAGAAGCGCATCATGGGTCCCCTGCTCGACCACTTCACCCTTTTCCAGCACGATGATTGTATCCGCATCGGCGATGGTGCTGAGGCGGTGGGCAATGGTGATCACGGTCCGGCCCTTGCCCGCTTGATGCAGCGCCTCTTGAATCTCACGCTCGGTCTCGCTGTCCAGCGCGCTGGTGGCTTCGTCCAGCAAAAGGATCGGCGGGTCTTTGAGCAGCGTGCGCGCAATGCCCACACGCTGTTTTTCACCACCCGACAGCTTCAATCCCCGCTCGCCCACCGATGTCTCGTAACCGTCGGGCAGCGCCGCGATAAAGTCGTGGATTTGCGCGGCTTTGGCTGCGGCCTCCACATCGGCTTGCGTGGCACCGTCACGGCCATAGGCGATGTTATAGCCGATGGTGTCGTTGAACAGCACCGTATCCTGCGGCACCACACCGATCTGGCGGTGCAGCGAGTTTTGCGTGACGTCCCGCACATCCTGCCCGTCGATGGTCAGGCTACCGCCCTGCACATCGTAGAACCGGAACAAGAGCCGCCCGATGGTGGATTTTCCCGAACCGGTCGAGCCTACAATCGCGACCATCTGGCCCGGCTCAGCCGTGATGTTAACGCCGCTGAGGATCTTGCGGTCCTCATTGTAGCCAAAGTGGACATCGTTCAGCCTGACCTGCCCGCCCGTCACCTTCAGCTCCGGTGCATCGGGTTTATCGTTAATCTCGGCCGGTTGTTCCAGCAGGTCAAACATCTGCCCCATATCCACCAGCGCCTGCCGGATTTCACGGTAGACTGTACCGAGGAAGTTCAGCGGCACGGTGATCTGGATCATATAGGCGTTGACCATGACAAAATCGCCCACAGTCAGCGTGCCGTTCTGCACCCCGATCGCCGCCATGACCATCACCCCGACCAGTCCAGCCGTGATGATCACCGCTTGTCCAAAGTTCAGGAAAGCCAGCGAGTAGTTTGTCTTGATCGCCGCAATCTCATAACCCGCCATAGCAACGTCATAGCGCCCCGCCTCGCGCGCTTCGGCGCCAAAGTATTTGACGGTCTCATAGTTCAGCAGGCTGTCGATGGCTTTTTGATTGGCGTCTGTGTCCTGATCGTTCATCTGGCGGCGCAGTTTCACGCGGTATTCGGTCACTGCAAAAGTGAACCAGACGTAGAAGGCAATCGTTATTGCGACCACCAGCAAGTAGGTCACATCAAACAGGATGGTCAGGATGACGCCAACCATGATCAATTCTAAAATCAACGGCCCGATGCTGAACAACAAGAACCGCAGAAGGAAATCAACGCCCTTCACACCCCGCTCGATGATACGGCTCAGCCCCCCTGTCTTGCGGGTGATGTGGTAACGCATGGAAAGGCGGTGGATGTGGTTGAACGTCTCTAGCGCCAGCATGCGCAGGGCGCGCTGTGCCACACGGGCAAACACCGCATCGCGCAACTGGGCAAAGCCGATGCCCATCATCCGTGCCAGACCGTAGACAATTGTCAGGCTGATGGCCCCCAGCGCAAACATCGGGACACCCTCACCCGCCAGTGCATCCACCGCATCGCGGTAGAAGAACGGCGTGGCAACGGTGACAACTTTGGACAACACCAACGCAACCATCGCCCAGACCACACGTTTGCGGACCCATGGCAGGTCTTTCGGCCACAGATAGGGCACAACGTTGCGCAGCACCCGCATAGACGACTGACGCTCTTGCTCGGCGGCGATCTCCTGCTCGGTGGTAGCCTGTTTCACAGAAGCCGCATTTGTAGTTGTTTTGGGTGTGGCGGCAGTTGGATCAGCGGACATGGCACTTCCTATGTATTCAACTTTCTACATAGGACGATTGACGGCCGAGGGCCATATCAGTTCGGCAGATCGAACACCTGTCCGGGATAAATCAGGTCAGGGTCGCGGATGCTGTCGGCATTGGCCTCAACCACTCGCAAATAGAGCGTGCCGTCGCCATAGCGTTCCCGCGCAATCGCCCAAAGCGTGGCGCCCGCCTGTACTGTAATTGCCTTGATCGGTCCGTCGCTGCCTCCTGCTGCCTGCTCCAGCACAGCGGCAGATTCACGTTTGAAAGGGGTCTCGACACGGCTGCTTACTGCGCCGCCGTTGCTTACCTCGTCCACACGCAGGGTATATACGCCTTCGTCCACATCTGGCAGATCACCTCGCCAGCGCCCTTCGGCATCTACCGGCAGGCTGATCACCGAACGGTTGTCGAGATAGACGCGCACCGATGCGGTGTCAGGCTGCGCGCGGCCCGTCAGCTGCACATCGCCCAGATCGGAATAGCCAATGGTGTCCAGGGCCACGGATGTCATCGCCTGCGGCTTGGTGGGGTTGAGCAACCGCACACCTTCGGCATCGGATTTCAGTACAGCAATGCGCGCAGGCTCCGCGATGGCTTCCTCGGCTGCGGGCACTGCTTCGGCAACGTCGGAGGCCGCGGGTTGTGCGGGCGTCTCGGCCTCAACAGAGGTAGACGACGGCGCGAGGATTATTTCGTCCAGTGACGCTGTCTCTTCTGTGTGGGTCTTATCGCTGGCGGACAAGCTGACCACCTGCGCCGCGGCATTCGGCGGCAACATGGCAATTGCAGCAAACCCACCTGTGCTGTCGGCTTTGGCGGTGGCCACTTCTGCCCCGTCGACCAGAATTTTCACATCGCTCAGCGGTTCTGCACGGCCCGCGATAATCGTGGTCCCGTCAGGATCGCGGCGGACCTCGTCAAAGCGGGGGGCTTGGGCCATTTGATCCTGTTCGGGCGTTGTGGCCACAGCGGCAGGGCTGGTAACGGACTGCGGCACAGCGGTGGTCACCGGAACAGAGCCGGGCGTGCCCAGCCCGAAAGCGATGTACGCCCCCAGCGCAAGCGCCACAACAACGGCACCACCGGCGATCATAGCCCCAGTATTGCCACCCAGATTTGCCGACGCCTTGCTCATCCAAAAGCACCCTTTTACGCTGCGTGTCATCCACGCGTTGAGCCTTTGTACAGGAGAGGCTATCACGGGTCAAAACACCATTACGCGCGTGCGCATTATTCCAACAAGTGATGCAGGAGTTCCTATGCCCCCCAAACCCGTCCAAAAATCAGTCTGCGTCTTCTGTGGCTCGCGCGCAGGTGACGATCCCGCCTTTACCGCCGATGCAACTGCCTTGGGCGCAGGGATTGCCGCCAATGGTTGGCGGCTGGTCTATGGTGCCGGGGATGTGGGGCTGATGGGCAGCGTCGCACGCGCAGCGCAGGACGCGGGCGGCCAGACCTTCGGCGTGATCCCTGCACACCTTGTGGCGTGGGAAGTCGGCAAGACCGATCTGACCACCTACATCGTCACCGAGACAATGCACGAGCGTAAAAAGGTGATGTTCATGAACTGCGATGCGGTTGTGGTCCTGCCCGGCGGCGCCGGATCACTGGACGAGCTTTTCGAGGTGCTGACATGGCGCCAGCTGGGCCTGCATCAAAAGCCGATTTATATTGTAAATACAAATGGCTACTGGAATCCATTAAGGGACTTGATGAACCATGTCACCGGGCGCGGCTTTGCTGACGAAAGCCTGCTGGACTATCTGACCTGGGTGCCGGATGCCGATGCGGCGCTGCAAGGGCTTAAGGCGGAATAACTGAATCAACTGCACGCACTATCCCCTTATGATAGAAGTAAAAAAGCCCCGCAGCGTCATGCTTGCGGGGCTTTTCGTTAGAGCTGTGCCTGATTACATGCGCGAAGCGACATTTTCCCAGTCAACAAGGTTGTCGAGGAAGTTTGTCAGGTAGTCAGGGCGCGCATTGCGGAAGTCGATGTAGTAGGAATGCTCCCACACGTCACAGCCCAACAGGGTTGTCTGACCAAAGCACAGCGGGTTCACGCCGTTCTCTGTTTTCGTCACTTTCAGGCCGCCGTCTGTGTCTTTGACCAACCACGCCCAGCCGGAACCGAACTGGCCCGCGCCTGCTGCTTTGAACTCATCCTTGAACTTGTCGACCGAGCCAAAGCTCTCGACCAGCGCCTTTTCCAGCTCGGATGGCATGGCAGAAACGCCAGGCCCCATCATTTCCCAGAACTGGTTGTGGTTCCATAGCTGGGAGATGTTGTTGAAGATGCCGTTTTGCGCGATGGAGGTCGCGTTATAGGTGCCTTTAATGATCTCTTCGAGAGATTTACCGGCCCATTCGGTGCCCTCAATCGCTTTGTTGCCGTTTACAACATAGGCATTGTGGTGCTTGTCATGGTGGAATTCCAGTGTCTCGGCGCTCATGCCTTTGGCTGCAAGGGCGTCGTGGGCATAGGGAAGGTCGGGAAGTTGAAAAGCCATATCAGGGCCTCCTTTAAAATTGAAAGGGTTTGGTTCACATGAAGCGCACGAGGGGCCCGCGTCAAGGGCTGGCGGCGAAACTTTCGCTCAGTTCCGCTTGAATCCTTTGAAGTTCTTGCGAATCACACAGACCCCTTTCGCAGAAAATCGCTGTGGATATCCAACGGGTTTGGCGACAACTGAAATGGCCTTGGTCTTGACGTTGAGCAACGCCTCGTAGGCTAATGTTGGAACGGTATTATGGTTTACATCGGTGGCGCCGCTTATGTTCCATGTGATGCGCGCCACATCGCCGCGTTGGCGCATCCGTGCTGTCACCGGAGCCCCCGTGTAATGAAGGATCGCACCGTCAATCACTTGTGTGCCGCCCTTCGCATCAATGAAGATCGCCAATTTCGGAGATACCCAGCCCATTGCGCGTTTCGCATTCAGGTCACAGTCATATAAAACCCCTGCTGCGGCTGCCGGTATCGCAAGGGCAGCCCACAAAAGTGCTGTAATCATCGGGGTGCGAACCATATCGCTACCTCATCAAATTCTTGTAAGCACACAAAAATAATGCAGAGCTCAGGGCCTATCAACCTACGCGGGAAATGCGTTAAAACACCCCCACTTCCGATCCCGGCTGTGCCGCAACGCACAGCACGTCAAAGACGTATTGCGCAACCGAGCGGAAGCACACCACGCGGAACACGCCCTCTTGCGGCATCCAAAAGGCCGCAGGCACCTGTGCGATGCGGGTGCGGCGGAACATGCCGGGGGTGAAGGACGCAGGCGCCAGATCCACCGGCGCCAGCTTGGCCATCACTTCGCGGGCTTTTGGGCCGCGCACCTCGAATACCGCGCGGGCGTCCGAGACATTGACAGCCAGCGCGTGGGTGCCTGCCAGCTTGTCGCGCAGGTCCGCCAGCTTGGCGTTTGCGTCGTCGTAGGCGCACATGATCAGCAGCTCGTCAGGTGACATCCATGCCATGCCGCCAGTACCCTCTGTCAGACACTGGCGCTGGTCAGGCACATTTACACCCGCTGCAGCAACAGCAGCCTTTTGCAACGGCTTGGCGGCCAGATCACCGCGCAGGGTGATCATGCCGACGGCGCCCATCTCGGAAATCTCTGCAATGCCAGCTATGTACACGGCGTTCTTCAATGCGGAAACGGCCTCAGACATTCTGCTTCTCCCCTTCTTTATCGTAGAACACCGGATCAACGATCCGCGCGCTGTAGGTTTTACCATCGGTACCGGGGAATTCCAGAACTTCGCCCATGCGGTCAGGCCCGTTGTGGACCAGACCCATAGCAATGCCCTTACCCAGCGTGGGTGAATGATAGGTAGAGGTCACGCGCCCGATCATATTGCGCTGGCCGTTCTCGTTCTTGCCCTCAGCCACGGCATAGGCACCGTCCGGCAGCGTGGAGCCATCAGTAGTCTCCAGCCCGACCAGTTTCCAGCGGTTCGGATCAGCCATATGGCTGCGCAAATGCGCGCGCTTGCCCAAGTAGTCCTCTTTCTTCTTTGACAGGGCCCAGTGCAGGTTGAGGTCTTGCGGGATCACGGTGCCGTCACTCTCGTCACCGATCATGATAAAGCCCTTTTCGGCGCGCAGGATATGCAGGCATTCAGTGCCGTAAGGCATAACACCCAGATCGGCACCCACCGCCATCAGCGCATCCCAGAAGGCCTGCCCGTGGCTTGCATCAACTGCAATCTCGTAGGACAGCTCACCCGAGAAGGAGATGCGATAAACGCGAACGTTAAACCCGCCAATCACACCGTCCGCCCAGTCCATAAAGCCCAGCGTTTCCTTGCTGACATCCATGCCGCCCAGCTTTTCCAATGCCTTACGGGCGTTGGGACCAACCACAGCGATCTGGGCATATTGCTCGGTAACGTTGGCGACATAGACCTTCATGTCCCACCATTCGGTTTGCAGCCATTCTTCCATATGGGCATGGATACGCTCGGCCCCGCCGGTGGTGGTGTGGCACAGCCATGTGTCTTCATCGATGCGCGCAACCACGCCATCGTCGATCAGGAAACCGTTGTCATTGCACATCAGCCCATAGCGGCATTTTCCCGGCTTCAGCGTGCTCATCATGTTGGTATACATCAGATCAAGGAAGGCACCTGCGTCCGGCCCTTTGACGATCAGCTTACCAAGGGTGGAGGCATCCAGCAGGCCCAGCTTCTCACGCGTGTTGGTCACTTCGCGCATGACGGCGTCATGGGTGTTCTCATCGCCGCGCTTGTAGGCGTAGGGGCGGCGCCATTGGCCGACAGGCTCCCACTCGGCACCGTTAGCATTGTGCCAGTCATACATCGGCGTGCGGCGGATCGGCTGGAACGCAGCATCGCGTGCCTCGCCGCCGATAGAGGCCATAGAGATCGGGTGATACGGCGGACGGAAGGTGGTGGTGCCAACCGCCGGAATCTCTTCACCCAATGCACCAGCTAGGGTCGCCAGACCGTTGATATTACTCAACTTACCTTGATCCGTCGCCATACCCAAAGTGGTGTAGCGTTTCGCATGCTCGACCGATACAAAACCCTCCTGAGCGGCAAGGCGCACGTCGGAGACTTTCACATCGTTCTGGTAATCCAGCCAAGCTTTCTCGCGCAGCTTGACCGCAGCGCCCTGTGGCATCAGCCAGACCGGCGCCATCGGTGCTTCATCCCGATGCTCAGCCTTGGACGCTTTTGCACCCTTCGGCAGTTTCAAACCCAGACACCGCAGCGTGCCATCGGCAGCGGCAAAGGCATCATTGAGCGCATCATCCAGCTGGAACATGCCTGTGGCGGCCCCTGCCGTCGTGACGAATTGCGCACCATCCGCGCCCAGCGGGCCGCGATCTGGGTCAGGGCTGAAGCACGCGTTGGCCGTGTCCCATTTCAGCTTGCCGCCACAATGGGACCACAGGTGCACAACGGGGGACCAGCCCCCTGACATGGCCACCGCATCGCAGTTGATCTCTTCCAGCACCGCACCCTCGCCCGCTTGCGAACAGACAGACACCCCTGTGACACGCTTGACGCCCTGCACGGATGACACCGCGTGGCCCATTAGGACACGGATGCCAAGCGCTTTGGCCTGCGTCATCACGGCGCTGTCTTGTGGCAGCACACGCGCGTCCAGAATGGCGGGCACGTCGAGGCCTGCGTGCTTGAGCGCGAAAGCAGTCAGGTAAGCATCGTCGTTGTTTGTGACAACAACCGTACGATCACCCACAGATACGCCAAAGTTCACAGCATAGTCGCGCACCGCAGCGGCCAGCATAACACCAGGGATGTCATTGCCGGCAAAGCTCAGCGGGCGCTCGATCGCACCGGTTGCCGTGATGATATGACCTGCGCGCACACGCCACAGACGGTGACGCGGGCCTGCCATTTCGGGGGCGTGGTCGGTCAGTTGCTCATAGCCCAGCACATAGCCGTGGTCGTAAACACCAGCGGCCATTGTACGGGTGCGCAGGGTGACGTTCTCCATCACCGACAGTTCCGCTACGGTGGCGTCGATCCAGTCTTGCGCGGGCTTGCCGTCAATGTCGCCGCCATCAACGGGCGTACGGCCGCCCCAATGGGCGGTCTGTTCCATCAGCATCACACGCGCGCCGGACAGGGCCGCTGTGCGTGCAGCCTCAAGTCCCGCCACACCGCCACCAACAACCAGAACATCGCAGAAGCTGTAGAAATGCTCGTATGTATCGACATCGCGCGACTTTGGCGCGCGGCCCAAACCCGCGGAATGGCGGATGATCGGCTCATACACATGTTTCCACAAAGGGCGCGGATGGATAAACATTTTGTAGTAGAAACCCGCAGGAAGGAAGCGGGAGAGATATTTGTTGATAGCGCCTACATCGAATTCAAGGCTGGGCCAGTGGTTCTGGCTCTGCGCTGTGAGGCCGTCGAACAGCTCGGTTGTGGTGACGCGCGCGTTGGGCTCGAACGTGCCGTCCTCGCCGAGGTTCACAAGGCCGTTGGGCTCTTCGGGGCCCGCGGCCACAATGCCGCGCGGGCGGTGATATTTGAACGAACGGCCAACCAGCATCTGGTCATTAGCCAACAACGCAGAGGCGAGTGTATCCCCTTCAAAGCCGTCCATGTGCTTGCCGTTAAAGCGGAACTTCACCGCGCGTGATTTGTTGACCAGACGGCCACCTGTGGCGAGACGTGTGCTCATGTTGTGGGCTCCTGCGCGAGGTGAGAGGACGGGATGAGTTTAGGGGCACAATAAAGAAGCGGCATCAGGAGGGGGTTCTCCATCCGGGGCGTTTTGCGTCGATTTGGGCAAGCAGCTCTTCGGGTGGCGCGTAGGTTTGGGCGCTGTAGGTGCCGAAAACTTCGAGCGTCATCGTGCAACGCGCCATGTGGAACCACTTGCCGCAGCCGTTCTGGTGACGCCAGCGCTCAAAGTGCACACCCTTGGGGTTTTTGCGCATGAACAGATAGGTTTCCATCTGGTCATCGGAGCTGTCCGCCGCGTGGCGGGTGATGTGCGCTTCGCCATGGGCGTGGAATTCGGTTTCTTCTGCGGTGATGCCGCAGTTGGGGCAGGAAACGATCAGCATGTCAGTGCTCCATCCTTGCAAAAGTGAGTGTGTGATCCCATCTTGAAGCTATGGAATGGCTTTTTATCATTATCGGTTTGCTCACCATCGTTACTGTTGCAATTGCGATTTACGAAGGGAAGCAAAAGCGCACGCTGTTGGCGCATGATCTGAACCTGCGTGCGCGGGGCGATGCGCATAGCTACGCCCCGCGGGTGCAGGCAGAGGATGCCACCCTTCACAGAATTAACAGTCTGGATCGCTGACAGCATCAGTGGGCCACTCCTGCCGCAACAGACTCGTCGATAAAGCGGCCTTGGGTGAAACGGTCCAGCCCGAAGGCATCCGTGAGCGGTGAGCGGCCTTTGGCCATAAGCTCGGCCATGGCCCAGCCGGAACCGGGTATGGCTTTGAAACCGCCTGTGCCCCAGCCGCAGTTGATAAAGATGCCATCGACGGGCGTTCTGCTCAGGATCGGCGAACGGTCACCCGTCACATCCACGATGCCGCCCCATTGGCGCAGCATTTTGAGGCGGGAGACCATCGGGAAGGTCTCGATCAGGGCGCGCACGGTTTCCTCAATGTGGTGGAAGCTGCCGCGCTGGGTGTAGTTGTTATAGCCGTCGGTGCCGCCACCGATGACCATCTCGCCTTTATCAGACTGGCTCATGTAGCCGTGGACCGTATTGGCCATCACAACCACATCCATACAGGGCTTGATCGGCTCGGACACCAGCGCCTGCAGCGCTACAGATTCAATCGGCAGACGAAAGCCCGCCATATCAGCGAGGTGACCGGAGTGGCCCGCGACCACCATACCCAGTTTATCACAGCCGATATCGCCTTTGGTTGTCGATACGCCCACAACCTTGCCGCCTTCGGAGCGGATGCCGGTGACTTCGCATTGCTGGATCACGTCCATCCCCATGTCGGAACACGCACGGGCATAGCCCCATGCCACCGCATCGTGACGGGCCGTGCCGCCGCGGGCCTGCCACAAACCGCCAAGCACAGGATAGCGCGGACCAGCCAGATTGATGATCGGGACCAGCTGTTTGACCTTTTCGGGGCTGATGAATTCGGTCTTCACGCCCTGCAACATATTGGCATGGGCCGTGCGCTTGTATCCGCGCACTTCATGTTCTGTTTGTGCAAGCATGATGACGCCGCGTGGGGAGAACATCACGTTATAGTTGAGATCCTGCGACATCGTCTCGTAGAGCGAGCGCGCCTTTTCATAGATCGCGGCAGAGGGATCCTGCAAATAGTTGGAGCGGATGATGGTTGTGTTGCGGCCTGTGTTGCCGCCGCCCAGCCAACCTTTTTCAAGAATGGCTACATTGGTGATGCCGAAATTTTTGCCGAGATAATACGCCGTCGCAAGGCCGTGCCCCCCTGCCCCGATGATGATTGCATCATAGCGCTTCTTCGGGGCGGCGTCGCGCCATGCACGGGTCCAGCCGGTATGGTGGCGCATCGCTTCGCGGGCCACGGCAAATACGGAGTATTTTTTCATCGCTGGTTTCCCTGACATAGAAATGGTGTGGATTCGGACCCAATGATCCGCTTGCGTTCTTCATGGGGGAGTGGCCGGAAAAGTGGATACTCCGCGCGGCACTCTTTACCGTTTTTACGACATCGGCCGCAAGCAGTGTCAGATCGGGGCGGTCTATTCGTCGCGGGGGGGCATTGTGCCCTTTTGTGTCGGGCTTGTGCGTATTACACCATCGGCAGATATGGAGTTTTTGGCCGATGCTGAGTTTCTGGATTCTTGCGGCACTGATCACCCTGACGGTTGTCGCCATTTTGGCGCGCGCCATCATGCGCGGCGGCGCCGCCGAGGTGGAATCGCGCGCTGCATCGGATGTGGCGGTCTATCGCGCCCAGTTGGAGGAAGTGGACCGCGACGTGGCCCGCGGCGTGATCGAGACCGCAGATGCCGAACGGGTGCATGCAGAAATCGCGCGACGCCTGATTGCAGCAGACAAAGCACAAGCCGCCGAAAAGGGACGGACAGGAACAGCGCCTGCGACAGTAGCTTTGGGAATTGTCATTGTGGCCTTATTGGGCAGCGTTGCCAGCTATTGGTGGCTGGGCGCGCCCGGCTATGGCGATATGGCGCTGAAGGACCGGATTGCATTTGCCGAAGAGGTTCGCGTCACGCGCCCCAAGCAGGACGTCGCCGAAGCCTCCCTGCCGCCCTTTGTCGAACCCGTTGACATGGACCCGCGTTATCTGCAGCTGCTGAACCAGCTGCGCGATACCGTGGCCAAGCGGCCGGACGATGTGCAAGGACATGTATTGCTGGCCCAGCAGGAGCGCAGGATCGGGAATTTCATAGCAGCGAAAGATGCACAGATGCAGTTGCTCACCCTGAAAGGGAATGCAGTTACGGCACAGGATCTGGCCGATCTGGGAAAAATGCAGGTTCTGGCGGCGGGGGGCTATGTCTCGCCGGAGGCAGAGATGAGCCTGCGGGCGGCATTGGCCCAAGAGCCGGGCAATGGCGTCGGGCGCTATTATCTGGGCTTGATGCTGGCGCAGACAGGCAGACCGGATCAGGCGTTTCGCATCTGGGACGGGCTGCTGCGCGCAGGCCCTGAGGATGCGGCATGGATACCGCCTATTCTGGAACAGATCGAAAGTCTGGCCCAACTGGCGGGTGTGAAATATTCGATCCCCGATATCGGGGACAATTCAGAGCGCGGGCCCACAGCGCAGGACATCGAGAACGCCCAGGATATGACCCCTGCGGAGCGGATGGACATGATCCGCTCCATGGTTGCAGGCCTGTCCGAGCGGCTTGCAACCGACGGCGGCCCGGCCCGTGACTGGGCGCGGCTGATTTCATCTTTGGGTGTGCTGGGTGAACAACAGCGCGCGGCAGCTATCCACGCCAATGCAATTGAGGTATTCGCCGATGACAAGGATGCGCTGGAACTGATCAACGCGGCAGGTCGCAAGGCGGGGGTGATCGATTGATACATGAACGGATCGAGGATTTCGCCGCTGCCCTGCCCGCTATGCGGGCGCTCATCGGGCTTGATCTGGGTGAAAAGACCATCGGCGTTGCCGTTACCGACAGTTTTTTGTCAGTCGCCACACCGTTGGAAACGGTAAAGCGCAAGAAATTCGGGCTGGATGCCGCACGTCTGGGAGAGATCATTGCGGGCCGCACCATTGGCGGTTTGATTTTGGGTCTGCCCTTTAACATGGACGGCTCGGAAGGGCCGCGGTGCCAATCCACAAGGGCCTTCGCCCGCAACTTTGACCGGCTGCACCCCGAGTTGCCCATCGGCTATTGGGATGAGCGCTTGTCGACCGTCGCTGCGGAAAGAGCGTTGCTGGAGGCGGATACGTCACGCAAACGTCGCGCAGAGGTCATTGATCACGTCGCCGCCAGTTATATCTTGCAAGGTGTGTTGGACAGGTTGCGCGTGTTGCGCGCCCAATCGGAGGCCTAGGCCATGACGGACGAGATTTGGAAGCGCGCCGAGGTTGAAAGCCCCTGCATCAAGATTTGTGTGATTCATCCCGAAAGCCGTCTGTGCACCGGCTGCCTGCGTTCGATTGATGAAATCGGCGCGTGGTCACGGATGACGCCGGAGGTACGGCGTGCCGTGATGGATGATTTGCCCTCGCGGGCGGGCGCCTTTTCCAAGCGCCGTGGCGGACGTGCAGCGCGACTGGCACGCGAAACGTAATATCTGGAATCAGTTGTTGGCGAAGATACCGTAACGGGCGGTTGCTGCACGGCTGTGCTGCGCGCGCGCTGGGTGGACAACATTCGACACCCCTGCGTCATTGGCGGCCACAAGCGCCTCACCGCGTGCAAAATCACGGCACGGCATGTTCAGCGACGGATATTGCGCCGCACCGCTTTGCGCTGCGTTGTGATAGGCCACACGGCCAAATGGTCCTGTAATGATCTGTTTCATTGCCTGCCCTCTTGCTAAATAATGCTCCTCTGACGGGAGCGTATCTTGAGCCTACATCCCATTCGTGTCAGGCAACAATAAGGCAATTTAAAGATAATTGTTTGCAGCGGCGAAACTGTTACATCTGTTCCAGCCGCAAAAGCCCCGCCCCCAGCAGGATGACAACCACGGCAATCACCTTTGAGCGGTCCAGTCGTTCTTTGAACACCAGCACGCCGATCAGCACTGCAAAGACGATACTTGTCTCGCGCAGCGCGGTGACCAGCGCAATAGGCGTTTGGGTAAAGGCCCAGATCACAATCGCATAAGCCGCGAAGGAGGCCGTGCCCCCGATGACAAAGGTCCGCTTTGCTGTTTTGGCCATTGTGGTCAGCACACCCGGATGACGGATGCGCATGTAGATGGTAAACAGCACCGCATTGCCATAGCCGAGCCACGCGTAGAACCCTACCGGACTGCCAGACACCCGCGCGCCATATCCGTCGATCAATGAATAGGACGCGATGAAACAGCCCGTGATCAAGGCCAGCCGCACGGCCTCGGTGTTGCGCACGCCATCCGCGCCGCGCAGCAACGCCATGCTCATCAATCCTGTGGCGATCAGGGCAATGGCCAGCATTTCAGGCAGCGCCAACTGCTCGCCCAGAACCAGAACCGACACGGTCGTCACCACCAGCGGCGCAAGCCCCCGCGCAATCGGGTAGACTTGGCTCAGGTCGCCCTTGGTATAGGCTCCCAGCAAAAACACTTGATAACCCAGATGGGCAAAGATACCGGCGATCAACCACGGCAGGCTGGCAAGGGTGGGTGTCGGCACAAATAGCAGGGCAATCGCTGCGGGGGGCAGATGCCCCAACATCACCGCAGACATGTTCACGCGCTTGTCCGCGCCGCCCTTCACCATCGCATTCCACGAGGCATGCAGGAGTGCTGCGGCCAGAACCGCCAGAAAAACGCCGCCCGTCATGGCGTTGCCAACCAATCGGACGCACCGCCGCGACATTCGGGTCGGAAAAACGCAATCATGCGGCCCTCGCCCGCCGGATCAACCTCATCTGCCCATGGCTGGGTGCCGTGCAGCACAAAAGGGTGCAGCAGCGCACTCTGCCCCGGTTTCAGGTGCAAAGGTATTTGTTCGCACGCCTCAAAGGCCCGTTTGCGGGCGGCGGCGTAAACATCTGTGATATCGGTCGTAGCAGGGTCGCGGCCCTCTAATGCCCCGCGCAGCGCGTCTTGCATAATCCGCTGACTGCCGCGCCAGACGACTGTGGGTGATGCCGCTACATCCGTAAGAGGCAGCGACAAGATATAGGCGTGGAACTCTTGCGCGAACCGCCGACGCTGCGGCCCTACTGGTAACAACCCGTCGACATGCGCCGCGGCACGCATCAGGCGGAAACGGTGGTTTGCGTCACTCTCGCCCGCGTCCTGTTTCGGATAGCCCTGATAGATGATGGACAGTTGTGCGGGATGCAGCGGCAGATCAGGGACATGGGACTGCCACGGCCCCGCCAAAGGCACCCCGCCAATACTGCCATCAGTGGCGTTAGGAAGCGCATCGACCCCCACAAACCACGTCTGCCCGTGACGCAGATTTCCGGGTCCACGCATCGCGGGCTGTGCGGCAACATCGCGCGCGGCGGCTAAAGCAGCTTTCGCCCAATCTGCCGTCCGGCGATCATACTCAAAGACACAAAACCCGTCAGGGCCGGTCACCCCAGAAACACCTTGCGCAGCATGTTCAGCGCGACAAGTACCAGAAACACTGCAAACACGCGCTTGAGCGGTTTCGGATCCATCGAATGCGCCAGCTTGGCGCCGATAGGTGCGGTGATGAGTGTCATGGCAATGACCAGCACAAACGCCACCATATTAACCGCACCGATCGTCAGCGGCGGACGTGTGGCAGGATCAATTGTGGTGAACAAAAAGCCGATCACCGCAGGCACCGCAATCACCACACCAAAGCCTGCAGCCGTCGCAACAGCGCGGTGGATGGGGGTGTTATAGAGGCTCATCAAGGGCACGCCAAAGCTGCCGCCCCCGATGCCCATAAGAACGGACAAAAAACCCACAGCGGGTGACAGGGCCGCACGCGCCGCACCCGTAGGCATCGCCTGCCCCAGCCGCCAATGCGCGCGGCCAAACCCCATGTAGAGACCAACAATCAGAGCCAGCACGCCAAAAATGCCCTGCAATGTGGTCGAGCGCAGACCAGACACGACAAACATGCCCACCACAGCGCCGATCACAATACCGGGGGCCCAGGTGCGCAGAATGTCCCAATCCACCGCACCCTTTTTGTTGTGCGACAGAACCGAGCGGACAGAGGTCACGATGATGGTAGCCAGCGAGGTCGCCAGACACATCTGCATCAATTGCGGTCCATCATATCCAAGCGTCTGGAAAGCATAGAAAAACGCAGGCACCAGCACGATACCCCCACCCACGCCCAGCAATCCGGCGAGAACGCCTGCAAAGGCGCCAATGACCATCAGCATCACAGCCATCTCGATCAGTAGGATGGTATCAGGCATGGGTACGCTCCTGCGCAGTTAGGGTTGTTGGTTCTTTGCTACACCGCGTCTGGCTGACTGGCCAGCGCAGTTTGCACCATCGTTTGCTCCAATGCGTCGCGCACCAAGGCCGAGCCTGCCCCGGATCGGTGGGCGTTTTCCGACAGCACCCGCCGCCAGATACGCGCGCCCGGCCGCCCTGAAAAAAGCCCCAACATGTGCCGCGTCACGGATCCCAGCTTGCCGCCCGCATCCACATGGGCGTCGATATAGGGCAGCATCGCCTCTACAATACCTTCGGCCGTTGTATCCGCGCCATCACCGAAAATCCGGCAGTCCGCCTCGCACAGAATGTCCGCCGGATGGTGGTAGGCAGCACGCCCGATCATCACGCCGTCCAATCCCCCGTCCAGTGCCGCCTCCGCAGCCTCCAGCGTGGTGATCCCTCCGTTCAGCGAAATATGCAGATTCGGGAACAGCTCTTTCATCTGATGGACCAATGGATAATCCAACGGCGGTATATCGCGGTTTTCCTTCGGGCTAAGGCCGTTCAGCCAGGCTTTGCGCGCGTGAATTGTCACCCGTTCCAGACCGGTCCCGACAAGGCGGCTCAGGAACTCGGGCAGCACCTCATCGGCGTTCTGGTCATCCACGCCGATGCGGCATTTCACCGTCACCTCGACATCCACGGCCCGCTGCATCGCGCTGATGCAGCGGGCAACCAAGGCGGGATCTTTCATCAAGACCGCACCGAACATACCGGACTGCACACGGTCGGAGGGGCAACCGACATTCAGGTTGATCTCGTCATAACCCGCCTGTGCGCCCAGACGCGCGGCCTCGGCCAGCTCAGCCGGATCAGAACCACCAAGCTGCAAGGCCACAGGGTGCTCCGAGACGTCATGATCAAGCAAATGCAACGCATGGCCCCGCACCAAAGCAGGCGAAGTAACCATTTCAGTGTAGAGCAGCGTATGCTTGCTCATCATGCGGTGGAGATAGCGGCAGTGCCGGTCCGTCCAGTCCATCATAGGAGCGACAGACAGGCGTGCGGCCTTTGAAACCATGGACCGACCCATGTTTTGCTGGGAGGCTCCTTGTCCTGAAGACTTTGATGTATCAGACATTTACGGCACGTTCTCGCTGTTTTTATCGTTCCGTCCCGCGTAAAGGACAGCATTTTTTTGCGTAAGGGACCTATTAAGCGGATCCAATTCTGGGCTTGAATATGGTATCTATCGAAAAACGTAAACGGGCCGATCGTCGCGCGGCCGACGCCATCAGGAAACCGCGCCTCTCGACAGCGCTCTTTAGAAGTTCCGACCATCCGGCGTTTCCTGATGCTCTTGGCCCATGTTGTATTATTCAGGCATTGGCACGTCAGTGGTAAACTTGGGCACGCTATACCCTGCCTGTACCGCAGGACGGGCAGCGATGCGCAGGTACCAGTCTTTGACGTTCGGGAATTCGCCCAAATCAATCTCTTGCCACTCGAAACGGGACACCCAAGGCCAGCATGCCATGTCGGCAATCGAATAGGTGCCGCCATTTGCACCCGCGATATAGGTGCGTCCCTCCAGCCGCGTGTTCAGCACTTTATAGAGCCGCCGTGCCTCGGTGGCATAACGTTGTTCGGCGTATTCTGATTTTCCCTTGTTATACTTCACAAAGTGATGGGTTTGTCCCAGCATCGGGCCCAAGCCGCCCATTTGCCACATCAGCCATTCCACCATTCGCCAGTACTCATCCCCTTCGCATTGAAATTTCTTATATTTATCCGCGAGGTACATC
The DNA here is from genome assembly GCA_029252045.1 of Sulfitobacter sp. GTDB lineage: Bacteria > Pseudomonadota > Alphaproteobacteria > Rhodobacterales > Rhodobacteraceae > Sulfitobacter. The sequence continues at coordinate 57,634 of JAQXCD010000034.1, forward strand.
ATGATCGCACCGGTTTCCATCATCTGGATGCCCGTCTCGTGATCGACAATTGCCGGAATGCGATTGTTTGGCGCTATCTTCAAAAACGCAGGCTCGAATTGTTCGTCTTTGGTGATGTCGATGGCATGCACTGTGTAGGGCACGCCAAGCTCCTCCAGCAAGATCGAGACCTTGCGGCCATTTGGTGTGGTCCATGTATAGAGATCGATCATCGCGTGTCCTTTGTGTTTTGCGCGTCATGTGCTGTGGTTTTGGTAGCGCCAATTACGCAGTATCTATGCGGTAACCGGCGCGGGGGAAATGGACGCAAACCGTCCCTACATCATCAGCACTGCGTTCAATCACAACAGTCTGCGCATCCGCATAACGAATGGTGCCCACAACGGGTTGCTCGCCCCCGTTCACGTCAGGCCTGATTGTAACAGATTGCCCGACCGACAGCCCTTGAGGTTCATGCCCAGCTACACCTGTGGGTGCAATGGACACTGCACCGTGAGCGCGGGAGATCGCATCCCCTGCATCCATAATGCTTGAGGTGCCGTGGCCGATGGCGCGGATGTTGTCCTCCCAACGCAGAAGCTGTTCAAATTCGGACAGGAACGAAGGACCTCCCGACCAGCGGCCCCGCAGGAACCAGACGACATAGTAAAATTGCGCATCAATCGCGGCCGGCTGGTCGCCCAGCAAAAATGCCCGCCCGTCCGACAGCTGCGCATTTACCCATGACAGGGGCGCGCGCATTTGGGACACAAGGTGCGGCAAGTCCGCGTTGGCCTGTTTTAGCCCTGCGGCCCAATCCTCACCCAGATAAAGCCGCCCGCGATCTGCCGCAAAATCCTTGTCCAATCCATCACCCGCAGCGCCCAGAACATGCCGGACGGTCTGGTCAAACAAGGGTCCGTCGGTCCAACGGCTCAGGCACCACATCAATCCGTGCTCTGCCGTGGGCATGATAGTCGGGCTGGGGAAGCGGCGCTCCAGCTCACGGATAATGCACTGGCTATCGCAATAGATATCCGCACCGATCTGCATGACGGGCGTGCGGCGGTAGCCGCCTGTCAGGGCTGTAAGCATCGGCTTGGGCGGCAGGCGCGGTATCTCGACGCTGCGCCAGTCCAATCCCTTTATTCCAAACACGACGCGAACTTTTTCCGCTACGGGCGATTGTGGATAGGCGTGAAAAATCACTTCTTCGGATGTATTGGACATTATGGGTACCTTTTGACCTTATGGGTCAGCTGTGAACATTCAATCTGGCCGCCGATGCGCTGAGATCGTGGGCGATGGTATCGGTGGCTGCGGACGCCCACCCGATATCGCATTCAAGCGGGTGCTGCGCCAAAATTCAAGCGGACAGTTTTATGCAGTCGCACACGCAGTGATCCGCTTCATCACCGTTTTTCGAGCATCCGGTTTTGACAGGATCCCTCTGGTGCAGCGCAAGGTCAGGCGCCCGATACTTGGCCTCACTTGCTCCAGCGGCGAAACTGTCCTGCAATATTCCGCACGGTGACCGGCCATTGGCCGCCCAGACGGAGCTGTCGAAAGGCTTAAGCCCGATACAGTATGAGTGACGACACACAAGGGGGGGCGCGAGCGAGCGTGTGGATGATTACACGGTCCGCCTGAACCTGCTTGTCCCCGGCATTACACTGATCGCAGGCATGGCCGATTATCCGGCACTGATTGTTCACAGCAGCTACTCCCCCCAGATCGGTCTAAAAGACAGCCCCATCGGCACAGGCACCTTTGTCCAGGAGACATATGAGGTCGCAACCCGAGCAACCTACAGCTGCCGCAAGGAAGGCTGGTGGGGCGGTGAGGTCAATCTCGACGGGGTGGAATTCATCGACTACGGCACCGATCCGTCAGCGATTGTATCGGGCTTTGAGGCCGGAGAAATCCATGTAAACGATGAAACCACGTCCGAGTTTGTCGAAATCCCTGATGCGCTTGACATTGTGCGTAAGGAAAAGGGAACAGCCAACACAATCGTTGCGCGCATGCGCGCGGTTTCACCCCCTTTTTGACAATACCGACGTCCGCCGCGCCGTTCAAATGGCCGTGGATAACAATGTTGTGCTTGAACTCGGCGTTACCGGATTGGGCATACCAGCTGAAAACCTCCATGTCGGCCCGATGCATCCCGAATACGCCGAACTGCCTGCCCAAAAGCACGATCCTGTTGCCGCCAAGGCGATGCTGGACGCCGCAGGCCACGGCGAGACGGAACTGGAACTGATCTCCATCGACCGTGATTGGCGCATTGTGGCTACAGTTGCAATCGGCGGGCAGATGCGGGATGCAGGCTTCAATATCAAGCGTACAATCTATCCGGGCTCGTCGTTCTGGAATGACTGGTCGAAATACCCCTTCTCCACCACAAACTGGCTCCACCACAAACCTGGGCGCACGCCCGCTGGGTTGTTCAGGTGCTGGGGCTGGCCTACCGCTCGGGCGAGGCATGGAACGAATCCGGGCACACCAACCCTGAATTCGACGCCAAACTCGCCGAAGCGTCGGGGATTGCGGATGCAGACAAACATCGCGCCCTGATGAAAGGCTTGCAAGAGATGCTGCAATCCAGCGGTGCGATCATTCAACCCTTCTGGACAACCCAATATCTTCACTATGTCGCGGCCGTGAAAGGCCACGCGCGGCACCAGGTCCGCGAAATGCATCTGAAAAAAGTCTGGCGCGGTGATGCCGGATGTCCTCCCCTGAAAATTTAAATTATTTTGCAAATGCAGGACATTGCTCACATGCTGCAAATATAGAACGTCCGGGACGACCCGGAGGACTCTGAAAGGTGGCCCATGGATACGGTTTTGTTTCCCGCACGCGCGGATGACGTGCTCTCGCTTGTGCAGGATTTCACGTTCAAACTGACCGCCGACGATATTCCTGAGGATGTCTTGAAAACCGCGTGGATGCTCTTGCTTGATACGCTCGGCATCTGCATTTCCGCCACCCCGATGGAGGCAGGCGTACTTGCCCGCGAGATGGCCGTGAGGCTCTATAACACTGCGCAAGCAGAGGACCGCGCAACGATGGTGTTTGACGGACGCACCGCAAGCATCGCAGGTGCTGCCTTTGCCGCTGCAACCCAGACCGACAATCTGGATGGCCATGACGGGTATAACCCGACCAAGGGCCATATCGGTGTGGTTGTGGTCCCTACCCTGATCGCCATGGCCGAGCACCTGCCGCAGCTGTCGGGACGGGATGCGCTGGCCGCTTTGATTGTGGGATACGAGGTCGCCGGACGGGCCGGTATCGCCTTGCATGCCACAACCAGTGACTACCACACTTCGGGGGCATGGAACGGGCTGGGGGTTGCGGCGCTTGCGGCGCGATTGCGCAACAGCACGCCGGAACAGCTGCGCGAGGCATGGGGCATCGCCGAATACCACGGGCCGCGCAGCCAGATGATGCGCGAGATTGCCAACCCCACGATGCTGCACGATGGCTCTGGCATGGGGGCGCTGATCGGGGTGTCCGCCATAGTGATGGCCGAGGCCGGTTTCACCGGCGCCCCCGCCATCACTGTCGAGGCGCCGGAGGTGGCGCGCCATTGGACCGATCTGGGCACATTCTGGCAGACCAGCCATCAGTATATCAAGCCCTACCCCATTTGCCGCTGGGCCCATGCCTCCATCGACGGCGCGCGCGAGATTTGTCTGGCGCAAGGGGTCACACATGATCAGGTCGCCCGCGTTGAAATCCGCAGTTTCCACAACGCGGTCCAACTGTTCCCGACCATGCCCGACAGCACCTCCAAGGCGCAGTATTCCCTGCCTTTTGCGGTCGCCACGATGATCACCCATGGCCGCATCGGGCTCGAACATATCTCGGGCAGCGGGCTGGAGGATGCGGTGGTAGCGGATCTGGTCAGCCGCACGACACTGATTGAAGAAGCCCGGCACGAAGCCCGCTATCCGGTGGGCCGCTGGGCCGATGTAACCCTGCATCTGCATGACGGGCGGGTGCTGCACTCAGGCGATACCCATGCGCGCGGCGGGCCCGAGCGGCCCTTTGCCAAAGAAGATATCGTTGCAAAATATATGGAGTTCGCCGTGCCTGTCCTGGGGGAGGCCCGCAGCATCGCGATCCGTGACGCAATTCTGGGGCTCGGTGCAGCGGATGCGAAGTTCAGCGATGTCATGCAGCACCTGTTTGCAGCGCCCTGAGTGCAGCCCGCGACGGGGATACCCAAAGCCTGAATATTTCACTGCGCGCGCATCGCTGCGTTGCACTCTGCTGCCGCATCCGCATACTGCCGCCCAACCGGAGGCCACAGCCCTATGATCCATCCAGCGCCCTTGGCATCCTTCCAACCCATGTGAGACAAAAAGATGACCTTTGATTCCGTCCCCAACCTGACCCAAGATGTGCGCAGCCGCTTTGCCCATGTGGACGCCTGCCCGTTTGAAGGGCCGCGTGTGTTCTTTGAGAATGCAGGGGGTGCGCTGACACTCAATTCCGTGATTAAGACCTCTACGGATTACGCAGGCTACCCCGACAATCACGCAGGCCGCGACAATCCGGCAGGTGTGGCCCTGCGCGCGGCCATCGAAAAGGGCAAGGCGGATACCCGGTTGCTGTTCAACGCTCCCGACGGCCAGATTTTTGTGGGCGAAAGCGGCACGGAAGTGCTGTTCCGTCTGGTTCGCACCGCCGCATTGGGCGCAAAAGAAGGCGGGACCATGCTGGGCAGTACGCTGGAGCATCCCGCACAGCGCAGTGCCATGGCCCGATGGGCCGATGTGACAGGTCGCCCCCACTTGCTGGCCGCCCATGACGATGCCACAGGCACCGTCACGCTGGACGCCTATCTGCCGCATATCACCCCCGATCTGCGGGTGGCCAGCATTGTGCAAACCTCGCCTGTGACGGGGATTTCCGTGGATGTTGTGGCCATCATCAAGGCCATCCGCGCCACAGCGCCCGAATGCATGATCATCATCGACGGCATCCAGCACGCCAGCCACGGCCATATCGACATCGCAAGCTACGGTGCCGACGGCTATGCTGTGTCACCTTACAAAGTCTTCTCGCGTCACGGCTATGGCATCGGTTGGGCCTCGGACCGGCTGACGGCCTGTACCAAGGAAACCGTGATCGGCGGCGCGCCTACCAGCTGGGATCAAGGCACGCGGGACGCAGGCGCCTATGCGACCTTCTCCGATGTGGTCGGGTATTTTGAGTGGCTGGGCCAGCAGTTCACCGGCAGCACCGACCGACGCACGCAAATCCTTGCGGCCGCGACAGCGATCCATGCGCAGGAACAGGCGCTGATCCATGGTATGATGCACGGCGTGGGAAACCAGCGCGGACTGGCCGGTATTCCGGGGGTCACCGTGATTGGCGGCATCGACAATGCGAGGCGCGAAGGAGTCGTGTCCCTCACTCTCGACGCGATGGCATCCGGTGATCTGGTGACGTTTCTGAACTCCCATGGCGTGCGCACGCATATCCGCAACAATGACCACTATTGCGGCAACATCCTCGGCCCGCTGGGGTTGGAGAATTGCATCCGCGTCTCGATCAGCCACTACAACACAGAGGCAGAAGTGAGCCAGTTTCTGACTGCGATGAATTTGGCTGCCGCAAGCTGACAGGGGCTGAAACGCTTGCGTTTGCAGGCTTTCGCGCAAAGCCCCTTACAACCACGATAAGAAACCGAAGGAAACGATATGAAACTTGTACGATATGGCGCAAGCGGCGCTGAGAAGCCCGGCCTGATGGATGGCGATACATTGCGGGACCTGTCCGGCCATGTGGCCGACATTACGGGTACGATGCTGGATGATGCCACGCTTGCCAAGCTGCGCGCGATTGACCCTGCCACCCTGCCCGAAGTCACGGGCAACCCGCGCATCGGCCCCTGCGTTGGCAACATCGGCAAGTTCATGTGTATCGGGCTCAACTATTCCGACCATGCCGCCGAGACGGGTGCCGCTATCCCTGCGCATCCGATCCTGTTTTTCAAGGCCAACTCTGCTATCGTCGGCCCGAATGATGATGTGGTGATGCCGCGCGGCTCTACCCATACCGATTGGGAGGTCGAGCTGGGCGTGGTCATTGGCAAGACCGCCAAATATGTCTCAGCAGCCGACGCGCTGGACTATGTTGCGGGCTATTGCGTGGTAAATGACGTGTCCGAACGGCATTTCCAGACCCAACTGACGGGCCAATGGACCAAGGGGAAAAGCTGTGACACATTTGGCCCCACAGGCCCATGGCTGGTGACCCGCGACGAGGTGCCAAACCCGCAGGCGCTGTCCATGTCGCTGGATGTAAACGGCAAGCGGATGCAGACGGGCAATACCGCGACAATGATCTTCAGCGTGGCCGAGATCATCGAACATCTCAGCGCTTTGATGACCCTGCATCCCGGTGATGTGATCACCACCGGAACCCCGCCCGGCGTTGGCATGGGGATGAAGCCCACCCCCGTCTACCTCAAAAAAGGGGACGTGATGGAGTTGACCATCGAAGGGCTGGGTATGCAGCGCCAGAAGGTAGACGAGGACTCCTGAGGTCTTGGTGATCAGCAGCACTACCGCCTCCATGCGCATGCGTATGGAGGCGGTAGTGCACCCTGCATATCTGGGCTGATCACGACATGGCATGGCTGCACAAAAACGGTGCCGCCATCACCCGTGTGGTCACAAGCAGCCATGCGGGTGTGCCACCCGAGATGATGGCTGCTTTGCCAAATCTCGAAATGATCTCGTGCTAAGGCGTGGCGTATGATGCCATCGACCCTGTCTAAGCCGTCCGGCGGGGCATAATGGTGACGCATACGCCGAATGTCCTGAACCCAGAAGTTGCCACATCCGCTGTGATATTGATGCTGGCCTGCTACCGCGAAATACTGCGCGACGACGCCTATGTACGCTCTGGTTATTGGGAAACCGAGGCGCGGCGCCCCCGACGCGCTCGGCTGAAAATTAGACCATCGGCATTCTGGGCCTGGGCCGGATTGGTCAGGTCATTGCGGCCAAGCTGGCCCCGTAGAACCCGACCATCGTCTACCACAGCCGCACCAAAAAGGACGTCCCTTTCAAGTATTATGACAATCTGGCCGAGATGACAGCCGCCTGTGACGTCTTGATTTGCATCACCCCCAGCGGGCCACAGGAAGATAAACTGGTCAATGCGTAAGTCCTCGCGGCCCTAGGCCCTGAAGGGACATTGATCAACGTGTCACGCGGTTCGGTGGTGGACAAGGATGCCCTGATCGACGCCCTGCAATCGGGCAAGCTGGGTTGGGCCGGTCGGGATGTCTTCGAAGCAGAACCACATGCGTCGGCGGCCCTAAGGGGGGTGCCCAACACCGTTCTGTTGCCCCACGCCGGAAGCGCCACAGTCCAGACGCGCGCAGCGATGGGCGCTCTGACAGTTGATAACTTGTTGCAGCATATCCAGAATGGCACGGTGCTCAGCCCGATACCGGAATCTGCCCATCTCGTTTAATTACGCAGCGGAAACGCTAAAGAGCCCCCCCTACTGTGGCGGCGCTGCTTGCAATCAGGTGTCGCGCACGGCGTCGGTAATCCGCGCAATCATATAGTCCATAAACAGCCTAGCCTTGGGGTCTTGCCTGCGCCGGTGCGCATACAGGCAGGCCATCTGGATCGGCTCTGGCGGGGTCTGTGTGGCGACGGCGACCAAACGGCCCGCTTTGATATGCTCTGCCACTTCAAACACCGGCTTCATCGCAATGCCGCACCCCGCAAGCGCCCAATCTGTCAGCACGTCACCATCATCGGATTCGTAGCGCCCCGTGACGCGAAACCGTTTCGGGCCGTCGGCTGTGCGTAGCAACCACTGAAATTCGGTAGCGCCCGGAAACCGCAGGTTGAGGCATTCATGGCCTTGTGCCAGCAACGCATCACCAGATGCGGGATTTCCCATTCTCGCGATATAAGCGGGGCTTGCGCATAAGATGCGCCCCACATCGGCAATTTTGCGGATTTGCAGCGTGCTGTCCTCGGGCTGGCCCAGAAAGAACGCAAGGTCCAGACCTTCGGTGGTTAAATCCACTTTACGGTCTGTCAGGCGGAGCCTGATGGCCACTTCCGGATACGCCGCAAGAAACCCTGACACCAGCGGCGCAATCAAACGGCGCCCGACCCCCAGAGGTGCCGCCACAAACAATGATCCTTTTGGATTTTCGGTGATGTTCACCACTTGCGCTTCGGCATCCTCCACCGCGTCCAGAATACCTGCGGCACCGGCATAGAATGCCTTGCCTTGCGCGGTGGGGGCCAGACTGCGCGTTGTGCGCTGGAACAGCCGGACGCCCAGGTGCGCCTCCAGCTGGGCGATGCGCGCGGATGTCACAGCGGGTGAAATCCGCAGATCACGCCCCGCGGCCGACATACTGCCCAACTCATAGACACGGACAAACGTGCGGATATTATCTAGGTAAGACATTATTTTCTTTTTTTTGATACTGCTTGCTACTTTTCGGAGATAGCAGAGAAACGACCTTTGGCATAGACTGCAACCAAATTCGAACTTCAGGGGGTGCCATGTACGATTTTGCGATAATTTGGGACTGGATTGCGTTTGCGGTCCGCTGGCTGCATGTGATCACCGCCATGGCGTGGATTGGTGCCTCGTTCTTTTTCATCGCGCTTGATCTGGGCCTGCGCAAAGCGGCGAACGCACCCGAAGGGGTGTACGGCGAGGAATGGCAGGTTCATGGCGGCGGGTTCTACCACATCCAGAAATACCTCGTGGCCCCTGAAAACATGCCCGAGCATCTGATCTGGCATAAATGGCAAAGCTATATCACATGGGTGTCCGGCGCTGCCTTGTTGATGATCGTCTATTGGGTCGGCGGTGAATTGTTCTTGCTTGATCCCACCAAGGCGGACCTGTCGCTCTGGCAGGGCATCGTGATCTCCGGTGGGTCGCTCACCATCGGCTGGCTGGCCTATGACGCGATGTGCAAATCCAAACTGGGCGAGCATTCTACCCTGCTGATGTTGCTGCTGTTTGTGCTGCTTGTGGCGATGGCCTGGGGCTATAACCAAATTTTCACGGGCCGTGCAGCCCTGCTGCATCTGGGCGCGTTTACCGCATCTATCATGACAGGCAACGTGTTCTTCCAGATCATGCCGAACCAGCGCATTGTTGTCGCCGACCTGATGGCGGGCCGCAAACCCGATGCGAAATACGGCAAAATTGCCAAGCTACGCTCAACCCACAATAACTACCTGACGCTGCCTGTTGTCTTCCTGATGTTGTCCAACCACTACCCGCTGGCCTTTGGCACGCAATATGCGTGGATCATCGCCAGCCTGATCTTCCTCACGGGTGTCACCATCCGCCATTACTTCAACACCATGCACGCCACCGGCAAAGGCCCGCACTGGACATGGGCTGTGACGGTTATCCTGATGGTCATCATTGCGTGGCTGTCCACCGTGCGCGGCGCCGACAGCTATGAGATCGCCGACAGCCGCCCACTGACTTCTTTCGAGACACAGTTCGCCGCTGCTGAAGGATTTGAGGAGGCGTATGATGTGGTGCTGGGCAACTGCTCCATGTGCCATGCGCGCGAACCTGCGTGGGAGGGTATGCACTGGGCGCCCAAAGGCGTTTATCTGGAAACCACCAGCGATGTCGCCCGCCATGCCGAGCAGATCATGCTGCACGCGGGTCTCAGCAATGCAATGCCACCGCCCAATGCCATCGCCACCATGACACCCGAGAACCGAGGCAAGATCGTATCATGGGTCCGCAACGCCCGCGGCGGCTGAATTTTTCCGGAATGCCCCAGATGCGTATCATCCGGTTTTCAGACCTGAGCGAAACCCCATGGAAGAACGGCGGCGGTATTACCCGCAACATCGCCCTGCACGAAGATGAACTGGGGCTACAGTGGCGGCTCAGCATGGCAGATGTTGCCAGTGCCGGACCGTTTTCTCGGTTTGACGGGCTGACCCGCATCCTGACTGTAATCAAAGGCAGCGGCATGACGCTACACAGTGAAGGTCAAGTCTGGCCCGCAGACTATGCTGTGCCCGTTACTTTTGACGGGGGCGCACCCGTAAACGCAACACTGGCGCAGGGAGCTGTGCGGGATTTCAACCTGATGTTTGATAGCGCGCGATACGATGGGACCGCCACTTGCATCACCGGCGTGGCCACGGGCCAACTGGGCATCGCGGGGCAATCCGCAATCTTGCATGTGATTGCAGGCACTTTGGCGCTTGGACCTGAGAGATTGGATACAGGCGACACGGTGATCAGTGACACCGCTCCCCTCGCCTACGCGCAAGAGGAAAACGCCTGCGCGCTGCTGATTAAGCTGGAGCCGCGCAGCTAAGGCAAGGCTTGAAAAAAAATCAACGTCCCAAAACTCTATCTCCAAGTGACCCCCCCCTTTGTGGCAGTTTTTTATGTATAGACTTAATTTGGATTGATTTATACTAATTCATAGAACCCTGGACGGAGGAGCTATAGCCTCAGGCATACGCGCAGAACTGGCTATCGGGGACATCAAACACCCTGCCGCGCTGACCTGCCGCGTTGCCCGTCCTACACCCATATTCGGAGCGTTGACATGACCACCCTTACCCTAACCCCCGGCATGGTCACCCTTGCCGATCTGGAACAGATTTTTCGCGACGGGGCGAGCGTTACACTGGACCCGTCCTGCCATGCGGGCATTCTGGAGGCCCACGCGCGGATCCAAGCCGCAGCAAACGGCACCGCGGCTGTTTACGGTGTGAACACCGGCTTTGGTAAACTCGCCTCGGTCAAGATCGCGGCGAAAGACACCGCCACGCTGCAACGCAATCTGATCCTGTCTCATTGCTGCGGCGTGGGGGAGCCGATCCCGCAAGCACATGCGCGGCTGATGATGGCACTCAAGCTGCTGTCGTTGGGGCGCGGTGCCTCGGGTGTGCGGATGGAGGTAGTGACGCTGTTGGAGCAGATGCTGGCCTGCGGCGTGACGCCCGTGATCCCTGTCCAGGGGTCGGTGGGCGCGTCCGGTGATCTGGCGCCGCTGGCACATATGGCAGCCGTGATGATGGGACACGCCGAGGCGACCTATCAGGGCGCGACACTCGGCGGGGCGGAGGCTTTGCAACGCGCGGGCCTGACGCCTGTGGTGCTGGGCGCCAAGGAAGGTCTGGCCCTGATCAACGGCACACAATTCAGCACGGCTTTTGCACTGGCGGGACTGTTCGGCGCTTGGGGTGCGATGAACGCGGCTTTGGTCACATCTGCCCTCAGCACCGATGCGATTATGGGGTCCACAGCGCCCTTGCAGCCTGAAATCCACGCCCTGCGCGGCCATGCAGGCCAGATTGACGCGGCGGCGACCATGCGTGCGCTGCTGGACGGATCGGTCATCCGCGACAGCCATATGGAAGGCGACGCGCGCGTGCAGGACCCCTATTGCATCCGCTGCCAGCCGCAGGTGACTGGAGCCGCAATGGACGTGTTGCGCATGGCTGCCAAAACGCTGGAGATTGAGGCGAACGCGGCCACGGACAACCCGCTGGTGCTGACCGAAGCCGGGCTGATTGTGTCGGGCGGGAATTTCCATGCCGAACCGGTGGGCTTTGCGGCCGATATGATCGCCCTCGCCGTGGCCGAGATTGGCGCCATTGCCCAGCGGCGGATTGCGCTGATTGTTGATCCTGTCCTCAGCCATGATCTGCCGCCCTTCCTGACACCCAATCCGGGTCTCAACTCGGGCTATATGATCGCCGAGGTGACAACCGCCGCGTTGATGAGCGAGAACAAGCATCTGGCGAACCCGTGCGTGACAGACAGCACACCGACCTCTGCCAATCAGGAAGACCATGTGAGCATGGCAGCCCACGGCGCGGTGCGGCTGGCGCGGATGGTGGCGAACCTCGAGCGGATTCTGGGGGTCGAGTTGTTATGTGCGGCCCAAGGCATCGAGTTCCGCGCGCCCTTGACCACCAGTGCACCGCTGACCGCTGTTGTTGCCATGCTGCGGGGCCATGTCGCCACGCTGGGCGATGACCGCTATCTGGCACCCGATCTGGAACAGGCCGCGACATTGGTGCGCAACGGGACAGTCAGTGCAAGTCCGGGCATCGCAATGCCGCAGCTGCGTATATGAACTGCTGATCTTTTGCGGGATAGGACCCGCGCCGCAGATGTGTCTCTTGGGCTGGCCCTCACTGGCGGCGGCAACGCCGTCTAGTATTGCGTCGTCACCCTATGACCTTCGCGGGAGGTCAAGCGCACAAAGGCGACCGCCTTTTCGTCCCACCATGTCGAGCGTTCGGTCTGAAACAAGGCACGCCCCTCTGTGCACCCCAGATGATCGGCCAGCACCGCATCAGCCTGCACCGCATGAAAGCTGATCTGCACGTTCGAGAATGGAACAGCGGCGACCAGCCATTCGTTCGGGCTGCTTTTCGAGAAATCATTGTGCTCTGCATCAGGGGTCACCGCCAGATTGATCCAGCGGTCTTCGTGCTGATAAGGCGTGCCATCAGCGTAGTGCATACAGGTCAGGTGAACCACCCTACCCGCCGCGTCCAGCCCAAGACGGGCCCGCAGCCAGTCTGGCGCAGGCATAACGGCCCGATGCACCAGTGCATAGCGATACTCGGCACCCGACTTTTCAATCTCGTGGCGGACGATCGGAATTTCAAACCGCGCTGCGCGCACCGGCGCCATACGGACCCGTGTGCCCGCTTTTCGTTTACGCTCGATGATGCCCTCATCCGCCAGCTCGCGCATGGCGCGGTTGACGGTTGCGCGGGCACAACCATAACTCTCGGCCAGATCGACCTCGCTGGGCATGGCGCCACCGGGGGCCAGCGCGCCCGTCGTAATCTGGTTGAAGATATCAGCCTTGATATCGCGGTACGTCACAGACATGGGCCGGCTTTCACCGGATCAAAAGCCACGCAAACTGCATCCATGCGCCCGACGGAAAGGACTGTGCCGCCGGTCATAAGCATCACCCTCAACCTTCCATTTTCGCATCAACCATGGCCTCTTCGGCGATCATCGCCTCCAGCCGGCGGCGAAAACGCAGCTGACCCGCGTCAATGCCAAGATCGATATGGGGGGACGTCTTGGTGTCCATTCCAATTTGAACCTGATCCAGAACCGCGCGGTCTTCCTCAAAGGCCTTGCGCACATCCTCGCTCATCATCGCAGAGAGCACCTCATCGTCGGGGCGGATGTTGCGCAGCTGGAACCAGTAGTACCGCGTCTCGTTTGCGGTGGTTGGCGTCATGAAGTTATAGCTGTCCATGATGAATGTCTTCTCGTGCAGCGGGCCATCGATGCCGCCTGTTCCGGCGGGAGTGAACACCGCGCGGATCAAGGCATGACTGGGGTACTGTACCTCATAGTGCTGCAAGCGGTCACAATTGCCGGTGAACTCGACAATTTTTTTGTAAAAGGGCGCGGGTTCGTGATCCATCATCCAACGGTGCACAATCACACCATCCTCCGTCTTGGTCACGCGCAGCGGCGTGTCTTTGGTGGCATTGGTCGCGAATGAGCTTTGATGCACCCAGGCCACATGGGTGGGGTCCAGCAGGTTGTCGCACATCAACAGGTAGTTGCACTTCAACTCCATCGCAGCGCCCTGGTTGATCCCCCAGGCGGGATTGTCGAAATTGGGAATGTCCATGATTTCGTTCACGTCTGCGATGGCAGCATTGCCCATCCAGATCCAGACCAGCCCGTAGCGCTCGTGAATCGGAAAAGGCCGCACACGCGCCGCAGAGGGAATGCGCCCGCCGCCCGGCGCCCAGACACATTGCCCTGCACAATCGAATGTCAGCCCGTGATAGCCACACTCAACCGTATTGCCTTTGATCCGGCCTTTAGACAGGGGCAGCTTGCGGTGCGGGCAGGCATCCTCAAGAGCAATCACTTCCCCCTCTTCATTGCGGAAAACGCAGATTTTCTCCCCCAGAACGAGGATTTGCTGCAAATCATTGGTGATTTCACTGCTCCATGCAGCGACGTACCAGGCGTTTTTCAGAAACACGACGGGACCTCCTAAAAGTCAGTATAAATAATGATATGTCTGGACTTAATGAAAGTGTAGCTTTTTCTACTGCCACCCGTCGAAAGTTTCACCATCGCAATCAAAATTTGCGCTGCGGTCATACGCCCCCCTATGACAGGGGGCGTGCTATTATCGTAAGGTAGGGCTACATGCGGGCATCGATCACCTTGATCAGCTTTTTATGGTCTGCGTCAAAGTTACGGATCCCTTCAGCCAGCTTTTCGGTCGCCATGGCATCGCCATTCATTTCCCAACGGAATGTCGCTTCATCCATCGCAACAGGTGCAACACCGCTTGCGTTTTCAGGCGAGAGTACACGCGGCAGCATGCTGGTATCATTGCCCATCTCGTCCAGATAGTTCGGCGAGATCGTCAGGTTGTCACAGCCCGCCAGCGCCTTGATCTGGTCCACACTGCGGAAGGACGCGCCCATCACAATTGTAGGGATGTTGTTGGATTTGTAATAGTCATAGATCGCGCGCACGGATTTCACGCCCGGATCTTCGTCAGGGGCATAGTGGTCACGGCCTTCGGCCTTTTTGTACCAATCGGTGATCCGGCCCACAAAAGGCGAGATCAGGAAGGATTTAGCATCCGCACAGGCCACGGCCTGCGCCATCGAGAACAGCAATGTCAGGTTACAATCAATGCCCTCGGCTTGCAGGATTTCCGCCGCGCGGATGCCCTCCCAAGTCGACGCAAGTTTGATCAGGACCTGCCCTTTGTTCACACCGCGTTTCTCGTATTCGGCAATGATTGCACGGGCACGGGCAACGGAAGCCTCTGCGTCAAACGACAGGCAGGCGTCCACTTCGGTGGATACGCGGCCCGGCACAAGCGCGGCCAGCTCTGCGCCCATCGCTACGGTCAAAACTTCTGTCACCTGTTCGGCGTTCAGGCCTGCGGCTTTGCCTGCCTCGATCTCTTTGACAACCAGCGCTTCAGAGGCCGGATCGGTCAGGGCCTTGAGGACGAGCGAAGGATTTGTGGTGCAATCTACGGGCTTGTACATCTTCACGGCGGCAACTTCGCCGGTGTCCGCTACAACGGTGGTCATCGCGCGCAACTGGTCTAGCACATTGGTCATATCTTGGTTCCTTCTCTGCGCGGCAGATGCGGCCGCTGCTGGGTTGTCCTATTCGCAACAGGTCTAGCCCAGTTGGCAGGCCTTTTCCATCCACCTTAGGTCTGCGTATTGCTATTGTTCCAGCCCCGCAGGTCCACATTTCCGCCTAATCAATAGCCGTGAAACTCCAGCAACATCGCCGTGCGGTCTTCGGTTACTTTCGTCAGGCAGTTTGACAAGGCCATCGGCTGGATCGAGCCGCCGGCAAAGGGGCTGGCTTGCACCGTGCAGGCCGCATCGCGGTAGGCCAGCCATTGCCGCTGTGCCTCCAGCAGCGCCTGCCCCTGCCCGATGGCATCCGCGAATGACTTGGCCGAAGCCCAGGCCGCGTTCAGTGCTTCGTCCGCAACCTCAAAATCGCGGGCGGCGGCGGCGTTCATTTCGCTTTGTGTTTGGGCTTCGGTGCCGTCTTGGATGGTTTGTGCGTGAACGGGTTGGCCCCCGACAAGAGTTATACAGATCAGGGCGGCCCCCAGTTGCGGGAACCGGTAGCACCGCGGTGCGGATGGCCGTGGGGTGTTTGACGCTCGCATGATCAACTCTCTTTCTGGTATCTAGGGGCTTTCTGCAATCTCGACCTGCGGGCGCATGCCGCCCAATCCGGCAAAGGCCATCTGACGGCACGAAAATACAATCACCTGCTGGTCGGCTGCAACACGGTGCAGTGCCGTGAACATCGCGGTGATACGCATGTCGTCAGAATAGACCAGCGCATCATCCAGAATAATCGGCATGGGTTTGCCCTGCCGCGCAAACAGCCGCGCAAAGGCCAGCCGCGTCAGGATGGCAATCTGCTCTTGTGTGCCCCCGCTGAGCATTTCCACAGGCTCGTCCAGCCCGCCCCGCGCCAGGCCTTGCGGCAACATCGACGCCGGGTCAAAGCTGAGGGCGGCATCCGCATGCAACAGCGCCAGCAGCGGGGCCAGCTCCGCCTGAACAGGGCCGAAATACGCATCTTGAGCCGCACCGCGTTTGGCGCGCAGGGCTTCTACCAACAGCATGAGGCCTGCCGCTTCATGGGCAAAGCGGTCCGCACGCTCTTGGGCAGCCAGCATCAGGCCTTCGGCCTCGTCGCGCTTTTCCTCCACACCGTCTTCGGCGCGCGCCCGGATGGTGGCGCCCAGATCGGCGATGCGTGTGGTCAGGCGGGTGTGCTCTTCGCGGGCATGATCGGCGGCAGATGTGGCGCGGGCCAGATCGGCCTGTGCCGTTGCCAGATCCGGGGCGTTTGCCTCCAGCGCCGTCACGACTGCAAGGGTATCTGCAACAGCAACCTGCGCAATCGACGCATCCCGTGCGGCCTGCGCCTTGCGCGCCTCAAAGCTGTCAGCGGCGCCATAGACGGCGGCAGCTGTTTGATATGTGGCCTCCGCTGCATCCCGCAACGCTTGCGCGCGCGCCTGTCCCATGCGTGCGACATCGCGTCCATCACGGCTGCGATCATAGGCAGCCCGCGCTACCGCTTCGTCCAGTTGCGCGGCCTCATGCTGGCGCGCAATTTCTGCGGGATCACCCGATGTCTCCGGTCCCGCCAAAGCATCAACCTCGGCGCGCGCACGGGCAAGGTCTGCTTGCAGCTTTTCCACCCCTGTCGGTGCGAGTGTCTCCAGCACGTTTTTAAGCAGTGCGATTTGTGCGGTTATGTCCTGCCGACCGGCAGCCGCACGGCGCGCGGCGTCGATGTTGGGGACACCAGCCGCCTCCAGCGCCGAACGCAAACCCGACTGGGCCGCTGTGAGAGTTTCAAGGTCGGCCGCCGCATTTCCCGGATCAAGGATCATCCGGCCAATGCCTTCCAGATCAAACACCTGCCGCTGCACCACGGCATGTGTCCCCTCCGTCAGGGCCCCTCCGTCCGAGCGGACCTTGGACGCGCCCTCATAGGTCAGGTGCATCTGGACGCCTCCGGCAGCGGCTTCCGATTGGGCGCGCAACATCTCTGAATGGGCAGCCTCAACACGGCCCAGCAATTGGGGCGTGACGCTTTGCGCTGCAAGGCTTGCCGTTGCCTCCTCCAACGCGGACCGCTTCGCTGTAACCTGCGCCATCAAGGCCGTCAGACGGTCACATGTTTCGGCTGCATTCTTGCGCAACGCACCCTGCTGCACGGCATCTTTCGCAGCTGCGGTCTTTGCCAAAACGGCTGTGGCCTGCGTCAGCGCTTGTTGGGCATTGTCAGTCGCGGCATCCGCTGCACGCGCCTGATCAACCGCCTGTGCATGCGTGCTGGTCGCTTGCTCAAACGCGCGGCCTGCACGGTCAAACGCCTGCGCTGCCGCAATCAACGCATCCAATCGGGACTGCACACTGTCCAGCTCCAGCTGGCGCAGGGCAGCCTGATCACGGGCCTGCACAAGTTTGTCTGCATGGGTCTGTGCGGCGCTAAAGGCGGCTTGCGCGCGGGCAAGCTCTGTGGTCCGCGCCTCCCGCGCGGCGGGGGATTGCAACTGTTCAAGACGAGTTGTCACATCACGCCGCTGCACCAGCGCCTCTGCCAAGGCGCGACAGGTGCGGTCAAGTTCCTCATGCCGTGCGGCATGGGCCTCGGCCTCTTGCAGCGCTTCTTTCCACGGGCCGTTCGCTTTGGGTTGTCCGGTGGCAGTGGCAAGACGGCCAAGCGCCTGCACCGCAGCCTCGATCACGCGGTCCATCCGGCGGCCGCCGGTGACCATGTCAATCTCGCCCGCGACCGACGACAGCAGATCACGGCGCGCGCCCAGCAGGCGCTCCTTCTCGGTCTTGTCGGCGCCCGTACTGCCCGCAGGCTCCAGCGCCGTAATGCCCTGGCGCACCCACAACAGGCCCGCAGGCCCCTCTATTCCTGTGCCCATCAGCTGTGCGATCCAGCGCTCGGCCTCATCGTCCAGCGCCACCAGCGTGCCCTGCGCATCGCGGACAGAAGCGCGCTTTTGCGCCAGAAACGACTTCTCGAGCGTGAACAGACCTGCCGGCAATTCGATCTGCGCGCTGACCCGTACCGGCCCTCCCGCACGCGGCTGAAGGGATTTCACTTCGCGCGTGGCGGCGCTGTACTTTAGGAAAAACAGTGCATGCAGCGCATCAAAGAAAGTGGATTTACCAAACTCGTTCGCCTCTGAGACCACACTGACGCCATCGCCGATGCCGCTGATTGTTGCGGTCTGGCCCGCAAACTTGCGGACATTGGACAAGGTGAGACTGCGCAGTTTCATGCCTCCTCCCCGCCCACAAAGGCAAAGAGCTGGGCCAATGCTGTGGCTGCTACACGCCGCTCGGATGCGGAGATGTCCGCATTTTGCGCACGGGTGGACAGCGCGTCCGCCGCTTGGCGCAGCGCGCCACCGGACGGGTCTATCGCCTCAAGATCGGCCGTGTCATGGGCCAACAGGACTGCGTCCAAATCGTGGGTAAGGCTCAGGAAATCAGGAGCTGCGTGGGTGAGCGCTGCGCGCAGATGCTGCATTTGCTGCACGCCAAGTCGCCCCTGCGCTGTGACCTGTACCATCGTGTCACGGCGGGTTTCGAGCGGTGGCAGCGCGGCAGTAATCAATGCCGCACTGTCGTCCTGCGGGGTCAGCTCCAGCGCGATACGGTGCCAACCAATTTCACCGGTGCGGACCGGCACCACCTCGGGCACCGCACCCGCACCTGCACCTGCAAGAGCCACCGCAAGCGCCGTTCCCTGTCCTTGGTGTTTAAAACTATCCGCTTCGGGTGTGCCCGAATACCACGTCGTGCTGCTGACCCTGATCTGGCCATGCCAATCCCCAAGGGCCAAATACTCAAGCCCTGCCTGTGTAGCGCGGTCCGGCGGAATTGTACCACTCGGGCCCTCGGCCGCGTCATTTCCGAAGTCATGGATGCCGCCATGGCCCAATCCGATACGGATGGCCCCTTCGGGTGTGGCCTGCCCCATGTCGGCAGTCAGATCACGGCCCGGATTGCGCACCGTACAAGGGGCGGGCAGGACATAGGCACCGCCCAGATCAATCGGCGCGGCACTCAGCGCGGTAATTACATTTGCGGGTTTGTCGCGTGTGATCGTCTGCCACAGCTCGCTTGCGGCAAGGCTGTCGTGGTTGCCGGGCATCAAAACCCATGTGATGTCCCCGGCCTGTGCCATCGCGTTCAACGCCTGACGGGTGATCGCGGGCGCGGGTGTTTGTTGGTCGAATGTATCGCCGGCCAGCAGCACCACAGCGGCACCTTGCGCGCGCGCCACATCTGCCAGACGGGCGAGCGCCCCGTGACGGGCCAGCCGCAACCGCCCCCGCACATCTTCGCTGTGGCGGCCGAAAGGCTTGCCCAGATGCAGATCGGAAGAGTGGATAAAGCGGAACATCACGTGCTTTCGGCAGGGGAAGGACGGCGCAATCTGGCCTGCTGCGCGGCGGAGGGTCAAGCGGTGAATTCCGATAGGGTAGCGGCAATCAACTTTAACTTGAACCAAACCGCCCTCTGCGGCGTTGCATCCTGTATGCTATGGGGGTCACCATTTTGAACAATCTCACTTCAATCAAGCGATCACTGCAGTTGCTGAGCGTGATTGCCGTTTTCGTTACCGCCTATTTCGCCAAGGATCTGATACTCCCGATCCTTCTGGGCTTTCTGCTGGCGCTCACGCTCAGCCCGCTGATGCGGACGCTGGGGCGCGCAGGTGTGCCCAGCGGGCCTGCGGCGGTGCTGGTGGTGGGGCTGTCGGGCATTGCGATCCTGTCGGTCGTCGGCGTAGCGGCGGGCACAATCGCGCTGTGGTCCGACGAGCTGCCGCAGATGGGTGACCAGATCAAGATCAAGCTGAGCGGCATGGCAGACGCCGTCGAAACCGTGCGCCGCGCAACCGATCAGGTGGACCGCATCAGCACGCCCGCTGATGGCACACAGGAGGTTGTAGTCAAACAGCCCGGATTTCTGGACAGCGCGATGAGCACGGGCATGAAGCTGGGCGGCACAATGACCGTGTCACTGGTGCTGGCGATGTTCCTGCTGGCTTCGGGCAATATGTTCTACGTCAAGCTGGTGCAGTCGTTCCAGTCGATGGCGGACAAAAAACGCGCGCTGAATGCGGTGTATGACGTGGAAAAGCGCGTCTCGCGGTATTTGCTGACAATCACGATGATCAACGCCGTGCTGGGCCTGTGCATCTGGACGGTGCTCGCGCTGCTGGGGCTACCGGGGGCGCATATTTTTGGTGTAGCCGCGTTCCTGCTCAACTTCCTGCCCTACATCGGCGGGGTGATCGGGGCCGCGGTGGCCGCGGCCTATGCGCTGATAACGTTCGATTCTGTCGGGTACGCGCTGCTGGTGCCGGCGGGCTATATGTTACTGACCACGCTTGAGGGGCAGTTTATCACCCCTTGGCTCGTGGGTTGGCGGCTTGAGATCAACACGGTCGCGGTTTTTCTGACTGTGGTGCTGTGGGGGTGGCTCTGGGGTATTGCGGGCGCGCTGATCGCTGTGCCGTTTCTGGTGGTGTTCAAGGTTGTCTGCGACAATGTCGCGTCCTTGCAGATGATCAGCCACTTTCTGGACAATGAGACCAGAACGCCACCCGGTGACGGGCAGGAGACCGCACGCGCCACCTGAAACGGCAGCGCGTGCGAAAGGCCTAGCTTGCCAGTGACGGCAGCCACAGCACGATAGAGGGGAAAGCCACCAACAATGCGATGGTGATGCCGTCCGCGATGAAGAAGGGTGTCACACCTTTGAACACGTCCTGTACTGTCAAATCATCGCGGACACCTGCGACAACAAAACAGTTGAGACCGATGGGCGGTGTAATCAGGCAGAACTCGGCCATCTTCACCACCAATATCCCGAACCAGATCGCACACATCGGACCGGACATGCCGAAGGCGGAATCATCTGCTGCGACATTCACACCGCCGTTCAGTGCCATCACCGCAGGATAAACAACCGGCAGGGTCAAAAGCAACATGCCGATAGCGTCCATGAACATACCCAGCACCGCATAGGCCAGCAGGATCATGATCAGGATCAGCATCGGCGACATCGTCAGCGACGTGATCCAATCGGCGAACGCGCCCGGCAGGTCGGCAAAGCCAAGAAAGCGCACATAGATCAACACACCCCAGATGATGGTGAAAATCATCACTGTCAGTTTTGCTGTCTCAAGCAGCGCATCCTTCAACTCGGGCCAGCGCATGCCACGCCAGAGAGCCATCAGGAAGACAATAAACGCGCCGATGGCACCGCCTTCGGTCGGGGTGCCCCATGCATCTCCGAAGGGGTTATAGACGAAGAAGATGATGATCACGACGACGGCTACTATGGGCAGTGCCGGTGGCAGCGACTCAAAACGCTGTTTCCATGTAAAGCCGCCAATCGGGGGGCCTACGTTTTTCCAGATCATCGCGATTGCAACGATAATGATTGTATAAACCAGCGCCGAGAAGGCACCGGGAATAAAGCCCGCCAGCAGCAGCTTGCCCACGTCCTGCTCGACGATGATCGCATAGATCACCAGAATGGCCGAAGGCGGGATAAGCGATGCAAGCGTACCGGCCGCGGCCACAACCCCTGCCGCGAACTGTTTGTTATAACCGTTCTCCAACATCTCGGGGATGGCGATGCGGGCAAACACCGCAGAGGTAGCAACAGAGGCACCAGACACAGCCGCAAAGCCAGCGGTGGCGAAAACTGTCGCCACAGCCAGACCACCGGGAACCCAGGCAATCCAGCGCTTGGCGGCCTCGAACAGGGCCTTGGTAAGGCCCGCGTAATAGGCCAGATAGCCGATCAGGATGAACGTGGGGATCAGCGACAAGGCCTGGCTTGCGACCTTGGAGTGCGGCACCTGCCCTGCTGTTTTGGTTGCAACGGTCAGCGCCCAGATGAACTGCGACGGGTCATACCCTTTCTTGGACCAGAAAATCCAGATCAGGCCGATCAGGCCTGCCATAGCGGCGGCGAAGGCCACACGCATCCCCAGCACCACCATAAGCAGCAGGCCGAGCGAGACATAAATGCCAATCTCGATTGGTTCCATTACATATTCTCCCGACCGGTGACAGCAGCCGCTTCGCGGGCTGCAATTGTAGCGGCATCTTCGATCAGCGGCACTGCCACTGGCTCGTCCGTGCCGGAGATGATTGCGCGGGTGTAGGCCCAGAGTTGCAGGACCAACCGAAGGGCCAGCACGCTGAACGCCATCGGCACAATCAGTTTGGCAGGCCAGACCGGCAGCTTGATGTCGATTGTGCTGTCGCGGCTCCACAAGGGAGACCCGAAGTCGAAACTGCGCTGGAAATGCGCCCAAGAGCCCCATATCAACAGGATAATCAGCAGCAGGACCATCGCTGTGGTGACAAATTCTGCCATCCACAACATGCGGCCTTTGAGGCGTCCCACAAGGATATCCATGCGGATGTGTCCGCCGTCGCGCTGGGTATAGCTGACGCCCATAATGGCAATCAGCGGCATCATCACTTCGATCCAGTCAACGTAGCCGCGCACAGGCGCGTTGAATATGTTACGTCCCCCCACCGAATAGACGGCCAGGAACATCAGCGCAAAAACCGCCAGTCCGCTCACCAGTCCGAACACCCGCTCCAGCTTGTTAAGCCCCAGGTCCAGACGGCTTAGAAGTGTATCGTCGGACAATACCGCAGCACGCATGGCCATCGGCTGTCTCCTTGTTATCTGTTGAGATTGGTCGCAAAAACAAAAACGGCGCGCAGACCATTACAGGCCCGCGCGCCGCTGATCATACCGGCGCTTATTTGCCCAGAGTTGTGATCACAAGATCATAGAGCTCTTGCGCAGGCAGACCGCGTGCGTTGTTCTCTTCGATCCATTTTGCGGCAACCGGGCCAGCAGCCAGTTCACGGAACTCGGCCAGACGCTCGGGGTTGTAGCTGATAACCTCGACGCCTTTCTCTTCCAGAAGCGGACCCCATTTGCCCATTGTCTCATTGTTGTAATAGTCGATGTAATAGGCCAAGGACTCGTCTACGGAACCCAGCAGGGCATCACGCTCTGCGTCGGTCAGCGCGTTCAGCGCGTCTGTGTTCACAACGATGGGGCAGTTTACAGTGCCGGGGTTCAGGTCAGACGTCCACCATTTGGCCGCTTCCATGATGCCGAACGACATATGGGCATGGGGCGCAAAAGCGATGGATTTAACGATACCCGAATCCAGCGCCTGACGCGCTTCCTGGGAGGTCACAGAAGTAGGGACAGCGCCCGCAAGCGTCATCGCCTCGCCGATACCGCCTGTGGCGCGTACGGTCAGACCTTTGAAATCCGCGATGGTGCTGGGCGCATCACCCACACCGGCAAGGTTGTACTGCGGCATTGGCGAAGGCATCAACAGCGTGGCGTTCCAGCGCGCCAGATCGGCAATCACGGCAGGATGAGAATAGATCGCCTTGGAGACGGCTACTTCTTCTTCCAGCGTGCCCACACCCAGAAACGGCAGTTCCAGCACGGTGATGGAGGGGTTTTTGTCCGCATGGTAGCCGGCACAGAACTGCGCCATCTCGAAGGCACCGATAGAGATACCATCAAGGTTCTCGGTGTTCTTGGACAGGCCACCATAGCTGATGTTCAAGGTGAATTCGCCGTTGGTCTTTGCAGACACCAGCTCGGCCATTTTCTCTACATGCTCGGTGAACGCGCGGCGCTTGCCCCAAACGGAAACGTTCCACTCGGTTGCTGCGGCCTCGGATACAAAAGCAAAGCTCAGAGCGCAGACGGCTGCGCCGCTCATAAATTTATTCATTGGTTTCTCCCTTTGGTGCGGTCCTATTGTGGCCCGCTTGCGGGGCACGGTAACGGCTACCCCTGCCCTTGCCAAGCCACTGAATCCCGCTGCCTATAGATTAGGCACGGACAGAATTTACAAGTTTTACACAATTTCGGAAATTTATTGACACAAACGCATCCCCGACACAGCCAGTATTATTCCCTTACCGGCCTTCACCCCCTAAGCTTCGCCTCATCAGTGGTGAAACAGCGCAAACCAAAAGACGCACACCGCCCCTAGGAGGAAATTAAATCCATGTCACAGACTGCCAAAACCTATCCGCCCAGTGCCGAACTGGCCGCATCCGCCCATGTGGACGCCGCAAAATATGACGCAATGTATGCTGCATCCCTGTCCGATCCAGACGGGTTCTGGGGCGAGCAAGGCAGCCGCGTAGACTGGATCAAGCCGTTTACACAAGTGAGTGACGTGGATTTCACACTCGGTCAGGTCAAGATCAACTGGTACGCTGACGGCCAGCTGAACGTGGCAGCCAACTGCATTGACCGCCATCTGGAAACACGCGGCGACCAGACGGCCATCATCTGGGAGCCCGACAGCCCGGAAGAGCCTGCCCAGCACATCACCTACAAAGACCTGCACGCAGGCACCTGCCGGATGGCCAACGTGCTTAAGGATCTGGGCGTAGCGCGCGGCGACCGCGTGATCATCTATCTGCCGATGATCCCCGAGGCCGCCTATGCCATGCTGGCCTGTGCGCGGATCGGTGCGATCCACTCGATCGTGTTTGCCGGTTTCTCGCCCGACGCACTGGCGGCGCGGGTCAACGGCTGTGACGCCAAGGTTGTCATCACCGCGGATCACGCCCCACGCGGTGGCCGTGCAACGCCCCTGAAAACCAACGCGGATCAGGCGCTGCTGCACTGCAAGGACAGCGTGAAATGTCTGGTAGTCAAGCGCACAGGCGGGCAAACGACTTGGACTGAAGGCCGCGATTTTGATTATAACGCACTGTCGGCTGCGGCCTCTGACACCTGCGCACCCGAAGCGATGAATGCAGAAGACCCGCTGTTCATTCTCTACACCTCGGGCTCTACCGGCCAGCCGAAAGGTGTTGTGCACACCACTGGCGGCTATCTGGTCTATGCCGCGATGACGCATGAGATCACATTCGACTATAAAGAAGGCGATATCTTCTGGTGCACGGCGGATGTGGGCTGGGTCACGGGCCACAGCTATATCGTTTACGGCCCGCTGGCCAATGGGGCGACCACGGTTATGTTCGAGGGTGTCCCGACCTACCCCGATGCCAGCCGTTTCTGGCAGGTCTGCGAAAAGCACAAGGTCAACCAGTTCTACACCGCGCCAACCGCACTGCGCGCCCTGATGGGTAAGGGCAACAGCTTTGTCGAGGGCAACGATCTGTCGTCGCTGCGCATCCTTGGCACCGTGGGCGAGCCGATCAACCCCGAAGCGTGGAACTGGTACAACGAAGTTGTCGGCGGCGGGCGTTGCCCGATTGTCGATACATGG
Source organism: Sulfitobacter sp. (assembly GCA_029252045.1). GTDB lineage: Bacteria > Pseudomonadota > Alphaproteobacteria > Rhodobacterales > Rhodobacteraceae > Sulfitobacter. The sequence continues at coordinate 83,044 of JAQXCD010000034.1, forward strand.
TGGCAGACCGAAACAGGCGGCCACCTGATGACGCCCCTGCCCGGTGCCCACGCGATGAAGCCCGGCTCGGCGATGAAGCCGTTCTTCGGGATCGAACCTGTTGTGCTGGAGCCAACCACAGCTGAAATCCTGACGGACAACCCGTCCGAAGGTGTGCTGTGCATCTCCAGCAGCTGGCCCGGCCAGATGCGCACCGTCTGGGGCGATCATGACCGCTTCGAGAAAACCTACTTCTCCGACTACCCCGGCTACTACTTCACAGGTGACGGTTGCAAACGCGACGCAGACGGCGATTACTGGATCACAGGCCGCGTCGATGATGTGATCAACGTCTCCGGCCACCGCATGGGAACGGCGGAAGTCGAATCCGCGCTGGTTGCCCACGCCAAAGTGGCCGAAGCTGCTGTGGTCGGCTATCCGCACGCGATCAAAGGCCAGGGCATCTATTGCTACGTCACCCTCATGGGCGGCGAGGAACCAAGCGAAGAGTTGCGCGTGGAGCTGCGCAACTGGGTCCGCACGGAAATCGGCCCCATCGCGTCACCAGACCTGATCCAATGGGCCCCCGGCCTGCCCAAGACACGCTCGGGCAAGATTATGCGACGCATCCTGCGCAAGATCGCAGAGAACGATCACGCCACGCTGGGAGATACCTCAACACTGGCAGACCCGTCTGTGGTGGACGAGCTGATCGAGAACCGTATGAACAAATAAAATTTTGTTTGTATACAAGCAGAAAGGCGTCCCGGATCGGGGCGCCTTTTTTCTATTCAGGGGGCTGATACTATCGTTGCATCGAAGCAGTCATCAAATATCCTTAGTAAGGGATTTTGTAACGTTTCAGTTCCATGCCTGATGGCAAGCCGTCTGCAGGATTGATGCCATTCAGCAAACAATGAACTCAAGACAGCCACATTGCAGCGTGAATTCTGCCTGAATTGCAGGTCATATACCACCATGAAGGGTATCACCTTTTGTTGTGTTTGAGGAACTATAATGGCCATAACAACCAACCGATTGGTAGAGCTGGCAACTACAACTTCACCCACATCAGCGCTTGGCGGTACGACCTGGTCGTTTGCAGCAGGCGATCTCGTTACCGAAGTGAATGCGGTGTTCAACGCTGAGGTTACTGGCACTCTCGGTGTCATGCAGCCGTGTGATACCGTCGATCTGGATGGCAACGGCAGTTACGAAGGCACATACCAAGGGCGTTTCAATTATCTCGACTCCACATTCAATCTTGGCGGTGGTGCCGCACCTGTCTCTGGCACTATCAACATTATCGAAATTACCGTAGGCGGTACGCCAAAGTACTTCGTGATCATAGGTGATGCCTTGGCCGCAGGCCTAGACGGGAATGGTCTGAACTCTATTGAATTTGGCCCTACCATGGCCAGCTCCCCTAATACTGCCGGGCTGAACTTTGACGACGCAACCACTTACGAACTGGTTTGCTTTGCCAAAGGGACAGAAATATTGACCAACGACGGAAACTGCCCTGTAGAGCACCTGAAAATCGGTGATCTTGTTTTGACAAAGGACAATGGCTACCAAAAAATTCGCTGGATCGGGTCACGAAAGGTTTCTGCAAAGGGATCTTTTGCGCCTGTGGTCTTTTTACCCGGTTCTATTGGAAACAACAAAACCCTGCAACTCAGCCAACAACACAGAGTCCACATCGCAGAGCCGATGGTTGAGCTCTATTTTGGCGACGCATCAATTCTGGCAGCCGCCAAATCCCTTATAAACGGGAAAACAATTTTCACTAAGGAAGGCGGCGAGATTGAGTATTTCCATGTATTGTTTGACCAGCATGAACTGGTTTTTACCAACGGCACTTGGACCGAAAGCTTTTTTCCGACGGCGCGCACCCTAACGCAGCAAGATGCGAAAACGCAGTCGGAGGTGCTGGCATTGTTTCCCCAGCTTGCCAAAAACCCCGCAAGTTACGGCAAATCAGTCAGGCCCTGTCTGCGACATGCTGAAGCGAAACTGTTGGCCAAAATGCTTCCTACGGTTTCTAGCGTATCCAAGACCAACGCAACCAAATCATTCACCATCGGGCACACGACGCGGCGCGCCCCTACCTATTTCGCGGCAGCCTGATCGGGCGTGAACTGAAAGGTGGTAGCAAGCTTCGGCACCACAACAGGCAAAGCCTGACGTTGTTTGGTTGGTTGCCTCCTCAACTTGTGCTTTCTGTCGGCC
>JAQXCD010000035.1 GCA_029252045.1 Sulfitobacter sp.
GTGCGTTATGGGGGTTGACCCGATCCGCTCAGGTTTCTAAACACCGCAACAGTGGGCCTGTAGCTCAGTTGGTAGAGCAACTGACTTTTAATCAGTAGGTCTCGGGTTCGGATCCCGACGGGCTCACCACTTTTCCATTTTTACTGATAATTCGGAAAAATGAACCGAGCGGTGAAGATGCTGCATTCCCGGTGGTTCAGTTTTTTGCCTCAACACTAATCATATGCTTGGGCCTTCGCCCTTCGATACCGGTGAGGCTTTGGGTGGCTGCACCGGAAATTTTACTTTATATCAACCGGATCATTAGACATGAGACTAGCTGGCCGCACGGGGCCTTGCACCTACGTCAGGGTCGGCGATGGCAATGTTGGTGATGTCGATGCTGATAGTGTGGGCAGTATGCTCGCCTCCCTAAGTGGCGTGGATGGAAAGGTTTGTGGTTTTCTTGGAATACTGCTTGACCTTCCAGTAACTGGAAGCCCCATGTAAGAGGGAGAGCAGCGCAAAAGGTTCCAAAATGTCCGCAGAACACACCCTCACATTTGGCGTCGGAAAGATGAATTGCGGCTCCTGCGTGGGGCGCGTTGAGAAAGTGCTGGCAGGAGTGGAGGGCGTGCGGGAGCCGCATGTAAACCTCGCCGCTGAAACGGCGCGTGTGACTGTGAATACCGGTTTTGATGCTGGCCTGATTACATCGGCGCTGGATGCAGCCGGTTATCCCGCTGCGCTGGAGTCGTACCGCTTTAATGTGCGGAACATGTCGTACGGGTCCTGTGTGGGGCGTGTCGAGAGAGCGTTGGCTGCGACAGCTGGTGTTGTGTCGGTTTCGGTTAATTTGGCGCAGGAACAGGCGACTGTTCAGGTGATCGGGGTAAGTGCGGCGCACATCGCGCAGGTTGCGACCGATGCAGGGTATCCTGCTGATTTGGTCACCGACGCGGACCGGACCACAACGCGGGATGACGAAAAGGCAGCAGAGACGGCGCATCTGATGCGGATGACACTGTTGGCGGCTGTGCTGACCGCGCCTGTGTTTATTCTAGAGATGGGCAGCCACGCATTTGAAGCCATGCACCATTGGGTGATGGGGACGTTGGGTATGACGCGCAGCTGGGGCGTGCAGTTTGTTCTGACCACGCTTGTGATGATCTGGCCCGGACGGCAGTTCTATCTTCTCGGGGTTCCGGCGCTGCTTAAAGGTGCGCCTGACATGAACTCCCTTGTGGCGCTTGGATCGGGTGCTGCATGGGGCTTTTCCACGGTTGCGTTGTTTGCGCCCGCGCTGTTGCCCGAGGGCACACGGGTGGTCTATTTCGAAGCCGCAGCGGTGATTGTCACGCTGATCTTGCTGGGTCGCACGCTGGAGGCACGGGCGAAGGGGCGGACAGGGCAGGCGATCCGCAGGCTGGTTGGTTTGCGCCCCAAGACGGCGCTGGTCCTGCGGCAGGGCATCGCCATAGAAGTCGCGGTTGAGGATATTTCAGCGGGTGATCTGGTTCAGGTCCGGCCAGGTGAAAAGATTGCAGTCGACGGGGTTGTGACCGATGGCACCTCCTTTGTGGATGAAAGCATGATCAGCGGAGAGCCGGTTCCGGTGGAGAAAGCAGCACAGGCGCAGGTAATCGGCGGGACTGTGAATGGTACCGGTGCGTTGATAGTTCGCGCGACAGCAGTGGGTGGCGATAGCACACTGGCGCTGATCATCCGGATGGTCGAAGAGGCGCAGGGCGCGCGGCTACCGATTCAGGATCTCGTGAACCGGATTACGCTGTGGTTTGTTCCGGCTGTGATGGCAGTAGCGCTTGCTACTTTTGTGGTGTGGCTGCTGGTTGGCCCTGATCCTGCGTTCAGCTTTGCGTTGGTTGCGGGTGTGGCTGTTTTGATTATTGCCTGTCCCTGTGCGATGGGGCTGGCCACGCCGACCTCGATCATGGTGGGGACGGGACGCGCGGCGGAGTTGGGGGTTTTGTTCCGGCAGGGTGGCGCGCTGCAATCGCTCGCGGATGTGCAGGTTGTGGCATTCGACAAGACGGGCACGTTGACCGAAGGGCGCCCAACGCTGACTGATATGCGGGTAAGCGAAGCCTTTACCGAGGCAGACGTGCTGCGCCTTGTTGCGTCGGTTGAGGCCAAGTCGGAGCATCCGGTCGGTGCAGCGATTGTACGCCATGCCGAGCAGGCGGGGCTGGCACTTGCGCCACTTGATACGTTCTCCTCTCTTACGGGATACGGGGTGACGGCTGTTGTCGAAGGGCGCAGGGTACTGGTCGGTGCAGAGCGCTTGATGCTGCGTGAAGGGATCACGCTGGGTGATGGGGCGGCCTTTGCCGCTGAATTGGGTCGCGCGGGTAAAACGCCGCTGTTTGCCGCTATCGACGGCCAGTTGGCGGCGGTGATTGCCGTTTCCGATCCGGTCAAGGCCACCACAGCCAGCGCTATTGCACGGCTGCATGGCATGGGGATCGAGGTTGCTATGATCACAGGCGACAGCCACGCCACAGCACAGGCAATTGGCGGGGGGCTGGGTATCGAAACGATTGTTGCACAGGTGCTGCCAGAGGGCAAAGTATCGACCATCGAGGAGTTGCAACGGGGGGGCCGCAAGGTCGCCTTTGTCGGTGATGGTATCAACGATGCACCTGCACTGGCCCGCGCTGACGTGGGTATCGCTATTGGCACTGGTACAGATGTAGCAATCGAGGCAGCGGATGTGGTGCTGATGTCGGGTGATATAAACGGCGTGATCAATGCCCTGCATGTCAGCCGTGAGACCATGCGCAATATCCGGCAAAACCTGTTCTGGGCGTTTGGATATAACGTGCTGTTGATCCCCGTTGCGGCAGGTGTATTTTACCCTGTGTTCGGGTGGCTGCTATCGCCTGCGTTGGCGGCTGGGGCTATGGCCTTGTCCAGCGTTTTTGTCCTGACCAATGCACTGCGATTGCGCTGGGTCGCTGCCGCTACGGGGGGCTGAGATGAATATCGGCGATGTTGCAAAGCTGTCGGGCCTGCCGCCCAAAACAATCCGCTACTATGAAGATATCGGGCTGATCAGTCCCCTGCGGGATGCAAATGGCTATCGCAGCTTTCGGGAGAGTGACACGCACAAGCTGGCGTTTCTGGGCCGCGCCCGCGCGCTGGGTTTCACAATTGAGGATTGCCGCACGTTGCTGGCCCTGTGGGACGATAAACAGCGGGCAAGTGGTGATGTGCGCGCCATCGCGCAAGAGCATCTTGCCCAGATCGAACGCAAAATTATCGACCTTCAGGCCATTCAAGAAACGTTGTCCCATCTGGTTCGGGAGTGTTCAGGGGACGGGCGTCCCGACTGTCCTATTCTAAAGACACTCGAAGTCCTACCACTGCGGTGATCCCGTTCATACTTGCGCAGACAACAACTTAGATTAATGGGAAAATGCCTGCGATAGATATGCAAAGATTTTATGACTTTGTTGCCGCAGCGTCAATTAACGGGTATAGTCAGCCCAGTGAGGTCGCTAGATGTTACACACGGCACCTATAATTTTAGTGCACCAGATGTCGGTTTTCAGTCGCAAATTTTGACAAAAGTAGACCCCCCTATTCCAGTTACCAATTTTGACATGAGGGATCTCAACACATGTATGTAATATCTTTTGAAGGTGGCCTGTCGTCAAACACCTCCACCACGCGGGTGATATAATGGCTGTCCTTATTTCCGGCCTTGGCGGCCTTGGCGGCGTTGCCGGTTTTGGCGAGGGCGTTGTAGAGCGCAATGATGACCGATCCTCTGCGGCGATTGATCTGACCCCGATTTTTGCTGACGGACTGAACTTCTACGGCCGTACCTTTACGGAATTTTGGGTCAACAATAACGGATCGATCACGTTTAACGGATCGCGCTCTACCTTTACGCCAAACGTAATCACAGACACATCCAACAACCCCGAAATCACTCCGTTTTTTGCGGATGTCGATACGCGTGGCGGAGAAGTTACGGCGACGACTGGTGGTAACTCGACCGGTACAAATATGGTGTATTGGGACATTGATACGGTCAACGACCGGATTGTCGTGACGTGGGATGACGTTGGATATTACAGCAGCCAAACAGACAAGCTTAACGCGTTCCAGCTGATCTTGGATGATCGCGGAAATGGTAACTTTGATATCACTTTCCGGTATGAGGACATCAACTGGACAACCGGCAGTGCCAGCGGCGGGACTGGAGGTTTGGGCGGTACTCCTGCGCGCGCGGGCTTTACCGCGGGAACAGGCGATCCGGCCGCGTATTTCGAGCTGCCTGCCTCAGGCATTCAGGCTGATATTCTGGCGCTGGACGAAGTCGCTGGAAATACCGGTCTGGTCGGTCTTTGGGAATTCAACGTGCGTGGGGGTGATATCACCATCACAGATATTCCCGATCTTCCCGGTTTCGGCACCGGTGGCTGGATCGCGGGTGATCCGCATTTGATGACACTTGACGGTGTCGGTTACAGTTTTCAGGCAGTTGGCGAATATGTTCTGCTGCGTGAGGCGGGTGTCGCAAACGGGTTTGAAATTCAGGCTCGGTTCGAGGCGCTTGGTGCGGCAGTGTCGGTGACCACAGCGGTTTCAACCCGTGTGGGTTTGGACACCGTAATGATTGACGCCTCTGACGGCAATCTTGCGCCCTTGCTGGTCAATGGTGTGCGTGTCGGGATGGTCGATTCCACTTCGGTTGCTGTCGATGGCGGCCGGATTTACCGGATCGATAACACCTATACTATCGTCTACGCGGGCGATGACGGGATCATAAACGACGGCGACAGCCGCCTGATCGTGTCGACCATTGATGGACGTCTTGATCTGGATATCCGTCTGAACACCGAATTGCTCGGTGATCTGGAAGGTCTGCTGGGGGATGGTGACGGCAACCCCACCAACGATGTGGCGCTGGCCAATGGTACGCCGCTTGCGCGTCCTTTCCTTGCGAACGATCTTTACGGCACTTACCGTGACGACTGGCTTGTGGATACTGCGGCACAAACGCTGTTTACCTATGACAGCGGTGAAACGCTGGCCGGTTGCTATGATGCAGATTTCCCGGGTGCTGTGATCACGCTTGATATGTTCGCGCCAGCCGAAGTTACTGCCGCAGAGTTGCTCGCGTCACAGGCGGGTCTGACGGCGGGTACAGCCAACTTCGAGAACGCTGTTCTGGACTATCTGCTGACAGGTGATACCGGATTCATCACAAGCGGCGCCAATGTCCCTGTTGTGGCGGGTGATGCGCTTGAAGAGACTGTCGCCCCCGCGAGCCAGGATTTGCGTTTGGGAACCTCTCGGGCCGATGTGCTCACGGGTGGTGCGGGCAACCAGACCCTTATCGGGTTTGGCGGCGACGACCTGTTTAACGGCGGTCTGGGTGCTGATGCCATGGATGGCGGTGACGGCATTGATACCGTGAGTTATGAAGGCTCTGTCGGCTCTTTGCGGGTTGATCTGCTGTTTTCCCAACTTAATACGTTCTGTGCAGCGGGCGACACGTTCACCAGCATTGAAAACCTGATCGGTAGTCAGGGATTTGATAACTTGCGGGTGACGACCGAAAACAATCTGATTCAGGGTATGGCGAACGTTGATTACATCTTCGGGCGTGCCGGCGTTGATACGCTGGAAGGCGGTGTCGGGGATGACGTTCTGTTTGGCGGAGCGGATGCGGACGTCTTGCGTGGTGGTGCAAACCGTGACCGTGCCCAATATTCCGAATCGCTGACAGGAGTGTTTGCCAACCTTCTGGATCAAAGCGCCAACACAGGAGAGGCGCTGGGCGACACCTACTCGAGTATCGAAGATCTTGCAGGGTCCAGCTTTGCAGACACGCTCTATGGCACCGGCGGGTCAAATGGACTTTACGGACGTGACGGCGCTGATGTTCTGTTCGGTCTGTCGGGTGACGACTATCTGAACGGCGGCGGCGGACGTGATACGCTGTTTGGCGGTGCGGGCGATGATACCCTGCGTGGCGGTACCTCCGTCGATGTCTTTGTCTTCGAAAGTGGTCGTGACGTTGTCGAAGACTGGTTCGTCGACATCCTGCGTATCCAGACGACAATGGGCAGCGTTGCGGGTTTAACCGGTGATCAGGTTGTGAACAGGTTTGGCTCTACTGTGGGCGCGGATTATGTTCTTGATTTCGGGAACGGCAATTCAATCACGCTGCTGGGCCAGGGCGCAATTTTTGAGCCTACGCTGGCAGGACATATCGAGATTGCATAACCCCTTGTCAGGGTAACTCAACAGCGGCCGGAGGGTATAGAAATCTCCGGCCCTTTTGTTTGCGTCTATATCGCGCGGCAGCTTTGCCGGGCACGAAGAGCAATTGCACATTCTACACGGGGCAGGTGATCCGGCTTGTTGATGATGGCATCTGCCAGTTGTTCGCCTGCAAGAAACCCGATTCGCTGCGCGGGCAGGCGTATTGTGGTAAGTGCCGGATGCATGTCCTCGGACCCCTTAAAGTCACCAATCCCGATCACCGATATATCATCCGGTACATGCAGATTCATGCTCTGCGCAGCATAGATCGCGCCAAGAGCCAGCACGTCATTGCCACACAACAAGGCAGTTGGTCGGTGCGTCTGTTCTAGCAGGATACGCACATCGCGTTTGGCGGCGGACAGGCTGTAGGGGCTTTGCAGGGTCCATTCGGCGGGGGTGTCGATGCCTGCGGCCTTTAAGGCTGCGCGTGCCCCGTCCATCCGGCCCTGCGCGCGGTCGTTCCCGTTACCCGGCGCAAAGAGCAGACCGATCCGGCGATGCCCGTTTTCCAACAGGTGCTCTGCCGCCATTTCGCCGGCGCGGGTGTTGTCCGCCCCCACACAGGGCAGCCGCGACTTTGCGGAATAATTCCAGATTGAAATGGCGGGCGTCCGGTTCTGCTCCAGCAGTTGGTAGGTCTCCTCCGAGTGCTCCTGCCCGATCAGGGCCACCCCGTCGATGCGGTGTTCCAGAAATTTGCGCGTCACGGCGTACTCTTTTTCCAGATCGTATCCGTGGGATGCGACCAGCATAGAAAATCCGTGCGCCTCGACCGAGCGGGAGAACGCCTCCATCAGTTCGGAAAAGATGGCGTGGTCCATGGTGGGGACGATCAATCCGATGGTGCCGCTGCGGATGCCATGGATGGTTTGGGCGGCGCGGTTACGGATATATCCCAGCTTGCGCACGGCCCGATCAATCCGCTTGCGCGTGTCGGCACTGACTTTTTCTGGGTGGTTAAAGCTGCGCGAGACAGTCGAAATAGAGACGTTCGCCGCATTTGATACGGTCACAATATCCACTTTTTCTCTATTCAATTTAGCCATTTAGCACCGCCAATACTTCAATTTATGAAAACGTTTGCATTACTATTTTCATTGTCTACCCTCAAAGGTCAAAGAATATTTGTGTAAGGGGCAACAGTGGAATTTATCTATTACTTCGGTGATGTTTTCATGCCGGTCAATTTTGCCCTCCTGCTGATTGGTACCATCGGCGGGCTGATCCTTGGTGCTACTCCGGGCTTGTCTCCGACAATGGCAGTGGCGCTGCTGATCCCGTTCACCTTCCAGTTAGAAGCTGCGCAGGGGCTGATCCTGCTGGGCGCTGCCTATACTTCGACGGTGGCGGGGGGTGCTGTCTCTGCCATCTTGCTCAAGATCCCCGGCGCACCCGCAAATATCGCTACCACACTGGACGGCCATGCCATGGCGCAAAAGGGCGAGGGGGCGAAGGCGTTGCAGCTGTCGTTCCTGTCCTCTGCGGTGGGTGGGATTTTTGGTGTGCTGCTGCTGATCTTTCTGACGCCGATGCTGGCGCAATGGGCGTTGGCTTTTGGTCCCAGTCACCTGTTCTGGCTGGCGATCCTTGGTGTGACCGTGATCGGTTCACTGGACGGGCGGTCAGTGGTGAAGGGGTTGTTGTCCGGCTGTATCGGGCTTTGGCTGGCGACGATCGGGTTTGACGATATTATGGGTGCGCAACGGTTCATTTTTCATCCTTCCTTGGGTGGAGGCATCAACATCATCGCGGCGTTGATCGGTCTGTTCGCCATCCCGCAGGTGATCGGTATGTTTGCGCGTGGCAGGCGCGATGATGTGACCAATGTGATCGAAGTGCAGAAAAACCCGATAGCGGATGCTGTCCGCCTGATGGGGCGTTACAAGCGCGCGCTTGGAATAGGGACGATTACAGGCTCAATTATCGGGCTTATCCCCGGTGTTGGGGGCCAGATTGCGGGGCTTGTGGCTTATGACCAGTCCAAGAAATTCAGCCCCGAGCGGGGCAAGTTTGGCAGTGGCCACCCCGAAGGACTGATCGCGGCGGAGAGCGCCAATAACGCGATGGTCGGCCCCTCGCTGGTGCCGCTGCTCACGCTTTCCATTCCCGGCTCACCCACCGCCGCGGTCTTGTTGGGCGGGCTGCTCATCCACGGGATTTTCCCCGGCTCTGACCTGTTTGACAATCATCCGGATGTGGCATGGACCTTCATCAACTCGATGTTGGTCGGGCAGGTGCTGATGTGCATTTTCGGCCTCTATGTCGCCGGTCTGGCCGCGCGGATTGCCCAAGTTCCACAGAGTGTGATGGCGGCAGTTGTTTTGGCGCTGGCGGTGTTTGGCAGCTATTCGGTACAGTCCAGCATGGGGGATGTCTATGTTATGGCAGCGCTTGGCGTGATGATGTATTTTCTTGAACGTTTCGGTTTTTCCGCCGCACCCCTGGTGTTGGGCCTGATCCTTGGTCCGATTGCGGAATCCAACTTTATCCAAGGCAGTATGATCGCAAATGCGACCGAAGGCATGATGCCCTATTTCTTCACCGGCGGTCTGAACATCTTCCTGATCCTCATCGTGATCGCCTCTGTTGTCTACTCCGCCTGGATGGAGATGCGGGCACGGCGGTATACCTCCAAAGAGGAGATCATGGCATGAGCGTCAGTCTTCCCCGTGTGCAGCACATCATCGGATCCGGCGTGGTGGCTGCTGTGGGCGTTTGGGTCTGCTACACCAGCTTTACCCAGCAGCCCGCCGAGGCATTCCTGTTTCCGCGCCTGATCTCGACTGTGTTTGTGGTGCTGGCCATCTGGACCTTCATCAAGGCCTGTCTGGGCTGGACCAAAGTGGGCAACGGCATCTCGGTGCCGCAAATGCGCAATCTGGCCCCCGGTCTTGCTGTCGCACTCGTTTATATCTTCTGGCTGGCCGACAGCCTTGGTTTCTACACGGCCACCACAATCGCGTTTTTTATATTGCTGAGCCTCTATGACCCCGCACCGCACAATGTGCTGCGCTCTTGGCTCAAGCGGATCATTATCACGGCATGCTTTGTTGCGGTGATGTACGGGCTCTTCGCGCTGTTGCTGAGTGTATACACACCGCGAGAGATTTTGTTCTGAACCGCAAATATGCGGCAGGGCGTCACTTTGGGAGGAACTAGGACATGAAAAGACTGATTGCAGGGGCCGCAATGGCCCTGACAGGACTGACTGGTGCCGCTATGGCGCAGGAATATCCTGAACGGCCGATTATGATGATGGTCAGCTACGGGGCAGGCGGCGCTACCGACTTTCAGGCGCGTATCGTCACGATGACCGCCGGCAACGAAGACGCGCTGGGCATGCCTATCGCTATTCTCAACAAACCGGGTGCAGGCGGGCGTGTGGGCTGGAACTGGCTTGCCACGCAGGCCGAGGCAGATGGCTACACGCTGGGCGCTTATAACATTCCCCATTTCATTGCGCAGTCTATCGAGGGCGGGGTTGAGTATTCTGCGGCCTCGTTTGAGCCGATTGCAAATTGGGGCGCTGATCCTGCCGTATTGATTGTGGGGGCGGATAGCCCGTTTAACAGCCTGCAAGACGTGGTTGATTACGCCAAAGCGAACCCCGGCAAACTGACGACCTCAGGCGCGGGGCTTTATGTGGGGCATCACATCGCCGTGCTGCAAATGGAAAAAGCGGGTGACATGAAGATGGCATATATTCCGACCAAAGGCGGCGGTGCCGCTGCTATGAAGGCCGTTATTGCGGGTGACATGATGGCAGGCGTTAACAACCTGTCGGATGCGTACCGTGCCGCCGAAGCAGGGAATGTGAAAATTCTTGCCGTTGCGGATCTGGAGCGGAACAGTTTCCTGCCCGACGTGCCGACAATGAAAGAGGCGGGGCTGGATGTTGACAATGCCTCTGTCAACTTTCGGGGGGTGATGGTGCCCAAAGGCACCCCGCAAGAAATCATCGATAAGCTGGCAGCGGTTGTACCTGCGATGTTCGCACACAAGAGTGTGGCCAGCAAGATGGAGGCGGGCGGATCGCCAATGCACATCATGAACCGCGAGGAAGTACAGGCCATGTGGGCCGCGCGGGAAAAGACCCTGACCGAGTTGCTTGCCGGTCTGTGATATCAATCCGCCCTGTCCCGTTGTATCGGGGCGGGGCATCCAAACAACAGGACATCAAAACATGACCGTTCAGGACGATCTTGCCGAAGTTGACGCGCTGGTGGCACGCGCGCGTGTGGCACAAGCAGCCTATGAGGCTGGCGGCTCGCAAGAGCGGTACGACCGTGCTGCACAGGCTGCGGGCTGGGCGATTATGGAGCCCGCGCGCAACCGTGCCTTGGCAGAGGTGGCGGTGCAGACAACGGGCCTTGGAAATGTGCCCGATAAGATCATCAAGAACCACCGCAAGACACTGGGCCTGATGCGCGATATCGCTAGGGTCAAAACCTACGGTGTGATCAGTGACAATGCCGCAACCGGCATCACGGAAATTGCCCGTCCCATTGGTGTGATCGGGGCTGTGGTACCCTCCACCAACCCTGCCGCGACACCTGCAAACAATATCATCAACGCGTTAAAGTGCGGGAACGCTATTGTTCTGTCGCCCTCGCCCAAGGGTGTGCCGGCCTGTGAAATGCTGATCAGCTATATCCATGCCGAATTCGACAAGATCGGCGAAGACCGCGATCTGGTACAAATGGTTGCGGGCGCGGGCAGCAAGGGCAAGACGCAACGCCTGCTTGAGATTGCAGATACGATTGTTGTGACCGGTTCCCAGAATAACGTGAAACGCGCCTATACTTCGGGCACGCCTGCGCTGGCCGTGGGCGCGGGCAATGTCACTGTGATTGTGGACGAGACAAGCAATCTACAAGCAGCAGCCGAGAAGATCACTGCCTCAAAAACGTTTGATAACGCCACATCCTGTTCGTCCGAGAATTCACTGATTGTGGTGGATGCGGTCTATGATGCCTTCGTTGCTGCGCTGGCCAAGACCGGTGGTGCGTTGGTGCGGGACGAGGCGGCCATTGTTGCCAAGCTGTGGCCGGACGGACATCTGAACCGCGCGGTAATAGCGCAGGACGCGGACAAGATGCTGGCGGCGCTGGGCATGGAAAATGATGTACCCGCAGGCACGCAGTTTCTGGCGGTCGAGACACGAGGCATCGGGCCCGACCATCCATTGTCAGGTGAAAAGCTGTCGCGTGTGGCTGCGCTCTACCGTGCGGCGGATTTTGCGGATGCGGTGCGTATCGCCGCAGATATTCTGGCCTATCAGGGTGCGGGCCATTCCGTTGGCCTCCACTCTACCGACGCTGCGCGCGCGCTGACATTGGGGCAGGCGGTGCCCACCTGTCGGGTGATCGTCAATCAGGCGCATTGCTTTGCCACGGGGGGGGCTTTCAACAACGGCATGCCGTTTTCGCTCTCTATGGGGTGTGGCTCGTGGGGCGGAAACTCGATCGACGATAATGTGCATTGGAAGCACTTTATGCAGACCACAAAGATCATCCGCGAAATTCCTGTGAATGAACCGGCGCTCGAGGATATTTTTGCGACCTACTGGAAGGTTGCAGGCGCATGAAGCTGGACCGCCAGCATCCACCGGAGGGGACTGTGCGGGACTGGGTTGATGCCCGAGCTGCTGCGGGTGGTGATGCGTTTGTGTTTTCTGACGGGGCTGCCGCATTGGACTGGCCCGCGTTGCAGGCGGGTGCCCGTGCTGTGGCTGCGGCACTGACTGCGCTGGGCGTAGCAAAGGGTGAAAGCGTTGCCATTCTTCAGCCTAACGGGCGTGAAGGTGTGCTGGCGTTTTTCGGTGCAGTTTACGGCGGCTTTCGTGCGACGATGATCAATCTGGCGGCCGGGCAGGATGCGATTGGCTATGCGCTGGACCACTGCGGGGCACGAGTGGCTCTGGTGCACGATAGTGTTGCGGATGTGTTTGCGGCAGCGCGGCCCGAAGGGTTGCAGCGCGTCACGCAGATCGAAGGGGCGGCCCCCTTGCATGACATCACCCCACAGGACCATGCGTTGCTCATGTACACTTCGGGTACTACGGGGCGGCCCAAAGGGGTCGTGCATACCCACGCCAGCCTTCTTGCCGGCGGGTGGACCACTGCCATCGCCCACGCGCTGACGTCGCAGGATCGCGCGCTGTGTGTGCTGCCGATCTGCCATATCAATGGGCTGTGTGTGACCATGATGGGGCCGCTGGTGTCCGGCGGCTCGGTTGCGATGTGTCCCAAATTTTCGGCGCGACAGTTTTGGGATCAAGTTGATCAGATGCAGGCCAACTGGTTCTCTGTGGTGCCTACAATCATCTCCCATCTGCTGCACTGTGATGCAAACCCGACAGCGGACACCAAGGCGCGGTTGCGCTTCGGGCGGTCGGCATCTTCTGCGCTGGCGCCTGATGTGCAGACAGCCTTCGAGGCGCGGTTTGGCGTACCCATCATCGAGACGATGGGACTGACCGAGACAGCCGCGCAAATCCTTTCTAATCCTCTTCCGCCTGCTGTCCGCAAAATCGGCTCTCCCGGACTGGCATTTGGCAACGAAGTTGCCGTGTTAGGGTCTGATATGCGCCCTTGTGCCGTGGGTGAGGAAGGCGAAATTGCTGTGCGCGGTCCAAACGTCATGTTGGAGTATCTTCACAATCCCGATGCTACGGCGGCTACCTTTTCTGAAGGTTGGCTGCGCACCGGTGATCTGGGCCGTAAGGACGTGGATGGCTATCTGTTTGTCACCGGACGCCTGAAAGAGCTGATCATCAAAGGAGGTGAGAACATCGCCCCGCGTGAGATTGACGAGGCGCTCTATGCCCATGCAGATGTAATTGAGGCGGCGGCCTTTGCTCGGCCTTGCAAAACCTATGGCGAAAGGGTTGAGGCGGCTGTGCGTGTGCGCGCCGGATCGACCTTGTCGAACGAGGTGTTGATCGCGCTGTGTGTTGAGAAGTTGGGCAAGTTCAAAGCTCCCGACCGCGTCCATTTCCTGCCTGAACTGCCCAAGGGACCGTCGGGCAAGATACAGCGCCTCAAACTGCTTGAGGTGGTAGACGCGGCCTAGCGTCGGCCCTCAAACGTTTGGACGGTGATGCCCGCCCCCTCAAGTGCCGTGCGCACGGATTGTGCGATCTGGATGGCAGTGGGCGTGTCGCCATGCAGGCAGATTGTGTCGATCGAGACGGGGATGTGTTTACCAGTCTCGGTGATGATGGCGCTCGCTTTGACCATCTCGACCATACGCGCGCCCGCAAGGACGGGATCATGGATCACGGCGCCCGGTTTGCTGCGGTCTACCAGTGTGGCGTCGTCATTATACGCGCGGTCGGCAAAAATTTCGCCTGCCCATGTACAGCCCAACTCTTCTACCGCTTGTTGGTGGGCCGTTGCGGCGAGGATCATCACAATCAGGTCGGGGTCAACTGACAGGGCGGCTTCATAGAGGTCACGTGCCAGAACAGGGTCTTCGGAGGCCATGTTGGACAATGCGCCGTGTAGCTTGAGGTGTCGCACCTTTGCGCCCATGCTGCGCGCCATGCCGATGCTGGCGGCAACCTGATAGCGGATCTGGTTTTGCAGCGTGGCACGCGGAACAGACATGCGGTTCCGGCCAAAGCCCGCCAGATCCATAAAGCCCGGATGCGCACCGATCCCTACGCCGTTGCCATGGGCCAATGTCATTGTTGCGGCCATAACATCTGCATCGCCGGCATGACCCCCACAGGCGATATTGGCGGATGTCACTGTGCGCAAGAGTGCTGCGTCATCGCCCATTTTCCAGGGGCCAAAGCTCTCTCCCATATCGGCATTCAGATCTACGCGCATGATTATTCCTCGCTCAAAAATGGGTTGTCGGTTGCAGATATTGCACCGCTGACCAGCTGGTAAGAAAGCAGATCGCGGATGCTGTGCGGATCGCGCAGTAGGGGGACGACCTGTGCACTCAGTGTCGCATTACTGGCGGCTGCACGTTGTTCAATCGCGCGGGCCTCTTCCAGATCAATAAACCCGAACGTCAGTGCGGCCCCCGAGGTAGCTTGCGCCACACGCGCCAGATCGGAAGGGATAACCGTGCCGATGCGAGGATAGCCGCCGGTGGTCTGGCATTCGCACATCAGCACAAAAGGCGCGCCATCGCCGGCAATCTGGATGTCACCAGTAACGATCACATCAGATAGAATGGTCAACTGGTCTGCCGCCACAAAGGGCGCGCCGTCATGGTCCATCCGCACGCCCATGCGGTTGCCGCGGGCATCGCGACGAAACGGCGTGGTGGCAAAGCGCGCGCAGGTCTCTTCATCAAACCTGTCGGTCTGCATCGAGGTTATGATACGGATGTGCCCGCCGGCAAAGCGGTCATCAAGCGGTAGGGACATGCCCGTGGTGCTGCCTTTATCGGTGCCGATGGGCAGTGCGTCACCTGCGACAAGCGCCTCGCCCAGTCCTGCGCTTAGATGCGCGGAACGCGAGCCCATCATCTGTGGTGTATCAATCCCGCCGCCGACATGCAGATACCCGTAGGTTCCGCTGCGCGCACCGCCGATCTTGAGGGTTGAGCCAGTGGGCATCAAATGGCTTGCGTTCCAAACGAGCGGTACATCATCCAACGTGGCCGCCATCGTGGCACCGGTCAGGGCAATGCGGATGTCGGCAGTCGCGCGAAAACTACCGCCCATCCCGACCATTTCCAGCGCTGCCAGTTGCGCGGACTGCCCCAACAGTGCCGCGCCCTCAAAGAGTGCGCGCACATCTGCGGCACCGCCGCGTGTCAGCCCTTGGGCCAGATAGCCACTGCGCCCCATGTCCTGGACGGTTACAGCCGGACCGCAAGACAGCACTTCAAGCGTTTTTGTCATGCCAGAACGCTCCTCTGTGCGCCGCCATTGCCGCTGGTGTCTGCGGCCTTGATGCGGGTGTATTCGGCGGCACTGACGGAGGGAAAGCACATTTCGTCCCCCGGTGACAGGGCGATCGGCGCGTCGCTGTCGGGTCGGAAGGTGCGGAATGCAGTCTGACCGACATGACGCCAACCCGTGGGCGATGCGTTTGTAAAGATGATCAGCTGGCGGATTGCGACCACCAAGGCGCCTGCGGGCACAGACCGGGTAAGTGCTTGTTGACGGGGGATGTTCCAATGCGGGGGCAATTCGCCCGTGTAGGGTTGGCCGGGTGCAAAGCCGATGGTCAGGACCCGCACACGCGCGGCGGACAGTTCTGCAATTGCAGTCTTCGCGGAGACACCTGCGGCTTCGGCGGCTTCCTCCAGTTGGGGGGCCTCATCGATTCCGTAAAGTGTGGGGATTTCCCATAGAGTCCGGCCTGCGGGTAAGGGCGCGCTGTACCAATCTTGTGTAGCAAGCAGGGCGTGCAGCTTCTCGGTCAGCGCCTCGGGGGCTGCGGCAACCAGATCAGCACTGATGAAAGTGGATACAAGCGAGGTCGAAGTCTCGCGGACTTCCGGCCAGTCTTGTGCCTCCACGGCGGCGCGAAGGGCAATGGCGGCACGGTTGGCGGGCTCGCTCATCTCTTCGCCAAACTGGACCAGCAGGCCGGACAGACCAACGCGGCGGATGCGGGGATACTCAGCCATTACCAAGTGCCTTTCTGTAGAGCGGGGGCAGCAGAACTGGAGTGAGGTACATCGGTAATTGCCAGCAGCCGATAAAGATCAGGATGGGTGCAATTGTCTCTGGTGGGAGGGCCACCAAAAACAGCGCAATGTTGCGATTGCCGGCGCCAATAGCCAGTGGTCCGGCAACGGGGTGCAAGGCCGTGCGCCGCAGTACAAGCAGGGTCGCGGCCTGCAAGCCGTAGCTGATGGTGAAGGCCAGTAGCGCCCAGAGGGCAACCTGTGCGGGGTCCGCGCGCAGTGCCGCGTTCAGGGGCGCCATAAGGGCGATCACAATCACGGCGAAGGCCAGCACTGATGCGCCGTCCAAGGTTTGTATCTGATGTTGGCTTGGCGCGGGAAACAGTCGTGCGCGCAAGGCAAATCCCAGCGCAGTCGCGGTGAGGATCACCAGCAGAACCAGACCGGCGGATGCGATTACATCCGAGAGTGTGCCGATTTGCGGAGCAAGCAGGAGGATAGGCATCACAGTCAGCGGAAAGGCAGCGGTGCCCAAAACCATAATCTGCATCATCCGTCCTGCGTCCAGCCCCAGAAGCAGGGCCAGATTTGTACTGCCAGAGATGGCAGGCGCAGCGGTTGCCAGCACAATGGCAAGGGCCGCAGGTGTGTGACCCACGCCCGTCAGATGCAGCGCGCCGAGGCATAACAGCGGCACACCGAGTTGAAGCACTGCCACAGCGCCAAGCCCCCACCGCAAGTCGCGCGCAGCCCCTCGGGCGGCAGTGTGGCCAATGCGGAGCGCGGTGATTGTCAGAAGGATCGCAACCATCTGCGGCAGCCACGGTGCCAGCGATTTGGCCAGCGTGGGCAGTAACAGCCCCGCTGCAAGCCCGAGCATCAGGCAGGTACGCGCATTGCGCGAGATCATGTGTAGGAGTTGCGTCATCCGTCATGGCGGCGCGAAAAAACGTTCTGCATTGCGGCCTCCTGCCTTGATCCAAAACAGACCAGAGCAGGCGCGCAAAGGCAAGCAATCAGGCGGGGTGATCCTCCAAAACCAGATCGCTGGCTTTCTCCCCGATCATTATGGCGGGGGCGTTTGTGTTGCCGGATACGATCTCTGGCATGATTGAGCAGTCAGCGACCCGCAAACCGGCGATACCATGAACCCGCAGACGCGCATCCACAACGGCTGCGGTGTCATCACCCATCTTGCAGGTGCCTGTCGGGTGGTAAATTGAGGCGGTGTTGTTGCGCGCCCAGCCCAGCGTGGCATCGTAATCTTCAATGTCCAGCGCTGGGTTTGGCCGATATTCCGTCGCAATTTTCTCGGTGAGGGGGGCATGCCGCGCGATGCGGCGGGCGATGTTCACACCCGCCACCACAGTCTGGCAATCGGTTTGCGTGGACAGGTAATTCGGGATGATGCGCGGGTAGGCGCGGCCATCGGCAGAGGCCAGCCTGATCTCACCCCTGCTTTCGGGCCGCAGCTGGCAAACCGACATCGTAAAAGCCGAGAATTTATCCGCGCCCTTGCCGGGGTTTTCGGCGGAAAGGGGTTGGACGTGAAACTGGATATCCGGTGTCTCGATGTCGTGGCGTGTTTTCATAAATCCGGTGGCAAGGCTGGCGGCCATCGTCATCGGGCCCGAACGTGACGTGATGTATCTCAGGCCAATTTTGGCCTGCCCCAACAGGCTGGACACTTCGTCGTTCAGAGTTGGCTCATGGGTTTTGTAGACCAAGCGCGCTTGCAGGTGGTCTTGCATGTTTTTGCCCACGCCTTTCAGGTCGGCCTGTACGGTGATGCCATTGTCTTGCAGATGTTCGGCCTCACCGATCCCCGACAGCATTAGCAACTGCGGAGAGTTGATTGCGCCACCTGACAAGATGATTTCCTTGGCTGCTTTTAGCGTGTGCAGGGTGCCGGACTTGTCTGTGTACTGTACGCCTGTGGCGCGCTTTCCTTCAATCACGACCTTCTCAACCTGCGCATGTGTGATGATTTGCAGGTTGCCGCGGCTGCGCGCAGGGTTCAGGTAAGCCACCGCTGTCGAGCATCGCCGCCCGTTGCGTGCAGTCAGCTGGAAGAACCCGACCCCCTCTTGGGTTTCACCATTGTAGTCGGGGTTAAAGGGATAGCCTGCTGCTTGCGCGGCAGCGACCCAAGCATCGGTGATCGGACGCTGAATTCGCATGTTAGAGACCGATAGCGGGCCATCATCCCCGTGAAACTCATCTGCGCCACGTTCGTTATTCTCGGCGCGTTTGAACAGGGGCAGCACGTCATCCCAACCCCAGCCGACATTGCCCATCTGGCGCCATCGGTCATAATCCTGCGGCTGTCCACGAACGTACAATAACCCGTTGAGAGAGGAGGACCCGCCCAGAACCTTGCCGCGTGGCCAGTCGAGCGAGCGGCCGTTAAGGCCGGGATCAGGCTCTGTCTTGTAGCACCAGTCAACGGCAGGATTGTGGATGGTTTTGAAGTATCCGACCGGAATGTGAATCCACGGGTTCCAGTCCCGCCCGCCTGCCTCCAGCAGAATCACTTTGTTACGAGGATTGGCGCTCAGCCTGTTAGCCAGAACGCAGCCCGCGGAGCCCGCGCCAACAATGATAAAATCTGC
Source organism: Sulfitobacter sp. (assembly GCA_029252045.1). Taxonomy (GTDB): domain Bacteria; phylum Pseudomonadota; class Alphaproteobacteria; order Rhodobacterales; family Rhodobacteraceae; genus Sulfitobacter. The sequence continues at coordinate 18,495 of JAQXCD010000035.1, forward strand.
GTCCATTCAAAAACCTCCAACGTGGTGAAAAAATTTCTATACAGAAGCGAGAAGTCCGGCTAGTCTTTTTTGAAACAAATAGTCTCAATAATGAGCAAGACTGCAACCGGGAGGAAAGAAGAATGAGTATTCAAGACAAACTAAAGGGCATTTCGCGCCGCGATCTATTTCGCGTAGCGGGGCGTTACGGGATGAGTTCGACACTGTTGGCCGCTGGTGGCTTTGGGGGCGCGATGAGCCTTGCAAATCTGGCTTCTGCGGCAGAATCCACCTACGAAAAGCGCTTTTCCAAGCCAGCCAAATTCACCCTCAAGCATGGCGCTGCCGGCTTTAACGCCCGCAACCTGCTGATCGAGCGCGCAGGCGCGCTGGAATTTGCGCGTGACATCGAATCACGTACAGACGGCGAGATTCGCGTTGAGTTCATCGGCGACAACCAGATCTGCGGCCAGACATCTTGCGTTGAAAAGGCGCAGCAGGGCATCGTTGATATCTATTCTGCTTCCACGCAGAACTCGGCTGGTGGTGCGCCTTATCTGAACGTTCTCGATTATGCGTATATGTTCCGCAACCGCGCGGACCAGTATCACTTCCTGTATTCACCTGCGTCCCAGCGCTTGCTCCGCGAGCCCTATGAAAAGCGCCATGGTTTGAAATTCCTGTTCTCGCATGCTGAATTGCGCGGTATCCAGTTGGGTCTGGCATGGAAAGACAAGCCGACGGTGACTTCGGTAGAGCAGCTGGCGGGTACGAAGAACCGTGTAACAGGCACGCAGCTGGGCCGTATCGCGATGGAAGCGATGAACCTGAACCCGGTTCCCGTCGCATGGGAAGAAACGCTGGACGGTCTGAAGCAGGGCCTGATCGATGGTGCTGAAACATGGGCCTCGGCTGTGGCATACGCCAACATGGCGCCGGTTGTGTCCCAGTCGGTTCACCTGAACTTCTTCTGCGGTACCGAAGCGACCTCGATGAACGCATCCGTGTTCGACGGTCTGGGCGGTGAGTTGCAGGATGCTGTGATGGAATCCTCATATCTGGCACAGGTCCATGTCCAAGCGGCAAACGAAGCGGCGCTGGTAAACACTGTTGGTCAGTCCGATCCACAGCTGCCCGGCACAATCTTTGCAGAGCACGGCGTGCGCAACGCTTTCTTGTCTGCGGAAGAGATCAAGAAAGCCGAGATGATGTGCTCGCCCGAGTTCCAGCCACAGTTGTGGGAAGAATGGCGCGAGCGTCTGAACAAGTGGCAGGGTGGTGCGGATACCTATCAGGAAATCTACGACGAGGTCCGCACAATTGATGCGAACACGCGTCCTGAAAATGTCGAGCCGCGCCGCTGGTGGAAATCCTAAGCTAGCAGCTTGTATCAACAGGCCGATCCGCATTACGCGGGTCGGCTTTTTCCACTTGAATAAATGGCACCGGGGGACAACCCTGGGGCTGCGGCGATCTGCCGTTAGGGGAGGCTATTAATGTCGATTTGGTCCGAAGCATGGTCCGTCGTGCCTGCTGTTCTGTCTGCTGATCCATGGGAAATGAAGTCTGCATTCTATTCGGATGGCATGTGGATTTTCGGTATCGTTGTGACGGTGGTCGGGGGGTATCTTGCACATCTGCTGTTCAAGGCGGTGCCGTTTATCGAACGTCATCTTGAGCGGGGTGTGTCGGTTATTGCCTATCTGATGATTGCGATGATCGTCTTCTGGGGTGTGATTGACCGCTTTGTTTTTTCGCATCAATGGTCTGGTTCGACCACCGTGCCTCCCTTCCTTTTTATGATTATGGCGTGGTTCGGTTGCTCGTATAACGTCAAGCTGCGCACACATCTCAGCTTTAGCGAATTCCGCAACAAGATGAGCACGACAGGCCAGATGAGTGCGCTGACGCTCGACATGGTTCTGTGGCTGGGTTTCTGCCTGCTGGCGATCACAACCTCGCTGCGCTTCTCGGCCTATTCTGCGGACAACTTCCAAATGGTTGACGGTGTGGATGACGTGATGAAATGGTGGTTCTACATCACCGTTCCCGCTGCATTTGTGCTGATGTCCGGACGGGTGATCGGCAACTGGCTGGAAGATCTTGGCAACTACCGCTCAGGTGATGTGATCATCAAACAAGCGGTTATCGGGGGGGATGTCTGATGGCTGACGCAACATGGATTACGCTGATTTCTATCGGCGTCACGATCTTTTTCATGCTGGGCACACCTGTGCTGCTGGTGATTTTCTATTGGGTGGTTGGCTGTAGTTTTGTCATCGGGTTGCCGTTGGACAACACCGGTAACGAGCTGCTTAATGTCTTCAATAAGGGCTTTGCCCTGCTTGCGATGCCGCTGTTTATCCTGACGGGTGATTTGATCAACCAGTCGGGGATTGCGCGACGATTGTCAGATTTTGCCTATTCCTGTTTGGGTTGGCTGCGGGGAGGGCTTGCAATGGCTGCTCTTGCGGCCTGCGGTTTGTTTGCCGCGATATCAGGCTCTAACTCGGCCACTACGGCTACAATCGGTTCTATGTTGCACCCCGAAATGGTCAAAGGCGGCTATGACGAGCGGTTCTCGGCTGCGACGGCTGCTGCGGGTGGTACGGTGGGTATTATCATTCCGCCGTCGATCATCTTTATCGTTTACGGCTTTCTGCTGAACCTGCCGATTTCGGATCTGTTCATTGCGGGCATTGTGCCGGGAGCCTTAATGGTTCTCGCGATGATGACGGCTGCGTTCATTATCTGCTCGATCCGCGGCTGGGGCTTTTTGATCCGTCTGTCGCCGCTACGGGTCTTGAAAACGGCCATCGGTGCATGGTTGGGGTTCTTTGCCATCGGTCTGGTCCTCTGGGGCATCTATTCGGGCAAATTCTCTCCTACCGAGGCCGCAGGTGTGACCGTTGGCTTCTGTATCATCGTTGGCATGATCAGCTATCCGTTGAACAAGTTGATGGGGGATGCGCCGGACAAACCTTTTGAGGAAAAATCAATCGCGTCGATGTTTGTGGTTGAGGGCTTCACCCTGTTGAACCTGCCCAGCGTTGTGTCCCGTTCCGCGCAGATCACCGGAATTCTGGTGCCGCTGATTGCAGTGTCTGTTGCGATGCAGCAGGTGATGTCTTCGCTCGGCGCGAAAGAGTTTATCGGTGATTTTGTGACGGGGATGGGGGGCTATTACGCGGTTCTGTTCACCTCGATGGCGATTGTTTTTGTCACCGGGATGATTCTTGAATCGCTGCCTGTGACCATCATCCTTGCGCCTATCTTGGCACCTATCGCCGCATCTGTCGGGATTGATCCGATCCACTTCTCGGTGATTTTCCTTGTTGGTGCGTCAATTGGCTTCATCACACCGCCTTACGGTTTAAACCTTTACGTCGCCAGCGGCGTGACAGGCGTGCCCTACTTCCGTTTGCTGAAGTTCACGGTGCCTTACCTTATTGCTCTAATCAGCGTATGGGTTATCGTTGCTTTGACACCAGAGCTGGCGCTGATGCTATTGCCGAACAGATAAGGATAAACCCGACCCATGCATGATCATGCCAGCCTGACAGATAAAACAATCCCGACGAACATGAGATTGCTGTTGTTGCTGGAAGAGCTTGTACGGGTCGGGACCCCTATCACTCCCACAGCCGTAAACGAGGTTTTGGGCCTGCCGAAACCTACCATCCACCGCCTCTTCCATACGCTGGAAGAGGAAGGCTTTTTGCAGCGTGATATCGATGGCCGGTCGTATGCGCCGGGTGTGCGGTTGCGCAGGTTTGCCGGGGCTGTGCTGTCAACTTCGCGTATCAGGATGGTAAGGCAAACCGTGCTGAAAGCGCTGGCCGAGGATATTGGAGAGACCTGCAACATTGCGATGCCCGAACGGCACGCGATGGTCTATCTCGACCGTGTCGAGACAAAATGGCCCCTGCGCATCCAGTTGCCGATTGGAACGGAAGTCTCGTTTCATAGTACCGCCAGTGGCAAGATGTACCTCAGCACACTCAAGCCGCGTCTGTTTTCAAAATACCTCAGCATTGTCGCGCTGGATGCCCAGACCGAATTTACGCTGACCGACCCGAACGCCCTGCAGGCCGAGATCGAAGTGATCCGTGCCCAAGGATATGCCACGGATAATGAAGAGTTCATGAAAGGTATGGTAGCAGTCGCTGTGCCTTTGCTGGACAGTCAAAACCGTCTTATGTCGACCTTGTCGGTGCATGCGCCGACCCAGCGGGTCAAGCTGTCCGACCTCAAAGCGCATCTGCCACGCCTTCAGTCCGCTGCGGCAGAGTTGTCAGAACTCGTGTTGCAGTGACGGTTTGAGCCAGTCGTTCTCAAAACCGATGTGACTGACCCCTGCAAGTCTTTTGATCCGGTCCAGCTCTGCCTCCAATGCGGCCTGCCTGCCTTTGCCCCATTGAACACCTGTTTCGGGCCAGAGCGCTTTGATGCGCAAGGTATCTTCCGCACGAAATGCTTTCATGTCGATCCGCCCCACCAGCCCGTCCCCCTGTAGCAAGGGAAAGACATAATAGCCGAATATCCGCTTTGCTTCGGGGACAAAAACCTCGATGCGGTAGTCAAAGCCGAACAGGAATTTCGCACGCTTGCGGTCCCGTAGGGCTGGATCAAACGGGCTGAGCACGCGCAGCCGCTGGGGGGCTGCCCTGTCTACAGCGGGGTCTTGCGACAGGTTAGGGCGGGCAAAAAAGGGTTTGAGCGTACCATCATCGCCGGTGATTTCGATTTCCTCAATCTCGCCGCGCTTGAGGGCTTGTGCGCACCACGCTTTGGCCTCTGCTGATGTCACATGCGCCCAGAAGGCGGCAATTTCCCCCGATGTGGCAAAGCCCAGACGGTCCAAGGCGCCTGCACAGCACCACTCAACGGTTTCCGCTTCGGTCGGGGCCGTGTTTGCCGCCCGCAACGTGGTTTCAAGCACCTTCTCGGTCAGGTCGTATTTCTTTTGGAAACCATCGCGCCCCACCACATGCAGTGATCCTGTGCGCCATAAATACTCGAGCGCTGTTTTTGACGGGTGCCAGTCCCACCAGCCGCCCGATCCGCGCGTCTCGTTCTTGCCGACGTCTGATGACCCGCAGGCACCGTGGTCACGGATATGGTCGATCACTTCTTGAAGCTGGTTTTCAAACCCCTCCCGACGCCAGCTGCGCCACTGTTTCTTCAGCTTGGCAGCGTCCCTTGTACGGCGCATCTGCCAATTGGGATAATACTCCATCGGGATCACTGCGGCATCATAGGTCCAATGCTCGAACAGGCCCTGTTCACGTTCATAAAGATGTTTGAGGTCTTGGGTCCGGTATCGCGGCTTGCGGGCAAAAAGGATCAGGTCATGGGCGCGGGCAACCGTGTTGATGCTATCCAGCTGCACGAATCCCAACTGCTTGATCAATCCGAGCAGGTCATTCCCGCTGGCCGCCCCCTGCGGGGTTTCCAATAACGCGTGACGATCCAGAAAAATGCGGCGTGCCGCGGTATTGTGCAGGCGTGGCAGGCTCATCTGCGTTGGCGGCGGCGCAACGTATCCCCCAATGACAGCGTCGGTTTCATGATGATTGTCTTTGGCATGTCAGGATCAGGCTCTGCGCTGGACTCATTAATAATAATTTTCGCAGCAGCTATCCCAATTTCGCGGCGGCAGGCATCTGTTGTGGCCAATTGACGTGGTAATCCCGCCAGTAACTCAACGCCGTTAAAGCCCGCTAACCCAACCTGACCAGGCACATCGATGCCCGCATCCAGCAAGTGCAACAGCCCACCAGCGCCGATCATGTCGTTGGAATAGTAAAGGAAATCCAGATCAGGTGAGCGTGCGAGCATGTCGCGCGTCATCTCGCGGCCTTTCAGCAAGGCCGAACCGCCGGAATAAAACGCGCGGTCTTCGATCTCGATGCCTTCTTTGGCCAGGGCTTCAGTAAAGCCCTCAAAGCGTTTGCGTGCGCGGTGGTCCAACGGCATCTTTGTGCCCAGAAACCCGATCCGTTCATAGCCTTCGCGCAGGATCGCACGGGCCATATCCTTGCCGGCCTGACGGTGGGAGATTCCTACCATGGCGTCCACAGGGTTGCCGTCCACATCCATAATCTCGACTACTGGAATACCGGCATTCAAGAGCATGGCGCGCGTCGCCTCTGAATGCTCCAGCCCCGCAATGATTACGCCTGAGGGGCGCCAGGACAGCATCTCGTACAAGACCTGCTCCTCCTTTTCGGGGCGGTAATCGGTGACGCCCACCACGGGCTGCAACGGCGTGTCATCAAAGGCGGCGTTGATGCCGTTGAGAACTTCCGGGAAAACCATATTGCTCAGCGACGGGATAATAACTGCCACCAGATTGACCCGCTGCGACGCCAGCGAGCCTGCGATCTGGTTGGGCACATACCCTAGCTCTTTTGCCGCCGCTAACACCCGCTCGCGCGTGGTCGCTGACACATCCCCGCTTTTGCGCAAAACACGGCTGACCGTCATTTCAGATACCCCGCAAGCCTCGGAGACATCGCGCAGGGTAAGTGGGCGTTTGGGAGCGTTTGACAAGGGGGGCATCCTGTTTGGCAATTTCGGTTGTGCTAGCGTACTGGGTCATTCTCTTGCAGGCAATTAGCGATCGACGCCCAGCAGTTATGACAGCGGAACAAACATTTCCCACCACTGGAACTGGATTTCACTTTAGGATAGATCACCCTCGTGGTCCCGTGGCTCAACTGGATAGAGCAGCCCCCTCCTAAGGGGCAGGTTACAGGTTCGAATCCTGTCGGGGTCACCA
>JAQXCD010000036.1 GCA_029252045.1 Sulfitobacter sp.
ATTTCGCGGCAGCCTGATCGGGCGTGAACTGAAAGGTGGTAGCAAGCTTCGGCACCACAACAGGCAAAGCCTGACGTTGTTTGGTTGGTTGCCTCCTCAACTTGTGCTTTCTGTCGGCCTGGCTTCTAACCCGTCGCTCACGCGATCTGTCCGATACCCGAAACGAAGCCTTGTTGAATGGCAAAACAGGCATTTTGGGCCAGTCACCCCGAATACCGCTGCCGTCCAATCATTCTCTAAATGTGGGGCCTTACGCTGGGACGTCCCGCCGTCATAAAATCCCCATAGTTGTCAAATAGACCTCCTCCTGCCTTCCCTTTGGAAATGCAGTGCTATGTATTGCACTCCACCCGCCGCGCAGACATATCGCTCCTCACAGACTGGACAAACCGTGACGCTCATGACACCGCTGCCGCCTATGGAGAACCCTATGCATAGCTTCGTGCCCGATCCGGCCCGTACCACCGACCTGCGCCGCGCGCTGGGGCAATTCGGCACGGGTGTGGCCTTGATGACCGTTCAGACGGCAGATGGCCCGATGGGCATGACGGCAAACTCGTTTTCCTCCGTCTCGCTGGACCCGCCGCTGGTGCTATGGTCCGCGGCGCGCACATCCAAGCGGCATGATGCTTATGCGGGGGCCGCGTCGTTCTGCATCCATGTGCTGAGTGCCGAGCAGATGGAAGTGGCCAAGCATTTCGCCGCACAGGGGCATGATTTTGCGCCCTACCCGTTTGAGGCTGGCCCAAATGGTGCACCCACGCTGCACGGCTGTCTGGCGACCTTCCACTGCGACACCTATGCGGTGCACGCAGCGGGGGATCATTCGATCATTCTGGGGCAGATCACATCGGCGGCCATTCAACCCGAAGAGCGGGACGGCCTGTTGTTCAAACGCGGGCGCTTCGGACGTTTCACGCCGGATTAGTAGTCCTTCTCAAAGAACAGACCCAGCGATGAATTCCCGTCAGAGCCCAGCGTCGCCTTACCCACCAGATTGGGTGTGATGTCGATGTTGAGCGACACTTCACCCATGCCATCCGAAGCGGCAGTGACATCCGTATAGACATTGTCGGTCAGGTATTTCCCCACACTCAGGGCCGTCTCGCCGCTTTCGGTGGTTTTGATGTTCAGATCGTCCAGACCGAAACGGTCCCGCAGGTTGCCAACCACGCCATTGCCCCCACGCCCTGCAAGGGTCGCTACCGCATTGGCCAGTTGCAGCGCCTGAAACGCTGAAATCTCCGACAGATTACGCCCGTAGAGCAGCTGCGCCAGCACTTCGTCCTGTGGGCCCGCGGGAGTCGATTCAAAGCTGACAACAGGCTCGTCAGCCGGTCCCTCGACGATTACGCTGGCTGTGCCCGCGTTCGTTGTGGTGGTCGAGACAAAGCGGATATAGGGGATCAGATCACCCTGAAACTCGGCTGAGCCCTCTTCCAGATCAAACCGTTTACCCAGAATATCCAAACGCCCCCGCACCAGCGCAAAGCGCCCTGCGGAGATGATGTTGTTGGTGTCCCCTGTGATCTTGAGGCTGCCGCCCAGCTCGGCGTCCAAGCCGCGGCCACGCACAAAGATGCGCCCGGGCGCATTGATGTTGATGTTCAACCCGATGCCCAGACCCGCACCTGCCCCTTGCGGCACGGGATCGCTTGCGCCGCCATCGCCCAGCAAGCCCGCACGGTCACGGGTTGCAAGGCTACCTGACGTGGCCCCGACGTGGATGATCGGAGGGATGTCACCGATGCTGGTTAGACCCGTTGAGGGGACGGTCACATTGGTCTCGCCGATGGTAATGTCACCGCCAAGGTTTGCGCCACCAGTCACCGGACCGGAAAGCCGCAAAGCCCCGTTTACGGATGTGCGGTACAGGCGGGGGTCCGCCAGAACAACACCGTTCAGGCGGATATCCAGATCAGCAGGATATCCGCCCTCAAGCCCGATACCGCCTGTGATGCCAAGGCTACCGCCGCCCGATGCATTTGCGCTGATGTCCAGCGTCGCCCGGCTGTTGGCCAGCTGGATGTTTGCATTCAACGCTTCAAGCGCCACGCGCAGGTTTGGCGCAGTCAGGGTTGCCCCGGATGTCTGGATTGTACCGCTCAGCGCGCCAAGGCCCGCAGGGCCGTTCATTGCCAGATCAAAGCGGGCCTGCCCTTGCAGGCTGCGCGGCGCGATGAAGGGTCCCACAAGCCCCAGTGGCGCGTTCCCGTTGATCGCAAGGCGCATCTGCCCGTCGTTGCCAACCAGTCCGGCAACAGTGGCTTGGGTGCCCGCTGGCCCCCGTGCGGCTGTATCAATCTGCCAGCCCTGCGGGTTTTGTGCGGCGCTGCCTGTCACATTCAATGGGCCATCCAGTTTTGGCACAATGGCTGCCAGGTTCGGGACGGAGACGTTGAAATCCACCTTCGGGCTGGAACCTGTCACAACACCGCTCACGCTGGCACGGCTGTTATAAGGGCCGGTTGCGTTGGTATTGACCGCGATCCCCGCAAGGGTCTGGCGCAGGGTGCCCTTCGCCGCCAGTGGTCCGTTCACCCCGGGGGCAAGCGACGCCACGTTGGGCACATTAACGTCAAAGTTCAGGGACATGTCCGGCCCTGTGGCCAAGCCTTCGACCAGTGCGCGCGCGCCGTAAGGACCACTTGCTGATGTATCGACGAAAAAGCCCTTGTCGGTCTGGCGCAGACGGCCTGTTGCACGCAAGGGGCCGTTCACTTGCGGGGCCAGCGGCTGCACATTAGGCACTGCCAGATCAAACTGCACATCAATCGCAGGTGTCAGCGCACCCGATACTTTGGCGTTGGCATTGTAAGGTCCAGCGGCATCTGTCTCGATCTCGAACCCGTTTTCAGTCTGGCGCAAACGGCCCGTGGCCCGCAACGGCCCTGACACTTGGGGCGCCACAACTGACACCTGTGGCAAGGCGAGATCAAAGCCGATGTTCAGCGACGGTGTGACCAGTCCGTTCACCCGTGCGGTTACATCAAAGGGACCAGACGCATCGGTTTGCAGCAGCCACCCCTCGGGTGTTTGGCGCAGGGTGCCCCCCGCGTTCAGCGGGCCCCGAACGCCTGCCGCAAACTTCTCAACTTCGGGAACACGCGCGGTAAAGGCAAGGGCGGCATCCGGCCCAGTGGCCAAGCCATCCAGTGTGATTGCGGCCTCATATGGGCCATCAGCCTTCACATCCACATTCCAACTCGTGCCATTTTCTGTCGCACTTGCATTCAGCGTCACACGCCCCTCGTATTGCGGCAAAACAGTTGCGATGTCGCGCAACACAATATCCGCATCCACGCGGCTGGAGTTTGACGCCAGCTCGGCAGAGCCGGTGAACAGCATCGCGGCATTGTTCAGCTCTAGTCCGCGCAGGAAGGTGCCGTTCTCGTTACGGATGGCTTGCAGCTGCAAATCTGTGCGGCCTTCCAGCAGCGCATCTGCCTGTGCTATCCCCGTCTTTATATTTTCCGCCGTGCCATTGGCCTGCAAATCAAACGCCCCGCTGAGCGGCGTGATCTTCCCCTTCAGCGCAAGCGAGGTAGCGCCGTCCAATTCGCGCCCCGCCAGCGCGGAGAAGCGGCTCAGGTCAGAGGCGGTCAATCTGGCATCCAGTTCGGTTTCCAACCCTTCGCCCAGACCGTTGAACACAACATCGCCTTTGAGCGTATAGTCACTGCCTTGCAGGTCCAGATTGCTGATGCGCAGCGGTTGCCCCTCAAGAAAGTTGATCTCGGTCGAGCCGGAAATGTTCTGGCCCAGCGCCTCGGACAGCGCGGCATCATCCAGCGCCACCCCTTTGGCATTGAAATTCAAGTTACCCAAAAGTTGGCCGACGTTCCCCACAGCCCCCGTGAGCGTACCGGAGGAGCGCAAAATGGTTTGGGCCACTTCGACACCATCTGTCTTGAGACCTTTGGCGTTGAAGACGGCCATATAGGCATCGCCCTGCTCGACATCGTAATCAACATTCAGGATCAGGTGCTTGACCGTGGCCCCACCTGCACCGGGCAGCAAAACGCCCGCTTCGCCACGGCTGGCGACTGTGCCCTCGATATCAATGAAGGCGGGCCATTTGTCCTCGGCCAGACGCAGACGCCCTGTCAGATCAACTGCGGCCGCTTTCAGGTCAAACGCGTCGAGTGTAACAGCGCCGCCCACCTCGATCAGTGCATCGGCTGTAAAGCGCACATCGGGGCCGAAAAAGTCGCGGTACTGCGGGACGATCACTGCGGTAATGTCGCCGCCGATATCGGCAACGATCCGGCGGTCGGGATTGCTGGCATCACCTTGGGTGATCAATTGAACCTGTCCGCCCAGACGCTCCTGCCCGTTGGTATCGATCTTCAGATCGGTTGTCATATCGGCCAGCGTACCAACCGTTTTCACAGTCAGATCGACGGAGGGGTGATCGGGTATATCCAGCAACTTGGAGACAATGCCTTCCTCCTGCTCGCTCAGCACCAGCGCCACATCCAGCGTATCCGCCCCGCGCGCCAATACGGCGGTCAGATCAAATACTCCGCGCTTGGCATCCGTCCGGTTGGCCATAAAGGCCATATCCAGCCCGTCACCGTTCAGGATGGCGCGGGCCGTCATCGACAGCTGCACGTCCTCCCCAACCAAGGGCGCGCCCAGATTGACCTGCGCAATCGTGATCGCCTTGATGTCAACCGATACGGGCAATTCCGGCAGTTTTGGAATGGTAAAGGGCTTGGCCTCGGCCTCGGGAAGCTTGCTGTCTTCTGCTTTGGGCAGGCGGGGAATGTCGATGTGCGCAGCGCTCAGTTCTTCGACCTCCAGACGCCCCCGCAGCAAGGCGGCGCGGTTCCAGTTCAGAACAACATCCTCCATAGTCAGCCAGACACCTTCCGCGTCGGAAATGGTCATCCGGTCAAATGACGCTGCAGAACTCAGCGCGCCTTGAAAACCGGTGATGTCGACCTCGCGGCCTGCACCACTCAACAAACCCTGGATTTTACTTACCAGAAAACCTTTGCCTTCTTCCTGCGCCTGAACAGGAAGGGCAATGAGCAGAGCAAGAGCTGCCAGAGCAAAGCGGATCATACGCATCAGAAGGACTGCCCTATGCCGATATAGACCTGAAACTTCTCGTCCGTATCGGGACCGGAGGTTGGCACCGCAACATCCAGACGCACAGGGCCGATGGCTGTGTTATAACGCAAACCCAGACCGGCACCTGAATGCCATATGCCCGAGCCGTCGTAGAATTCTTCCTCGCCGATATAGCCCGCGTCAACGAACCCCACGATGCCGATGGAATCGGTCACGCCGACACGCACCTCGGCCGAGAGGTCCAAAAAGCTGCGCCCGCCCGCCATGTCGGTGCCCACAGGCACACCCAACGACTGGTACGCTTGGCCGCGCACTGTGCCGCCGCCGCCCGAATAGAAAAGGTAATCTGCCGGTGCTTCGGACAGGTCAGGCCCATAAACCGAGCCGAACTGCCCGCGCAGCGCCAGTGTGACAGGACGGGCAGCGCCAAAGGTCTTGTACCCGCGCAGGTCGACAAAGCTCCGCATACCGCTTGCAGACCCCGAAAGGGCCAAAAACGGCATCACATTTGCCTTGAGGTAATAGCCGTCATTGGCGTTCAGACGGTCATCACGGTAGTCGAATTCGGCACTCAGCGGCAGGGTCAACAAAGTGTATCTATCTTCCCCGAAGACATCACGGGTCTGAGCAGTGCGCAAACCGAGCCCCAGCGTATAAGTCCGGTTTTCATTGGCGATACGCTTGATGCCCGCCTCGATGTCCAACTGGCGTGAGAAGTAGGAAACCTCATCCAGCTGCTCCAGCTTGGCCAGCGCATAGGCGTCGGTGTCTTCATTGAAGGTCGCGGGCCGGTCAAACCGCACTCCGAACTTGTAATCTATACCCCCCGAGCTGCCACCGATCCCGCTCACCTCAGCGTCAAAGCGCAAACGCTCTGCCCCGCCGTTCACATTGCGGTGCAGCCAGAATGCGCTAAGGTTCAGCCCCTCCAGCGTTGACAATTCCGCGCCGAAACCCAAACGGCGTTTGGGCGCGTCGGTGATTTGCGCGATCACGGGCAATGTCCCGTCCGGCCCGATCTCTTCGGCCTCGCTCAGCGATACCGCACTGAACGATCCTGTGCGGCGCAACCGCTCGGTCGACAGGCGGATTTCCTCGGGCGAGAACACCTCCCCCTCCGGCAGACCCGCAATGTCGTGGATACGTTTGCGGCGCACATCGCTTTCGCCTTTGACCACCAGCGGACCAAAGCGCAAACGCGGGCCCGGCTCCAGTGTCAGCGCGGCGTTTACCTTGCGGTTGGGATGATCAGCCGTCAGCGCCTGCCCTGACAGGGCGGCCTTGGCATGGCCTTGCGCACGCCAGCCGTTCACACCCGCCGACACCGCTTCTTTCAGGACACCAAGGCTGGCAGTCTGGTCTGTGGCAAAGCCTTCCGGCAGCTCCGTATCTTCGGTCACCGGCGCAATTTCGGCACGCCCGAAGGTGAACTTGGACCCGGCCTCAACCGTGATCTGCACTTTTGAAATCTGGCTTGGTGGCTGTACGGGTGGAATTGAAGCCGCCTCGCGCCCGTCAACAGTGATGTTGATCACGCCGCTGAAATAGCCGTTATCATAGAGAACAGCGAGCAATCGCTTATAGTCCGCTTGCGCTGCGGCCAAAATCTCGGCCGAGGTGGGCGGGTTTTCTTCCAGAAGCGTCTGCTCGACCAACAATGAGCCGCCGCGCATCTTGCCTGCAAGATCATCATCGCTGATCACGTCGAGATTGACCTCGGCGCCATGGGCGGCTGATGCCATCCAGACAATGGCTGCGATTGCGGTTGCCCGCTGCATCTGTACAAGAGCAGTAATCTTCACGCCCAGACCCTCAAAATCCAGTTGCGGCATTCCGGTTCGCTTAGACGCGCACTCTTGAAATCCACAACATTGACACACATTTTTCTTTTGCTTTTACGCTTCGCAAGGCAAAGGCGCAAACATCTTCCTGCAGCGTCACGCGCCTGTGACCCCATATCGTGTATCAACGCCCAGATCGGCGAATAGTTGCCAATTGGAGGCATATTTTCCCCCAAACCTTGCAAGCGACGCATAGCAGCCCCTCCCGAAAGACACTTGATCCGGTGCTCCGGCCCGCATTAAGGTGGCGTATCGGGGAGGTCCCGATGCAAAATTCGCTGCGGAGGACGCATGCTATGAAGACCAATCAGACTCTGGCTGTATTTATCGGCCGTTTCCAACCTTTCCACCTTGGACATCTTGACGTTGTGACCCGCGCCCTTGCGGTGGCTGACAGTGCATTGTTGCTTGTCGGCAGCGCGTACCGTCCGCGCAACTGGAAAAACCCCTTCACCTACGCCGAACGCCGCGCCTTCATCATGGCGGGCACCCAAGGGTTGGGCAAACCTGTCGCCACCCTCCCCCTTGTGGATACCCTCTATAATGACCGCGCGTGGACCAGCAATGTACGCACAGCCGTTATAGCGCATATGCGCGGTGCGGGGCTGGACCCCGAGGCCACACAGGTGGTGCTGACCGGCTTTGAGAAAGACGCGTCCTCGCAATATCTGGGGTGGTTTCCGACTTGGGAAATGCTGGATGCCTCGCCCAAACGCCACGACGGTATGATCCTGAACGCCACTGACCTGCGCGAAGGGCTGTTTTTCGGCGATGCCACCGGAATGGCCCCCCGTTTTGGTGCAGCCCATGTAACACCGGTTATGGAGTGGATTGCGGCTAACCCCCGAGCCGTAGATACCATCCGCGCGGAAGGTGCGTTTGTTGCGAAATACAGGCAGCGCACCCAAGCGGCCGAGCAGGTTTACGGCTATCCCATCCCCGTGAACACGGCTGATGCGGTGGTGGTGCAATCGGGCCATGTGCTGTTGGTGAAGCGTGCGGCGCAACCTGGCAAGGGCCTGTGGGCGTTGCCGGGCGGCCATATCGACCCCGGCGAGACAGCACTGGATGCCGCCCTTCGCGAGCTTTACGAAGAGGCGGGCCTTAATATGCCCAAAGGCGCCATGCGGGGACGTTTGCGCGAGCGGCGTGTGTTTGACCACCCCGAGCGGTCAGAGAAGGGCTGGGTCCGCACGGAGGCATTTGTCTTTGATTTGCAAGACCGTGCGCAGTTGGAAAAGGTGAAATCCGGCAGCGATGCAGCCGCTGCGCGCTGGGTGCCCATCACCGAGATCACCCCCGATACTCTGTTCGAGGATCACTTTGACATCATCCACGCACTCGTGCCCGAAGTGCCTTTTGCCTACGCCTCGATCCTGATGGCGCAGGACTAACCAGATACCGCCCTCACATAGGCGGGATTGCCCGCACGGAGCATATCCGTGCACCCAATATCTGCGGGAGGTCCGCAGATGACACCGTCCACATCCGAGGAGGAACAGGACAATGACCTATCACAACCCCGGCGCCCCTGCGCTGTTTGAACATCCTGTCGAGGTCAGCAATCTGATTTACGAAACCGACAGCTACAAACTCTCCCACTACAGCCAATACCCCGAGGGCACTGAATATGTGTCCTCCTATATCGAGCCGCGCCGCGCGTGGGGGGATATAGGCCGCGTGGTGTTCTTTGGCCTCCAGATTGAGCTGTCGAAGATTGCAGGCTGTGTCGTGACCCAAGCCATGCTGGACGAGGCAGCGCCGTTCCTGAGGGCGCACGGGTTCGAGATCTTCATCGAAGGCTGGCAGCACATCATCGACGCGCACGGCGGCCGCCTGCCTGTGTTGATCGAGGCCCTGCCCGAAGGCACTGTGGCGCCCGTCGCTGTGCCGCAAGTGCGGATCGAGAATACCGATCCCGCCTGTTTCTGGCTGGTCTCCTATCTTGAGACCCGCCTGCTGCGCGCCGTCTGGTATGCCTCCACCGTGTGCAGCCTGTCGTATGGGGTGATGCAATCCATTCGCAGTCGTATGGCGGTCACCGACGGCAGCGCGGAAGGGGCCGCGTTCAAGCTGCATGATTTTGGCGCCCGCGGTGCGGCCAGCTTTGAAGCAGCGGCAATTGGCGGGGCCGCCCACCTTGTCAACGCGCAGGGCACAGATACCCTTGCCGCACTGGTCTATGCCCGCAACTATTACGGGGCGGCTATGGCAGGATTTTCGATCCCCGCCTCCGAGCACTCAACCATGACTGCCTGCGGACCCGAAGGCGAAGCAGAGCAGATGCGGCGGTTCTTGCATGCCAATCCGTTAGGCATCATCGCCTGTGTCAGTGACAGTTATGACCTGATGCGCGCGGTGCGTGAGTATTGGGGTGGCAGCATGCGCGATGATGTTCTGGCGCGCGACGGTGTTTTGGTTGTGCGCCCTGACAACGGTGATCCGGTCCAGATTGTGCCCGATTTAATCGAGGCGCTGATGGCGCGGTTCGGCTATAGCACCACTGCGCAGGGCTACCGGTTGCTGCACGATAAGGTGCGCGTCATTCAGGGCGACGGGGTGAACCGCCACTCGATCATCCAGATCATGGACGCGATGATACAGCGCGGGCTGGCCATCGGAAACATCGCCTTTGGCATGGGTGGCGGGTTGTTGCAAAAGCTGGACCGCGACAGTTTCGGCTATGCAATGAAGGCCTCGGCCCTTTACCGCAATGGCGCATGGCATGATGTGTTCAAAGATCCGGTCACTGCGCAGGGGTCCAAAACTTCGCGGCGTGGCAAGCAAGGTGTGATGCGTAGTGACAGTGGCACCTTGGTCGCGCGGCCTGCGGCGAACATCCCGAAAGGTGCCGATGCACTGGTGCCTGTTTTCCGGGATGGAGAGATTTTGCGGCTCCACCACTTTGACGACATCCGCGCGCGGGCATGGCCTGCACGCAGCTAAAGGATGCCTGAAAATATGCGTCCCTGCACGCGCTGCGGGGGCGTTTTCTATGGGCTGGTTAGCGGTTCAGGCTGGCAATCAGCTGATGGAACTTCTCGCCCTGCACAACCACATGTCCGCGTAGTGCTGCTGCTGCGCGATCAGCATCAGCGTTTTGCAGGGCATCCACAATTTCGCAGTGCTCGGCCATAGACTGATCCAGCCGCCCGCGAAACCGCAGCTGGGTTTTGCGGAATGCCCGCAGCTTGTTCTGCAAATGCAGCGCCTGTTTCTCCAGATAACTGTTGGATGCCCCGCGATAGATGATCTGATGAAACCGCTCGTTTTCGGCATAGTATTGCGCGTGATCCTTGGCACCCAGCGCCGCACGGCAGTGGCTGTTCGCCTCCGTCAACTCTTGCAATCCTGCCTCTGTAATCCGCGTGGCCGCCAACCTTCCGCATGCAGCTTCCAGCTCTGCCATCGTCTCGAACATCTCCATCAACTCTACCGGTCCGGGCTGGCGCACAAAAACGCCCCGTCGGGGGATTTGACGGGCGATGCCAGACGACACAAGCACCTGTAGCGCCTCACGGATCGGGGTGCGCGAGACGCAAAACTGCTCGGCCAGCGTGACCTCGTCCAGTCGGTCGCCGTCCTTGTAGCCGCCTGAAAACACAAGCTGTTCCAGCGTTTCGGCGATCTTGTGTGCGCGTGTGAGTTCCATGCCTTAAGGTACCACGCGCAGCGTGAGGAATGCAATATATCAGTTATTGTATACAAGATGTTTGACTTGGAATGCATAACGTGGAACCTTCGCCCCAGTAGGATCGGGGCGCTTGAACCCGGCCACACCTGGGAGGGAAATATGAAAACGATTACACTCAAGGCAGCCCTAGCGCTGGCCTGTCTTACATTTGGACCCGCAGCACAGGCAGAAACCCTGCGCCTGTCACACCAATGGTCCAACACAGACATCCGCCACCAAGTGGCACAGATGATTGCCGATGACGTCGCGGCCGCGAATGTTGATCTGGACATCCAGATTTTTGGCTCGAAATCCCTGTTCAAACCGCGCGAGCAATATCGCCCGCTGAGCCGTGGCCAGCTGGACATGACCGTTCTGCCGCTCAGCTATGCAGGCGGGCAACAGCCTGCGTTCAACCTGACCCTGATGCCGGGTATGGTGAAAAACCACGATCACGCCGCCCGCCTGAGCGCCTCTCCCTTTATGGAAGCGCTGGAGGCCAAGATGGCCGAAGACGATGTGATGGTGCTGGTACACGGCTATCTTGCAGGGGGTTTCGTCGGCAAGGACAAGTGCATCACCGCCCCTGACGACGTGAAGGGCCTGCAAATCCGCGCCGCCGGTAAGGCGTTTGAGCAGATGCTGGCGGGTGCAGGTGCATCCATCGCCTCCATGGCTTCGTCCGAGATTTACAGCGCCATGCAAACGGGTGTTCTGACAGCAGCCAATACGTCATCGTCGTCATTTGTATCATACCGGATTTACGAGCAGGTCAAATGCTATACCCCTGCGGGCGATGTGGCATTGTGGTTCATGTATCAACCTGTGCTGATGAACAAATCCAGGTTTGACGGCCTGACAGCCGAGCAACAAAAGGCGCTTCTGGATGCCTCTGCCAAGGCAGAAGCCTTCTATCTGGAAGAAGCCAAGAAAGAAGATGCCGCTTCCGAGAAGGTATTCGCGGACGCGGGTGTAGAGATTGCCCGCATGTCGCCAGAGGATTTTGATGCATGGCGCGCGCTGGCGCAGGAGACATCCTACAAAGCCTTCGTTGAGGAAGTGCCGGATGGCCAGTCCCTTTTGGATATGGCGCTGGCTGTAGACTAGCCCTGAAACGGGAAGGCTGCGCCCCTGTGGCCTTCCCCTCCTCTCGTCTTACCCCAACTCCCCGAGGAATTTACCATGTCCGCACAAAGTCCGGTTGGCGCAGCGCGTGTCGGGAACAATCCGTTCCTGCGGCTTGTCGCCGCTCTCTCTACTGTCGCGGGCTGGTGCTCGGCCGCGATGATTGTGGCGGCCGTGGCCATCACCTGCCAGATGATCTTCATCCGCTTTGCGCTCAACGGCTCAACCGTGTGGCAGACCGAGGCTGTGATCTATCTTGCCATCGCGTCCACACTGGTGGGCTTGCCCTACGTTCAACACCTGCGCGGGCATGTGAACGTTGATCTGATCCCTTTGGCGTTGGGGCCAAAGGCGCGCTATGTGATGGCACTGTTCACGCTGTCCCTGTCCATTGTGATGGTGGCTATCATGCTGTGGTACGGGTTCGAATTCTGGCATCTCGCGTTTGAGCGGAACTGGAAATCCGACACGGTTTGGGGTGTACGTCTCTGGATCCCTTACGCCGCCATGCCCATCGGCTTTGCCTTGTTCCTGTTACAGCTGATTGCAGACCTCGTCGCTGTGGTGACAGGCATAGACAAGCCCTTCGGGCTGGAGGAAGCATAATGGATCCGCTTACGCTCGGCGCTATTGTCGCCCTCGCCACGATCCTTGTCCTGTTCTCGGGTGTCTCTGTGGCCCTTGGGTTGCTGATTGTCTCGACAGGATTCCTGATGATCTTTGACGGCATGCGTTCGCTTGAGCTGTTGCCGGAAATCCTGTTCGGCAAACTCGATAACTTCGCGCTTCTGTCGATTCCGATGTTCATCATCATGGGCTCTTCCATCGCCTCCACCCGTGCGGGCGCCGATCTGTACGAAGCGCTGGAGCGCTGGCTGACCCGCATTCCGGGCGGTTTGGTGATCTCGAACCTCGGCGCCTGTGCGCTGTTTGCAGCGATGTCCGGCTCCAGCCCTGCCACCTGTGCAGCCATCGGCAAAATGGGCATCCCCGAGATGCGCAAGCGTGGCTATCCTGACGGCGTCGCAGCAGGCTCGATCGCGGCGGGGGGGACGCTGGGTATCTTGATCCCGCCCTCTGTCACCATGATCGTCTACGGCATCGCCACCGAGACGTCGATTGGCCGCCTGTTTCTGGCGGGTGTCATTCCGGGCTTGTTGCTGGTGGCGTTGTTTATGGCTTGGGCGCTCTATTCCACATGGAAGTCCGGGGACCGTGCCCTGCTGGCAAGCGGCAACTACACCTGGAAGGAAAAGTTTGAAATCCTGCCACGGGTGCTCCCGTTTCTGGTGATTATCATTGGTGTGCTTTATGCCATGTATGGCGGTGTCGCCACCCCGTCCGAGACAGCCGCAGTCGGGGCCCTGATGTGCCTGATCATCGCCATGGTGATCTACAAACTGTGGGACCCGCGCCAGCTGTGGGTGGTCCTGCGCGACAGCACCAAAGAGAGCGTGATGATCCTGTTTATCATCGCTGCGGCGGGCGTGTTCTCCTATATGCTGTCGAGCCTCTATATCACCCAGTCGATCGCCCAATGGATCGGGACGCTGGACGTCAACCCGTGGGTTCTCATGGCCGCTGTGAACGTGTTCTTGCTGATTGCGGGCTTCTTCCTGCCGCCGGTTGCCGTAATCCTGATGGCAGCACCCATTTTGCTGCCTATCATCACCACCGCCGGTTTTGACCCGATCTGGTTTGCCGTAATCCTGACCATCAACATGGAGATTGGGCTGATATCGCCGCCCGTTGGACTGAACCTCTATGTCATCAACGGCATCGCACCTGACATTTCGCTAAAAACCATCCTTACGGGGTCCCTGCCCTTTGTGGCTTGTATGGTGCTGGCGATTGTTCTGCTCTGCGTGTTCCCTGGCCTTGCGACATGGCTGCCCGATACAGTGATGGGGCCAGCACAATGAGCTTTTTCAGCGGCATGATCTCAACTGTGTTCGAGCGGCGCTATCGTGGCGCCGTGGATGCCGATGCGCGCAGCACACCCGAGCTGGCCCATGATCTGCTGGGCAATCACGGCGAGGTGTCAGGCGGCACCCTCGCCCGCCTGATCCTTGACCGTTACGCCAAGATGGACCGCGCCAGAAAGCTCGCGTTCTTCGAGTTTATGACCAATGGTCTGAACATCTCGGCGGAGGCAGTCACACAGACGCTGCAAGCCTATCAGGACGCGCCCTCCAAAGAGAGCTATCGCAACTTTGCTACGGCCTGCGAACCCCGACGACAGGAACTGACGCGACGCCTTAATCAGGTGTCTGGCGCCACCGCGCGGCTGGTTGCCATGCGCAAGGACCTGCTGGATTTTTTGCCCGATCATCCTGAACTGGGGCCACTGGATGTCGATATCCGGCATCTGTTTGCCTCATGGTTCAATCGCGGATTTCTGGTGTTGCGCCCTATCAACTGGACCAGCCCTGCCGAAATTCTGGAGAAAATCATCGCCTATGAGGCGGTACATGCCATCGACAGCTGGCGCGATTTACGCCGGCGCGTACAGCCTGCGGACAGAAGGTGCTTCGGCTTTTTCCACCCCGCCATGCCAACCGAGCCTCTGATATTTGTCGAAGTGGCCCTGACCAAAGGCGTGCCCACATCCGTTCAGGCGTTACTGGCAGACGGACGCGATGCCATCGAGGCAGAGGTAGCGGACACAGCTGTATTCTATTCCATCTCCAACTGTCAGTCCGGTCTTGCGGGGATTTCTTTTGGCAACTCGCTGATCAAACAGGTTGCGGCAGATTTGGCCCGTGATCTGCCGGCATTGAAAACCTTTGTTACCCTGTCCCCCATCCCCGGTCTGAACAAATGGCTCAAGACGGCAGCCCTGCCCGCTGCTCCTGCCGGACAAGAGGCCGCGTTGGCCGCGCATTATCTGCTGGAAGCCAAACGCGCCGACGGGATGCCGTTGGACCCTGTTGCGCGGTTCCATCTGGGCAACGGCGCAACCGTGCACGCCGTGCATGCAGGCGCTGACACCTCGGAAAATGGTATGGCGCAATCGGGTGGTGCGATGGTCAACTACCTCTACGACCTGTCCCAGATCACCCATAACCACGAAAAATTTGTTTCAGATAAAACAGTTATCGCGTCTGCTACTGTTCGCACCCTGAGCGGACGGATCACAAAACGCAGCTAGGAGCCATCCATGGGAAACCCACTCTATGACACACTGTTCGGGCGGCATGCAGACAACCCCGATGTGTTTCTGCACCTGCCGGATGGGAGCACTGTCACCTATGCTGCATTCCTGCGGATCACCGCGCAATATGCGGGCGCATTGAACACGCTGGGGTTGGCAGCAGGTGACAGGCTGGCCGTACAGATTGCAAAATCACCGCATGCACTGGCAGTCTATGCTGCCTGCGTTCAGGCGGGCATTGTGTTTCTGCCCCTCAACACTGCCTACACGCCAGACGAAGTACAGTATTTCATCGAGAACAGCGGCGCGGGTGTTGTCCTGTGTGATGACAGTAAACATGCGGGCCTGGCAGATGTCACCCACGCGTGCGGCGCGCATCTGAGCACCCTGAACAATGACGGTTCGGGTACGTTTTCCGACCTCGCGGCCGCCATGCCTGCGCAGTTTGAAACGGTGCCGCGTGATGCAGATGATCTGGCCGCATTTCTCTACACATCGGGCACAACCGGACGCTCCAAAGGGGCGATGCTAACACAGGCCAACCTGCTGTCCAATGCGCAGACTTTGGTAAAGGAATGGCGTTTCACCGCAGCGGATGTGCTGCTGCACGCCTTGCCCATTTTTCACACGCACGGTCTGTTTGTCGCCTCAAACACCACGCTGCTGGCGGGGGGCAGTATGATCTTCCTGCCCGCGTTCACTGTGGACGCGTTGGTTGCCCACCTACCGCGCGCGACAACCCTGATGGGCGTACCGACCTTCTACACCCGTCTGCTGGATGATCCGCGCTTTACCAAGGAGCTTGTGGACCACATGCGCCTGTTTGTCTCCGGCAGCGCGCCTTTGCTGGCCGAAACCCATGTCCGTTTCGAGGCACGCACAGGCAGCCGCATCCTTGAACGCTATGGCATGACCGAAACCAACATGAACACCTCAAATCCCTATGACGGCGAGCGCCGCGCAGGCACCGTCGGCTTCCCCCTCCCCGGCACCGAGGTCAAGATCACCGACAGCAAGGGCCGCGAATTACCTCAAGGCGAGATCGGAGAGATCGAAGTGCGTGGTCCAAACGTGTTCAAAGGCTATTGGCAGATGCCCGAAAAGACAGCCGAAGAGCTGCGTGCGGACGGCTTCTTCATCACAGGTGATTTGGGCCAGATCGACAGCGACAGCTATTTGCACATCGTCGGGCGGAACAAAGACCTGATCATTTCAGGGGGGTACAACATATACCCCAAAGAGATCGAGTTGCTGCTGGACGAAGCGACAGGCGTGCTCGAAAGCGCGGTTGTCGGAGTGCCACATCCCGACTTCGGCGAAACCGTCATTGGCGTATTGGTGGCGGAAACAGGCGCGACGTTGGATACCGACGCCATTCTCGAAAGCCTGCGCGCCTCGCTTGCGCGGTTCAAACACCCCCAACGCCTGATCACCCTGCCCGAACTTCCCCGCAACACGATGGGCAAAGTGCAAAAGAACCTGCTGCGCGATCAGTTCAAAGACATGTTCAGTGCAGGGGCATAGAATAAATGGGATTGATAAGCGATAAACTCGGGGGCTGAAGACCCGAAACTACTCAATTCGCTACATTAATTTTAAAATTGGGAAGTAGAGTTGGTGCGGTCGGAGAGACTCGAACTCTCACGGGTGTTACCCCACAGCGACCTCAACGCTGCGCGTCTACCATTCCGCCACGACCGCACGCCATGGATGGTCCGGCTGCAATAGCGCGGGTCGCGGCATATCTCAAGAGGCAAAGTGCAACAAAACGCACCTCGGTACGCGTCGCTTTGATTTAGCTTTGGTTTTGCGGGTTTGGACTACGATGCACAAAGGGCAAAGCATGGGCTGGCCGCACTTGTAAACCGCAGGTAAATGCACAACTCTAGCCGCATACCGCAGCCGCAGGAGCCCCCATGCCACAGGACCAAACCCAGAGCCAGCCCGTCCAGATCGACATCATATCAGATGTTATGTGCCCTTGGTGCATTGTGGGATTTCGGCAGCTGGAACAGGCGCTGGGCGCCACGGGCGCCGGCGCTTACATCCGCTGGCATCCTTTCGAGCTGAACCCTGCCATGCCCGCCGAAGGGCAAAACCTGCGCGAGCATATTACCGAGAAATATGGCGCCTCGCCCGAGCAGAGCGCCCAGAACCGGGCGCATCTGCAAAGCCTTGGCGCCGATCTGGGCATTGATTTCCACTATGACGACACAAGCCGTATCGTGAACACTTTTGCCGCGCATCAACTACTGGATTGGGCGCAGGAAGCGGGCCTGCAACATCCGCTCAAAATGGCGCTGTTCGAGGCGCATTTCACGCAGCAGCGCGATGTCTCGCAGCACGATGTGCTGGTAGATGTGGCTGTGAGTGTCGGGCTGGATGGAGAGGCCGCGCGCCAAATCCTGAGCAGCGCCAGCTACGCAGGCGACACCCGTGCCCGCCAGCAGTTCTGGACCGAGCGGGGGATTTCAGGTGTTCCCGCGATGGTTTTTGACGGGAAATACCTGCTAACCGGCGCGCAAGGCGCGCAGACTTATGCCCAGATGCTGCAAAAAGTTCTGGCGGAGCGGTCCGAAGCGGCGCAAGCCTAGGCCCCTTTCCTTGCGCGCAATCGCAGTTTAGGGAACAGCGATGATTGAATGGATCACCTCCCCCGGCCTTACCGGATTTCGCGATGCCGAAAGTTGGATGGAAACGCGTGTCGCAGGGATACTGGAGGGCTCGGCACCCGAGTGCATCTGGTTGGTCGAGCACCCGGCGCTTTATACCGCCGGAACCTCCGCCAAAACCCAAGACCTGATTGATCCCGACCGATTTGACGTCTTCGCCACCAAACGTGGCGGGCAATACACCTACCACGGGCCCGGTCAGCGGGTGGCCTATGTCATGCTGGACGTCGGCGCGCGCGGGCGTGATGTGCGCCGCTTTGTGCAGGAGCTGGAGGCATGGGTGATTGCCACATTGGACCAGTTCAATGTGCGCGGTGAAATCCGCGACGGGCGTGTTGGCGTATGGGTCGAGCGTCCAGAAAGGCCGCTATCGGCCAGCGGCGCTGTCGCAGAAGACAAAATCGCGGCAATCGGCATCCGCTTGCGCAAATGGATCAGCTTTCACGGAATCAGTATCAATGTGGAACCGGACCTGAGCCACTTTGGCGGAATTGTTCCTTGCGGCATTACTGAACATGGGGTCACTTCACTGGTGGATCTTGGGCTGCCTGTGACGATGGACGATGTGGATCTGGCGTTGCGGAAAACATTTTCGCAGATATTTGATGCCTAACCGGTTTCCTTAGTCGAACGGCGCATGCGGAAGCACCTGCGCCGCCATTGGTAGTTCATCACGCTCCAGAAATGCTTCCTGCCTTTGGAATTTAAGAGCATCCAATACCCCGCCCGGCAGATATTCCATATAGACCTCGGAATAACGGCTCTTATTTGGCAGAATGGCACGTCCAAGGCATGCAAAACCCATATATGCAGGCAATCCAGTCAGCTGCAATATCGGGGCAAGGAACATAAGTGATATCGCCTGAAGCGGCGGATTATGATAAAATACGACGGCATGCCCGTCTGCTGTTTTATGGACGACCCCCCTGAATTCCCGCATGGATGAAACAACGTTCTCGGGATAAAGCCTTTTGGAATCATACCATCGGACAACCCTTGCTTTCTCAAGCGTCTTTATGAACAGCAATATCCTGACGTATTTGCCCTTGAAGGCCATGGAATGGCGGTACAGTGCGTAAAAGCCGTCTGCCATTCCGCCTGTATCTGAAAAGTAGTCTTGCGTTGAGCAAGCAAAGTTCAGCCCTTCAATGAGGCCGGTTTCGCCCGGCCCCACCTGCCCCGTGCCGGAGCGCATCGCATACAACAGGGCGTCGTTGAGTGGTTCGGTCAGTATCCGTGCGTCGACATCAAAGTATTCGCAAATGTGTTTGAGCTGGTGAGGCTTGGGAAAGGACTCAGCTTTTAAATATCTATAGAACTGGGTCTTGGACAAACCCAAGCCTTGAGCAGCGGCGGACAGTGGCCCGCGCGCCTCCGATAACAATCTTAGATTTTCTCCAAAAACAGGGAGAACAGACGTTTCCATACCCGTAGCGGCCACGGGTACACCGCAGTTTACTTTTCGTCCAGACGACAAACACGCAAAAAGTGTATCAACCTTAGTTGTCCCTGCAAACTATGAACTTTTGAGAATGCGGAGCACTTCGTCAAGTCGCTCAAGCTCAGCAGCGACCCGGAGAATACTCGCCACAAAGGGGCTGGGTATCTCTCCTGCCAAGGCATAGGCGGCGTCCTCGACCTCCTTGGACACTGCCAACAGGTCAACCCCCGCCAATCCCGGAGGTGGTGCCTGAAACAGCCCGACCTCATCCAAATTTTTGACTGCACAATCTTTCATGACTTTTTCCCTTCGAGAAAATGACTGCGAATGCCGCGGCTTTGCCTAACCCACAACTAACGGTATATCACAAAAATAGCCGGAAATTCGCTGGAAGGTGAGCTACGCAATTGTGAACTCAGGCTTCAAAATTGTGTCCTCGGGGTGATATCCGTGGCATTTGCGGTTCTTCCCGAAGTCACTGACGCATTTCTTAAAACTGGCTTGAGAATCACGGGCATCCACAAAACCAAAGCCTCCAGTCCGGCAACACATAACTTCCAGCGCTAGGGGCTTGAAAATACTTACCCCTGCGACCATCGTGCCCATTGCCCTGTCGCCCAGTTGCTTTTAGAAGCAGTCACTAAGTCCGCAGTGCGTTTGGAGAACAGGCGCATTTGCATTTCAATAGTAGCTGAGGAGGCACCGCATGGCAGACGCAGCCATTCACGGGCATGATCACGAAGACGAGCGCGGTTTTTTCACCCGCTGGTTTATGTCCACGAACCACAAAGACATCGGTATTCTGTACCTGATCGTTTCCGCATTTGTCGGATTCATTTCTGTCGCATTCACGATCTATATGCGTCTGGAACTGATGAACCCCGGCGTTCAATACATGTGTATGGAAGGAGCGCGCTTCATCGCTGATTCCACCGCGACCTGCACGCCAAACGGACACCTCTGGAACGTTTTGATCACCGGTCACGGCATTCTGATGATGTTCTTTGTCGTTATCCCAGCCCTTTTCGGCGGTTTCGGCAACTACTTCATGCCCTTGCAAATCGGTGCGCCGGATATGGCGTTCCCGCGTTTGAACAACCTGTCGTTCTGGCTCTATGTGGTTGGTACGTCGCTGGCTGTTTGCTCGGTTTTGCTGCCAGGTGGTAACGGTCAGTCCGGTTCCGGTGTGGGTTGGGTTCTGTACCCGCCGCTGTCGGTAAAAGAAGGCGGCATGTCGATGGACTTCGCGATTTTCGCGGTTCACGTCTCAGGTGCGTCTTCGATCCTTGGCGCGATCAACATCATCACTACATTCCTGAACATGCGTGCCCCCGGCATGACATTGTTCAAAGTACCGTTGTTTTCATGGTCGGTCTTTGTCACCGCATGGCTGATCCTGTTGTCCCTTCCTGTACTGGCCGGCGCCATCACGATGCTGCTGATGGACCGCAACTTCGGCTTTGCCTTCTTTGATCCCGCAGGCGGCGGTGATCCGGTTCTCTACCAGCACATCCTGTGGTTCTTTGGCCACCCTGAAGTGTACATCATCATTCTTCCGGGCTTTGGCATCATTTCCCACGTGATCGCAACCTTCGCGCGCAAGCCGGTCTTTGGCTACCTGCCGATGGTCTGGGCAATCATCGCGATTGGCGCATTGGGCTTTGTTGTGTGGGCGCACCACATGTACACAGTTGGTATGACGCTGAATCAGCAGTCCTACTTTATGCTGGCGACAATGGTCATTGCGGTTCCAACCGGTGTTAAGGTCTTCTCGTGGATTGCCACAATGTGGGGCGGTTCGGTCACTTTCGAGACACCAATGCTCTGGGCGTTCGGCTTCCTGTTCCTGTTCACCGTTGGTGGCGTTACCGGTGTTGTCCTGTCACAGGCTGCGGTGGACCGTTACTACCATGACACCTACTATGTGGTTGCACACTTCCACTACGTTATGAGCCTTGGTGCGGTGTTCGCGATCTTTGCCGGTATCTACTTCTACCTGCCAAAGATGTCTGGCCGCATGTACCCTGAATGGGCAGGCAAGCTGCACTTCTGGGCGATGTTCATCGGTGCAAACCTGACGTTCTTCCCACAGCACTTCCTGGGCCGTCAGGGCATGCCACGCCGCTACATCGACTATCCTGACGCGTTTGCGTACTGGAACTGGTGGTCGAGCATGGGCGCGTTCCTGTCCTTCGGTTCGTTCATCTTCTTCTTCGGCGTAATGGCCTGGACGCTCACACGCGGTGCACGTTCCACAGCCAACAACCCTTGGAACGAATTTGCGGATACGCTGGAGTGGACACTGCCTTCCCCACCGCCCGAGCATACGTTCGAGCAGCTTCCAAAGCGTGAAGACTGGGACAAGGCACACAGCCACTAACGGCTGAAAACTTCTAAAGACAGAAAAGGGCTCCAACGGCGGTTGGGGCCCTTTTTACATGGTGCGTTGGCGCTGGCTGTGGCCTAAGACCCTCAAACCTCTGCGCTACAGGAATCGCCGATGCTGACCCTGCCCATCGTGATCATCACGCTCCTGCCCCAACTGGTGGCAGGTTTGCGCCGCAAAGGACCCGCTGCACATCTGACGCTCCTGCTGCTTAGCATCTGCGCAGTCACAACCCTGATTACTGTGCTCACGCTCAGCACGCCCCCTGCCCCCACTTCCCGGCAAACCTACTACTTGGTGCACCTGCCGCCACTTGTCTGGCCGGTACTGGGACTGTGCCTGCTCACCCCTTTCTACTGGGCGGTTGAACATGTTTGCATCGCCCGTGATTTGCGGTTGGACAGTGTCTTGGTGCAGGCGCTTGCCTTGACGATGGCAGTGGCCCTCTGGGGAGAAGCGCAAGGCACATCACCTTTGGTGATCGAATTCGGGGCATCAGCGCTGGTGCTTGCGCTCTTGTCTCGCGGCACATGGCAACTGGCTCAGGCCCGTACGCTGAAATAATCAGATCTCACAGAATGTCGCATTGATTGGCCGGGCGGGCGCGTTAGAACTACATCCATGCCGTATGAATGGACATCACCGCCGCATAGCACACCGCAGACCATGCGCCTGTGGCCGCACAACTCGCTGCCCGCGCGGGGGATGGCGGCATTTGTCTTGTCGACCTTTACGATGATCTCGATTCCCGTGCTGGGTTTGCTGGGTTCGCCCGTGCTGTGGGGGCTATTGCCGTTCACCTTGGCAGCCGTCTGGGGCATGTATTGGGCGTTGCAGCGCAACTACAAAGCCCGCCAGATCAACGAAGAGTTGATACTGGACGAGACAATGGCACGCCTGACCCGCACCAATCCCAAAGGCGACGTGCAGGAATGGGACTGTGACCGCTACTGGACGCAGGTCACCAAATACGAGGACGAAGGCCCGGTACCCCATTACATCACACTGCGCGGCAAAGGCCGCGAAGTGGAGATTGGTGCATTTCTGAGCGAGGACGAGCGGATAGCGCTCTTTGATGATTTGCAGCGCGCGTTAAGGCGCTAACCGGTGTCTTAGTTGGACAGCCGGTCTTTGAGCATCGGACCCACGCGGCCAAAATCCATCTGGCCGGTGTATTTGCCCTTGAGAACCGCCATGACCTTACCCATATCGCGGATTGAGGATGCGCCAACTTCTGCAACGGCTGCGTCTACGGCGGCTGTGGTTTCATCGGCGTCCAACTGGCGAGGCAGGAATTCTTCGATCACGAGGATCTCGGCGCGCTCGCGCTCTGCCAGATCAAGGCGACCGCCTTCTTCGTAGGCACGCGCGGATTCGAGACGCTGCTTGGCCATCTTGCCAAGGATCGCCAGAACGGCATCTTCTCCGACACCATCATCATTGCCCTCGGCGCGGGCGTCGATGTCTTTGTCCTTGATCGCTGCATTGACCAGCCGCAATGTCGACAAACGCTCTACCGCCTTGTCTTTCATCGCTTGTTTCAGATCCGTGGTGATGCGTGTACGCAGGTCCATGAGGTGCCTTTAAAACTGGTCTATACAGGAGCGCGGAGATTACCCAATCAGACGCGCAGTTGCAATGCGTTTGATTTCACCTCAACCAATTGATTTTAAATGGTTATTCATTTGACAGCGAATCTTGACCCTCCCTCGGGGTCGCTATAGGTTGCACCCGTTTGCCGCTCTATGCGCACAATATGCGACTCCCCTTTCAGGGCTGCCCTGCGGCCCCTCCCCCAGAAGGATTTGACCCATGGCCACCGCTGCACCCGTCACACCCACAGCCTGCCTTGCCCTTGCCGATGGGTCCATCTTTTACGGCGTAGGCTTTGGCGCAACAGGCCAGACCGTGGCCGAGATGTGTTTTAACACCGCCATGACCGGCTATCAGGAGATCATGACAGACCCCTCCTATGCGGGCCAGATCGTGACCTTTACCTTCCCGCACATCGGCAACACCGGCACCAACCCCGAAGATGACGAAACCGGCGATCCGGTCGCTGCGGGTATGGTTGTGAAATGGATGCCGACAGACCCCAGTAGCTGGCGTGCGGTGCAGGACCTGTCCGGCTGGCTGGCTGCACGCGGGCGCATCGCCATCGGCGGCATTGATACCCGTCGCCTGACCCGCGCCATCCGCCAGCAGGGCGCGCCCCATGCGGCGCTGGCCCATAACCCAGACGGCGTCTTTGACGTCGAGGCTCTGGTTGCCGCCGCGCGCGGTTTTGCAGGACTTGAGGGTATGGATTTGGCCAAGGACGTGACCTGTGCGCAATCCTACCGCTGGAACGAGATGCGTTGGGCGTGGCCGGATGGCTATGCCCCTCAAACCGCCCCCAAGCACAAGGTTGTCGCCATCGACTACGGTGCCAAACGCAACATCCTGCGCTGCCTTGCCTCTGCGGGCTGTGACATCACCGTGCTACCCGCCACTGCGACCTATGCAGACATTATGGCCCATGCGCCTGATGGCGTGTTCCTCTCCAACGGCCCCGGTGATCCGGCGGCCACGGGCGCCTATGCCGTTCCGATGATCAAGGATGTGCTGGAAAAGACCGAGCTTCCAGTTTTCGGCATTTGCCTTGGTCACCAGATGCTGGCCCTCGCACTTGGCGCGCGGACAATCAAGATGAGCCACGGCCACCACGGTGCAAACCACCCCGTCAAGGATATGGATACCGGAAAAGTGGAAATCACCTCGATGAACCACGGCTTTGCAGTTGATACGCAGTCGTTGCCCGCAGGCGTGATCGAGACCCACTGCTCTCTGTTTGACGGCTCCAACTGCGGTATCCGCATGGAAGGGCGCCCCGTTTATTCGGTGCAGCACCACCCCGAGGCCTCCCCCGGTCCGCAAGACAGCTACTACCTGTTCGAGCGGTTCGCCGAAGCCATGGCCGCACGCGCCTGAACAGCCTCTGCCCTGCCACTGGTGCGGCGGAATCCAAATTCCCGCGTTAATTGAATATTAAGACCTATCTGAAATCGTCTTAACAAGTTTGAAACGATTTCAGGTAAACACGCGATGAGCGATCTTTACCTGCGGCTGCCCGATCCGCAAGCGGTCACCCCTCCGGTGGAATACCTGCCGCTTGGGCGGGTCATGGTAAACGCAGGCATCATTACGCAGAGTGATCTGGTGCATGCATTGAATTTGCAGCGCCATATTGATGCGCCTTTAGGGGAGATTCTGGTCGCCGAAGGGCTGGCCACCTCCGGACAAGTGCTGCAAATGGTGTCCCACCAACACAACATCCCTGTAGCCGACCTTATCACTGACCCACCTGACGCGACATTGCGCACAGCCCTGCCCGTCAGCCTGTGTCTTACCCATCGCTGTGTACCATGGCTGAAACTTGCGGATTTGTTGTTGGTCGGCGTCAACCACCCCGATGATTTCCACCGGTTGCGCAGCTGTCTGGGCGAGCGGGGCAACCGGATGCTGCCTGTACTGGTGGATGAGCAGCAAATCAGACACCATATTGGCACGCTTTACGGACGCGAGTTGGCAAACAGAGCTGCAGCGCGTGTTCCCGCCGCCGAAAGCTGCCGGGGCTGGAACCCGGATGCGCCCTTGCGCAAGCCTGTGGCGCTGGCCGTTTTGATCCTACTATGCGCCGTCCTGATTGCCGCGCCCCATTGGACCATCACCATTGGCATCCTGTTCGCATTTACGACACTTGTGATGAGCACAACACTCAAGCTGGCCGCCTTCGTTGCACGGCTATCGCAGATGTCACAAAGCATGCCTGCCCCCCCTGCCGCGCCCCGCGCGCCGTTCCCGCTGCCCAAGGTTTCCGTGCTGGTCCCCCTGTTGCAAGAGAACGAAATCGCCGGCAAGCTGATCCAGCGGTTAACGCGGCTGACATACCCCAAATCGCTGCTCGAAGTCGTCTTGGTGCTGGAGGAAAGTGATACCGTCACCCGCGAGACGATTGCCCGCACGCAAATGCCCAGCTGGATCAGCGTGATCGAAGTCCCCAGCGCCAACAACCTGACAACCAAACCTCGCGCGCTAAACTATGCGCTGGATTTCTGTCGTGGCTCTATCATCGGCGTGTGGGATGCAGAGGATGCACCCGAACCGGACCAGATTGAAAAAGTGGTCATACGCTTTCAGGATGCACCGGAAAATATAGCGTGTTTGCAGGGTGTTCTGGACTATTACAACTCCAAGACAAACTGGATTTCGCGGTGCTTTGCGATTGAATACGCCACATGGTGGCGGGTGATCCTGCCCGGTGTGGCGCGTCTGGGACTGGTTATTCCGCTGGGGGGCACAACCTTGTTTTTCCGCCGCCCCATTCTGGAAAAGCTCTGTGGATGGGACGCGCATAATGTCACAGAAGATGCTGATCTGGGGGTGCGCCTTGCCCGCCACGGCTATGTGACGGAGCTGATGCCGACTGTCACTTATGAAGAAGCGAATTGCCGCGCGTGGCCTTGGGTGAAACAACGCTCGCGCTGGCTCAAAGGCTTTTTGATCACATGGCTTGTCCATATGCGCACGCCGCGCGCCTTGCTGCGCGATCTGGGTTTGATCCGGTTTCTGGGCGTTCAAACCCTGCTGCTTGCGACCTTTGCGCAATTTGCCTGCGCGCCGCTGCTGTGGTCGTTCTGGATTGTGCTGGCCGGGGTCGAGCACCCTGTTACAGTGACGCTGGGGGCGCAGGTCACGGGCTTTATGATCTGGTTTTTCATCTACTCCGAGATCATGAATCTGGCAATCTCGATGGTTGCCGTGTCGCGCCGCGAACACAGGCATCTGATGGCCTATGTGCTCACGCTACCGCTCTATTACCCTATGGCGGCACTGTCTGCTTATAAGGCAATAAAGGAGCTGGTGGTGGAGCCGTTCTATTGGGACAAGACCCAACACGGTCTGACGCATTAACTCTCCGCTTCGCGGCGCGCGGCCTCTTGCTTGAGTCTTGTGGTGAACGCCACAGAGATATGCGCACGCAGGGCCGCATGTGCCGCGTCCCCGTCCCGCGCCTCGATGGCGGATACGATACGGTCGTGCTCCTGCTGCGCAATTGCGCCGCGCCCCGCAACGGCCAGAGATGTCGTCGCCATCAACGCCATGGACCGGTGCACAAGGTCCAATTGCTGCACCAGAAACCGGTTGTGCGAAGCCAGATGGATTTGCTTGTGAAACCGCTTGTTCGCCCGCGCCAGTGCGGCAGGATGGTCCTTCAACGCATTATCAGCCTCCACCATATCGCGCAGCAGGCGGACTTCTTCTTCGGTGGCATTGCGGGCGGCAAGGCGGGCAGCCAAACCTTCCAGCTCTCCACGCACGACATAGAGCTCGGCCATTTGGTTGTGATCCAGCGAGGCCACGATCAGACTGCGCCCGTCGCGCACCAGCAAGGATTGAGTCTCAAGCCGCTGCAACGCTTCGCGGATCGGCGTGCGGGACACACCAAAGCGGTCGGCAAGCTCGCTCTCGACCAGACGGTCACCGGGGCGGTAGGTGCCCGTATCGATTGCATCAAGGATCATGGAATAGGCATCGGTATTGCCTGGACGGGTCGGCGGGGTAACGGGGGGCATTGCGGCACTGCTTTCATGAGGCTTTGCGACATCTTAACCGCTGCTGTGCCGCCCGCCTACCCTTGATCGCCTCTTGCGTCGATCCTGCGTCAGCCCTACCACAGCACCATGCCTATAGATGCTTTTTCACATGTCTCCACTTGGGTCTTTGACCTTGATAACACCCTCTATCCTCCTGAGGCACGTCTGTTTGACCTCATCGAAGTGCGGATGACCGATTGGGTGATGCAAACCCTCAAGGTGGACCGCAGTGAAGCGGACCGCTTGCGCAGCCACTACTGGCACACCCACGGCACCACCCTTGCGGGCCTGATGCGCGAGCATGACGTGGACCCGGAGCCCTATCTGGTAGACGTACACGACATATCGATGGATAGCCTGACGCCTGATCCGGTGCTGGCCACCCGTATCCGCGCCCTGCCCGGCCGCCGGATTGTCTATACCAACGGCTGCGCGCCCTATGCAGAACGGGTGCTGGCCGCGCGTGGGCTGTCGGGCCTGTTTGATGCGGTCTACGGGGTTGAGCATGCGGGTTTTTTGCCCAAACCCGAACGCGGGGCCTTTGATGCCATCTTTGCCCAAGACAAACTGACGCCCGACACTGCCGCAATGTTCGAGGATGACGCCCGCAATCTGGCGGTGCCCCATGATCTGGGCATGCGCACGGTCCATGTCGCACCCACGCGTGCGGACGCGCCGCATGTGCAATTCCACACCGATGACCTATCTTCATTCCTGCAACAGCTGGTGAAATAGGAAGCCTGCCCATGACCGATACCTGTGACATTCTGATTTCCGGCGGCGGTATTGCGGGCCTGACAGCCGCTGCCGCCTTTGGCACTGCCGGATTCAAGGTCATCTGCGTTGATCCTACGCCGCCGGTCACAGATGGTGCTGCGCAAGGCGCTGATTTACGCTCTACCGCGATGCTGCAACCCGCCCGTGTTTTGCTGGAGCGCGCCGGACTGTGGGACACTCTGGCACCTTTTGCCGCACCTTTGCAGGTCATGCGGATCATTGATTCGGGCGGTGCGGAGGCCGAGCCGCGTGTGACCCGCGAATTCGATGCCTCCGAAATATCAGATGCTCCCTTTGGCTGGAACTTTCCCAACTGGCTGTTGCGGCGTGAGATTTTGGCGCGTCTTGCCCAACTTGAGAATGTGGATTTCCGCGCAGGGATCAGTACCACTCAGCTATTTACCCGCACCAATACGGCGAAAGTCACCCTCAGCGATGGCACCCGTGTGCAAACGCAGTTGGTGATTGCGGCGGACGGGCGCACATCGCCCATGCGGGCAGCATCTGGCATTGGCATCCATACCCAGCGGTATGGCCAAAAGGCGCTGGTGTTTGCCGTAACCCACCCGATCCCGCATGAAAACGTCTCAACCGAGATCCACCGCACGGGCGGCCCCTTTACGCTGGTGCCCTTGCCTGATCACAACGGCTTGCCCTGTTCGGCCGTGGTGTGGATGGATGACGGACGCTTGGCACAAGAGCGGCTGGAGATGGACGCGAGCGCGTTTGAGGAAGCTGCCTCACTCAGGTCCTGCCACCATTTCGGGCCACTCACGCTGGTCAGCCATCGCCAAGCTTGGCCTATCATCACCCAACACGCCGAGCGGTTGAGCGCGGAGCGTGTGGCGTTGATTGCCGAAGCGGCCCATGTGATGCCACCCATCGGCGCGCAGGGCTTGAACATGTCACTCAACGATATCGCGACCCTGCTGGACCTTGCGCAAGACCGCTCCGAGGGGTTGGGAGATGCGGCGATGCTGGAGGCCTATCACAAGGCCCGATACGGCGATATCACCCTGCGGGTGCGCGGTATTGATCTGTTGAACCGTGCCAGTCAGGCCAGTAGCACGCTGGCCCGCGATGCCCGCGCGGCAGGGTTAAATGCGCTCTATGGCGCCCCACCGGTCCGCAAAATGCTGATGCAGATGGGGCTTGGGATGCGTTAGGCGTCTTTTGCGGCTTCCGCTTCGATAGCGGCGGCGCGTGCCTCTACCTGCTCCACGATGTGTTCGACCATCTTGGCGTTGTCCAGTTTGTGGCTTTGTTTACCCGCCAGATACACCATGCCCGCGCCTGCCCCACCACCGGTAAAGCCCACATCTGTCATCAGTGCCTCACCCGGCCCGTTCACCACACAGCCGATGATGCTCAGACTCATTGGGGTCTTGATATGCTCGAGCCGTTTTTCCAGCGTCTCGACGGTTTTGATCACATCAAAGCCTTGCCGCGCGCAGGACGGGCAAGAAATGATATTCACACCGCGGTGACGCAGTCCAAGGGACTTGAGGATTTCAAAACCCATCTTCACTTCTTCCACCGGATCGGCGGACAGCGACACGCGGATTGTGTCACCAATGCCCATCCACAGCAGGTTGCCCATGCCGATGGCCGATTTGACAGTTCCGGAGATCAAACCGCCCGCTTCGGTGATGCCAAGGTGGATCGGTGCATCCGTGGCCTCTGCCAACTGCTGATAGGCGGCGGCGGCCATAAAGACGTCAGACGCTTTGCAGCTGATCTTGAATTCGTGGAAATCGTTGTCTTGCAGGATTTTGATATGGTCCAAACCGGATTCGACCATCGCATCGGGGCATGGCTCGCCGTATTTTTCCAGCAGGTGCTTTTCCAGCGACCCAGCGTTCACACCAATACGGATGGAGCAGTTGTTGTCCCGCGCGGCCTTGATCACCTCTTTGACGCGCTTCTCATCGCCGATATTGCCCGGATTGATCCGCAAACAGGCAGCGCCCGCTTCGGCCGCCTCGATCCCGCGTTTGTAGTGGAAATGGATGTCCGCCACGATGGGCACTGGGCTGTTGCGCACAATCTCTTTCAGCGCTTTCGAGCTGTCCACATCCGGCACGGAGACACGGACAATATCCGCACCTGCATCCGCAGCCGCCTGAATCTGCGCAATGGTTGCGCGGGCGTCTGTGGTCAGGGTGTTGGTCATCGTCTGGACTGTGATCGGTGCATCGCCCCCCACAG
This sequence comes from Sulfitobacter sp., assembly GCA_029252045.1. Classification (GTDB taxonomy): domain Bacteria; phylum Pseudomonadota; class Alphaproteobacteria; order Rhodobacterales; family Rhodobacteraceae; genus Sulfitobacter. The sequence goes on from JAQXCD010000036.1 coordinate 29,993, forward strand.
GCACGTTCCCCACCATGATCTGGCGCGATTTGCGGCGGTAGATGTTGCGCCAAGGACGGATATGGTTCAGCGACATGCGGGCCTCACTAGAGAATTCAGACACGTCTTACCTAGTCACACAAAGGTGCTGCTGCAATGCAAAGCTGTGTAAGATGTGACGATTAGCGCAGTGGCAAACGGGTTAGTCTGTAACGGCCGGCGTTGTGGCAACGGCGCGCAATTCAGCGACCAGCGTTTCCAGTGCGCTGTCCTGACCCGGATGCGCGGGTTCATAGAGTTCGGCCAGCGCTTGCTGCTGCAAAGGTACGTTGGACGTGACACTGCCGCGGCTTCCAACGGGGCCAAAGAACTCGCCATTCATAACAAAATAGACTGCACCACTTTGCCCTGTACGCAGCAGAGGTGCTTCCTCCAGTGCGGGGACGTCGAATGTGTCGCCCTTCTGCATAACTTTCTCATAGATGTTTGTGCCATCTGCCGCAGTTACGCGCACCCATGTCTCGCTTGTTGCGACGACCTGCACGGCAGGCGCTGGTCCTTCAAGAACCTGTGGCACGGTCAGACCGGCTGTTGTGACAGTCTCACCCAGCGCTTCGGCCAGAGCCCCGTCAACGGCGCCAGCCAGCTGAGTATCGTCAGCTCCACCCGCTGAACGGGTTTCAAACAAGCCGCTTGTGCGTGGGTCAAGCGAGGCAATCGGCGCATCACGCGCAACCATCACAGGCACATCCAGCGCCGCAGGGCGGTAAAGACGGTCCAGTGCTTCGACACGCGGGGCATCCGCCAGTGCAGCAGGTGTTGTCACATCGCCGCCCAGCGCGGGTTGGGTTGGCGCATTAGCCTGAAGCGGGTCAAGGTCAGACAAGACAACGGGGGTCTGATCCACGGGGGAGACCTGCACACGCTGCACTTCTTTCAGAACCGTCCAGCCACCAAATCCGATGGCGCCAATCAGCGCGACCAGCACCAGAGTCGAGCCGATGGCAGCCGGTTCGATCCGCGACAGGAATGTATTGCCACCGGGGGCAAAGGGCATAACGGGGCGTGAAAAAATATCGTGCTCGGCCTGACGGCTCAGACGCTCTTCGCGGGTGGGCTTTTTCACAACAGAGGCTTCGGCGGACATACCGTGTGCCACGCTAAAACCGCTCTCGTTACAGAAGGCGGCAAAAGCCTTGTCAGGATCCATGTTCAGGTAGCGTGCGTAGGAACGCACATAACCTGCGATAAAACCGGGAGTATCGAATGCATCAGGATCAGCGTTTTCAATGGCTGCGATATAGGCAGCTTTGATCCGCAATTCACGCTGAACATCAAGGAGGGATTTGCCAAGCGTCGCACGCTCTCCGCGCATCAAATCACCAAGACGCAGTTCAAATGCGTCAAAGCCGGACGGCTGTGACGCTTCTTTTTGAACTTTCCTGGAGGCCCAACGCCCGATCATAGCTCTGCCCTCGCCCACTCAATAACTAACATAGTATCGGCCATCAGTTTTGATTCGCCCTATGTCTTTGTTGAGAAATTCGTACCACAGCGCAATGATATTAGCGAGTTCATGACGAATTAACCCGCTGCTTCGGCACGATTCAGCGCACAATGTGCCCAAAGCCCGTCCATTGCAGTCACAAGCGCATCCATTTCACGCGGACCATGCACAGGTGAGGGCGTAAAGCGCAGCCGCTCTGTGCCGCGCGGAACAGTGGGGAAGTTGATCGGCTGGACGTAGATTCCGTGCTGCTCCAGAAGCATATCGGACAGCAGCTTGGTATGTACCGGATTGCCCACCATCACAGGCACAATATGGCTGCCGTGATCAATGATCGGCAGGCCAAGCCCCTTCAGACGCAACTTAAGCGCCTTGGCTTGCTGCTGGTGCTTCTCACGCAACTCGGGCGCGCGCTTGAGGAAGGCGACAGAGGCAGCAGCCCCCGCCGCTATCGCTGGTGGCAGCGAGGTCGTAAAGATGAAACCGGGCGCATAAGATCGGATCGCATCGCACATTTTGGCAGAGGCCGCGATATAGCCGCCCATCACGCCATACGCCTTGGCCAGTGTGCCGTTGATGATATCCAAACGGTGCATCAGGCGATCGCGTTCCGCCACCCCTGCCCCGCGCGGGCCGTACATGCCCACGGCATGCACTTCGTCAATATAGGTCAGCGCGCCGAATTCATCTGCCAGATCGCAGATCGCTTCGATCGGGCCAAAATCACCGTCCATGGAATAGATGCTCTCAAAGGCAATCAACTTGGGCGCATTGCTGTCGTCCGCTTCCAGCAACTCGCGCAGGTGTGCCACGTCGTTGTGACGGAAAATGCGCTTGGCCCCGCCGTTGCGGCGTACGCCTTCAATCATGGAAGCATGGTTTAACGCGTCCGAATAGATGATCAGGCCCGGAAACAGCTTGGGGAGCGTGCTGAGCGTGGCATCATTGGCGATATAGGCGGAGGTAAACAACAGGGCTGCTTCCTTGCCATGCAGATCGGACAGCTCGGCCTCCAGGCGTTTGTGGTAAACGGTAGTGCCGGAGATGTTGCGCGTCCCGCCCGACCCTGCGCCCGTAGCCTCAATCGCCTCATGCATCGCTTCCAGCACTACGGGGTTTTGCCCCATGCCCAGATAGTCGTTACCACACCAAACCGTGATATCCTGCTCGGACCCGTCAGGTTTGGTCCAGACGGCATGCGGGAAGTAGCCATTGCGGCGCTCGATGTCGATGAAAGTACGGTAGCGGCCTTCGTTGTGCAGCCGCCCAAGCGCCTTGTCGAGCTGTTCCGAATAGGTCATGCGCATCTCCGTAAGTGCAGGCCGCCGCGCGCGGGCGTCTGTTTGTATTTCTCAGTGGGATATAGAATGGTTCCAAGCGCATCAATACGCAAAGGCGCGCGTAGTGTCGCAGGGGTGTTTCCGATGGGAAAACTCCGGCACTGGACATCGCTTTTGCGCCTGATAGGGTCAGCGGAAATTACCCCATACCGGAGCTCCCCCCATGTCCCTAGATGCCGTCCTTGCCCAGATTGACAAAGACCTCCCCGCCGCCGCCGAGCGCCTGCTGGACTTACTGCGGATCAAGTCGATCTCGACCGATCCGGCCTTCAAGAGCGACTGTGACGCGGCGGCGGACTGGCTGGTGGCGGACCTGCAAGGCCTTGGAATTGATGCACAAAAAAGACCGACACCGGGGCGCCCTATGGTGGTGGGCCATGTCGGGCCGGAAAATGGCAAGCCACATCTTCTGTTCTATGGTCACTATGATGTACAGCCGGTAGATCCGTTGAACCTGTGGGACCGTGACCCGTTTGATCCCGCGATTGAAGAGACCGAGGCAGGCACAGTGATCCGCGGCCGTGGTGCTGCGGATGACAAAGGCCAGCTGATGACATTTGTCGAGGCGTTTCGCGCGTGGAAAGAGGTGAATGGCGAATGGCCGTGCCGGATTACCTTCTTTTTCGAGGGCGAAGAGGAATCAGGCTCGCCCTCGCTTGTCCCATTTATGGAGGAGCACGCAGAGGAGTTGCGCGCCGATTTTGCAATGATCTGCGACACCGGCATGTTCCAGAGCCGCACACCCGCCATCACCACCATGCTGCGCGGATTGCTGGGCGAAGAACTGACCATCACAGCGCCGTCCAAAGACCTCCATTCCGGCATGTTCGGCGGCATCGCGATGAACCCTGTGCGTGTGCTGTCGCGCATCATTGCAGCGCTGCATGACGATCAGGGCCGCATCACCGTGCCCGGATTTTATGACGGCGTGCCGGAACTGTCGGACGAGCTGGAGGCACAGTGGCAGGGCCTTGCCTTTGACCATGCGGGCTTCCTCGGTGATGTCGGCCTGTCCCAACCTGCGGGCGAGCAGGACCGCACCCCGCTTGAAATGATCTGGTCACGGCCCACCTGCGAAGTGAACGGCATCGGCGGCGGCTATCAGGGCGACGGCTTCAAAACTGTCCTGCCCTCGCAGGCAAGCGCCAAGATTTCCTTCCGCCTTGTCGGCGATCAGGATCCGCTGCTGATCCGCGAGAATTTCCGCAAAATGGTTGAGGACATGCTGCCCGTCGATTGCACCGTTGAATGGAAAGGCCACGGCGCCAGTCGCGCGTCCGGGACCGCGACGGATGATCCGGCCTTTGCCAAAGCGCTCAAGGCGCTGTCGGACGAATGGAATGTGCCTGCCGCCTATATCGGTTGTGGTGGCTCGATCCCTATCGCGGGGCATTTCCACAGCATCCTCGGCACCCCGCCCATGCTAATCGGATTTGGCAAGGATGATGACCAGATCCACTCCCCGAACGAGAAATACGACATGGAGAGCTTTCACAAAGGCATCCGGTCGTGGGCACGCATACTGGATGCGCTGACCTAAGCGCCTCCGAAAAAAGGCCCGCGCGCAATTCCCCGCGCGGGCCAAACTCGTTACAAACGCGAAATCTTACGACTTGGGCAGCATGACTGCGTCGATCACATGGATCACGCCGTTGGATTGCTTGACGTCCGCAATTGTGACAGTGGCCACGGTGCCGTTCTCGTCGGTCAGTGTGATCATCTGGCCGTCCATCCGCGCTTCCAGTTTGCAGCCGCCCAATGTTGGCACAATGTGCATGCCGCCATCGTCCGATATCATGCCGTTGATCGCCTCAGACATCGCGTCGGCGGCGACAACATGGCAGGTCAGGATTTGGGTCAATAGGTCCTTGTTTTCCGGCTTCAGCACCGACTCGACCGTGTCGGCAGGCAGGGCTGCAAAGGCATCATCGACGGGTGCAAATACGGTAAACTGGCCTTCGCCTTGCAGCGCATCGACCAGACCGGCAGCTTTCACAGCGGCCACCAATGTGGTGTGGATGGGCGAGTTTACAGCGTTTTCGATGATGTTTTTCTCAACCAGCATCGCAGCACCGCCGACGTCGGGGTTTTTGGCGTGACCGGTTGCAAAAGCCAGCGTTGCGCTCAGGGAAAGGGCTGTGGCGGCAAGAAGGGATTTGGTAAACATGTGGTTCATTCCTCGGTTTGGGCCCGTCGTTTTGACCGGCTTCCCCCCAGCCACGAAAGGCGCGGCTGAGGAGTTTCAGGAATGAAAAATATTTTATAGAACTTTATCGACGACGGATTTCAAACGCCCCAAAGTACCGTCAACATCATAGAGCTTGTCCAGACCGAACAGCCCCAGCCGGAACGTGCTGAAGTCTTCCGGCTCGCCCACTTGCAGCGGTACACCTGCGGCGATTTGCATGCCCTGTGCGGCAAAAGCCTTGCCCGTTTTCACATCGGGATCATCCGTATAGCCCACAAAGACCCCCGGCGCGCCGAAGCCGTCAGCGGCAACTGACGTGATGCCTTTGGCCGCCATCATCGCGCGCACGCCGTCGCCCAGACGCCACTGCGCCTCTTTCAAACGGTCAAACCCGTAGTCTTTCGTCTCGATCATCGTGTCGCGGAACACGCGCAAAGCATCTGTCGGCATGGTGGCGTGATAGGCGTGGCCGCCGTCCAGATAGGCCTGCATGATGGCGTGCCATTTACCCAGATCGATGGCAAAGCTGTCCGACTTCGTCTCGGCCAAACGTTCCACGCCACGCGGCGACAGCATCACAAGGCCCGCACAGGGCTGCGCGCTCCACCCCTTCTGCGGTGCAGAGATCAGCACGTCGACACCCAGCGCCTCCAGATCAACCCAGGCACAACCGGACGCGATGCAGTCCAGCACCATCAACGCACCTACCTCATGCGCGGCAGCGGCCAGGGCGGCAATATAGTCATCCGGCAGGATTACACCCGCGGAGGTCTCGACATGGGGGGCAAACACAACCTGCGGCTTCTGGGCGCGGATCGCCTCTATCACATCCTCGATCGGGGCGGGCGCGTAGGGTGCCGGCGCCGCATTTCCCTGCGGACGCGCCTTCATGACAGTTGTGTTGGCGGTCAGCCCGCCTGTCTCGATGATCTGGCTCCAGCGGTAGGAAAACCAGCCATTGCGCACAACCAACACATCACGCTCCCGCGCGAACTGCCGTGCAACCGCCTCCATCGCAAATGAGCCGCCGCCGGGGATCACCACAGCGGATGCCGCACCATAGACTTCACACAGCATCGAATGAATATCACGCATCACGCCCTGAAACGCCCCGCTCATCGAATTAAGCGAGCGGTCCGTAAATACAACCGAGAATTCTTCCAGCCCTTGCGGGTCAACCGTATCAAGCAATGCCATTTTCTTTGTCCTCTATTCAGGTATGCCCCCTAAATAGAAACCTTCCGAACCGGATCAAAGCCATTCACGACATTATATCCCCCCATTTCCCCGCGATAGGTTGAATTGGCAGAACATTAGTTTCCTTTAGCGAACAACAGCTACAAAGGTCCGACCAATCGCTCCTCACTGAGCAGCACATTCGCCTCGACCTCCCCCGCCCCCGGCAAGGTCATAATCCGCCGCCGCAAGACCCGCTCGAAGTCGGGCAAATCCCGCGCCACCACCCGCAAGCGGTAATCATACAGGCCCAAGACATGCTCAACCGTCTGCACCTCGGGAATCGCACTCACCGCGCGTTCGAAATCCTCAAGGCTCACGCGTCCGCGTAACGCCAGCTTCACTCCCAGAAAAACAGTAACCCCAAACCCCAGTTTCTCCGCATCCAGCCGCAGCTGCCGCCCGCGGATCACCCCCGCCTCCTCGAGCCGCTTGATCCGCCGCCATGTGGCAGGCTGGCTCAGCCCCAGCCGACGCCCCAAGGCACCCGCGCTCTGCGTCGCATCCCGCACCAAGGTCCGCAGCAGACGCTTGTCGATCTCGTCCAGCTCCATCACAGCGGCAAACCCTCCGCCTGTTTGATCCGCGCCACATGCATCAGCGCCTCGATCTCGGAGATATGCGGCAGGGTCAGGATTTGGCTACGATATATCTGCTGATAATGCGCCATGTCGCGCGCGATGATGGACAGGCGTATATCCACCCGCCCCAAAAACGTCTGTAACTCGATCACTTCGGGTACTTTTCGCGCCTCGGCCATAAACGCGTCAAAGGCGTTGCCCTGCGTTTTGTCCAGCGTAATCCGCAAGGAAACTTCAACCGCATAGCCCAGTGCGGCCCAATCGATAACCGCACCGATCCCCTTGAGAACCCCCAGTTCCTGCATCCGCGCAATCCGCCGCGCGGCACGGCCTGTGGTCATGCCGGCCCGTTCCGCCAGTTCCCCCTGCGACAGACTCGGTTCTGCCTGCCAATAGCGCAGTAAACGCCGATCATCATTATCAAGCATGATTTATTTACCAATCCGAAATTACACGCATTAATTTCTTTATTGTGCCTTCTAAACTCACAATCCAGCAATAGCAAACCGCGCAAACATCCCTATTGTGCACTCCAGATCAACCAAAAGGATAAAATCATGCGCGTTTATTATGACCGTGACTGCGACGTTAACCTCATCAAGGATGCCAAAGTGGCGATCCTCGGCTATGGCTCACAGGGCCACGCCCACGCGCTGAACCTGCGCGATTCCGGTGCAAAAAACCTCGTTGTCGCCCTGCGCGAAGGCTCCCCGTCTGCCAAGAAAGCCGAAGGCGAAGGCCTGAAAGTTATGGGCATCGCAGAAGCGGCAGCATGGGCCGACGTGATCATGTTCACCATGCCCGACGAGCTTCAGGCAGACACCTACAAGAAATACGTCCACGACAACATCCGTGAAGGTGCTGCAATCGCGTTCGCCCACGGTCTGAACGTACACTTCGGCCTGATTGAACCAAAAGAAGGCATCGACGTGATCATGATGGCGCCTAAAGGCCCCGGTCACACCGTGCGCGGCGAATATGTCAAAGGCGGCGGCGTGCCTTGCCTTGTTGCTGTTGACAAGAACGCTTCCGGCAAAGCGCTGGAAATCGGTCTGTCCTATTGCTCCGCCATCGGTGGCGGCCGCTCCGGCATCATCGAGACTGACTTCCGCGAAGAGTGCGAAACCGATCTGTTCGGTGAACAGGCCGTTCTGTGCGGCGGTATCGTCGAGCTGATCCGCATGGGTTTCGAGACACTGGTAGAAGCCGGCTATGAGCCCGAGATGGCCTATTTCGAGTGCCTGCACGAAACAAAGCTGATTGTGGACCTGATCTATGAAGGCGGCATCGCCAACATGGATTACTCCATCTCCAACACAGCCGAGTATGGCCAGTACGTCTCCGGCCCGCGCATCCTGCCCTATGAGGAGACAAAGGCCCGCATGAAAGCCGTGCTGTCCGACATCCAGTCCGGCAAGTTCGTACGTGATTTCATGCTGGAAAACGCTGTAGGTCAGCCAACGCTGAAGGCATCGCGTCGCTCCAACGACGAGCACCAGATCGAAATCGTCGGCGGCAAGCTGCGCGATATGATGCCTTGGATCTCTGCCGGCAAAATGGTCGACAAATCCAAGAACTAAGTCTTACGACTTTTATACGGAGGCCCGCAGGAGACTGCGGGCCTTTTTCGTTGCGGTCTAGGCCCTTGCCCCTACCCGTCATTTCCCCCTATCTGGCGGGATGAATAGCACCCCCCAAATCACCCCGCTCAGCTGGCTAATGGTCGCGATCCTCGGCCTGACATGGGGGGGCACATTTATGGTGACCGAAGTAGCCCTTGCTGGTGGCATGCCCCCCTTCTGGCTGGCTGCATCACGCATCGGCTTTGCAGCGGTTTTGATGGGGCTGATCTGGACCATCATGGGCCGTCCGCTGTTCTCGGGCCCAACCAGCGGCACCGATAAACTCAATCTGGTCATCATCGGCGGTCTTAGCTCTGCGGTGCCCTTCTCGCTACTGGCATGGGGCCAACAATATGTCTCGTCGGGCTTTGCAGGGGTATCGATGGCTGCTGTGGCGCTGATTGTGCTGCCGCTTGCGCATTTCACCGTTCCGGGTGAGCAGATGACACCGCGCAAGATTGCTGGCTTCATCATCGGCTTTGTCGGTGTTGTGATCCTGATCGGCGCGCAGGCCTTCGAGAGCACGGGGGCGTCATTCGAGACCGCAGGCCGGATCGCTTGCGTGCTGGCGGCAGCGTGTTACGCCATAGGCTCCATCATGTTGCGCCGGCTGCCTAATGCCCATCCCATCGGGCTGGCCACAATCCTGCTGCTGATCGGCGCATGCATGACCATTCCTGTAGTTTGGGTTGTCGAAGGGCCTCCGCCCATGCCGTCACCGGAAATCCTCGGCGTGCTGGCATTCCTTGGCCTGATCCCCACGGCGGGGGCGAATTTCCTGCGCGTGCTGGTGGTGCGTAGTGCCGGGCCTGTGTTTATGTCTTTGGTGAACTATCAGGTACCGGTCTGGTCAGTTGTTCTTGGCGGATTGATCCTGGGCGAGGCATTGCCCCGCTCGCTCTTGTTGGCGTTGACATTGATCCTGATCGGTGTAGGCCTCAGCCAGTATGGCGCGTTGCGGCGCTTGTTCGGGCGTTAAACCTTCACAGCTTCCCGAACGGCCGCAACAACTGAATTGACCATCCGCGCCATCAGGGCTGCATCTTCATGCTCCACCATGACCCGCACCAATGGCTCAGTGCCGGATTTACGGATCAGCAAACGGCCCCCGCCCGACAGGGCATCTTCGGCCTGTGCAATCGCCGCTATGACATGCGGATCATCAAGAGGCACCTGCCCCGCAGCAAAACGTACATTCTCCAGCAGTTGCGGCACCGGTTCGAACTGGTGCATCAGCGCGGAGGCGGGTTTGTTTGCGCGGATCATTTCAGCCAGAAACTGCATCCCCGCCATCAGCCCGTCACCTGTGGTGGCATAATCGGTCATCACAATATGGCCCGACTGCTCCCCCCCGAGGTTAAAGCCGCCCTCGCGCATCCGCTCGACCACATAACGGTCGCCGACATTCGTACGCTCCAGACGCACACCGCGATCCTTCAGAAAATGCTCCAGCCCCAGATTGCTCATCACAGTGGCCACCAGCGCGTCCCCCTTCAGGCGCTCGTCGGCTTTCCACCGCGCCGCCATCAGCGCCATAAACTGGTCGCCATCGCCCACACGCCCCTGCTCGTCCAACAGGATTACACGGTCCGCATCACCATCAAGGCAGATACCGACATCAGCGCCATGCGCCACAACAGTTTCTGCCGCGGATTGCGGGTGGGTTGATCCGCAGCGCTCGTTGATGTTGTGTCCATTCGGAGCCACCCCGACAGGAATCACAGTGGCGCCCAACTCCCAAAGCGTCATCGGGGCAACGTGGTGCGCAGCGCCATTTGCGCAGTCGATCACGACTTTCAGTCCGTCCAGACGCATCTGGCGCGGGAAACTTGACTTCACCCGCTCGATATAGCGAAAACGGCTGTCGTCGATCCGCTTGGCACGGCCAATCTCGGGGGCGGCTGTCGGTTCTACTCCTTGCGCGACCAGCGCCTCGATCTCGGCCTCGACCGCATCGGAGAGCTTGAAACCATCGGGGCCGAAAAACTTGATACCGTTATCTTGTGCCGGATTATGGCTGGCAGAGATCATTACCCCCAGATCCGCGCGCATGGACCGCGTGAGCAGCCCTATCGCAGGGGTCGGGACCGGACCCAGCAACAGCACGTTCATCCCTGTGGAAGTCAGCCCCGCTGTCAGCGCACTCTCGAACATATAGCCGGACAGGCGCGTGTCCTTGCCGATCACCACACGGTGCACCGAGGATTCACCCTCGCGGCGGAAATACCGGCCCACAGCCGCGCCAATCCGCAGCGCCATTTCAGCGGTCATCGGGTGGATATTGGCCGTACCGCGTACGCCGTCTGTCCCGAATAGCTTTGTCATGTGGTTATCCTGCCTTGCTTGCCTGCCAAAGTGCAATCGCCTGCGCCGTTTCGGCCACGTCATGCACGCGGACAATTTGCACGCCCTGCGCCAGACCTGCAAGCGCTACAGCAATGGAACCCGCCATCCGGTCGGCGGGTTGCGGCGCATTGCAGATGGTTCCAATAAAGCGTTTGCGCGACGCGCCCAACAGAACAGGCACGCCGAGACTGTGAAACAGGCTGAGCCGCGCAAGCAGTGCCAAGTTATGCGCCTGCGTTTTGGCAAACCCGATGCCCGGATCGGCGATGATACGCGCGCGCGGGATGCCGCTGGCCTGCAGCGCTTCTATCCGCGCCTCCAGCCAGTCGTAGACATCCAGCAAGACGTCATCATAACTGGGATCCAGATGCATGGTGGCGGGGTCCAGCGGGCCGTGCATCACACAGACAGGCACCTCAGCCCCTGCGGCCACCCCTGCCAGATCGGGGTCGTGGATAAAGCCCGAGACATCGTTGATCAGGGTAGCCCCTGCGGCCAATGCCGCCCGCGCCACATCTGCTTTGCGGGTATCAATGGAAATTACGCCGCTAAAACCCGCAGCGCGCAGACCTTCAATCACAGGAACCACACGGCGGATTTCTTCATCCACGGCAACGGCCTGTGCGCCCGGACGGGTGCTCTCTCCACCGATATCAAGGATATCTGCCCCAGCTTGCGCCATCGCCAAACCGCCCGCAATTGCGTCCTGTGCAACGGCATGCAGGCCGCCGTCTGAAAAGCTGTCCGGCGTGGTGTTCACAATCCCCATGATCCGGGGTGTATCTGCCGCCGCCGCGCGTGGGGCAGTCAGGGCCAGACGCGCCGCATCGGGCAACTGATCCGCCCGCACAACCACAGGTGCCGCGCCGCGCTGAAGCACCTCGGCAAAGGCAAACCAGCCTTCTCCGCCTGCCAAGGTACAAGCGTTTCGCGGGCGGGCAATATCATAGCTGACCAAGGGGCGGTGATAGGAGCGGGACATCTTCAGAGCGTCTCGGTATCCACGCTGACCGCGCGCAGGGGTACTCTGGCATTCTTGGGGAGCTCGGCACCGATCACCAGCATCTCGCTGGCCTGAAAGGTTGCGGCAAACCACGCGGCCAGCGCCACAGCATCACGGGGCTGGGCCGATGGGGTATCCACACTATCCAGAACAATCTTGGAGGGCGCCCAAACACAGGTCTGGCCATTCTTCATCGCCCAATCCAGTTCGGTCCGGGTCTCGACCACAACACAGCGGTCGTCGCGGGCGGCCAGCACCCATGCGTTCTGCTCGATTGCCAACATATCAATCCGGCGCTGCGCCATCCTGTGCGGCACTTGCGGCGCGGCCACATCCGACGCGCCGACACACAGCACCAGCGGGCGACCCTGCGCATGCAGCTGATCCAGCCAGCCGGTCAGATAGGGCGAGGCGATGGCGGCATTGCCCAGAAACACCAGTTCGGGATGGGGGGTGTCCCCTGCCCGCATTTCTGCCGCGGGGGCGTTGTCGCGCGCGCGCACAATCTCGACGCCCAAGGCCGCAGGGCCGCGGTCCAGCTTTTCGATGCGGACAAAAACCCGCATCGCCTGCGGCTCCAGCAAGATACGCTCGGCCACACGCTCGGCCAGCGTTTCCAGCAGGGCCAGCCGCTCGACGGCCAACTCGGTTGCTATGGCTTCGGTCACGCGGTCATAGGACAGGATGCGGTCCACATCATCGTCGATCGGGCCGCTCAGCGGCTGCACTTCGACGACGATGTTAAAACTGATGCGTTGTGTGACGCCCCGTTCGGCCTGAAAGGCCCCGATTTCGACTTCGACGATATGGTTGCGTACGGAAATACGGTCCAGCGCATCTGCACCTGTTGTAGCATCCGCCCGTTCGGAGGGGTGGGCAAAGGCAAGGCCGGTTTCGGATGTCATCGGCGGGCTCCCGTCTGGTGTCATTGTCGGGCGTTTATACCGCGCATGGTGCAGCGTCGAGGGCTGCATGCGCCACTCAAGGTCCGCTTTGCGTCAGTTGCTGGCCGTCCGCGCGCCACGGCTGTAGAACAAATGCACCCCGAACCGTGCCGTATTGGTGAATTTACGCGACCAGCTGGGACGCACAGCAGTGGTATGGTAGAATGTGGCACCATTGGTGATATCGGGTGACTTCCCGTCAATTGTGGCACGCGCTACTTTGGCAACCCGCGCATAGGCCGCAGGCTCGGCCACCACTTCGGGATTTCCGTCGCAGGTATAGCTAAACTGGCACTGATGCTTTTTGCCGGTGCCCTGATTGATCACAGCGCAATATGAATTTGGGAAGCGGCTGGATTTCACACGGTTGCGGATCACTTCAGCCACAGCAAACTGGCCTTTGATGGTCTCGCCGCGTGCCTCGAAATAGAGCGCCTCTGCGAGGCACTGAAACTCGGTCGAGCCTTTGGCCTTGGGCTGGCTCGCCAGCCATGCGCGGGTAAATACAACTTCGCTCCCCCCGCTCGCCGAAGCCTTGATGATTGATGCGGGGGAAGTAACGATGCTGGCCATCCGCTCGGCGTTGACAGAAGCCAGTCCACGCGCCTCGACCTTAGCAAGATTTTTGACCAGACCATTGGCCATGGCACCCGCAGGAAGCGCTGCACTCACAGCTACCGCCAGCACAAATGTTGCTGCACGCATATATCTTCCAGACCGCATTCAGGGTTCTCCAGGATCGTTATCACTAACGTTCGGCTAACCTGAATCCCAAAATCGGGCAACCCGCGCCTGCCCGACTGGGCAGGCTATCGCTTAGGGCTGCAAGATGTTGTGTCTAAACCTCGGGAATCTCACTTGATCTTGTCAGCGATTGCAAGCTGAGCTGCGGCTAGCCGCGCAACCGGAACGCGAAACGGTGAACAGGAAACATAGTCAAACCCCGCCGCGCGGCAGAATGCTATCGATTCGGGGTTGCCGCCGTGCTCTCCGCAAACGGACAATGTGATTTCCGGCTGGGCCATCCGCCCGCGCTTTGCCCCCAACACCAACAGCTCTCCAACGCCGTCATGATCCAGCGTATGAAAAGGATCTTCGTCAAAGACGCCCTGCTGGACATAATCAGACATAAACCGTCCCGCATCGTCGCGGGACAGGCCGTAGGTCATCTGCGTCAGGTCATTTGTGCCGAAGCTGAGGAAGGCGCAATGCGGCGCAATTTCACCCGCACGCAGGGCAGCACGCGGCGTCTCGACCATCACGCCGAGGCGGTAGGCAAAATCGACGCCACGCTCGTGCCGCACGGCTTGGGCAACCGCATCGATGGCGGTCTTCACAATCTCGACTTCGCGACGCGCCGACACCAGCGGGATCATGATTTCGGCAAGGATGGGCGCGCCATTCTGGCTGGCGTCCACAATCGCTTCAAAGATCGCACGCGCCTGCATTTCATAGATTTCCGGCACCGTGATGCCCAGACGCACGCCGCGCAGGCCCAACATCGGGTTATATTCGCGCATCGCCTCAATCCGGCGTGTCACATCCGAACGGGGCAACCCCAGCGCCTCGGCAAGCTCACGCTGACCGCTGGCATCCATCGGCAGGAATTCATGCAAAGGCGGATCAAACAGGCGGATACACACGGGCCTGCCTTCCATAATCCGGAATAGTTGTGTGAAATCATCACGCTGCATCGGTAGCAGACGTTCCAGCACTGCGCGGCGCCCGTCAGAGGTGTCGGCAAAGATCATCTCGCGCATCACCGTCAGGCGACCCCGGTCAAAAAACATATGCTCGGTCCGGCACAGCCCGATGCCTTCGGCGTTGAAGTTGCGTGCGGTCTGCGCGTCCTGCGGTGTGTCTGCGTTAGCGCGCACCATGATGTCTGCACTGTCAGTCGCCCATGCCATCAGCTGCTGGAAATAGTCATCCAATGCGGCCTCTTGCAGCGCTGCCGCTCCTGCCAGAATTTGACCGGTCGATCCGTCGACTGTCATCTGGTCGCCCGCATGGAAAACCCGCCCGTCCTTGGAGGTGATCGTCTTGTCGCGCTGGTTAAAGATCAGCGATGACGCGCCCACCACACAGGGCAGGCCGATGCCGCGCCCGATCACCGCCGCATGGCTGGTGATGCCGCCGCGCTCGGTCAACACAGCACTGGCCGCATGCATGCCGCGCACGTCTTCCGAAGATGTCTCACGCCGCACCAGAATACAGGCTTCGCCGCGCGCGGCACTGGCCTGCGCTTCGGCGGAATCAAACACCAGTTTGCCTGTGGCAGCACCGGGGCTGGCCGCAATCCCTTTGCCGATCACATCACGGCGCACAGTGGGGTCAATCTGGCGGTGCAGCAGCTCGGTCAGCAGACGCGGCGGCACGCGCATGATCGCCTCGTCGCGGGTGATCACCTTGTCATTGGCCAATGACACCGCAATGCGCACCGCAGCGCGCGAGGTACGCGACACCCGCACACCGTCAAGGATATGCACCACACCATCTTCGATGGCGAACTCAACCTGCATTTCCTCGCGCAGACGTACCCGCATCAGGCTGGCGTAGGCTTTCAGCGTCTCGAATTCTGCCGCCAGCTTTTCCTCAAGCGAGGGGCCACGCGGATCGCGGGTCAGGTATAGCGCTTCGGAATCACCGCCCAGCGCATCGCGGCCCTGACTCTGGCTCAGGTAACGCCCCGTGACCTGAGGCAGGCCCGTGTCCGAATTCACCAGTTGCAACACACCTGAACCGCACTCACCCGCCCCCACACCGAACACCATCTGCTGCACGACCAGACCCAGTCCCGCATCTGCGGGCGCGCCTTTGGCTTGGCGCAACAGGCGGGCGGATGTCCCGCTCCACGCGCGCGCCATCGAGCGCACAACAGCGGCCAGTTGCACACGCCGTTCCTGCGGAAACTTCTCTTCTGTTTCACGCTCGTAGGCTTCGATGGTCTGCTCAAGTGCGGCGCGGCCATCGCCTTCGACATCGTCGAACATATCGGGGTCCAGGCGGGCAACATTGATCGCGTAGGCCTGAATGAAGCGGGTATAGATGGCGGCCGACGCTTCCTCGCCCATGGTTTCGCTGTAGCGCGCAAACCGCGCATCATTCATCCCGATGTTGAGCACAGCCCCCGGCCCGCCCCAATCCGGGTCCTGACTGGACGGGCGTACGCAGAGCAGCGCATCTTTGGGGAATTGATCCACAATCGAGGAAATATCAGGCAACTCGCCATTGGCGATCTTCTCCACCGTGCCAAAAGATAGCGCTACCGTGCGCGGCACGGGCAGGTCCAGCCGCACCAACCGCTGCAAACATTTCGCCCGCCCGCCATGGGTGGCGTTGGCAATGTTGGCGGTCTGGGTGATCAGCGTGGTGTCGGGGTTATTCTGCACTGCAGCATCCTTTGTGTTCAGATGCAGCATAGGCTGAATGTGGCGCAGAGCAAGTGCTTGCTTTTGCTCTGCGCCGTTAGGTTAGTGCTGCCCTAGCCGTCGATGCGCGTCAGATCGGCTACGGAGGTGCACAGCGTGCGGATACGGCTGAGCAGGTTGAGGCGGTTGCGGCGCACGGCGCCGTTGTCGGTGTTGATCTGGGTCGCGTCAAAGAAGGCGTCGAGCGCGGGGCGCAATCCGGCCATGGCGGACATGGCGGTGGTGAAATCCTGCGCGGCCATGGCTGGGGTGATCGTTGCCTCTGCCGCATCCAACGCTGTGAACAGCGCCCGCTCCGCGTCATTCTCGGCAAATTTCACATCCGCACCGTAGGAGTATTCCACCCCATCCGCCGTTTCGGCTTGGGTGAGGATGTTGTTGGCGCGCTTGAAGGCTTGCAGCAGGTTCTCACCATCGTCGGTTTTCAGCGTGTCGGACAGGGCGCGGGCGCGTTTGACCAGCAGCGTGAGGTCATCGTTGCCTTCCATGGCAATACAGGCGTCGATGATGTCATGCCGAATGCCTTGGTCTTTGAGGTAGACTTTGAGGCGGTCGTGGAGGAAGGCGAGGAGGTCGTCTGTTTTCTCAGAACTAAAGGGGTAAGTTTTAAAGGCCTCATCCCGAAAGTGTCCCAAGCCCATGCCTATAGAGTGCTTTCGCTCATCTTCATTGTCATCTGATAGCACTTCTGCCCAGTAAGCTGCTCCGGCGGCTTCTAAGACTGATCCTCGCAAAACAGAGACGAGCGGAATAGTAAGGTCATTCTCAAGCACCGTCCGGATAACCCCCAACGCCGCCCTGCGCAGCGCAAACGGGTCTTTGCTCCCCGTGGGTTTCTCGTCAATCGCCCAGAAGCCGGTCAGCTTGTCGATCTTCTCGGCCAAAGCCACGGCCACCGACACAGGGGCAGTCGGCACATCGTCTGACGGCCCCAGCGGCGCGTAGTGCTCCTCGGCTGCTGCCGCGACCTCCTCGCTGTGGCCCGCGGCGAGTGCATAGTAGCGGCCCATCAGGCCCTGGAGTTCGGGGAATTCATAGACCATCTCGGAGGAAAGATCCGCCTTGGCGATCCGTGCGGCATCCTCGGCTGCTTGCGGATCAGCGCCCACCATCGGAGCCAGTTCGCGCGCCAGAACCGCCATGCGCTCGATCAGCTCCGCCTGCGTGCCCAGCTTGTTATGGAATGTCACGTTTTTCAGGTTCTCGACCCACGCGCCCATGCCTGCCGCAGATTTGGCAATCCGCAGATCATTGTCCCAGAAGAATTTGGCATCGGCCAGACGCGCGCTCAGCACTTTCTCGTTGCCCGCAAGGATCGTCACGCCGTGGTCGGCGGTGGTCCGGTTGGCGACGGTGATGAATTTCTCGATCCGGCCCGTTTTGGGGTTACGCACGGAAAAGAATTTCTGGTGCTCTTTCATAGAGGTCTGCAAAACCTCTGGCGGCAGATCGAGGAAGGCCTCGCCAATGCGGCCCATTAGAACCACAGGCCATTCGACAAGGCCCGCCACCTCGGCCAGAAGGCCCGCGTCTTCCACCACTTCCATGCCACTGGCGAAGGCCATGTTGGTGGCATCGTTCCAGATGGTATCGCGCCGCTCGGCACTATCCAGTACCACAAAGGCGCGCTTGAGCTTGGCGGTATAGTCGTCAAAGCCAGACACAGTGATCACGTCGGGGGCCAGAAAACGGTGCCCGCGTGTGGTGTTTCCCGACACAATGCCGTCCACGTCCAGCGGCACAACTTCGGCGCCGTCCTCACGGCTGAGGAAGCACAGGATGGAGTGCAGCGGGCGCACCCATTTCAGGCTACCGCTGCCCCAGCGCATGGATTTAGGCCACGGGAAATTGCGGATGGTCTGCTCCAGTACCTCGGCGATGATGTCGGCGGTGGGACGGCCCTCTTTGGTGATCTTGGCATAGAGGATTGCCCCCTTGGGCGTGTCACGCTCTTCCAGATCATCGCGGGTCAGGCCTGCGCCGCGCAAAAAGCCCTCGATCGCTTTCTCGGGAGCATCGGCGCGCGGGCCTTTGCGTTCCTCAACCGTGCGCGGGCTGGCATCCAGCAGCCCATCAACCGTCAGGCACAGGCGGCGCGGCGTGGCAAAAGCGGCGGCGGAGGCATAGGTTAGCCCTGCCTCTACCATACCGTCGGTCATGGCCTTTTTCAGATCGTCAGCGGCGCGCGCCTGCATGCGCGCGGGGATTTCTTCGGAGAACAGTTCAATCAGCAGATCAGCCACTGGGATACCTCGTGTTTGCCTCAAACAGGCGTTATTCTGTGGGCGCTATTCGGTCGGGGCCGTGCGCTGCGGGGGTGGCGGGCATTCCTCGCCGACAACGGTACCATCGTAGGCTTTCTCGCCGCAGTCGTTCAGCTCGTGCCAGACATAGCCGCGCCCGTCATTGGTGATGGCGACAATACGGTCAACGCCGTAATGCACGTTTTTGGCGCTCAGGAAGGTCAGCGCGGTACCCGCCGCCAGCTCTTTGCCGATGGCCTCTGCGTTAAAGCAGTCAAACCAGCCGGGGGCGTTGCGCGGTTCCATATCCTCGACCATCTGGAAGGTCTCGGTCAGCAGGCCAAGGCTGTAGGGCGTGGTAAAGCACGCGCGGTAGCGGATCGGCGAGCTGTCGGCGTCGATGGCTTTGAAGTCCTCGACAGGGATTACCTCGGAGACCGCATTTTCCAACGTCACCAGCACCACACCGTCGGCGGGCGCATCTACCTCGCGGTAGAATCCGTAGATCTGGAAGTAGTAAACAGCAGATCCCATAAGCAGCGCTGATAACACGATGAAACCCCCTAATATCTTACCCGTCATGGTTCGCTCTTTCCTAATGTCGCATAAGTTTGTGGTGTAGAAAGCCAGCAGCCGGTTAGGCCACCTCCTCCGTCCAGCCCCCTGCGCGCGTTTGCACAAAGGCATCCGCACACATTTTGGTCAGCGCGCGGACACGGCCGATATAGGCCTGACGCTCGGTCACCGAAATCACACCGCGGGCATCCAGCAGGTTGAACATGTGGCTGGCCTTGATTGCCTGATCATAGGCAGGATGCGCCATCACGATACGCTTGCCGGTCTTGGGGTCCATATGCGCCTGTTCGATGATGGCTTTGCACTCGGCCTCGACCTCTTCGAAATGGCGCAGCAGCACTTCGGTGTTGGCCACGTCAAAGTTCCAGCGGGCGTATTCTTCTTCGGTTTGTTTGAAGATGTCGCCATAGGTCAGCGGGATCGGGGCATCGGGATCGTTGAAGGGCATATCCATCACATGATCGACACCCAGCACATACATCGCCAAGCGCTCCAGCCCGTAAGTCAGCTCGCCCGAGACGGGCTGGCAATCGTGGCCGCCTACCTGCTGGAAATAAGTGAACTGGCTGACTTCCATGCCGTCACACCAGACTTCCCAGCCCAAACCCCAAGCCCCCAGTGTCGGGCTTTCCCAGTCGTCCTCGACAAAGCGGATGTCATGCAGGTTCATATCAACGCCAATCGCCTCAAGCGAGCCGAGGTATAGCTCTTGCAGGTTGGGCGGGCTGGGTTTGATCAGAACCTGATACTGGTAGTAGTGCTGCAACCGGTTAGGGTTTTCGCCATAGCGGCCATCGGTGGGGCGGCGCGAGGGTTGCACATAGGCGGCAGCCCACGGTTGGCTGCCCAGACTGCGCAGAGTTGTGGCAGGGTGGAAGGTGCCCGCCCCTACTTCCATGTCATACGGTTGCAGGATCGCACAGCCTTGGCGTGCCCAATAGCTCTGCAATCGCAGGATGATTTCCTGAAATGAACGGGGTGTTTCGGCCATGTTCGCGTCCTTTGCCATTTGGCGCTCTTACTAGGCTGCGCAGTGCCAAGGGTCAATCAGTGGCGACCTTCAGTGTCATATCGGTGAAATGGTACTGCAATCTCTGTGAAACAAGTCGTTAGACTATGGGAATCACAGGAAAATGCTGTTTATGTGCCGCAAAGTAAATTTTTGAGAGTCCATACGCCAATGTTGCGCTTTTTATCGTTCTGTCAGTCCGTGTTGTTCATGGCCGCCTTGTTTCTTTCATTTAGCACTGTGGCCAGTGCACAGGCGGATGATCCCGAAGAGGTAGTTTGGGTCCAGATCGAGGCGCAGCAATCACTTGCACGCGCCACGGATCGCGCCCGCGCCTATACAACTTTGTTGCAGGACGTGAACGGCTTTGCCGTTGGCGGCGGCTGGTACGCCGTTGTTGTCGGCCCCTACCGCCGCGAAGATGCGGAGCTGGTCTTGCGCCAGTATCGCGAAGACGGGCTGATCCCGCGTGACAGCTTTGTTCAGGTCTCCAACCGTTTGGGGCAGCAATACTGGCCGGTGGGTGCAAACGTTTTGGGCAATGGTGCCGTTGCCGCCCCCGAAGGCACAGTGCCAACCACACCTGAACAACCAGCCGAAGAGGCACCGGCACAGGCCGTCGAGACACCCCAGGTCGCAGAAGTAGCCCCCCTGCAAGAGCCCGAGCCAGAACCGGAAGCCGCAGACGAGACCCCCGCCGAGGCGCAGCGCTCGGAGCAGGCGCTGAGCCGTGACGAGAAGAAAGAACTGCAGGTGATGTTGCAATGGGCAGGCTATTACGATGCCGCCATTGATGGCTCCTTCGGGCGTGGCACACGCAATTCCATGGCCGCATGGCAGGAATCCAAGAATTACGAGAAAACCGGCATCCTGACGACGCTACAGCGTGCCGCGTTGAAGAAAGACTATAACGCCGTGTTGGAAGGTCTGGGCCTTCAGGTTGTGCGTGATGCGCAGGCAGGGATCGAAATGATCATGCCCACCGCCGCCGTCACCTTTGACCGTTACGAGCCGCCTTTTGCCCAATACAAGCAAGCAGGCGACATTGACGCGCGTGTGCTGCTGATCAGCCAACCCGGCACGCAAGACACGCTGTTTGGTCTCTACGAGATCATGCAGACGCTTGAAATCGTCCCGCTGGACGGCCCGCGCGAGCGTAACGATTCCAGTTTCACGCTGGTGGGCGAGAACGGGCGCATCATCAGCTATACCCAAGCCTCGCTTGAGAATGGCGAAATCAAGGGCTTCACACTGATCTGGCCCGCTGGAGACGAAGAGCGCCGCCGCCGCGTATTGACTGAAATGCGCAGCAGCTTTACCAGCATGCCGGGCGTGCTGAGTGCCTCTGCCGGTGATACGACCCAGCAGTCGATTGATCTGCTCTCCGGTCTGCAAATCCGCAAACCCAAGATGTCACGCTCGGGCTTTTTCGTGACGCAGGGCGGTGATGTGGCCACCACTTCGGCAGCTGTGCAAAACTGCTCGCGGATCACGCTGGACGGCGATACCGATGCGGAAGTGATTGCCGATGATACCGCACGCGGCGTTGCCCTGCTCAAACCCAAGGCGGCACTGGCGCCCCGTGCTGTTGCCAGCTTTGCAGCCGCCCCTGCCCGCCTGCAAAGCGATGTCGCTGTTGCCGGCTATTCGTTCGAGGGTGTGCTGAACGCACCCTCCATGAGCTTTGGCACGCTGGCCGATGTGCGCGGTCTGGATGGCGAAGAGAACGTGAGCCGTCTTGCCCTGCGCGCCCGCGCTGGTGATGCAGGGGGTCCGGTTCTGGACCGTGCGGGTGCCGTGATCGGCATGATGACGACAGCACCCGAAGGCGGGCCACAACTGCCTGATGATGTAAGCTTTGCGCTGAATGCTGCAACCATTGTAGAAGCCAGCAAAGACGCAGGCATCAAACTGCCCGCATCTGCGGATGAAGGATCAGCCAGCCTGACCTCGTTCCAGCTGTCCGAGAAGGCCAGCGGCATGACTGTATTGGTCAGCTGCTGGGAGTAGGCAACCTTTGCATTGAATAAGAAGGGGTCGGCAGTTGCGATAACTTCCAGCCCCTATTCTTTTTGAGCCCCCCTTTGGCGACGCCGTCAATGCAGGGGTCGCATAAATGAGCGTCGGACCCTCTGCGTCAAAGGCTGCGCGGACGGCTGCCTGAAACTCCTCGATGCTCTGCGGCTTCTCGGCACGGGCGCCAAAGGCCTCGGCCAGTTTGCAAAAATCGGGGTTGCGGGCAATCACAGCGTTGGGGGCGATTTGGGCACGCACCATGCTATCCTCGATCTCGCCCAGTTTGCCATTGTCCCACAGGATAATCGGCAGGCTCAGCCCCAGCTCTACAGCAACACCCAACTCCTGCATGGTATAGTGAAAGCCGTAATCGCCTATGATCGCCAGTGTTGGCGCACCTTTGCGGGCAATCGCGCCCCCGATGGCGGCAGGTGTCGCATAGCCCAGCGTGCCAAACCCGTAGGGATGGTGCCAATGTGCAGGCGCAGGCATGTCCCAGACCTCCTTCGCCACATAGGCGAATTGGGTCATGTCGGAATAGATCATTGTGCCTTCGGGAAGGGCTGCGCGCAAAGCGTCACAGAGCGGCACAATGCCCGGACGCTCCGCGTCGACCTCTGCCCGCCAATGCGCGCGTGTCCTGGCCACATCAGCAGCCTGCCAACCCGCCGCAGGCGTGCCGCCTTCCACACCCTCCACCAGCGCCTCCAGAAACAAACCTGCGTCCATCTGCACCGGCAGCTCCGCGCGCTGCGGATCGCTGAGCACTTCGGCGTCAATGTCCACACGGATCATCGGGGCCGTATGACCCAAATGGGCGCGCCAGATGTCGACCTCGGCCAGTTCGGAGCCCACTACAACCACCAGATCGGCACTGGCGACGATGCCCGCACTGTCTGGCCGCGCAAGGGCCGCGCCAAAAAACAACGGATCATCCGGAGCCATAATCCCGCGACCCGCATAGGTGACAAAGCTTGCCGCCCCCAACGCGGACACGACCGCACGCGCAGCGGGAGCCGTCTTTGCAGCACCGCCGCCGAAGATGAACAGCGGCTTTTTCGCAGCCTTGATCCGGTCGATGTATCCCGAAAGGTCAGCACGCAGATGCTGTTCAGGCTCGGCCGGAACAACAGGCACCGCCGCTGGCTCGGCCATCGCCTGGAGCTGTGCAATAGGTACCTGAATATGTTTGCTCCGCGGGCGCGCGCTGGCGAATTCCTGCATCGCACGATCTACCAACCCGTAGGCCGCCTGCGCGCTATGGGCGGTGTGCGACCAGTCGGTCACCGTACCCGCCGCAATCTCCTGATCCTTCATCTGGTGCAGCTGGCCGCGCCGCGCCGCTGTCTCGTCCAGACAGCTGGAGATCACCAGCACCGGCACAGAATCGCTATAAGCCTGACCCATCGGCGTCATCACATTGCACAGGCCCGGGCCTGTGATCACATAGGCCACCCCCGGCTTGCCTGAGGCACGCGCATAGCCGTCTGCCATAAAGCCCGCGCCCTGCTCGTGACGGGCCAGCACATGGGTAATGCCTGCCTCTTCGATGCCGCGGTACATTTCCTGATTGTGCACGCCCGGAATTCCGAAAATCACATCCACCCCGCGCGCCTTGAGCATATGGGAAATTTGCGCGCCCAGCGGACGGGTGACTTGGTCAGACATCAGGCTCTCCAGAATTTAACGGTAAAGAGGACGTAAACCATCATCAACTCCAGACGCCCGACCAGCATGGCAAGGGTCAGGATCCATTTGGCGGCGTCGTTGAGCGGGGCGAAGTTGCCGGCAGGGCCGATGATATCTCCCAGACCGGGGCCGACGTTGGCAACAGCCGTTGCGGCGCCGGATACAGAGGTAATAAAGTCCAACCCCGTCATGGACAAAGCAACCGAGACAACACCTAACGTGAGGACGAAAAACATGAAGAATGTCATCACCGACGCCAGTACTTCCTCGCTGACGGGCCTGCCGTCATAGCGGGGTGTAAAGATACCATGTGGCGACCGGATGCGCCGCAGCTGTGCGCGGATGGAGGCAAACAACAACTGATAGCGGAAGACCTTGACCGAACACGCCGTTGAGCCCGCGCAGCCCCCGATCAGGCCCATAAAGAAGAACAGTGCAATGGCGAAACTGCCCCATTGCATATAATCGACAGAGGCAAAGCCCGTGCCGGAGATGATGGACGTGACGTTGAACAGTGCTTCGCGAATGGCCTGTTCGTTGCTCATGTGGACGCCCTCTTCCAGCAGCACCACCAGCAGCAGTACCAAAACCGCAATGGTCAGGATGAACCCGCGCACTTGTGGATCACGGCGCAGGGCGACAGGGTTGCCGTTGACCAGCTGGACGTAGCGCACAAACGGCAAGGCCGCGAGGATCATAAAGACCGCGGCCACATACTCCATCGGGCCTGCAAACGTCGCAAATGACGCGTCATAGTTGGCAAAGCCCCCTGTGGAAATTGTGGTCATCGCATGTGCTGTCGCGTCAAACACGCTCATCCCCAGATAGAGATAGGCCATCGCACAGACCAAGGTGAACAGAACGTAGAGGCCGGAAATCTGGGTGGCAATCTGGCCCGCTCGCGGCAGGATCTTACCCAGCGTGTCAAAGCTCTCGGATCTGAAAATCTGCATGCCGCCAACACGGAGCTCGGGCAGGAACACCATGGCTACAACGATGATACCGATGCCGCCGAGCCATTGCAGGATCGCCCGCCAAATCAACAGCCCCTTGGGCAATGTATCAAGGCCCGTGAACACAGTGGAGCCTGTCGTGGTCAGGCCTGACATCGCCTCGAACACGGCGTCCACCGCACGCGCGTCTGTCTCGCCCAGCATAAACGGGATGGCGCCAAACAGGGGCAAAGCCACCCAGACAGTTGTCGTCAGCAAGAAGGTCTGCTGGATCGTCAGCCCCTCGCGGACGCCATTGGCGCAGGCAAGAGCCATCGCAGTCCCACCCAGTATCGTGATGATGCCGCTTTGCAGGAACACGTGCCATTGGCCACGGCCTTCGGCGATATCCACCAGCAAAGGCACCAGCATGGCTGCCCCAAGTACGGCCACCAAAAGGCCAATCACATATCCAACGGGGCGCACGTCCATGGACGCAGGGTTGGCGCGCCCGCGCGCCCGTGTCAAGCAGCGGCGTGCGAACAAGGGCCCCAAAACGCAAAAGACCCGCCACCGCGTTCCCTATGGGTGCCGGTGGCGGGTCTTTTCAACGGCCTGCTACGCCTCAGGCGTAAAAGAGGTCCCGAAAGACATGGTGTGCAATCATGTCGCGCTTGATGCCCATGCGCGCCAGCTCTTCGTCAGATTTAGCTTGTAATGCTTCAACCTGATGTACGCGTGAGGAAGCCTCGGCCGCTTTCATCATACTGGTCCAGATACCACCAAAGAATGAGCCGACAAAGCGCAAGACACCGCGAGCGATTGAAAGCGGCAGCGCTGCTATGTTGGTGCCGGGGTCTGTTGCACCGGCTGGAAATTGTTCGGATGTGTTTTGGTAGGTCATATCGGATGCCTCGGTATATTTTGTTCAGCTCGGGATCATTCCCTTTCCTCAAAACTAGGCCATGCTGCAGCGCAGCACTACCGCCAATAATGCATAGCCGCCCCCCACTTTCTGCATCTGCAGCATTGATCACAAATGCAAAACACCACCCGTTTGAGGGGTGGTGTTCTGACTGTTTACCGTCTGTCGACGTCGGGCCTAGCCGACGTGGAACAATGTATTGAACAGTTTGGGGTCCAGACTTGCCTGAGCAAACGTTGGCCCCTCCGTTAGCACACTCACTGCGTCATGGCTGTGAAGGCTTTCTTGATGGCTGGCAATAACGCGGAAATCGGAAATCCGCGCATCTGCCAACAGCTGCTCGCAGAACAGGCGCGCAGCATCCTCGACAAAAATCGGGTTTGCGGCGTTCAGCTCGGCAAATGCCTGCTCGTCTTCACGTTTGACCATCACTTGCGTCTCTGTGGGGACTGCGCGGCGGCACGCTTCGATCAGGTCTTCGAACCACAGGCAATCGGCCCCCTGCTCCAACAGGACGGACACCCGTGCGACCGAGCGTTGGGAATGCGGCGTTGCCAGCTGGTTGCGCGTGGCGCGTGCATGCTCTGACAACTCCAGAGAGCAGGGGCAGGTGCTGGAATAGACGTAATCGAGGTGGATGATCCGTTGGCGCACACCCGCATGCTCCACCAGTTCAAGCGCCAGATCGTAATACTGATACCCTTCCAGACCCGACCGCAGACTGGAGATTTTCATCGGAAAGGAAAACCGCATCTGGATACGCGCGTCAAAGCTCTCCAGATCGGTGATGTAGTCGTCCAGTGCCGCCTCGACGACCTTAAAGCTGAACGTGCTTTCTGCGTGTTTATAGAAACTGCGCATGATGCGGGACATGTTGATGCCCTTTTTGTCCGCCTCAAGGCTTACAGTTCCTGTCACAGATGTCTCGAGCGTCAGCGGGTCGTTGTCGCGGGTTTCAAACCGGACAGGCAGGCGAAAGTTCGAGATGCCCACATGCTGGATTTTCTGCTTTGCACCTTTGATCAGGCTAGAGGGACCGTTTTGCAGGTCCGGCAGGCTGTCCTTATACTCCGGCTCAATCTCGAAATCGGCTGGATACTCGCGCTTGAACAGCGGATAGGCTTCGCCTCCCGCCAGCATTTTGGACACAGCAGGGTCCAGCGTGGCAATCTCTGCCGCATCGGCATTCGCAGCCCATGCGCGCAGTGTCTCCAGCGCCTCTTCGGCTGCGATACGGTCAGGTGTTGGCATAATCGGCGTTGCAATATTCATCAAACAGGCCCCCATCAGTCAGAAACCTTATGTAGGCGTCCGGAAACAGATTGCCAAAAATTTCTTTCAGGCGCAGGGGGAATAACGCCACCCTACCCTTAATTTGCGCCACACGGCCCTAGTTTGTGCTGCAACGCCCTATTTACGCGACCCAAATTTATTTCGCGCCATCCAGCGCTTGCAGCACATCCGCAATCAGATCGGCGCTGTCTTCCAGACCAATGCTGACACGCACCAATCCCTGCGTGATGCCGAGAGAGGCCTTTTTCGCATCGGGCAGACGTTGGTGTGTTGTAGTGGCCGGATGGGTCAGGATGGTTTTTGCATCCCCCAGATTGTTGGAGATGATCCCGATTTGTAGGGCATTCAGGAATTTGAACGCGCCTTCCTTGCCACCTTTGACATCCAGTGCCAGCACCGTGCCGCCCGCGCCCATCTGGCGCTGCACCAGCGCGTGCTGGGGGTGCGCCGCAAGGCCGGGATAGATCACAGCATTCAGTACCGGGTGCCCCTCAACCGCCTGTGCCACGGCCTGAGCGGAAGCCGCCTGTGCGCGCACGCGCAGGCCCATTGTCTCTAATCCTTTGAGCATGACCCAAGCCGTAAACGGCGACATCGAACCGCCAGTATGCTTCATATAGGGCTCAACCGTTTTGCGGATGATCTCTTTGCTACCAAGGATCACACCGCCAAGGGTACGCCCCTGCCCGTCAATATGTTTGGTCGCGGAATAGATCACAACATCTGCACCCTGCGCAAAGGCGCGGGAATAAACAGGGGTGGCAAAGACGTTATCAATCAGCACCTTGGCACCTTTGGCATGGGCCAGTTTACAAACGCCTTCAATATCAATCACTTCCAGCGTCGGGTTCGAGATCGACTCGAAAAAAATCACTTTGGTGTCGTCGCGGATGGCGGCCTGCCACTGTGCCAGATCGGTGCCGTCGACAAAGGTCACCTCAACACCAAAGCGGCCCAGAATATCCTCAAGCACATAGAGGCAAGAGCCGAACAGCGCGCGGGCAGAGACCACATGATCCCCCGCTTTCAGCATCGACGTCAGCGCACCAGAGACTGCCGCCATGCCGGAGGCCGTGGCAAAGGCATCTTCTGCCCCTTCAAGGGCTGCAATCCGCTCCTCGAACATCTTGACGGTCGGGTTGCCGTAGCGCGCATAGATGAATTCATCCTCGCCGCTTGAAATAAACCGCTGCTCTGCATGCTCGGCGCTGTCATAGACAAAGCCCTGCGTCAGAAAAATCGCTTCGGAGACCTCGCCGTACTGGCTACGGCGCGTGCCTGCGTGAACTGCTTTGGTGGATGGTTTCCAGTCGTTGCTCATCTCAAATATCCTCTGCGCACCTGTCAAAGGGTCAGGCACAAAAAAAACCCCAAACGCGGTCAAGCGAAAGGGGGCTTTCATCCTGACCTTTTAGCGGAATATTTTCAACACTTTGCCTTCTATCGATATCAACATTGATCGAAAGCGAAGTGTTTTGTGGCCCGCAATCCGGTAACAAATCGCCACGTTTTTGGATTAGGTCATCAGCGCCTCTGCGTCAAGCGCGCCCTCGCCGCAGGTGCATCCTGTGAAAGCGGGGCCAAACGCCTTGTTTTGCGGCAGACGCTATGCGTCGGGCTTCTCCGCCTCTTCTTCAATCACAAAAGGTTGAAGCCGGGTGAACTGCCACATCAGGAAGCCCATCAGTGCCAGTGGAAAGCCGAACGTCTCGATTTTGACCCACGCGTCCGTGGACATGGTGCGCCAGACAAATTCGTTCGCGACAGCCAGCCCCACAAAGGCAGCCGTCAGCCGTTTGGTCAAAATCATCCAGCCCTCGTGCTGCATGGGCATCATATCCGCCATCACAAATTCGAGCCACGAACGCCCCCGCGCCAGCCCCACCGCAAGGATCAGCGCCAGAAGGCCGTAGACAATGCTGGTCTTCATCTTGAAGAAGCGCTCATCATTGAACCACGCTGTCAGCCCCCCGAAAAAGATCACCATAAAAGCCGTGAACATCTGCATCCGGCTCAGCTTGCCTGTCAGCGCCCACAGGACGGCCATGGCCACCAACAGGATCGGGACAAACACCAGCGTGGCCACAATAAATCCGGAATATTCGGTCCCGCCCAGAGTGAAGACATCCTCCTGGATCCGGGTGTAGAGCACAAAAAACGCCAGCGTCGGGCCCAGTTCCAGCACTTGTTTCAGGATGGGGTTTATCTCGCGGGTGTCCGCCATGTTCAGCCTCCGAATTCCACAATTACGGCCCCGAGTGCGATCAGCGCCATCAGCGCCACGCGGCGAGGGCCGACCGTTTCTTTGAGTATCAGCCAGCCGATCAGGGCCGCAAATACTGTTGATGTCTCTCTCAAGATGGCCGCTTCGCCGACCTTATCAAGGCGTGTCGCCATCATGATCGACCCGAAGCTGAGAAAAGCGACGATACCACCAAAAACGCCACGTTGCATCAGCGGTCCCAGATCGGGCGGATTGTCCATCCGCTGCCAGCGGCGGTACGCAAGAATGGGGAACAGAAACCCGTCGATCATAAAGAACCACGCCAGAAACGTGAATGGGTTGGCTGTGGCGCGGATGCCGTAGGCGTCATAGGTGGTATAGAGCGCCACCAGAAGGCCCGTCAGGACCGCCAGACCCAGCGCCAGTTTCAACGTCTCGCGCGCGGTTTCAAGGTAGAGCAGGTTATAAATCGCCAGCCCGAAGATTCCGCCCACCAGCACCAGCACGCCCAGCCATTGGGTCACGTTAAAGGCCTCGCCAAAAATGAAATAGGCGCCGATCACGGTGAACAGCGGACCGGTGCCGCGCACAACCGGATAGACAACCGTATAGGCGCCTTTGGTATAGGCGGCGGCCTGAAGGAATTTATAGAGGCAGTGGATCACCCAGGCGCCCGCAAAAATCGGCCACATATGCGGTTCGGGCCAAGGCACCACAAACAAGGCAAAGGGGGCCGCCATCAGACAATAGCAACCGTCAATCGCGCCGCGTGTCATCCACGGGTCATGCCGGCCCTTTTGCAATGCCCCAAAGACGGCGTGCAAAAACGCCGCCATAAGGGCAAGAACCAAAGCAAGGTTGTGGCCCGTCTCGGTGCCCTCGATCGAGAGCAACCATTCAGTCACGGATGTGGCCCAACTAGCGGTCCAAACCTGTCAGGGCATCTGCAAACTCTTGTGGATCAAAGGCTTGCAGATCGTCTATCTGCTCACCTACGCCAATCGCATGGATCGGCAGACCGAATTTATCCGCCAGCGCCACCAGCACACCGCCTTTGGCCGTGCCGTCAAGTTTGGTCATCACAAGGCCGGATACGTCCGAGATTTCCTGAAACACCTTCACCTGATTGATCGCATTCTGGCCCGTGGTCGCATCCAGCACCAACAATGTGTTGTGCGGCGCGTCGGGGTCTTTCTTGCGGATCACACGCACGATCTTGGCCAACTCCTCCATCAGATCGCCGCGGTTTTGCAAACGGCCCGCCGTGTCGATCATCAGCAAATCGGCGCCATCGGCCTCAGCGCGCACCATGGCGTCAAAGGCAAGGCTAGCGGGGTCACTGCCCTGCGGGGCAGTCAGTACCGGCACCCCTGCCCGTTCACCCCAAACCTGCAACTGCTCGACAGCGGCTGCGCGGAAAGTATCGCCTGCGGCAATCACCACCTTTTTACCCGCGCCTTTGAACTGGCTGGCCAGCTTGCCGATTGTCGTGGTCTTGCCTGATCCGTTCACACCAACCACCAGCACCACCTGCGGTGTCTTGGCATAGAGCGGCAGTGGCTTGGCGACAGGTTCCATGATCCGCGCGATTTCGTCGCTCATCAGGGTTTTGATTTCGTGCACGGACAGCTTTTTGCCCAAACGCCCTTCGGCCATGTTTGCCGTCACGCGCAGGGCCGTATCTACGCCCATATCAGAGGCAATCAACAGCTCTTCCAACTGCTCCAGCATCGCGTCGTCCAGCACACGGCGGACAACCTCCGCGTCTGCACCGCGCCCCATCAGGCGGTCAAGAATACCGCGTTTGAGGGGGGCTGGCTTTGGCGCCTCATCAAGAACGGGCACAGCAGGAGTGATGGTTGTGCGCAAAAGCTCTGCTGGCGGTGGCGTTGCCTCAGCAGCCTTTGCAGCATCCTCTTGAGCTTTCGCAGCTGCCGCCTGCGCCTCTTTGGCTTTTGCCTCGGCCTTTTCGCGGTCTTGCAGCTCACGCTCACTGCGCGCGCGCCCTAGCGCAGCCTCCTGCGCATCCGCTTCCGCCCGTGCAACTTTCGGATCAAGCGCTTCAGGCTCTGATACAGCAGGCGCAGGGGTTTCAATGACCGGACCTGAGTCAGCCGCTTCTACCTGACCGCCATCGCTGACAATCGCTTCCAGCCCTTCGTCAATCTTGGACGAGGAATTGAACAGACGGTCTTTGAGTTTTTTGAAAAACGCCACGCGTGAAGGTCTCCGGCTTGTGCTTCCCCCCTGATCTAACCCTTCACAGCAGCGGATGGAAGGGTGTGCGATTGACAAGACAGCGCCGGCACGCCACGTACAGCCTATGCGCCTGATTGCACTCTTTTTGTCCCTGTTTTGGGCCGGCTCCATCGCAGCCGATCCGCGTGAGGCGCAGTGCAGCACGGGCAAATGGGGACATGCGCAGTGCATCCGGTCCGACCATTTTGTCTATGATACCTGCAACGCCATTGAGGTTTTCAGCAAGCGGCATGGGCTCGACACCGGCTTCTTCGCCCGCCTGTTCTGGCAGGAAAGCCAGTTTGACCCCAATGCGCTCAGCCATGCCAACGCGCGCGGGATTGCCCAGTTTATCCCCTCCACTGCCCGGTTGCGTGGACTAAAAGACCCCTACAATCCCGCCGACGCGCTGGAGCATTCCGCACAATATCTGGCCGAAATGGTCCAGCGCTGTGGGAACGAGGGCATGGCTGCAATCGGCTATAACGGCGGCGAAGGCAGTGCAGAGGGATTTCTGGAGGGCAAGGGGCTGGCCCCCGAGACAGTCAATTACGTCCCCATCATCACCGGACTGACAGCCGAACAGTGGCGCGACACGCCGCCAAAAGACCCCGATTTCCGGCTGGACCCCGGCAAGAGCTTTTATGCCGCCTGCTCCGAGATGGCACGCAAACGCAAGCTGACACCGATCAAACGTGTGGCCGCCCCACCACCGCCGCTCAAACCTTGGGGTGTGCAGCTGGGCTTTGGAACGTCCGAGAAATCTGCCAAGGCCAAGATCGCAAACCAGACCCGTAGTTGTAGCGTCAAGGTAAAAGGCGAAAAGCTGGACCTGATTTATGTGAAAAACCGCGTGTCGGGCAAAAAGGGCTATCACTTTGGCCGTATTGGCCGGAATACCCGTGATGCAGCGCAAAGATTATGCAGCGATCTCAAGCGCCAGCTGTGCAGTTGTCTGGTGGCCGAGAATAATTAGGCGCCGCCCCGTATGACCGGAGCGGCGCCTATGGCTTATATCTCATCCGCGAAGTGCTTCATCGTCATGCGGATCGGGTTCGGCGCTGCCTGCCCCAAACCGCAGATAGAGGCATCCACCATCGCGGAGGATAGCTCCTCAAGCAGGCCCTGATCCCAATGGTCCGCCTGCATCAGCTTGACCGCCTTGCCACAGCCGACACGGCACGGCGTACATTGGCCACAGCTTTCGTCCTCGAAGAAGCGCAGCATATTCAGGGCAGCATCGCGGGCGCGGTCTTTATCTGACAGGACCACCACAGCGGCGGAGCCGATGAAGCTGCCGTGCGGTTGCAGCGTGTCGAAATCCAGCGGGATGTCGTTCATGCTGGCGGGTAGAATACCGGAAGACGGGCCACCCGGTTGATAGGCCTTAAAGGTGTGCCCCGCGGCCATACCGCCCGCGGCCTCAATGATATCGGTGATCGTGGAACCTGCGGGCAGAAGGTAGACGCCGCCCTTGGCCACGCGGCCGGATACGGAGTAGCTGCGCAGGCCTTTGCGGCCATTGTGTTCAACCGAAGACAGGATTTCAGGCCCTTCGCGGCAGATGCGTGCGATCCAGTGCAGGGTTTCAACGTTATGCACCAGCGTCGGGCGGCCAAAGACGCCGACCTGCGCCACAAATGGCGGACGGTGGCGTGGCATGCCGCGCTTGCCTTCAATGCTCTCGATCATCGCGGATTCTTCGCCGCAGATATAGGCGCCTGCACCGCGGCGTAGCTCGATATAGCCTGCGGGAACAACGCCTGCGTCTTCCAGTGCGGCGATCTCGGCAGCAAGAATGTGCAGGACTGCGGGGTATTCGTCGCGCATGTAGATATAGGCGCGCTCTGCCTCGACGGCCCAAGCCGCAATCAGCATGCCCTCAAGGAACAGATGCGGCACGCGCTCAAGGTAGTAGCGATCCTTGAATGTGCCCGGCTCGCCCTCGTCGCCGTTTACAGCCAGATAGCGGGTGCCGGCGTTGGCGCGCACAAAGCCCCATTTTTTGCCCGACGGGAAACCAGCGCCGCCAAGACCGCGCAGACCGGAGGACAGAACTTTCTCCTGCACTGCTTCCCAGTCACCGCTTTTGCGAATCTCTGCAAGTGTCGCGTAACCGCCTGCTGCTGCGTAGGTGGCATAGGTCTCATACTCGGGGATATGGGCGTGGGTATGCCCTGCCGCGATGGCGGCGTGCACTTTTTCGGGGGTGGCGTTATCGATGTGGTGATGGCCCAGCTCCAACACAGGTGCGGTATCACAGCGCCCCATACAGGGCGCACGCAGCACGCGCACCTCGGTGGGGTCCAGCCCGTCTTCCAATGCAGCCTTGAGCGCCTGAGCGCCAGCCAGCTCGCAGCTGAGCGAATCGCAGACGCGGATGGTGAGTGCGGGCGGCGGCACCTCGCCTTCCTTGACCACATCGAAGTGGGCGTAGAAGGTGGCGACCTCATAGACCTCTGCCATGCTCATCCGCATTTCTTCGGCCAATGCGCGTAGGTGTGCTGCACTGAGGTGGCCGAATTCGTCCTGAATAAGGTGCAAATGCTCGATCAGAAGATCACGGTCGCGCGGCTCCGCCCCCAGAAGGTCGCGGACCTGCGCCCATGCATCATCTTCCAGCTGGCGGCCTTTGGTGTGACGACGGCCCTTGCCAGTGCCCGACTTCCAAACGCCCTTGTCAGGCCCGCTCTTCTTGTTTTCATCCAACGCCATCGCCGCATCCTTTTGTTCTTTGCGATGGTGTAGCAAAGCAGGCCGAGACGGTTGAGGCGAAAAACGACAATTCAGCGGCTCTTTGCGCGGCGGCGGTGGGGCGCTGATGTATCTGGAGCGGTGAGTGTCCCACTGGTCGCGGCACGGGACATCTGGCAGAGTGGCAGAATGAAAACAGCTACGTTGATCCTTTTGGTCCTCACTGCCCTGCCCGCCGCCGCCGAGCCACTGATGAGCGCGGAGGAGTTTGATGCCTATACGATGGGCAAGACACTCTATTACGGCAACTCGGACACGCCTTACGGGGCAGAGATTTATTTACCCGACAGGCGTGTTCGCTGGTCGTTTCTGGACGGGGATTGCAGAGACGGCGAATGGTATGAGGCAGATGGTTTGATCTGCTTTACCTACGAGGACCGGCCCGAACCGCAATGCTGGAGTTTCGAGAAGGGGGCAAACGGGTTGATTGCGCGGTTCGAAAATGATCCGGCGATAACGCCGCTTTATGAAGCCAACGAGAGCACGCAGGAGATGTTGTGTTTGGGGCCTAAAATCGGGGTCTGAATTCGGGTTCTGACGCGGGAGGGGGCCAGCCCCCATTGGCGCAAGCGCCAATTCCCCCGGAGGATATAGGGCCAAGAAAGATAGTCATTTGGTCATCGTTCAGGGCCGAACGATGATCTTGCCATCTGCAAACTGGATTTCAAGGGCGGGCTGTTGTGTGGCGTCTTTTGTGTTTGTGATCACTGTGCCTGCGCCGCGAACAACCGCAAAACCACGCTCTAATGTGGCCTCGTAGCCTAGCGTTCGGCGGAGCCGCTCGGCGGCGGTTATCTGGCTTTGCCAGTTCGAGATTTGCCTGTTGGCAATTTCGGACAGGGATTTTTCGGCGCGCTTGAACCGCGCCAGTTGCTGGGTATGTTCGCGGGCAAAGGCCGGGCCCAGACGAGCGGCGGCCATATCAATGCGGCGCCGGTCCTGTGACAGGCGGCTGCGCAGGGCTGCGGGCCGCAAACCGCCGCTGAGGTCTGCCAGACGCACTTTGCGGCGTTGCACACCTGCCATCAGGGCGGGATCAAGCCGGGCGCCTGCGCGCTCCAGCCTGAGTTTCGGGAAATCGGTGAGTTTTGACGCACGGGTCAGGCGGTCTGCGGCGCGGTCAAGGCGCTGGCGCGGACTGTCCAGCAGGCTATCTGGGCGTGGCAGGGCGCGGGACATATCGCGCAGGCGCTGGCCGCGCTGGACCAGACCTTGGGTGAGGGCGCGGCTGAGGCGCGCGTGTTGCTGGTCAAGGTAGGCCATCAGCTCAACCCGAACCGGCACAGCGAGCTCTGCGGCAGCTGTGGGTGTGGGCGCGCGTTTATCAGAGGCGTAGTCGATCAGGGTTGTATCGGTCTCATGGCCCACAGCAGAGATCAGCGGGATGTCGGAGGCGGCAGCCGCGCGCACAACGATTTCTTCGTTAAAGCCCCACAGGTCTTCGACAGAGCCGCCGCCGCGCGCAACGATGATCAAATCGGGGCGTGGCAGGGCGCCACCCGGCGTGAGACGGTTGAAGCCTGCGATGGCGTTGGCGACTTCGGGGGCGCAACGGGTGCCTTGCACCGCAACGGGCCAGATCAGCACTTTGCGCGGGAAACGGTCGCGCAGGCGGTGCAGGATATCGCGAATGACCGCACCGGAAGGAGAGGTGATCACACCGATGATTTCGGGGAGATAGGGCAAGGGCCGTTTGCGGGCGGGGTCAAACAGACCTTCAGCCGCCAGTGCTGTTTTGCGTTTTTCCAGCACCGCCATCAGCGCGCCCATGCCTGCAGGCTGGAGATCTTCAATGATGATCTGGTACTTCGATTGCCCCGGGAAGGTTGTAATCCGGCCTGTGACAATGACCTCCATGCCCTCTTCTGCTTGGGTCACCAGTTTGGATGCAACGCCTTTCCAGATGATCCCCGAAATCACAGCGGCATCATCTTTGAGGTCGAGATAGACGTGACCGGAGCGCGGCAGGCTGACACGGCCCACTTCGGCCCGCAGGCGGACATGCCCGAATTCGTTTTCGATCACGCGCTTGATTGCACCCGAAAGCTCTCCCACCGTGTATTCGGGGTTATTGCCCTGTGCGGGACTGTCTTCTGGGTGATCATCGAACAGATCCATCGGTGCATCCTTGTGCATTGGTCAGGCCCAGCATAAAACGCCCAGCAAGCAAGGCCAAGGGAGTGCGCAGCATGAATATTCTGATTTTAGGCAGCGGTGGACGTGAACACAGCCTCGCATGGGCCGTTATGCAGAACCCGAAATGCGACAAGCTGATTGTGGCGCCCGGAAACGCAGGCATTGCGCAGATCGCCGATTGTGCGGCCATCGACATTAATGACGGTGGAACGGTCGTGCAATTTGCCGAACGCAATAACATTGATTTTGTGATTGTCGGGCCAGAAGCGCCATTGGCAGCCGGTGTGGCGGACCGCTTGCGTGAGGCAGGCGTTTTGGTCTTTGGTCCCTCAAAGGCCGCAGCTGCACTTGAGGCGTCAAAAGCGTTTACCAAAGAGATTTGCGATGCTTGCGGTGCGCCAACTGCGGCTTACGGGCACTTCACGGACGCGGTTGCCGCCAAGGCCTATGTGCAGCAGCAGGGTGCGCCAATTGTTGTGAAGGCTGACGGGCTGGCAGCAGGTAAAGGTGTGATCATCGCCGAGACAGTGGCCGAAGCTGAGGCCGCAATTGACGATATGTTCGGAGGCGAGTTTGGCGCAGCCGGTGCCGAAGTGGTGATCGAGGAATTCATGCGCGGCGAGGAGGCCTCCTTCTTTATCCTGTGTGACGGTGAAAACGTCCTGCCCATAGGGACAGCGCAAGACCACAAACGTGTGGGCGATGGCGATACCGGACCAAACACCGGCGGAATGGGCGCCTATTCCCCTGCTCCGGTACTGACCGACGAGATTGCAGAGCGCGCGCTGGCCGAGATTGTCCGCCCGACGATGGCCGAAATGGCCAAGCGCGGTATGCCCTATCAAGGTGTTCTATATGCGGGCCTTATGATCGAGAACGGCCTGCCGCGGCTGGTGGAATATAACGTACGATTTGGTGATCCCGAATGTCAGGCGTTGATGATGCGGCTGGGCGGTCAGGCGTTTGACCTGATCCATGCTGCGGCTGAGGGGCGGCTGTCGGAGATGCGGGTCAATTGGGCGGAAGACCATGCACTGACGGTGGTAATGGCAGCGGCAGGCTATCCGGGTGACTGTGAGAAAGGCTCGGTCATTGGCGGATTGGATGCGCTGGCCGAGGACAGCAGCCATATGGTGTTTCATGCGGGGACCGCCTTGCGGGACGGTCAGGTTGTCGCCAGCGGGGGGCGCGTGTTGGGGGTGACCGCGCGCGGGGACACATTGGCGCAAGCGCGCGATCGGGCCTATGCGATGGTAGACGCGGTTGACTGGCCCGAAGGGTTTTGCCGCCGCGATATCGGCTGGCGCGCGTTGACCTGAGCCGTTTGCGCGCGGGGCATCTGCGGGATTGAGTTTATTGGCACACTGAAATCAGGAAGTCGGCGCGCCTTCGCAGACAACCGGTTTTTCGCTGATGTCGCTAACGCGTTGCACTTCGCGCGAGCTCTCGGACATGACCAATAGCGTGCCTTCGTCCATAAAGGGCAGCCAGCAATTGTTCGGGTCCGGCGCATCCTCGTAGAGAAAGCACAGCAGCGGGCCGCGCTGCTCGATTCGGCCATAGGTACAGCGGCCGGATTCGTCTGCCCAGACGGACAGATCACGGCGCAAGAACTGCTCGACCCCGACCAGGTTACCGGATCTTAGGGTGGTAAAGCTGAGTGTACGCCCCACCGCGATATCAAGAAAGCCGTCTGGTGTGATCTGGTCTTGTGCAGCGGCCGTGACACCCGTGAGACAGGTGACCAATGTGATGGCAAACCGTTTCATCTACAGGCCAAAGCGCGTGCAAAGCTGCGGCGGTTCTTGTGGGGGCCGATATCGCTGGCGGTCAGGGTTGTCACTGTCCACGACACGGCCATCAGGCGGGACCAATCGGCGTTGGCCACAATCATTTCGGGTTTGCCCGCGCAGTTACGCAAACCGCCGCCGATGTCCCGCTCGCCAATACGGTGCTTTGTGAGCCCTTGCAGGGATGCGACTTCCTTTAAGGTGCCTTGGGCAAAGCGCCAGACCCGCAGGGTTTTCGCCAGATGTGGACGGTCGATATAGGCAAGTTCCATCAGGCCATCGCCATCCAGATCGGCAATGGCGACGGGTGCCAACCAGCGGCTGCGTGTGCCGATATAGGGGGTGGCGGTGATTTTGCCGCGTTGATTGTAGATGGCGAGGGACGCGCCTTGTGTGACGCTGGTCTCGACCACAATGACTTCGGGTTTGCCGTCGCCGTCCACATCGGCAAGGCGCGGCTCGGTATCCTCGAAGACTGACGTCAGGGGTAGACGGATTGAATAGGTGATGTTGCGTGCAACAGCGTCAGAGGTCCGGATTTCCAGCGCGCCCCATTCCTCGGCATCGCCCAGAATGCCGTGGGCATAGCGCAATGTAGGCTCGGTGTAGCGGGCGGAGGTTATGGTTTCCGCCAGTGCCGCAGGAGCAAGCGCCGACAGCCCTGCGCACAGTACCGGCAGCGCGCGGCGGGTGGCACGGCGCCACATAACATTCAGCAGACGCCGTGCCCCTTGAAACATTAGATTTGCTTTTCTGGCACCTTCACACGCAGACCATCCAGCGCGTCAGTCACTTTCAACTGGCAGGTCAGGCGGGATTTCGCAGGATCAGGCTCGTAGGCAAAGTCAAGCATGTCTTCTTCCATATCGTCTTTGGCGGGCAGCTTTTCCACCCATGCGTCATCCACATAGACGTGGCATGTCGAGCAGGCGCAGGCGCCGCCGCAATCTGCTTCTATGCCGGGGATGTTATTGTCGCGCGCGCCTTCCATGACCGTCAGGCCATTGGCGACCTCGACAACATGTTCAGTGCCATTGTGTTCGATGTAGGTAATCTTGGCCATCAAAGCTGCCCTTTTCCATATGATTTGCCCTTTTCTACGCAAGCGCGCGCAGGCGCACCAGCCCCTTTTGTGCTTGTTTGCACTCATCACCATCGAGGTTCTAGGCAAGCCGCCAGATTACGGTTAGTATGAGCGTAATAGAATACAGACCCAAAGGTATTGGGCGATGATACAGGCACATAACTTTCGCGTTGCGACCCGCGTTGCGGCATCCCTTTTGGGGGCTGTTTTGCTGTCGGCCTGCTTGCAGCCCCAAACCGTTTCTCAGAGCGGTGTAATTGTAGGCAACGGGCTTGCCCCCGAAGGGGCACCGCCCGGCACATGCTGGGGCAAGATCCCGACACCGGCTGTGGTGGAAACCGTGACCGAGCAGATACTGGTGACGCCTGCCAAGATCAATCCGGACGGATCAATTGCAACATTACCCGTCTACCGCTCGGAGAGACGGCAGAATATCGTCACGCCCCGTACCGATCGCTGGTTCGAAATCCCCTGCCCGCCTGCCTTTACGGTTGAATTTGTCTCGACCCTCCAGCGGGCGCTGATTGCGCGCGGCCTCTATAGCGGCGCGGTCACCGGCAATATGGACGAGGCAACCCGCCGTGCCGTTTTGGCTGTGCAATCTGCCGAAGGGCTGCCCAGTGATGTGCTTTCAATCGAGACCGCCCGCGAGTTGGGCATTGTGGCTGTTCTGCGCAAGCCCTGACAAAATCCAGCAAGACCCGATATGAAAAAGGCGCCCCGCAAGGAGCGCCTTTTGTCGTTGATACGCGTTAGCCTTTACTCGTCTTCGAGCGTCAGAGCGACAAAGCGACAAAGCGAGGATCACCGGCGCGGCGCACCAGAAGCAGCAGGGATTTCCGCCCTGCTTCGCGCGCCGCATCAATGCGGTCGTTCAGATCGGCAATGGTCACGATCTTCTGTTGTCCCGCTTCAGTGATGATATCACCCGCGCGCAGGCCCTTCTCAAAGGCTTCCGAGCCCTCTTCGACAGCTGTTACAGCCAGACCTTCCAGATCGGCAGCCGCACCCAGCTCGCCGCGCATCTCGTCGGTCAGTGGCGTGACCGTCAGGCCCAGTTGGGATGAAACTTCGGGGGTGGCAGGGGTGTCCGGCGTCGCTTCTTCCTCCGGGGTCGCATCGGCGCTTGCGTCTTCACGGCGGCCCAGCACCACGGCAATGGTCTGGCTTTTGCCTTCGCGCAGAACGGTCACACGGACGGTCGCCCCAACGGGGCTATTGCCGACCTGACGGACCAAACCGCGTGTATCGGCCACATCAACACCGTCGAAGGACAAGATGACATCCCCCGTCTCAAGACCGGCATCTTTGGCAGGACCATCAGGCACATCGGTGATCAGCGCCCCCGCGGCAGACTTGAGGCCCATGGCATCAGCCACGTCCTGAGTGACGTCCTGAATGCGCACGCCCAACCAGCCACGGCGCGTTTCGCCGAATTCTTTCAACTGGTCGACAACACGGGTCACAACATTGGAAGCCATCGAGAAACCGATACCGATAGAGCCGCCGTTGGGCGAAAGGATTGCCGTATTCACACCGATCACTTCACCGTCCATGTTGAACAGCGGGCCACCGGAGTTGCCACGGTTGATCGCCGCATCGGTCTGGATGTAATCATCATAAGTGCCTGACAGGGCACGGTTGCGCGCGCTCACGATGCCGGCGGAGACGGAAAAGCCCTGCCCCAGCGGGTTACCCATTGCGATCACCCAGTCGCCTACACGGGCGGCGTCACTGTTGCCAAAGCTGACAAACGGCAGCGGTGCGTCGGCCTCGACT
The DNA here is from genome assembly GCA_029252045.1 of Sulfitobacter sp. GTDB lineage: Bacteria > Pseudomonadota > Alphaproteobacteria > Rhodobacterales > Rhodobacteraceae > Sulfitobacter. The sequence continues at coordinate 70,858 of JAQXCD010000036.1, forward strand.
TTGAGCAGGGCAATATCTGTGTTCGGGTCGGTACCGATCACTTTGGCGATCAGCTCTTTGCCTGAGAAAAATTCAATTGTGATTTCATCCGCGCCCTCAATGACGTGGTTGTTTGTGACAACGTAGCCGTCTTCGGAAATTACAAAGCCGGACCCCAATGCAGAGGAGCGGCGAGGTGCCGGTGTTGTCTCGTCGCCTTCGCCACGGTTGCGGTCCTGAAATTCGCGGAAGAAATCCTCAAACGGCGAGCCCTCGGGCACGATGCCTTGGGGCCCTGTACGCCCTTCCACCAGCGTTGACGTGGTGATGTTCACCACCGACGGGCTGATCTTTTCCGCAAGCGGCGCAAGGCTTTCGGGTTTGGCATAGGCCATTACCGTCTGCAAAATCACCAGCGACAGCGCCATCACACCCAAAAGGGCCGCGCGCAGAACGGGGGAAAAAGATGTGGTTCGGGTTTGGGCGACCGCTTTGGGCTGCATATAACGTCTCCTGATCGAAATCATTCCCGCGTCGGGGCGATTTTCCTATGGCTGGCAGAGTGCATGGTGACCGCACTAACCGCAATATGAAAGATGGAGTTTAATCGCCCGATTTCAACGGCTGATCGCAGAGGCGTGAAGGGCCGACTGGTTTATGCCCTGCTGCAGAAAAAAAGGGCCGACACAGATGTGCAGCCCCTTTGATGCTTGAAGGCAGTCTGCCTTTAGCGGGATTCACCCTCATCAGAGCGTGAGCCCTGATCGGAGCGGAGGTAGTTGAAGAATTCACTGTCGGGCGACAAAACCATGGTGGAATTGCTGCCCTTCAGGGACTCCTCATATGCGGCCAGTGAGCGGTAGAACTCAAAGAATTCAGGATCTTTGGAGTATGCTTTTGCGAAAATGTTGTTCCGCTGGGCGTCCGCTTCACCTTCAATGATACGCGCATCACGGGTCGCTTCCGAGATGATCTCCTCAAAGGTACGATCTGCGAGCGCCGTCACACGTTGTGCCGCTTCTTTACCGCGGGCACGCTCATCGGTCGCTTCACGCTCGCGCTCGGCAATCATCCGTTGCAGGGTTGCGTCAAAGTTCTGCTCGGGCAGATTTGTCTGGCGCAGACGCACGTCCACAACCTTGAGGCCCAGCGCATCTGCACGCGCATCGGACCGGACCCGGATCTGGTCCATCAGCGCGGAGCGCTCTGGCGACAGGATCGTGTTGGAAGTCACACCTTGGGCACCCAAAACCGCACGGATCTGGGATTCCAGAATACCGCTGAGGTCATTTGCCGCGCGCGCCTCACCACCCGAGCCAACAGCCTGACGGTACTGCACCACATCGTCGATACGGTAGAGAACAAAGGCGTCGATTTTCAAACGACGATCATCGGAAGGTGTAACTTCGATTTCCGGGGTTTGCAGCGACAGAATGCGGTCTTCAAAACGCGCAACTTCATCGATCATCGGCACTTTGAAACCGATGCCCGGTTCGGTCACCACTTGTTTGATTTGACCAAAGCGCAGAACCAGCGCTCTTTCACGCTCGTCCACCACAAAGATCGAGGAAAGGATGCCTGCGACAACAATCGCAACAACGGGGATTAGAAAGCTGGTCTTATTCATCAGTTATTCCCTCCGCTGCGGCGCAGCTCGTTCAGGGGAAGATACGGGACAACACCCTGCCCGCCCCCTTCGCCTTGACCGTTTTCAAGAATGATCTTGTCCACCTGGCCAAAGACTTTCTCCATCGTCTCAAGATACAAACGCTTGCGCGTCACTTCGGGTGCGGCCTGATATTCGGTCAGAACCGCCTCAAAGCGTGACGCCTCACCGATAGCGCCGTTCACTTCACGCGCACGGTAGCCTTCTGCAGCCTCCAGCAGCTTGGCGCTTTCACCACGGGCCTCAGCGGTTTTCTGGTTGGCATAGGCATCCGCCTGACGCTCCAGACGGTCGCGCTCTTGCTCGGCGGCCTGCACGTCACGGAAGGCATCCACAACCGACACTTGCGATGTGCTGCCGTTCGCCGCTGTCACAGTGACCGTCCGGCTGGGCGGGTCAACTTTGTTCACGTTAACACGCAGCACAGCAATACCGGTTTTGCGGTTATCGAGCGTTGCCTGAATAAGCCCTTTAACCTGTTCTTCTACCAAACCACGGTCACGGCTCAGGATCGGTGCCAGCTCGGATTGGGCAATCACTTCGCGCATTGCGGATTCGGAAATCGCGCGCACAGAGGTTTCGGGATCGCGCAGCGAGAACTTGAACTGCTCGGCGTCTTTGATGTTCCACACAACCTGAAAGTCGATGTCGACGATGTTTTCATCCGTGGTCAGCATCAGGCCATCGTTATCACCGGCAGAGCGGCTAACGCCCAGCGTCTCGGTGCGGTTGGTGGTCACGTCGAACACTTCCGCCTTCACAACGGGCCAAGGCGCAAAGTTCAGACCCTCGGTGCCGATGCCCGAAAACTTGCCCAGGAACAGCTCGATCGATTGCTGTTCGGGACGCACTGTGTAGGTCGAGGCAAAAAGCCATGCCGCCGCTGCGGCCAACACACCGATGCCAACCATGCCGCGGGTAATTTCGGGAGCGCCACCGCCGCCACCGCCAGATCCACCGCCTGTCCCGTTAGAGCGGCCACCGCCCCCCATCAGAACGCGCAGCTGTTCCTGGCCTTTTTTCACCAGCTCGTCGATCTCGGGGATCGGTGGCTTGTCACCGCCACCACGATGCCCGCGATTGCCACCGTTGTTTCCGCCGTTGTCGCCACCGCCGTTATTGCCGCCGCCGTTGCTGCCGCCCGAATTGCCGCCGCCGCCCCAAGGACCGCCCGTATTGCCAGCCATATGTATCGTTTCCCTCTGTAAGTCGCCCCTCACGGGGCAGGCTTGTCGTATGATATGTAAACTGTGCGTTCACAGAATTATTTCAAGACGTGATGCCTCAAGAAGTCCGCACAGGATTCCGCATTGTCACCAGCTCTTCCGACATTGTCGGATGAACAGCGCAGGTTTGGTCGAATTGTTCTTTGGTCGCCCCCATTTTCACAGCAATGCCCGCCAGCTGGATCATTTCACCTGCCTGCGGTGCGACGATATGACAGCCCAGCACAGTGCGGTTTGCCTTGGAAACCACCAGCTTCATCATCACGCGGTCGTCGCGGCCCGCAAAAGCGGTCTGCATCGGCTTGAAGGAGGTCGCGTAAATCTCGACCTCTTCTTGCGCGCGCGCCGCTTCTTCGGTCATGCCGACGGTGCCCATTTCGGGCTGGGTAAAGACGGCTGACGCGATCAGCTCGTGATCTACCGGCGTAGGCTCCCCGCCAAAGACGGTTTTGACAAAAGCCATGCCTTCGCGGATGGCCACAGGTGTCAGGTTCACACGGTCGGTCACGTCGCCGATTGCGTAGACTGATGGCACGCCCGTCTGGCTGTATTCATTCACTTCAATAGCGCCGTTGCGGCCCATTTTGATACCGAGGTTTTCCAGCCCCATATTGGTCGAGTTCGGCTTGCGGCCCGTTGCAAAGAATACCTTTTCAAAGGTCTTTTCCTTACCGGTCGTCGCCTTGACCCAAGTACCGCCTTCGCGGTTTTCCATTTCGATGATGCTGGCGCCGGAGTGCATGTCGATGCCGCGTGTGCGCATCTGCTCTGCCACAAGGCCGCGCGCTTCGTCGTCAAACCCGTTCAGGATCTGGCCGCCGCGGTAGTACATCGTCACATCCACGCCAAGGCCGTGCAGGATGCAGGCGAATTCGCACGCGATATAGCCGCCGCCCACGATCAGCATCGACTTTGGCAATTCATCCAGATGGAAGATGTCGTCGGATACGATGCCCAGATCGGCATTGTCCATTTCAGGGCGCACAGGGCGGCCACCTGTTGCGATCAGGATGTGCTTGGCGGTCTTTTCCTCACCCGTGGACAGCTTGACCGTATGCGCATCCTTCAAAGTTGCGCGCGCGTCGAGCTTCTCAACGCCGGAGCCATCCAGCAGCCTGCGATAGACGCCCTCCAGGCGGTCCAGCTCGGCACGCATCTTGCCGGAAAACGTCTGCCAGTTGAACGGGCCGTCCGTCACGTCCCAGCCGTAGTCGCGCGCATCCTGAAATGCATCGCGGTAGGTGGAGGCGAAAACCATCAGCTTTTTCGGCACACAGCCCCGGATTACGCAGGTCCCGCCATAGCGGTCTTCCTCGGCCAATGCGACCTTTGCACCATATTCGCCCGCTGCAACCCGTGCCGCACGCACTCCGCCAGAGCCGCCACCGATGACAAACAGATCATAGTCAAAATCGCTCATAGAAGTCGCCTTTCAGATTAGTCGCTCAGGTAGGAGAACAGGTTGTCGCTCTCGACAAAGTCCAGACGCTCGGTCGCGACAGTGCCTTGGTTGATGTCGCGCACTTCGACGCGGCCATCGCCGTAACCAATGACAACGGTATCACAAATGTCGATAAACAGTCCGTTTTCGACCACACCGGGCATCTGGTTGATGACCAGCGCCAGTTGGCGTGGATTGCCGATGCGGTTCAGGTGCAGATCAAGGATGTGGTTGCCCTCGTCCGTCATAAAGGGGCGGTCCCCGTTCATGCGCAGGGTGCTGGAGCGGCCCAAAACATCCATCGAGATCAACGTCTCTTCCACCAGAGCCTGTGTTGTCTGCCAGCCAAAGGGAATAACTTCGATCGGCAGCGGGAAAGCGCCCAGATGCTCGACCTCCTTGCCGATATCGGCAATCACAATCATCTGGTCGCTGGCCGTTGCCACGATCTTTTCCTGCAACAGCGCGCCACCACCGCCTTTGGTCAGGTTCAACTCGCCGTCGAACTCATCAGCGCCGTCAATTGTGAGGTCCAGCCATTTCGCCTCGTCGAGGCTGATCACTTCAATCCCCACCTCGCGCGCCAATTGCGCTGTCCGGCTGGAGGTTGGCACACCGCGAATTTTCAGCCCGTCGTCGCGGACCATCTCGCCCAGACACCGCACCAGCCATGCGGCCGTTGATCCGGTGCCAAGACCTACACGCATGCCGTCTTCTACAAATTGTGCCGCGCGTTTGGCGGCAACAAATTTCGCTTTGTCGATCGGTGACAAGTCTCCGGACATCAGGCAGCTCCGTTTGTGTATCGCATTGCTTATAGGAAAGATGCGCGCGGGGTGCGAGAGGCAATCTTGCCCAATGCCCGGCCAATCGGGCTGCCCCCATAGCGCCAAGCGGTCACAAACTGGTGAAAGCCGATGCGCTACGCCCTAAATACGCGAAATCCGGTCGCTTTCAGACAGGCGCGCAGAGGGCCGTACAGGCACAAGCACCGCATGACCTATGTGCTCCACTATGCCCCTGATAATGCCTCGCTGATTATCCGCCTCGCGCTGGATCATCTGGGCCTGCCGTACCGCGATCAACTGGTGGACCGTGCAGCCCAAGGGCAACGGTCGAAGGCCTATCTGGCGCTTAACCCAAACGGGCTGATTCCCGTACTGGAAACGCCCCAAGGTCCGGTCTTTGAGACAGGCGCAATTCTGCTGTGGCTGGGGGATACACACGGCGGGCTTGGCCCTCTACCGCAAGACGCTGCGCGTGCGGATTATCTAAAGTGGCTGTTCTATACGGCCAACACGCTGCACCCTGCCCTGCGCATGCTGTTCTATCCTGAGAAGTATATCGGGGCAGATGCGGGCCATCAGGCCGCCCTGCGCGCAGGGCTTCACGGCCAGATTGACGCGGCTCTCGCTCTGCTGGACCAGCTCGCCGCCACTGGCCCTGCATGGCTGGGCAGTGACAGCCCCACGGGTCTGGATTTCTACATCGCCGCCTGTCTGCGCTGGTGTGCTCTTTATCCCGCCAACGCGCCGCGTGACTGGTTTGTCCCCGCACGCTATCCTGCGTTGATGCAAATGGCCGCCGGTCTGGAAGCCCTGCCCGCGACACACATGCTGCAAACCGCCGAAGGTCTGGGGCCTACGCCCTTTACTGCCCCCGTTTATGCCAACCCGCCTCATGGAAGTGCCACCTGATGTTTTTATCTGTCTTCGAGATGTTCAAAGTGGGCATTGGCCCCTCTTCCTCCCACACCATGGGGCCGATGGTGGCCGCTGCACGGTTTTTGGACCAGATGCGTGCCTCGCCGTTCCACTTTGCGGGATTGCGCGCGTCGCTGCACGGCTCGCTCGCGTTTACAGGGATTGGCCACGCCACCGACCGCGCCACCATTCTGGGCCTCGCAGGGTTTACACCCGAAAGCTATGATGCGGAGAAGGCAGATGCCGCTCTGCAAAGCATCACCGAGACACAGTTAATCCACGCGCCCGATCTGCCGCCCCTGCGCTTCAATCCCAAGGCCGATCTGGTCTTTGACTATGACACCCCGCTGAAAGGCCACGCCAATGGCATGACCCTGATGGCCACCGATGCGCAGGGCGATGTCACACTGCGGCAGGTCTATTACTCCATCGGCGGCGGGTTTGTCATGACCGAGGAGGAACTGGCCGCAGGCAAGGACACCGACGAGGGCGCGCCCGTGCCCTACCCGTTCAAAACAGCTGTCGAGATGCTGGAGATGGCGAAGGCGTCCGGCAAATCAATCGCCGGTATGAAACGCGCCAACGAGGAATCGCGCGGCGGGGCGGAGAACCTTCGGAGCGGCACCAAACGCCTGTGGCAGGTGATGAACGATTGCATCAACCGCGGACTAGAGACGGACGGCATCCTGCCGGGTGGCCTCAACGTCAAACGCCGCGCCAAAGGCATCCATCAGGCGCTGCTGGCCGAACGCGGCATGAACCAATCCGCCCCCCACACCATCAACGACTGGATGAGCACCTACGCCATGGCCGTGAACGAGGAAAACGCGGCAGGCGGTCAGGTGGTCACGGCCCCCACCAACGGGGCGGCAGGGGTGATGCCCGCCACCCTGCGCTACTACCTTGATCACGTTCCGGGGGCGTCCGAGACCCATATCGAGGATTTCCTGCTGACTGCTGCTGCCATCGGCGGGCTGGTGAAGTTCAACGCCTCCATCTCGGGTGCCGAAGCGGGCTGTCAGGCCGAGGTTGGATCAGCCGCTGCAATGTCCGCAGGGGCGCTCTGTGCTGTCATGGGCGGCACACCCGAGCAGGTCGAAAATGCCGCCGAAATCGCGCTGGAGCATCATCTGGGCATGACCTGTGATCCCGTGCGCGGCCTTGTACAGGTGCCTTGCATCGAGCGGAACGGGCTGGGTGCCATCAAAGCTGTTTCAGCCGCGTCCCTCGCCCTGCGCGGCGATGGCACGCACCTTGTGCCGCTGGATGCCTGCATCGAGACGATGCGCCAGACGGGCGTGGACATGAGCGAGAAGTATAAAGAGACATCGCTGGGCGGATTGGCTGTGAACGTCCCCAACTGCTGAGGGTTGCACAGCAGTTACAGGCGGGGACCGGAGTTTTCCAATTATTCCGGCCCGTCTGTTTTGCAAAAATCGCTCTGCGGCGCTATTGCCTCGCCTGACCCTACGCCCTACCGATAGGCTATGACACCTGATCGGCCGGTTCTCGGCATCCTTCTTATGCTGGGGTTTTGCATCCTCGCCCCTCTGGGGGATGCCTTGGCCAAGGTGCTGGGCCCTACGATCCCTTTGGGTCAACTGGTGTTTACCCGATTTGCCGTACAGGCCGTGGTGCTGATCCCGCTGATTGCTCTCGCCGGCATTCAATGGCGTCTGTCGCCACGCGCGTGGCGGTTGGCCTTCATCCGCACTGTGCTGCATATCTTCGGCATCGGCGGTATGTTCACCTCGCTCCAGTACCTGCCGCTGGCCGACGCCATCGCCATCGTATTTGTCATGCCCTTTATCATGCTGTTGCTGGGCCGCTTTGCGCTGGATGAAGAAGTAGGCCCTCATAGGCTGGCTGCCTGTGCCGTCGGGTTTATCGGCACGTTGCTGGTGATCCAGCCCAATTTTCTGGCGGTCGGCTGGATTGCCCTGCTGCCGGTTGGTGTGGCAGTAATCTTTGCACTGTTCATGCTCATCACGCGCAAGATCGCCAAGGAAGCGGACCCGATTGCCCTTCAGGCCATCAGCGGTGTGATCGCTGCTGCCTTGCTTTCACCGTTACTATGCTTCGGGCTGGTGTCAGGCTTTGCCCCCCTCACCCTCGTGCAGCCGTCACCAGTCGAATGGCAGTTGCTGGCCCTGATCGGCCTGCTGGGCACCGGGGCGCACCTGCTGATGACATGGTCGCTGCGCTATGCCCCCAGTGCCACACTCGCGCCTATGCAATATCTGGAAATTCCCGTTGCAACACTGGTCGGGTTTTGGCTGTTTTCCGAATTGCCCGATACGCTGGCAGCTTACGGCATTACGCTGACGGTTGCGGCGGGGGTGTATATTGTCCTGCGCGAGCAGGCCATCGCGCGCCGCCTTGCACGAAATGCGCGACCAACGGTCTGAGATAGCTGCGCGGCACAATCAGCAACATGCCGGGCTGATCCATTTCCAGCTCAACCGCGCCCAATGCCTTGTTGGATGTACCGATAAAACGTGCCGGATCAAACGCCAGCCCGTCAATCGGCCATTCCAGCCCCCGGCTACGCCCTGTCACGGGCACCAGAGGATAGAGTGAAACCACCTCATCTGCCAACATCGCGAGGCGTAGCACAGGCGGGGCAATAACAATCACTTCCGTTGCACCGATCAAGATGCACGGGCGGTCTGCATGGACCAAAAGCGTATGAAACGCCGCCAGCTGGTGGTCGACGCGCCCGCCACAAAACCCCGCCCCCACAACCACAGGGGCATCGACGTGACGAAGTGCCTTGTCGAAATCAGTGGATTGTTGTTCACTTATACGGTGCTGTAGCCCCTTGGGAACAAGGGCCAGTGCCTGTGGCGGGGCGCTGTCCATATCGCCAATAACGGCGTCAGGCACTCTGCCCGCCGTCTGTGCCGCAACCAAACCGCCGTCAACCGCGACAAGTTTCGGTGCGACGGTTAACGCCTCCGCAAGGTCCGCTGGGGTAGCGTGACCCCCACCGAGAAGGGTTATTGGACCGGAGCTGTGAACAATGGCTTTTGACATAGGGCTTTCATGCCGATTTTGGAAACAAACCACAATGACGCCACACAAAGAAACCGGAAAGAGCACAGTTTGGGGCCGCTTTGGTCTTGGACATCATGGTAAACAGGTCGGAACAAGAAGGCAGAGGACGAGCATCCGATGATCAATAACAACAAAATTCTTACCGTTTCTTATGGTACTTTTTCATGCAACCTTGAGGGATTCGATGATTCCTTTGGGACGATGAAAGCAATCGCAGAGTATTTTCGCGATCTGGCAGCGATGACCGGTACTTTGGTGCAGAACCGCCCCAACCCGACGCACAAATGCTGGCACGCATCGCCCAGCGCGAGATTTCGCGCCATGTTGATGCACGCAGTGATGATGGCCGGATTGTCCTCTCTGCCCGAGAGACGCCACAGGCCGCTGCCTTGGTTGCTCAGGATGTTGTAGAGAATGTTGCCGCTGCCGTTGCTGACGCAACCCAAACAGAGGTAGAGCTTGCACCGCAAGAAGAGGCAGAGCTTGCACGGCCAGATATGGCGCCGCCCTCAGTGCAGTCCAAAGCCGCGCCTGCGCCCACAAAGACACTGCGTGTCAATATAAAGACCCCGAAGATCGAATCAGCACCTGCCGCCGAAGCCGACGCTGTGGAAGACGAAAATGATATTGTCCCCAGCCTGCCAGATTCGGAAGTAGAGGCCTTTTTTGCAGACCGCCCCGCCGCAGACGTCAAAAAGACCGCCGAGCCCGATCAGGCACCTGTTGCACGCACCGCAGACACAGCCAAAGCCGATAGCATTGCAGACAAACTCAAGCGCATCCGCGCTGTCGTCTCGCAGCAATCCGGCGAAGACGCTGCACCCGATTATTCCGAAGACCAGCACGCTATGTCCTCGGCACGCAAAGCGGCGCCTGTAGCTGCACCCGTTGCCAACGTGGCGCCCGAGCTGGACATCGAAGACGATGAAGATGATGTCGAGAACGATGTTCTGGCCAGCACCCTGCGCGATCTGGAAGATGCGCTGGACGCCGATGACGCGCTGGAATTCGACGACGAGACCGAAGAAGCAGAGTATGACGATGAACAAAGCGATGATGATGACATTAGCGCAATCCTGAGCCGTCTGGAAAGCGAAGCGGAACCTCTGGAAGCGTCTGATGACGATGATGAGGCATTTTACGATGAAGATGAAGACGAGGACATGGGCGGCAACATTCTTGCTGCGATGGACGGCTCGGATCCATCGGGCGATGCGGACGAAGACAACCTTTTCGACGGCGAAGACGCCCCGGAAGCGGTTGCTCCCCCCCCTGCAAAGCCTGCGCCTGCCCCGGTAGCCGCACCGCGCACCCGCGTTCTGAAGGTAAAGCGCGCGACGCTTGAAGCTGCAATCCAGTCCGGCAAACTCGAAGAGTATGACGATGAGGATGAGGATTAAGATGATGCGCCCATGTCAGCCCACCCGCTGCGCAAGGCGCCCCTGGCCGACCGCTCGACGCTGAGCGATGAGGACGAAGATGATCTGGCACGGGAGTTGGCCGCACTTGAGGCGGATATGGCAAACGATAACGATCTGGACGATGACGGCTATTTCGATGATGAAGACGAGTACGAAGTTGAAGCACCTGCACCCAAAACCGAGATGCGCGGTGCTGCGGATGCTGATTTCTCCCGCCTGATGGAAGAAACCGACCACCAGATGGGTGAGCCCGAAAGCGCCACACGCCGTGATGCCTTTGCCCATCTGCGGGCAGCTGTTGCTTCCAAAAAAGCCGACGAAGCTGTTGGGGGCGGCGAAGCCGAGCGGGACACAGGCGAGGCCTACCGCGACGATCTGGCAAATGTTGTGCGCCCCCGCCGCCCCGTGAGCGGCGAGCGTACCCGCACAGAGCGCCCGGCCGAGCAACGCCCAGCCCCTTTGACGCTGGTCGCAGAGCAGCGTATTGACGTGAAGAGTGCAGCCCCTGCCGCGCAGGTTCACCCGCGCCGCGTTGCTGCTGTAACAGCAAGACCTGCGCCAACAGCCGCCGCCGAACCCGGAAGCTTTGCTGACTTCGCAAGCGAAATGGGCGCCCAAAAGCTGCCTGATCTGCTGGAAGCCGCCGCTGCGTATCTGTCGTTTGTCGAAGGTCACGAGCAGTTCTCCCGCCCGCAACTGATGACAAAAGTCCGTCAGGTAGAGAAAGAGAACTTTACCCGAGAAGATAGCCTGCGCTCCTTCGGCATCTTGTTGCGGGAAGGTAAGATTGAAAAGCTGAAAGGCGGCCAGTTTCAGGCCTCCGACCAGATCGGCTTTCGCCCGGACGCCCGCGCAGCGGGTTGATTGAACCGGCGAGAACAAGCAAAAAGGCGGGCCTAGCGGTCCGCCTTTTTTGTATCATTCATCGTGCGGTGTAACAAAAATCAATTTATTGCCCGCTGGATCGTTGATGCCCATTTCGTCCCATCCCCACGGTTGGCGTTGCCACCCCGGCTTGGCATATTTGTAGTCTTAGCTATTCAATTCGGCAGACATCGCAGCCACATCAGCCACTTCGATGCGAACATATGTGCCCGGCGTACCATCGCCGAAATGCTCGGACAGGTGCAGTTCACATGCCTCCCGCCGTACGGCCATGTACAAAGGTGAATCCACGCCAAACCGGTGCTCGAAAACCAGATCAAAGCCTAGAAAATATGCGCGTGGTTCTTTTTCGCCAAAGCCTCATAGGGTCGGTATCGGCGCTTTCAGATGTTCGGATCAGATGGCGCGTCAAGGTCGGCTTGGCCTACCCCTTTAAAGATCGCCTTCATCGGAAACGCCCAGATCACGCCAGAGCCCAGGTAAATCAGCAGTTCAACCCAGAACGATTGCTTCTCGAATTGCGCAATGCCCCAGATCATGAACACGATGTACACTGGCAATGCGACCAGCAGCACAAACAGGGACCAGCGGCGGCGGGCTTTGTAACTCAGGGCCATGGGTTTTCCTCGGGGTTGGTGGCGGGGCTAGACCACAGATGGCCCACCCCGCACAGTTTTCAATTGCGGCAATCAGTCCGCGAAGGGGTCCGTTACCAGAATCGTGTCTTCACGTTCGGGCGACGTCGAGAGCAGTGCCACCGGGCATTCGATCAACTCTTCAACGCGGCGGACATATTTGATCGCTTCGGCCGGCAAGTCGGCCCAGCTGCGCGCACCTTCGGTTGATTCCGACCAGCCCGGCATTTCTTCATAGATCGGGGTGCAGCGCGCCTGCTGGTCTGCCGCGGTTGGCAAATAGTCCAGACGCTTGCCGTCCAGCTCATATCCCACGCAGATTTTCAGCGTCTCGAACCCGTCCAGCACGTCCAGCTTTGTAAACGCGATGCCGTTCACGCCCGAGGTCATGCAAGTCTGACGGACCAGAACCGCGTCAAACCACCCACAACGGCGCTTGCGCCCCGTTACCGTGCCAAACTCATGGCCCCGCTCGCCCAGACGCTGGCCGTCTGCATCCTGCAGCTCGGCCGGAAACGGGCCTTCACCGACGCGCGTGGTGTACGCCTTGACGATGCCCAGCACAAAATCAATGGAGCCGGGACCGATGCCTGTACCTGTCGCCGCCTGCCCCGCAATCACGTTGGAGGAGGTCACAAAAGGATATGTGCCAAAGTCGATGTCCAGCAACGCGCCCTGCGCGCCTTCAAACAAGATACGCTTGCCCGCTTTGCGCTTCTCGTTGAGAATTTTCCAAACCGGGGCCGCATATTCTAGCACACTGGGCGCAATTGCACGCAGATCAGCCAGCAAACGCGCACGGTCAACAGGCTCCAGCCCCAAACCACGGCGCAATGCATCGTGATGCACCAATGCGCGGTCCACGCGCAGCTCCAGCGTGGCATCATCCGCCAGATCAGCCACACGGACGGAACGACGGCCGACTTTATCTTCATAGGCGGGCCCGATGCCGCGTCCCGTTGTACCGATTTTCGCAACGGAAGTCTGCTCTTCACGCGCGCGGTCCAGCTCACCGTGGATCGGCAGGATCAGCGGCGTGTTTTCCGCAATCATCAGTGTCTCTGGCGTAATCGTCACACCTTGGCCCCGCAGGCCGGCAATCTCTTTTTCCAGGTGCCAAGGGTCCAGCACCACGCCGTTACCGATGACCGACAGTTTGCCACCGCGCACGATTCCGCTGGGCAGCAGCGAGAGTTTGAACACCTCGCCGTCAATGACCAGCGTGTGACCGGCGTTATGCCCACCCTGAAAACGCGCAATCACATCGGCCCGCTCGGAGAGCCAGTCGACGATTTTGCCTTTACCTTCGTCACCCCATTGGGCGCCTACGACAACAACATTGGCCATGATATTCCTCTCAAAGCAGCGGCAGACCCGCCGCATGCGCAGTCCAAATCCGTGCCCCTAATAGCCGTCTGCGCGGGCGCATGAAACCGGAAACTGACACGCGGCCATAGACTTTTGCATCCAGCGCTCTGATATTGCGCCCAGATCAGACAAAGGACCTCCCCCAAATGGGCTTTTTTATCCGCTGGATTTGTGCATTTGCACTGCTTGCCGCCACGTTTAACCCGACCAAATATAACTATGTGCAGTGGGTGCGCAGCTATGGCGGGATGAACATTTCAATTGCGGTGCTGACAGGGCTGCTGCTGTTGATCGGCTATATCATCTACCTGCGCGCCACCCTGCGCAGCATCGGCGGCTTTGGCATGGTGCTGGTGCTGGCGCTGGTAGGTGCGGGCATCTGGGTCCTTTATGATTTGGGGATTCTGCGTCTTGAAGACCCCAGTATGAACGTCTGGCTGGGGCTGGGGGCACTCAGCTTTGTTTTGGCCATCGGGCTGAGCTGGAGCATCGTGCGCCGTGCATTGTCCGGTCAAGCGGATGTGGATGATGTCGACGCCTGACGGGGACAGCTCTGCAATATTGGCCAGACTTTGCTCAGCCGAAACTGTGCAACTGCGGCTCTAGTTCGTCCAAAAAACGGTCGCTTCGCATTCAACCCACCAGTGCGGCTTATCCGACGGCACGGGTTCTTCCCGCGGAATATTCAGACAGAGACGAGGCCCAGAATATCTTCGCGGCTTATCTCGCTCTTGGGAGCATTCTTTATCACTTTGCCGCGCCGCAAAACAACGATCTGATCCGCTAATGAAAACGCAAAGTCAAAGTACTGTTCAACCAGAACAATCGCAATATCACCACGGTCGCGCAGCAGCCCTATGACTTTTCCGATGTGTTGGATGATGTTGGGCTGGATGCCTTCGGTTGGTTCATCCAACAAAAGCAATTTCGGCTTGATGATAAGCGCACGGGCGATAGCCAGCTGCTGCTGCTGCCCCCCCGAGAGATCGCCCCCCCGACGGTGCGCCATTTCCTTCAGAACAGGAAACAGCTCATAGATTTCGTCAGGGATAAAGTGCTCTGATCTGGGCAAACAGGAAAATCCTGTTTGCAGGTTTTCACGTACAGTGAGCAATGGAAAGATATCGCGCCCTTGCGGGACATAGCCAACGCCCAACTGCGCCATTCTATGCGCCCCCACCGGACCCAGAGTTTGACCGTCAAATGCAAGCTCTCCGCCCGAGCGCGGATGCGTACCCGAAATCGCCCTGAGCAGACTGGTTTTGCCAACACCATTGGTCCCCATGACACAGGTGACTTCGCCCAATTTGGCGTGCATCAAGATGTCATAAAGAATTTGCGAATTGCCGTAATGGAGGTTGAGGTTCTTTACGTCCAACATCTTCTATCGCCCCAAATAGACGTCGATGACGTCTTGGTTTTTTGTCACATGATCCAACGACCCCTCAGCCAGAACCGCACCTTCATGCAGCACAGTGACCTTACAGTTAAGGCGCCTGACAAACTCCATATCGTGTTCAACCACCACAACCGCGCGGGTCCTTGCGGCCTCGACGAGGATTGCGGTGGTTTTTTCCCGCTCGGCAGGTGTCATGCCTGCGGCGGGTTCATCAACCAGCAACAGTTTCGGCTCCTGCGCCAGCGACATGCCAATCTCCAACCATTGCTTCTGGCCGTGGCTCAATTCGCCGGAGATGCGCAAGAGCGCATCACTCAATCCGATCTCGCAGGCAAGGTCTTGAACGCGCGCAAAATCTGATGCGGAGGGTTTGAAAAACAGGACAGCCAGTGGCGCGCGGTCTTTGCGCAGGGCCATCATCAAATTCTCTTGTACCGTCTGTTCCTCGAACACTGTTGGCTTCTGGAATTTGCGCCCGATTCCGGCTTGGGCTATTTTCGCCTCTGACATCCCGATCAAGGACAGGCTCTTCTCTCCCCACAGGATATGCCCCGCATCTGGCCGCGTTTTGCCCGTGACAATGTCCATGAATGTGGTCTTGCCCGCGCCATTCGGCCCAATGACCGCGCGCAATTCTGCATCGGCGATTTGGAAAGACAGGTTGTTGATGGCACGAAAACCGTCAAAGCTGACCGTGACACCGGAGACTTCGAGAAGCGTGCTCATGCGTCTGTTTCCTTGCGCTTGCGTTTGAATAAATCGATCAGGCCGCCGATGCCGTTCGGGGCATATAGCGTCACAAAAACAAAGCTGAGGCCAAGCAGCACCAGCCACCAGTCCACCCATTTGACCGTGTAGAAACCCAATGACACATCCGGCGCCTGCCCCCCTGTAAACCAACTGGAGACAAGACTGACAAACGCCGCGCCGATCACCGCGCCGTAAAGTCGTCCGCGCCCGCCAATGGCCACCCAAACGGCAAGGTAGATCGAGGCAATCGGGGCTACCTCAGCGGGATTGATGATGCCTGCTTGGGGGTAATAGAGCGCTCCTGCAATACCTGAGATACAAGCCGTCAGCGTAAAGACAGCCAGTTTGTAGGTCTCGACCGAATAGCCCAGAAACCTCACCCGCGCCTCGTTGTCACGGATACCCCGAATGACAGAGCCAAATTTCCCCGAAACCACCCATGCGATCAACAAGTAACCAAGGCCAAGCGCCAGCGCCGAGGCCCAAAAGAACCACAGGGAAACAACCGACTGCGGGGCGGTGACACCGGGCAGGTTTTGCAAACCGGACAAGCCGTTGTTACCGCGCAACCCGCTTGCATTCTGGAACAGATATAGCGACAGGCCCAAAGTCATCGCTTGGGTCAGGATCGACAGGTAAACGCCTGTCACACGGCTGCGGAAGGCCAGCCACCCGAACACCAACGCAAGGACGCCGGGGACCGCCAAGACAAAGACCAACTGCAAAACCAGACTATCCGCAAAGGCCCAGACCAAAGGAAATTCACTGCTACCTACAACACCGAATATCTGGTTGCCAATGCCAGCGGTGATCTCCTCAGGGGTCGGGGGCAGCACGCCTTCCGAGAGGGACCCCACGACAATCTGGCGGGTACGCTCATACATCAACCACATGCCGATCATATAGCCGCCAAGGCCGAAAAACGCGAAATGACCCAGCGACAGGATACCGGCATAGCCCCAGATCAGGTCCATCGCGATGGCGATCAGGCAAAGGCACAGCGTTTTACCCAGAACCTTGACGAAACTGGTGGAGATGACACCAACGCCGAACCCTTCGGAGAGTACGGTAACCACCAATGTGAAGAGCGCCAGTATCGACAAAAAGATCAAGACTGATGGATTGCGCGCGATAAATGATTTGTTCACAGGCTCAATCCCCCGCCGCACGGCCTTTGAGCGCGATGATGCCCCGTGGCCGGAATTGTATGAAGATGATGATAAAGATGATCATATAGCTTTGTGCTGCCAGCGTGTTGGAGGGGTTCAGGAATTCGATGCCTTTCTGGAACCCGCCAATCATCGCGGCCCCTGCCAGCGTGCCCCAGATATTGCCAACACCGCCCACAACAACGGTCATAAAACTCTGCACGATGTAGTCGCTGCCCATCTCGGACGTGACCTTGGCGAACAGCCCGATCGCGACACCTGCGATCCCTGCAATGCCGGAGCCAAGCCCGAAGGTCAGCATATTCACGCGATCCGGATTGATCCCCATACTCGCCGCCATGCGGGGGTTTTGCGTGACTGCGCGGGTCTCCAGCCCCAATCGCGTACGCTTCATGATGAACACGAACAGTGCAAAAAACAGCAGCGCGAGGATAAAAATTGCTATGCGGATATAGCTGATGGAGACCACGTCATTGATGGCCCATGCCCCGTCCAGCCATGCGGGCGCGGTCAGCGGGCGGGCTTGGGTGCCAAAGATGTTCTTGGCCAGTTGTTGCAGCGCGATAGAAACCCCGAAAGTCGCAAGCAATGTCTCAAGCGGACGGTGGTAGAGCCAGCGCACAACGAGACGTTCCAATGCCACACCGGCGGCAAAAGTAACCGCGAATGCCAACGGAACCGCGATCAGGATAGAGGCAGTGTGGTTGGGCACAAAAAGCTGTACGACATAGCCGGTATAAGCCCCCATCATGATGAATTCACCATGGGCCATATTGATAACCCCCATGACACCAAAGGTGATGGCAAGGCCAATGGCGGCAAGAAAATAGATCGACGCCAGCGAGAGAGCATCCAGCCCCAGATCAGCCGCCTGACTGATCGCAACCCGTGTCTCGGATGCCGCAAGAGCAGCTTCGGCAGCCGCAGTGACCACTTGGGAAGGTTCCGTATAGACATCGAAGAACCGAACGTTGGCCAGGCTTGCGTCTATGTCTGCCGACGTCACGCGCGGCGCTGCCAGGTTACCCGAGACCAGCGCATCATATGCCTCATCCCGCGCGGCTTCGGTGGACAATTGCGCCACTGGAAAACCCGCGATCCTTCCCCCTTCTATGTTTGCCTGAAGGGCCGTATCGCGGGCTTCCTTCGAAATCTCGACGGGCGCATCACCCGCAGCGACCAACAGCGCATAGGCCAGTTCACGCGTCAGCGCATCGCTGCCCGCAATCACCTCTTGGGCGATATTCGCCTCTGGCGGGGTCTGCGATATAACGCGTGTTGTCGTCAGGATCGGATTTAGCGTTGCGCGAAAATCAACTCCCAGATCGCCTGACATCTGGTCTATGGCTGCCACGCGGCTTGCCACATCGCTGTCGTAGGCCATGGTCATCAGCCGCTCCAGCCGCGTCTTGCGGGCCAGAATGCCTTCATCCGTTTCGGCTGTGATATAGGCGCGCAGCGGTGCCAGCAACGCGGCCCCCGGATCACGGGAAATCGAAACCAGTGCATCAGCGCGTTTGACAGGGTCAGGATCGGACAGTTGGAACTGGACAAGGGCTGTTGCGATCATCGCCCTCACGCCGCTGTTGGGCTTGAGCTGACTGAGATCGGTAGAGGCGGCAGTGCTTACCTCCGCGCCCGTATCCAAGCTTCGCAGCGTGTACATGCCATCTGCGTTCTTGGTTGCGCGAAAGAACAAACCATCCGCCTTGCGCTGCCACATATCCTTGGCCTGCCAGACCTCCAGCACGGTCTGCATCTGGGGCAGTCCGCTTGCCACCAAGGCGTCGATCGCAGGGCCTATCGTGTTGCGCGAACTTTCCTCGATCAAGGTCCGCTGGCTTTGCAACACATCTTGAACAAGGTGCGTTTGGGCCGAAGCCCAAGAGGAAAAAGAAAGCGCAAAGCACAAGGCGAGCAGCAAGGTCTTCATAATCATATTCCGGGAAATCAGAGGTGGAGGGCACGCTGATGCGTGCCCTCGCTAGACGCGATCAGTAGTTGGACAATGTCTGCACGCAGCTCTTTGTTTCGGTATTATACATACCGCAGCCCAAGTCCTTCCAATCCGACACCAACTTGGCGGATCCTGGCAGGAAGTCCGTCCATGCATCCCCCGGTACTTCCGCAGTCTGGCTGATGATATCGAACTGGCCCTCCGCGGTAATTTCGCCGATCAAAACGGGTTTGGCGAGGTGGTGGTTGGGCAACATAACGGCTGTGCCGCCGGTCAGGTTCGGGAATTCCTGCCCGTACATCGCTGTGCGCACGGCATCCACATCCGCCGTCCCTGCTGCCTCTACAGCCGCGATCCACATGTTGAAGCCGATGTAGTGGGCCTCCATCGGATCATTGGTCACGCGCTCTTCGCCCATGCGGGCCTTCCAAGCGGCGATCCATTCTGCGTTGGCCGGCGTGTCTGCGGATTGGAAGTAATTCCACGCAGCGAGATGGCCGACGAGGTTGCTGGTATCCAGACCGGAGAGTTCTTCCTCTCCGACTGAAAACGCCACAACCGGAATGTCATCGGCTGAAATACCTGCCGCTGACAGCTCTTTGTAGAAACCGATGTTCGCATCGCCATTGATGGTCGAGATCACGCCGACTTTCTTGCCATCTGCACCCAGTGCAACAACATCGGCCACGATCTTTGACCAGTCAGAATGGCCAAAAGGTGTATAGTTTACAAATATATCACTATCCGCGATGCCTTTGGACTGGAGGTAAGCCTCCAAGATGTTGTTGGTCGTGCGCGGGTACACATAGTCGGTGCCAAGAAGTGCGAATTTCTCGATGCCCAGTTCTTCCAGAAAGTAATCCGTCGCGGGAATGGCCTGCTGGTTCGGCGCAGCCCCTGTGTAAAACACGTTCTTCGAGCTTTCCTCACCCTCGTATTGTACGGGGTAGAACAGCAGCCCGTTCAACTCTTCGATAACAGGCAGAACAGATTTCCGTGAAACGGAGGTCCAGTTCCCAAAGATCACGTCGACCTCCTGCACTGTCAGCAATTCGCGCGCCTTTTCGGCAAACAGGGGCCAGTCCGAGGCCGGATCCACAACAACTGCCTCAAGTTGACAGCCCAACACGCCACCTTTGGCGTTTTGCTGTTCGATCAGCATTTCCATCGTGTCTTTCAATGTGGTCTCCGAGATCGCCATCGTACCGGAGAGCGAGTGCAGGACACCCACTTTGATCGGGCAATCGGCGGCCATGGCAGGTAGTGCCGTACCAAGGGCAAAGACGGTGGCAAGAGCAGTTGTCGTTTTCATAAGATATCTCCTTGCAGGGACACCCGTCGCATCTTGCTCTCGCAAGACATGGCGATTAGCTACACCCTGCAACTTAAATGTTGCAAACCGTGTGGCGGCTGGTCTGAGGTCCAATTCATCCGGTCGTCACACACCCTACCGTCACCGTCACGATTCGACGGCCGGGGATGCACCGAGATTGCTGCGTCGCAGCGCAGAGGGCAATTTTGACTGCGCATAAAGTCATCCGCTCTACGTTAATGCTCAATAGTTACGCACCAATCATCTTGGCCGCCCTGAAATTAATCATTTGCGCGATTTCGCAAGATGGTTTTGGCCTAATCTCTGCCGCACCACCCCTCAATGTGTTGGAAATACAGGCAACACGACGTTTTGCTGGGGTCTCTTATCAACCAACTCTTCCATACCGATTTGCCTCGAACGGGGCTAGAACAGCCACGCGCCCGTGGCTCGGGAAGGCTCTATGTCTTTGGGGACGAGCACGGCGTTACCCGCCTCCGTGACCTGCGCCAGTCGGGATCGTTCAGGTTGGTACTGCCGCGGACCTACAGGCCCGATGCCGAGGCGATTTTGGTCAATACGGCTGGTGGCATCACCGGCGGTGATCAGTTTTCCCTCGAGATAGAAGTGCAAACAGGCGCCACGCTGAGAATGACCACCCAAGCCGCCGAACGCGCCTACCGCGCGCAATCTGGCGAGATTGCCCGCGTTACCACAGACGTGTCGGTTCAAGACGGGGCCAGCCTGAATTGGCTGCCGCAAGAGTTGATCCTGTTTGACCGCTGCGCGTTGCGGCGGCGATTGAACATTGATCTGGCCCCGCGCGCGCGCCTGTTGATGGTCGAATCCGTGGTCTTCGGCCGCGCCGCCATGCGCGAAGTGTTAAACGATGTGATCTTTCAGGATCGCATCAGGATCACCCGCAATCGCCGCCCTCTCTATATTGACGGGATGGACCTCCACGGCGATGCCGCTGCACATCTGGCCCGTCCCGCCATCGCAAACGGGGCCGGTGCAATGGCAAGCATCGTGATGGTTGGCCCCGATGCAGGGCGCCACCTCAAAACAGTCCGCGCAGCGCTGCCGCAAACGGCGGGAGCCAGCATGCTGGCAGACGATGTGCTGGTGATCCGCCTGCTTGCCATCGACAGCTTCGAGCTTAGGCGCGGCCTGATCCCTATCCTCGAGCACCTTTCAAACAACACTTTACCCGCGTCCTGGAGGCTATAAACCATGCAACTAACCCCCCGCGAAAAAGACAAGCTGCTTATCGCAATGGCCGCCCAGGTCGCCCGAAAACGCTTGGCGCGCGGCGTAAAACTCAACCATCCGGAAGCCATTGCTTTGATCACCGACACGGTTGTTGAAGGCGCGCGGGATGGGCGCTCTGTCGCTGATATGATGGAGGCCGGCGGTCACGTCATTACCCGCGACCAATGTATGCAGGGCATCCCCGAGATGATCCACGAGGTGCAGGTCGAGGCCACCTTTCCCGACGGGACCAAACTGGTCACTGTCCACAACCCAATTCGCTGAAACTGTACAGAAGGACTTGATATGAAACATCTGCTTGCCCCCTTGGTTTATGTGTTCACCGCCTCTCTGGCCGCAGCGCATAGCAGCACACATCTGCATCACCATCTCAATGATCCCGGCTGGCTGCCTGTTGTGGGGGGAGTCCTGCTCATTGCAGTAGCCTCGGTCATTCTGGCAACACGCAAATGATCCCCGGCGAGGTTTTCCCTGCCGCAGGCACCCTAACCCTTAATGCCGGTGCGCAGGCCCTTACCCTGATGGTGGCCAATACGGGCGACCGCCCTGTGCAGGTCGGCAGTCACTACCATTTCGCAGAAACCAACCCGGCGCTGGAGTTTGACCGCGCTACCGCGCGGGGTCTGCGCCTTGATATTGCATCTGGCACCGCTGTGCGGTTCGAACCCGGTCAACGCCGGGAGGTGCAGCTGATCCCGTTTGGCGGGGCGCGACGCATTTTTGGCTTTAACGCCCAAGTTATGGGAGACCTGTAATGCCCACCCAAATCCCCCGTGCGCAATATGCCGCCATGTATGGCCCCACCACCGGAGACCGCCTTCGCCTTGCTGACACAGATCTGATCATCGAGGTAGAGCGTGACCTGACCCGTTACGGCGACGAGGTAAAGTTCGGCGGCGGCAAAACCATCCGCGACGGAATGGGCCAGTCCCAAGTCACCCGGGCGGGCGGAGCCGTCGATACCGTCATTACCAACGCGTTGATCGTGGACCATTCCGGCATCTACAAAGCTGACGTCGCTTTGAAAGGCGGGCTGATCCATGCCATCGGCAAAGCGGGCAATCCCGACACGCAAACCGGCGTCGATATCATCATCGGTCCCGGCACGGAAATCATCGCAGGTGAAGGTCGCATTCTGACCGCAGGCGGCATGGACAGCCACATCCACTTTATCTGCCCCCAGCAGATGGAGGACTCGTTGCATTCCGGCGTGACCACCTGTTTTGGCGGCGGCACCGGCCCCGCGCATGGAACGCTGGCCACGACATGCACCTCCGGCCCGTGGCATATCGGGCGGATGTTGCAGGCGTTTGACGGCATTCCGATGAATATCGGCCTGTCGGGCAAAGGTAACGCCAGCCAACCCGGCGCATTGATCGAGATGGTCAACGCAGGGGCCTGTGCGCTGAAGCTGCACGAGGATTGGGGCACAACACCGGCCGCGATTGATTGCTGCCTGTCGGTTGCCGACGACATGGACGTGCAGGTGATGATCCATACGGATACATTAAACGAAAGCGGCTTTGTCGAGCATACCGTCGCCGCGATGAAGGGCCGCACCATTCACGCCTTCCATACCGAAGGTGCGGGCGGCGGGCATGCCCCCGACATCATCAAGATTTGCGGGGATGCCAATGTCCTGCCTTCCTCTACCAATCCGACCCGCCCCTTCACGGTGAACACGCTCGAAGAGCATCTGGACATGCTCATGGTCTGCCACCACCTCGACAAATCAATCCCCGAAGACATCGCCTTTGCCGAGAGCCGCATCCGGCGCGAGACGATTGCGGCAGAAGATATCCTGCACGACATCGGTGCGTTTTCGATCATCGCCTCCGATTCGCAAGCCATGGGCCGTGTCGGCGAGGTGCTGATCCGCACATGGCAAACGGCAGACAAGATGAAGAAACAACGCGGTGCATTAGCGGAAGAAACCGGCAACAACGACAACATACGCGTGCGCCGCTACATTGCAAAATACACAATCAATCCGGCGATTGCCCAAGGTGTAAGCCATGTTCTGGGCGATGTTACGGTTGGGAAACGTGCCGATCTTGTGTTGTGGAACCCTGCATTCTTTGGCGTCAAACCCGAGATGGTCCTGATGGCGGGGACCATTGTGGTGGCCCAAATGGGTGACCCCAACGCGTCAATCCCCACACCGCAACCCGTCTACAGCCGCGCGATGTTCGGCGCTTACGGCACTGCGCTGCGGCATAACTCGATCAGCTTTGTCTCTGCGGCGGCACAGGATGCCGGCATTGGCGACACATTGGGGCTCTCCAAGCAAACCGTAGCAGTGCGCAATACGCGCAACATCGGCAAAGCCGACATGATTCTAAACGACGCCCTGCCACAAATCGAGGTCCACCCCGAAACCTACGAGGTGCGCGCAGATGGCGTTTTGTTGACTTGCCAACCTGCTGAAGTGCTGCCGATGGCGCAACGCTATTTCATGTTCTGAGAGGACGTTATGACACACCTTCCTATTGCGCAAATCCTGCACCGCAAAGGGCATTGGTCTGGCCCCGCAACCACATGCGAGCTGGACTATACCGGGCGTTTCCTGCGCCGCAAACGGCTCACCACCACGTCGGGCGAAGCCTTTATCGTCGATCTGGCACAGACCACCTCACTGGATGATGGCGACGCGCTTGAACTTGATAACGGCCTTTTGGTCCAGATTACTGCGGGCGTTGAGGAACTCTATAAGATATCCGGCCCTGACCTTGTGCGGCTGGCGTGGCATGTCGGCAACCGTCATACGCCTTGCCAGATCAATACCGATCACCTGCTGATCCAGGCTGATCCCGTCATTGGCCACATGCTGGAACACCTCGGCGCTGTTGTTGAACCGCTTACAGCCGCCTTCACCCCCGAAGGCGGCGCCTATGGTCATGGCCGCACCCACTCCCATGAACATGTCGCCACCGCACATGAGCACTGAACACAATATTCTGACCCTCGCCCAATGGCTGTCACCGGCATTTCCTGTGGGCGCGTTTGCCTATTCGCACGGTCTGGAAACAGCCATTCAAGACGGTGCAATCGCAACTGCCGTCGGGCTAGAGCAATGGCTATCGGACGTTTTGAACTATGGCAGCGGGAGAAACGATTGCATCCTGTTACGCGTGGCTCATGCATGTGGGTCGGAGGCGGCCTTGGAGGATGTAAACCAAACGGCTTTGGCGGTTTCCGCATCCAGCGAGCGCGTGCTTGAAACGCAGCTTCAAGGGACCGCATTCAGCCAAACAACTGCCGCGATTTGGGGCAGCGATCAGGCAACAGTTTGCTACCCTGTCGCCGTCGGCCGCGCAGTTGCCCACATGCAATTGGACGTCGACTTGGCAACGGCGCTATATCTCCATGCCTTTGCCGCCAATCTGGTATCTGCGGCGGTGCGGGCCGTACCGCTGGGCCAAACGGAGGGTCAAAGGGTTGTCGCAGCCCTGATCCCCCTGTGCGACCGGATTGCCAGCGAGACCCGAGACGCCACGCTGGATGATCTGAGCAGCACCGCCTTTCTCTCGGATATCGCAGCCATGCAACACGAACCCCTTCAACCAAGGATATTCCGCTCATGACAGAACTCAACGGTCCATTGCGCATCGGGATTGGTGGCCCTGTCGGGGCTGGAAAAACGACCCTGACAGCCTGCCTTGCCCGCGC
The DNA here is from genome assembly GCA_029252045.1 of Sulfitobacter sp. Lineage (GTDB taxonomy): Bacteria > Pseudomonadota > Alphaproteobacteria > Rhodobacterales > Rhodobacteraceae > Sulfitobacter. The sequence goes on from JAQXCD010000036.1 coordinate 95,767, forward strand.
ATTGCAGCTCGACTTCTCGATTGGGGTGATCACCAATGACATTTACACCCAAGAGGACGCGGAGGCGTTGATGCGGATGCAAATTCTGCCACAAGACCGCATTATAGGTGTCGAAACAGGCGGTTGCCCCCATACTGCAATTCGCGAGGACGCCTCGATTAATCTTGCCGCCGTCGCGCAGATGCGCGCACGCCATCCTGATCTTGATATTGTTCTGATCGAAAGCGGCGGTGACAATTTGTCTGCGACTTTCAGCCCCGAACTGGCGGACGTAACTCTCTATGTGATTGACGTGGCAGCCGGAGAAGACATTCCGCGCAAAGGAGGGCCCGCGCTGACAAAGTCGGACGTGCTTGTCATCAACAAAACCGATCTTGCACCGTATGTTGGCGCCTCGTTGGATATGATGAAGCAAGACTGCAAAAACATGCGCAACGGGCGGCCATTCGTCTTTTGCGCGCTGCGGCATGGTGAAGGGACTGACGAGGTTCTCAGCCACATTCTGGAAATTGGGGGGCTTTCCAAGGCGCGGTAGAGGCCGCCCAGAATACACAGATTAGGGGCCGCTCTGTGTCAAAAGGACTACGCGCGATACTTGGTTTGAACTCAAAAATTTCAGGCTGGTTGTTTTGCCGAGAGGCTGTGTTCGAAGCCACTAATCGCAGCATGTAACCTAACGTTGAGGTATCAATTTCGCCACCCTTCGCGTGAAACGAAGGCAAAAATCACCCACGGCCCCCTGCTGCCTAATCCAGTGAAACAGGCGCGCCGTGGGCGGTGTGCAGATAGGCATGCTCCCACCGCGCGCGCATTTGCTCGACTGCGGCGGGGTCTGCCATGTTGATCTCAGCCAGAAACGTCTCAAGCGTTTCCAGCCACGCGGCAAAGTAATCCTCGCCGCCGTTAAGTTCCTTGGCCAGCCCGTGCTGTTTGAGTGTGGCACCAAAGCGCTCGGCCCAGTCGCCCCAGACAAAATGCCCCGCCTCGTTCAAATGCACGGTCAGCGCAAAGAGTTGCACGTGCCAGGGGGCTTCGAAAACGGGTTCGGGTGCGCTGGTCATAGAGGCTCCAGATAGCTTTGCCACAGGTCCAGCACGACCTCGTCGCGGGGGTGTTCGGGGTGTTGCCACAGCTCGGATGCCGGGACGATGACGGCATAAAGCGGCTCGGGCGCCTCGCCCAGCCCATGTGCATTGCTGTCTGGCAGGATATGGGTACCGTGATAGCGCAGAATGCGACCGCGGGCACCGGCAGCGTATTTGGGCAAACGGGTGTGGCCGCCTGCAACCAGCACGTTTTCGGCGATGCGCCGGGTCATCACCGCATCCCCGACACTGAAAACAGGGGCTACATCGCTGTCACGGGTTGCGGGGCCACCGCGTGCCAACACGACCGCGACCTGATCAGCGGTCAGTTTTTTGTCGGCAAGATCACTGATTTGCGTGACGGTCTGATCTGCCATTTCCTCGCGGGTCAGCACACCGCGATGCACCAGCATGTCGGCCAACCCGCCCATCCACTTTTCGTAATAGCTGAACGCCATGTAATCCTTGGGTGACAGGGATTCGCGCGCATGGCGCGAGACGTCGATATTCCATTTGCCCAAACTGCCGGCCGCAAGTGTGACGGCCAGCGCGCGGGCATGCCAATCGGTATAAAAGACTACGTCATCGGCATCGGGCACCACGGGGCCTTCCCCAAAACGCCCACCCATGTCATGAACGCGGCTCATGCCGGTACCTTTGCCAGTCCGGTGCCGATCATACTGTCGCGGGTGACCAGATCCATCAGGGCGGCTTCGGACCAGCCTTCGGTACCTTCGGGGCGCATGGGGATAACCAGATAGCGGACCTCGGCGGTCGAATCCCAAACCCGGACAGAGGAATCAGCGGGCAAGGTCACGCCAAAATCAGCCAGTACGGCGCGTGGTTCGCGCACGACACGGGCGCGGTAGGCATCGGATTTGTACCAGCCCGGCGGAATGCCCAGCAGCGGCCATGGATAGCAGCTGCACAGGGTGCAGACGACAATGTTGTGGGTGTCGGTAGTGTTTTCGACCACGACCATATGCTCCCCCTGACGGCCGTAATAACCCAGTTCCAGTAGGGCAGCGTCTGCGTCTGCCCGCAAAGCGTCGATAAAGGCAGGATCGCTCCACGCTTTGGCCACCACATGCGCGCCATTGCGCGGGCCGATCTTATTTTCATAGGTGTCGATGATGACATCAAGGGCCGCCGGATCAACCAGCCCTTTTTGCGTCAATATCGTCTCAAGCGCCCTAACCCGCAAGGCGGGCGCGGGCGGCAAGAGGGCGTGCGGGTGATCGTGATCATGGTGGTCATGGGGCATGAAAGCCAGATTGCCCTGCAATAATCGGCTTGTCTACGGGGCATAGCGCATATCATCCGCGCATCCTCCCTTGCCCCCATAAGCAAACTTGCCTAGATACCCCCAACCGATCCAGAAAAGAGCAGTCTGCACCCCATGGAAAATGTCGTCCTGATCATCCACCTTATCCTAGCACTTGGCCTGATTGGCGTGGTGCTGCTGCAACGCTCCGAAGGCGGCGGGCTTGGAATGGGTGGCGGCGGTGGCGCTAACTCCGGCCGTCCGGCGGCAAACCCGATGAGCAAACTGACATGGGTTTTTGGTGCTGCATTTGTGGTAACCTCGATCACGCTGACCATCTTGTCCGCGCAGAAATCCGCAGGGGTTTCGGTGCTTGACCGTCTGAGCGCATCCCCACCCGCATTAAACCAGAGTGAGCCGGCGCAGTTGCCAGAGGCGGGAAGCCTGCTGCCACCAGCCGAGGGCGACAATGCCCCGCTGGTTCCCACACTCGACTAAGCACATAAACTCAACAGGTTGAGGCACTGCGCAATTTCGCGACATCATGTTGCGTCCATCGCCTTGCCTTGGCCTTCCGAATCCTGCTAGAATGAAACCCCGTGATGGTGCGAAATTTGCACCGCGACTGGCGTGTTTCCTTGCAGGCCAAACAGACGCAGAAAAGACGCATATTCGCGCACGGGAGAGACATTACATGGCACGCTATATTTTCATCACCGGCGGTGTTGTATCCTCACTTGGCAAGGGGCTTGCCTCGGCCGCACTTGGTGCGCTGTTGCAGGCGCGCGGCTTTTCCGTCCGCCTGCGCAAGCTTGATCCCTATCTGAACGTTGATCCCGGCACGATGAGCCCGTTTGAGCATGGCGAGGTTTTTGTCACCGATGACGGCGCCGAGACCGATCTGGATCTGGGCCATTACGAGCGGTTCACGGGGGTGTCCGCACGCAAGACTGATTCCGTCTCGTCGGGCCGCATCTACTCCACCGTGCTGGAGAAGGAACGCCGCGGCGATTATCTGGGCAAAACCATTCAGGTGATCCCGCATGTGACAAATGAGATCAAAGATTTCCTTGCAGTCGGCGAAGACGAGGTTGATTTCATGCTCTGCGAGATCGGCGGCACCGTAGGGGACATCGAAGGTCTGCCGTTCTTTGAAGCGATCCGCCAGTTCAGCCACGACAAGCCACGCGGCCAATGTATCTTTATGCACCTGACGCTGCTGCCCTATCTCGCGGCCAGCGGCGAGCTAAAAACAAAACCCACCCAGCACTCCGTAAAGGAACTGCAATCCATCGGCATCGCGCCCGATATCCTTGTCTGCCGCTCCGAGCATCCGATCCCCGAGAAAGAGCGCGAGAAGATTGCGTTGTTCTGTAACGTGCGCAAGGAATCAGTGGTTGCGGCCTATGATCTGAAATCCATCTACGAGGCGCCGCTGGCCTATCACGCGCAGGGACTGGATCAGGCGGTTCTGGATGCGTTTGACATCTCCCCTGCTCCGCGCCCCGATCTGTCGGTCTGGCATGACGTTTACGACCGTATTCACAACCCCGAAGGCGAAGTAAAAGTTGCCATTGTCGGCAAATACACCCAGCTGGAAGACGCCTATAAATCCATCGCCGAGGCGCTGACCCATGGCGGGATGGCCAACCGTGTGCGTGTCAAAATCGAATGGGTAGATGCAGAGGTGTTCGACACTTCCGATGATGTGGCCTCCCATCTGGCCGGCTTCCACGCGATCCTTGTGCCCGGCGGGTTTGGCGAACGGGGCACCGAAGGCAAGATCAAAGCGGCGCAATATGCGCGCGAGCACAAAGTGCCCTATCTGGGCATCTGTCTGGGCATGCAAATGGCCGTGATCGAGGCCGCGCGTAATGTCGCCGGTCTGTCCACTGCCGGCTCCGAAGAGTTTGACCATGAATCCAAGGGCAAAAAGCGGTTTGAGCCTGTGGTCTACCACCTCAAGGAATGGGTGCAGGGCAACCACAAGGTTGAACGTAAAGTCGGTGATGACAAGGGCGGCACGATGCGTCTGGGGGCTTATGACGCCACGCTGAAGGATGGCTCGAAAGTGGCCGAAGTTTACGGCACCACCAAGATCGACGAGCGTCACCGCCACCGCTATGAGGTCGACATCGCCTACCGCGAACAGCTGGAAAAAGTCGGCATGACGTTTTCGGGCATGTCGCCAGACGGCAAACTGCCCGAAATTGTGGAGTGGTCCGACCATCCATGGTTCATCGGCGTGCAATTCCACCCCGAACTGAAGTCCAAACCCTTCCAGCCGCATCCGCTGTTCAAAGGGTTTGTGAAAGCGGCCAAGGATATGTCGCGGTTGGTGTGAGCGGTCACCGATAGCGACAAAGGCTTTCTAAATGCTTTTGCTGCAAAGGGCCGCATTGAGCCCCTCTTCTTGTTTCCGCAAAGCGGCCAATGACCGCTTTGCGCTTTTTTGACTAGAGAGATCACCGAGTTATTAGTATTCGGTTGTTCCTTTTACACGGTTCGATTTTTACTCATTCGATCAGTCTGATGCGAGAATGATAGCTCGCCCCGTTCAGGCTAATCGACGTGCGTAACGATGGTTTCCAGTGATTTGCGCACCTTGCCCATCGGCAACAACCAATCGCCAGTCGCATCACGGTAGCCAAGAGGCAGCAGCACGACTGACCGCAAGCCGCGTGCTTTTAGATCCAATATCTCGTCAACTTTGCTTGGATCAAACCCTTCCATTGGTGTGCTGTCGACTTCTTGTTCTGCTGCAGCAACCAGCGCGATCCCGAGGGCAATGTAGGCTTGGCGGGCGGCATGCGCATAGTTCACATCAGCATCGAGCGGCACATAGTTGTTTTTCAAGTTGTCGTAATAAGCGCGCAACATCGGCAAGTCGCCGCGTGCCTCCACGTTAATATCAATCACCTCGTCGATACGCGCGGCGGTGTAATTATCCCACGCAGCAAAAACCAAAAGATGGGACCCATCCGTGATCTGGGCCTGATCGCCGGCAGCCTTTTGAATGGCGGCCAATTTCTCCGGGTTCGTCACGACCAACAGCTCGAAAGGCTGGGTGCCGCTTGATGTTGGCGCCATACGGATCGCTTCGATAATAACATCGAGCTTGTCTTGTGGCACGGTCTTGGTTGCGTCCATTTTCTTGGTCGCATAGCGCCAGTTCAACTGCTCGAGAAGGGTGCTGTCTGTCATCTTTTTGATCCTATTGTAGGCACTCTTACAGTGCGGTATATATTAGTAACCAAAGATGTATTCAGAACCGACTTGCTCCATAAGAAGGCACATCAACGACACCCGGTCACACAAAGGGAACCGCCATGCTGGATTCAGTTTAATGCCCAGATTGCAAACGCATCAACGAAGTTTTGTCGCGCGTTGGTGACCGCTGGAGTGTGCTCGTGATTATTTCTCTGGCCCAATACGAAACGCTTCGCTTCAATGAGTTAAAGAGAAACTTGGGCATCTCCCAGCCCATGCTGAGCCTTACTTTGAAGGAGCTTGAGCGAGACGGTTTGGTCAACCCGACATACCACCCTACAATCCCGCCAAAGGTGGAGTATGAACTGACACCAATGGGACAGTCCTTCCGCGAACCCGTCAATGCGTTGGGGCAATGGACCTTGGGCAACCTTGCCAAAATCGACGCCGCGCGCGAAATTTATGATGCAGTCGCGAAAAATTAGCCCGCGAAACAGCGGTCGAGACAGCTGGAGTTGATCTCAACAGCGGTCATTGAAATAATTGCAGGGTAGCTCACTTGGCCCCCATAGCAGACCTTCCTTCAGCGTCCCTTACCCTCACCCCCGCACGCTCCGTTAACCGCGCCCTCTGTGTCGCAACCGGTGTACAGGGGGGTACGCGCAGTGTACCCATGGCACCCCGACAAAACCCAACCTGCTATGGCGTTAACCGCCTTTTCCCGCACAACGCCAAAATCCCTGCATTAACCGTTGCGCGCACGCCCCCATCCGCTACACCGTTTGCATGCTCAGTTATCAACATATCTATCACGCCGGAAACCTCGCGGATGTTCACAAGCACGCACTGCTTGCGTGGACGCTGGATTATCTCACCCGCAAGGACAAACCGCTGACCTATCTTGAGACGCACGCGGGCCGTGCGCTCTATGATCTGGGGGCGACAGAAGCCCTGAAGACGGGCGAAGCCGCCGCAGGTATCGCGCAGGCGCGTGGCTGGTTTGCCGCGGACCACCCATACGCCAGAGTTTTGGACCGCGTTGTCACAGAGGATGGTCCCAAAGCCTACCCCGGCTCCCCCCTCATCGCGGCCCATCTTTTGCGCCCCACAGACCAGATCCATCTGGCAGAGCTGCACCCGCGCGAGCATGCAGCACTCGAGCTTGCCATGTCGCCCACAGGTGCCAAAATTCACCTGCGCGACGGTTTCGAGACGGCCTTTGCCCTGTGCCCCCCAACGCCACGCCGCGGCATGCTGCTGATTGATCCCAGCTATGAGATCAAAACCGACTACACCGATATCTTTCGCCACATCGCCAAGCTGCAACGCGCGTGGAACGTGGGGATCATCGCGCTGTGGTACCCGATCCTGACCAGCCGCGCCCATGAGCCGATGCTGGAAGCGCTGAGTGCACAGCACAAGGAGGCCCTGCGCCACGAAGTCCGCTTCCCCCCCGCCCGTCCGGGTCACGGGATGGTAGGCTCCGGCATGTTTGTGCTAAACCCGCCCTACGGGCTGGCGGAAGAGGCCAAGCGCATCGCCGCGCGCTTTGCCAAACTGAGATAAAAAAGGGAGAGACGGAACATGCCAAAAAAAGGCTACTGGATCGGAAACATGGATGTGCGCGATGCGCAGGTCTACGATAAATACCGCGCAGCCAATGCAAAACCTTTTGCCGACTTCGGCGCCAAATTTCTTGTGCGCGCAGGCACCCAGCAAGTGCGCGAAGGCACCGCCCACGCCCGCACTGTTGTGATCGAATTCCCCAGCTACGCCGAGGCCGTCGCCTGCTATGAGAGCCCCGGCTATCAGGCCGCTAAAGACATCCGGATGACAGTGGCAGACGGAAGTCTGGTCATAATTGAGGGCTACGAGGGATAAACGTCAGGTCACACTGGTCCCGTTACAGAATTAAATTTGGCAATCGCCGCAAATCCGGTTAGTTATTCCCTATGTTAGAACGCCTCTTCCCGCGCCGTGCGCCCTCGCCCAAACCCCTCCCGCAACCCAATGCGCAATTGGCCCTCGGGGCACTTCTGGTGCGTGTGGCTCTGGCAAACCGCGAATATGTCGCCGCTGAAGTTGCCCAGATTGACCGGACGCTCGCGGCAACGTTCCATTTAAAACCTCTGGAGGCCGCAAAATTGCGCGCCGAATGCGAAGCGCTGGAGCGGCATGCGCCCGGCACGCCGGAGTTCACGAAAATCCTGCGCGACGAGGTGCCTTATGCCGACCGCAAAGCGCTGGGTGACGCGATGTGGTCTATTGCCATGGCCGACGGTCGCCGCGACGATGCAGAAGAAATGCAGCTGCTCGCGATCGAGACAGCATTGGGCCTGAGCGACGAAGACATCGCCGCTACGCGTAAAACTGCTTTAGATCGTTTGTAAAATTCGCCGACCCCACTAGGTAATACTTATGTTCACAGACTTCTTGAAAAGATTGTCAGATCCGGCGCCGGCCAAAATGCCGGATACGGATGCGCGCCTCGCATTGACGGCTTTGTTGGTACGGGTGGCCCGTTCGGACAATGACTACAGCAGCGCCGAGCGTGCACACATCCAGGACATTATCACGGCGCGATACGCGCTGGCTCCGGCTGAACGGGACGCCCTGCTGGCAAATGCAGAAACGCTCGAGACCGAAGCGCCTGATACTGTTCGCTTTACCCGCGCCATCAAAGAGGCCGTCGCCTATGACGACCGCCTCGCCGTGGTTGAGGCCCTGTGGAAAGTTGTGCTGGCGGACGGCACGCGCGCCAGCGAAGAAGACGCCCTGTTGCGGCTTGTGGTGAACCTTCTGGGCATCACAGACGTGGATAGCGCAAATGCACGAAAGCGCATCGCCGACTGATAATTCTGGCTGACCTGACGATAGGTCGCCCCTCTCCGAGGCATATTGCGTTGCAAGTTTCGCGATTCTCGCATCATATCCCTGATGTAACAGGAACAGATTGGCCAAACGTGACCAAAGACACACCGGTGATAGAGATACGCGACCTGCACAAAGCATATGGCGCTTTGGAAGTTCTCAAAGGCGTCAGCATTGCCGCGCCCAAAGGACATGTTGTGTCACTCATCGGGTCATCAGGGTCTGGGAAATCTACACTTTTGCGGTGCTGCAACCTGCTGGAAGACAGCCAGCAAGGTGAGGTTCTGTTTAAAGGCGAGCCTGTGAGCTGGCGCGGAAACGGCCATTCGCGCCGCCCTTCGGACCCCAAGCAAGTCCTGCGCATCCGCACCAATCTTAGCATGGTGTTCCAGCAATTCAATCTCTGGGCCCATATGACCATCCTGCAAAACGTGATGGAAGCGCCACTGACTGTGCTCGGCCGCGACCGCACGGAAGTAGAAGCCTCAGCCCGCGCCTATCTGGACAAAGTGGGCATCGCTGACAAATGCGACGTCTACCCGGCCCAACTCTCGGGGGGCCAGCAACAGCGTGCAGCGATTGCGCGTGCCCTATGCATGGAGCCACAGGCGCTTTTGTTTGACGAACCGACAAGCGCGCTCGATCCCGAACTGGAGCAGGAAGTCATCAAGGTGATCAAGGATCTGGCCGCCGAGGGTCGCACCATGATGATCGTCACACACGACATGAAACTGGCCGCCGATGTCTCGGACACAGTAGTGTTCTTGCATCAGGGCCTGATCGAAGAACAAGGGCCACCCGACACGCTGTTCGGCGCGCCCAAATCAGAGCGACTGCAAGGGTTCCTTTCGGCAACCCACACCGCATAAAGCCGGAAACCGGCATCACTTGGGAGAAACCACATGAAAAAGATTATTCTAGCGACCGGCGCTGTTGCGCTGATGGCCGGCATGGCATTCGCCGATGGCCACGGAAAAACAATCCGTATGGGCACCGAAGGCGCATACCCTCCCTACAACTTCCTCAACGACAAAGGCGAGGTTGACGGCTACGAGCGCGAAATCGGCGACGAGATGTGCAAACGCGCCGAACTGACTTGTGAGTGGGTCACAAACGAATGGGACAGCATCATTCCGAACCTCACCTCCGGCAACTATGACACAATCATCGCCGGCATGAGCATCACAGACGAGCGTGAGCAGGTGATCGACTTCACACAGAACTACATTCCGCCAGCGGCCTCTGCCTATGCAGCACTGTCGGCAGACGCTGACATCAAAGGCGGCGTAATCGCGGCTCAGACCAGTACAATTCAGGCGGGCTTTGTCGCCGAAAGCGGCGCCACCCTGCTGGAATTCGCAACCTATGACGAAACAGTTGCTGCTGTGCGCAATGGCGAAGCTGACGCCGTATTTGCAGACAAAGACGCGCTGGTTCCAGCCGTTGAAGAATCCGGCGGCGAGCTGGTGTTTGTCGGTGACGACGTGCCACTGGGCGGCGGCGTTGGCATGGGTCTGCGCGAAAGCGATACCGAGCTGAAAGCCAAATTCGACGCGGCGATTACCTCCATGAAAGAAGACGGCACCATCAACACTGCCATCAAAAAATGGTTCGGTGAAGAAGCCAAAATCTTCGAATAACGCACAAAGGGGGCGGCTTAACGCTGCCCCCCGCTTCTTTATTGTGCCCTTAAACTCAATCCCGTCCCGACCACCAGCACCACGGGTCTAAACAGCAACTTTCCTTTTCAACGAGCGTTCCCATTTTCACCTATTGCGCCGACCCTTCCCAGATCGAGGGCCTGAAATGGCTCAGCTGCTACCTGACCACAGGCAAGCACATGAACCTCTATTGGTCGGTGCTGACTGTTCTGGCTTTGCTGGCCGTCACGGCACCTGCTGCACTGGCGTTTGGGTTTGGCGGCGCTTCAGCGGCCCGCTCCCGGATCGCGCCCCTGCGCTGGTTCGGCAAAACCTATATCGCGATCGTGCGCGGTGTGCCGGACATTGCGTTTTTCCTGTTCTTTGTGATCGCGCTTGATCAGGGCATCGAATTCCTGCGTCACAAGGCGCTCTGCCCGGACTGGGGCCAACCCATTCGGCAGGGCAATGATTTCCTCGTTTGTCAGGCCGCCAAAATGCCACTCGGCAGCTCGCCACAATGGGTCCATGAGACCTACGGCTTTTCGCTGGCGGTCCTGACCTTTGCCATTGTTTTCGGCGCTTTTGCCGCCAATGTCCTGTTTGGTGCAATGCGCGCTGTGCCCCATGCTCAAATCGAGACAGCAGAGGCTTACGGCATGTCTCCGCGCCAGACCTTCTGGCGTGTGCTGGTGCCGCAGATGTGGGTCTACGCCCTGCCCGGTCTGGGCAATCTGTGGATGGTGCTGATTAAGGCAACCCCCCTGCTGTTCTTGCTTGGGGTCGAGGACATCGTTTATTGGGCGCGCGAATTGGGCGGCTCCAAGACCACCCGCTTTACCGATTATCCGCACCCGGATTGGCGGGTGTGGTACTTTGCAGCGCTGCTGATTTTTTATCTGCTGTTCACCTTTGTCTCCGAAAAAATGCTGGACCGCGTGATGCAGCGTCTGACCCGCGGGCAGGCAACAACGGGCGGCGAAGCACAAAGGAAGATGGCATGAAGGTTGTGATGCTTTGCAACGCGGCCGAACGGGCCTCGGCGTTCCTGCCGGAGCGCCTTGCATGAGCTGTCTCCAGACCATTCAGGACTACGGGCTGCGCGCGATCGGTATTGGTGAACGCCTGCTCCCGCGTGAGGATTTCACGCTGTGTGAACAGTTCACCCTGATCGGCTCGGGCATGATCTGGAACGTCTATTTCGGCCTGACCGCACTTGTGTTCGGCTTTTTCTTTGCCACAGCGCTGGCATTGGGCAAAGCCAGCCCGCGCAAGATCCTGCGCAAACCGTCCGAGTGGTTCATCTTCGTTTTCCGTGGCTCGCCCCTGTTCATCCAGTTCTTCTTTGCCTACTTTTTGTTTTTGAGCCTCAAGTCACAATTTGCGATCCTTGACCCACTCACCTCGGCGTGGCTGGGCGCCTTGATCGTGCTCTTCCTCAACACCTCCGCCTATTCAGCCGAAATCTTCTATGGCGCACTCCAATCCATTCCCAAAGGCGATGTCGAGGCAGCAGATGCCTACGGCTTGTCGGGCTGGTCGCGGTTCCGCCATGTGATCTGGCCTACGATGATGCGCCTTGCCTGGCCCGCCTACACGAATGAGGCTATCTTTTTGTTTCATGCGACCACACTGGTCTATATTTCCAGCTTTCCGGCATGGCAGCAGCGCGGTGATGCGCTCTATTACGCAAGCTATTTTGCGGACAAGACGTTCAATCCCTTCATTCCCTACCCGATCCTTGCAGGCTATTTCATCTTGCTGACGCTTGTGGTGATATCTGTCTACGGCTTGGTGAACCGCAGGCTTAACCGGCACCTCCCTTCGGCGACCCGTCAAAAAATACGCTTGCGCCCCAATTTGATAAGGTAGTATCAATAATTTGATCAAATCCCGCGGCGCTGGCCGTAGGCGTGAGGTCCGCTTGATCTTGTGGGACCGACCTTTGCCAGCGCGCCAAACTGGTGACCTATGCATAACTGGCTTCGTAAAAACCCTAACGTCCGCACAATCCGTGTGGCAGCTGCCGATCTTAACGGCGTACCGCGCGGCAAACGTATTCCCACCCGCTTTGCGGATAAGATTACCCAGGAAGGCACCCGCTTTCCTTTCTCGGTGTTGAATCTTGATATCTGGGGCGAAGATATTGATGACAGCCCTCTGGTATTCGACAGCGGCGACCGTGACGGCGTCCTGAAACCGACCGAGCGTGGCTTTATGCCAATGCCGTGGCTGGAGGCGCCTTCCGGCCTGCTACCGATCTGGATGTTCCATGAAGATGGCCGCCCCTATGCAGGTGACCCACGCCATGCCCTGCGTTCTGTGCTGGACCGCTTCAAAGCGCGTGGCCTGACACCTGTTTGTGCCGTAGAGCTGGAATTCTTCTTGATTGATGACAGTGGCCGCAAGCTGCAAGTGCCACTCAGCCCGCGTTCGGGCAAGCGCCGCAAAGGGGCAGAAACGCTGTCAATCCGTGCGCTGGACCAGTTTGATGAATTCTTCACGGATCTCTATGACGCCTGCGAAGAAATGGACATTCCCGCCGATACCGCCATATCAGAGGCCGGTCTGGGCCAGTTCGAAATCAACATGATGCATTGTGATGACGCCCTGCGCGCCGCCGATGATGCGTGGCTGTTCAAGATGCTGGTACGCGGCCTTGCGCGGCGTCACGGCTTTGCCGCCAGCTTTATGGCGAAACCATATGCGGATTATCCCGGTTCCGGCCTGCACACACATTTTTCGGTGCTCGATACCGAAGGTAATAATGTGTTTGACGATGGCGGTCCTGATGGCACGGACACAATGCGCCACGCGGTTGCCGGTTGTCTTGAAGCAATGGCCGGCTCCGCCCTGATCTTTGCGCCGCATGCCAACAGTTTTGACCGGATGGTGCCGGGCAGTCACGCCCCCACCGGCATCAGCTGGGCCTATGAGAACCGCACATCCTCGATCCGCATTCCTTCTGGCAGCCACAAGGCCCGCCGGATCGAACACCGCGTGTCGGGTGGCGATGTGAATCCCTATCTGATGCTGGCCGCCGTTCTGGGTGCGGCCATCAACGGCATCGAAGATGGCAAAGAGCCGCCCGCCCCGATCACTGGCAATGCCTATGCCGCCGATCTGCCCCAAATCCCGCATACATGGGCCACGGCCATCGACGCATTCGAGAAAGACGCAGCGGTTGCACGGATATTCGCGCCGGAACTGATACAGAACCTTGTCCTGACCAAGCGGCAGGAACTACATTATATGGAAGAGCTCGACCGCGCCGAGCAGGTCGAGATTTATCTGGATACGGTGTAAGAAATGAAAATTGGTATTCTGCGCACAGGGCATTCCCCCGACGGCATGATCGAAACGATGGGCAATTACGACACCATGTTCGAGCGGTTGCTGGACGGAAATGACTTCACCTACGAGACATTCTCGGTGGTGGATGGTGAATTTCCCGCCGGTCCGCAAGACGCGGACGGGTGGTTGATCACCGGTTCCAAACACGGCGCCTATGAGGATCATGCGTGGATTCCGCCGCTGGAAGACCTGATACGGTCGATCAATGCAACGGGCAAGCCGCTGATTGGCGTGTGTTTTGGCCACCAGATCATCGCCCAAGCATTGGGTGGCAAGGTAGAGAAGTTCGAGGGCGGCTGGTCTGTCGGGCGCACCGAATACACGCTGGACGGTCAGCCGCTGGCGCTGAATGCGTGGCATCAGGATCAGGTAACCCAGCTGCCCGAAAGCGCGCGCGTTGTGGGTAGCTCGGACTTTTGTGCAAATGCCATGCTGGCCTATGGTGACAACATCTGGACCATCCAGCCTCACCCGGAATTCAACCCCGCATTTGTCGACGGGCTGATCAAGACCCGCGGTAAAGGTGTGGTGCCTGACGCCCTGCTGGAAGCCGCAACAGCAGAACTGACCAAACCTCTCAACAGCAACGATATCGCCGCCCGAATGGCGCAATTTTTCAAAAGCAAAGCGAGGTCCTAATGGCCGATTGGCAAGACAACCTTCCGGAAGCCGCGAAGGAATTTCTCAAGGACCGCCGTCTCGACGAGGTCGAATGTATCGTCCCCGACCTACCCGGCATTGCGCGCGGCAAGGCGGTGCCCGCCTCCAAATTCGCGCGGCAAGACAGCTTTCATCTGCCTGACAGCATCTTTTACCAGACTATTACAGGCGAATGGGGCGAAGCCGCAGGGTCGGATGGATTTATCGAGCGGGACATGATCCTGCGCCCCGATATGTCCACCGCCACAGCTGCACCTTGGACCGCCGACTGGACGCTCCAGATCATCCACGACGCTTACGATCGCGATGGCAATGCTATCCCCTACAGCCCGCGCAACGTGCTCAAGCGTGTGGTCGATCTCTACCGCGCCGAAGGGTGGGAACCTGTCGTGGCACCCGAGATGGAGTTTTATCTGACCGCCCGCAATCTGGACCCCGCGCAAGAAATCAAACCGATGATGGGCCGCTCGGGCCGTCCGGCTGCCGCGCGTCAGGCCTATTCGATGACGGCTGTGGATGAATTTGGCCCCGTGATCGACGACATCTATGATTTCGCCGAAGCGCAGGGTTTCGAGATTGACGGCATTACGCAGGAAGGCGGCGCGGGCCAGTTGGAAATCAACCTGCTGCACGGTGATCCGGTCAAGTTGGCGGATGAGGTGTTCTACTTCAAACGCCTGATCCGCGAAGCAGCCATGCGCCACGACTGCTATGCCACCTTCATGGCAAAGCCGATCGAGGACGAGCCGGGATCGGCGATGCACATTCACCATTCGGTGCTGGACATCAACACGGGCAAAAACATGTTCTCTGATGCCGAAGGTAACGAGACCGAGGCGTTTATGCATTTCATCGCAGGGCTACAGGACCACATGCCCGCAGCACTGGCCGTGATCGCACCCTATGTAAATAGCTACCGCCGTTATGTGAAAGACCACGCAGCGCCGATCAATCTGGAATGGGGCCGTGACAACCGCACTACGGGCATCCGCGTACCGCTGAGCAGCCCTGCTGCGCGACGGGTGGAAAACCGGCTGGCGGGTATGGACTGCAACCCCTATCTGGGCATCGCCGCCTCCTTGGCCTGTGGCTATCTGGGCCTGAAGGCCGGCAAAATGCCCCTGCCCGAGTTCAAAGGCGACGCCTATGAGGGGGATGGTGACATCCCGCGCACCATGGGCGAAGCGCTGGATGTACTGGCAGAATCCACGGCTTTGCATGAGGTGCTTGGGCCGGAATTCATCCGTGTCTACAGCATTGTAAAAGCAGCGGAATATGAAGAATTCCTGCAAGTCATCTCGCCCTGGGAGCGGGAGCACCTGCTGCTGAACGTCTAGCGCTGATGAACCTTCTCTATGCAAATGACCGCTGCGGGGAATATCCCCCCAGCTGGTATGCGGCAACCGCTACACCGGCGCTGCCCTTTGCCCCGCTAAAGGGGGCGCATCGGGCGGATGTTTGCATTGTGGGTGCAGGCTATACCGGTCTGTCCGCTGCGCTGCATCTGGCACAGGCCGGCCGCAGTGTCATTTTGCTGGACGCCCAGCGCGTAGGCTTTGGGGCCTCAGGGCGTAACGGCGGGCAACTGGGCTCTGGTCAGCGGGCGGAACAGGACGCGCTGGAGGCGATGGTGGGCGATGCTGCGGCAGCGCGGCTGTGGGAACTGGCGGAAGATGCGAAGAACCTTGTTAAGTCACTCATTGCAGAGCATTCGATTGACTGTGATTTGAAGCCGGGTGTGGCGTGGACAGGCTCAACCGATGCCGAAGTGCGCCACCTGCATGGCTACGCCGAACATCTCGCGACAAAATACAGCTATGGTCACATCGAGACGTTGGACCATGCCGCACTACAAGGTGTCTGCCCTTCCCCCGATTATCGCGGCGGGATTTTGGATATGGATGCCGCACACCTGCATCCGCTTAACTTTGCACTGGGTCTGGCGCGGGCTGCTGTTGCCGCAGGTGTCCAGATATTTGAACGCAGCGCCGTGCACACCATAGACGAAGGCACCCCCGCAACCCTGCGCACAGACGCAGGCCATGTGGTGGCAGATCATGTGATCCTTGCGTGCAATGGTTATCTGGGCGGGCTGAACCGGCGTGTCGCCGCACGGGTCATGCCGATCAACAATTTCATCGCCGCTACCGAGCCTTTGGGCGACCGGATTGCCGAGGTGCTGCCCCGCGACGTGGCCGTGGCCGACAGCCGCTTTGTCGTGAATTATTTCCGGCTGAGTGGCGATGGCCGGCTTTTGTTTGGCGGAGGCGAGAGCTATGGCTACCGCTTCCCTTCCGATATTTCCGCCAAGGTCCGCAAACCGATGTCTGTTGTATTTCCCGCCCTGAAGGACGTGAAGATCGATTATGCGTGGGGCGGCACATTGGCCATCACCATGAAGCGTCTTCCCTATATGATGCGGGAGAATAACATTTTATCTGCTTCGGGCTATTCCGGTCACGGGGTTGGCACCGCCACTCACGCAGGTCAACTGATGGCGCGGGCCATCCAAGGCGACGGCGACGGGTTTGATACGCTTGCCGCGCTGCCTAACACGCCGTTTCCGGGCGGACCTGCTGTGAGGTCACCCCTGCTGGTTCTAGCGATGAGCTGGTATGCGCTACGCGACCGCTTGGGGCTGTAACCGCTCAGCGCATGAAGTAAGGCGGGCCTAAACCCGCCTTACTTCAAATTCACCCCTGAAAATTACTTCAGCTTGGACAGCTTGTCTTGCAGCTCGGCCAATTGACGCTTGATCGCGGCCAGATCCTCGCTGCTGTCCGTTTCCCGTGCTTCCGGCTCGGCTGCGGGCCCCGTTGTGCCACCTTTCCAGCCACCGGTCATCGCCTTCAAGAAGACTTCCTGCTGGGCTTGCATAGCGTCAAAGCCCGGCATTTTGGACAGCGGGTTCATCGTGGTGATATTCTCCATCACCTTGGCCTGACCGTCGCGGAGCATCGCAAAGGACTGCTCGAGGAACTCGGGCACAACGCTGACCTTGCCAGTCATATAGCTGCGCACCAGATCGTTAAGCACATCTACAGGCAAAACGCTTTCACCCCGGCTTTCATGCTCGGCAATGATTTGGAGCAAATACTGGCGGGTCAGGTCATCGCCGGACTTCAGATCAATAATCTGAACCTCGCGACCATCGCGGATGAAACCTGCGATGTCTTCCAGTGTCACATAGTCACTGGTTTCGGTGTTGTAGAGGCGCCTGCTGGCGTATCTCTTGATCAGAAGGGGTTTGCCCGTTTCTGCCATGTACGTTCCTCCGCGAAAGATGTGCTGCAGTGCAGCCTAGACGCCGCATGCGCAAAAAGAAAGGGCGAGCTGCATGCAGCTCACCCTTCCTTTACACCGCCCACCGAGGGGAGAGCGGAAAATCTGGAAACCAGACTTACTTTGCTGTCGCTTTTTTCGCAGCAGCAGTCACGTCGGATGTCGCTTTGGTCATTGCGGACTGTGCCTCGGAGGACATGTCTTTGCCGGCAGCCATCATCAGCTCAACTGTTTCCATCTGAACTTTTTTCGCAACTTCAGCGAAAGCAGCCATGTGCTCGGAAGCAGCTTCGGAGTAAGCCGTTGCGAAATCGGTCATTGCTTTTGCGTAGTCTGCTGGCTCGGACTTGGCTTTTGCCATTTCGGACAGTTTTGCAACTGTGTCTGTTGTCCACTTGGAAGAAATCTCTGTGGCTTTCTCTACAGCTGTCAGGGCAACGCCGGACAGTTTTTCGTTCAGTGTCGCGGATGTCTTGAAAGACGCGTTCATTGCGGATGTGTCGACTTTGAATGCGCCCATAACGTCTTTGAGCATTGCGGTCATGTCTGGTGTTGTTGCAGTTGCCATTGGAGTAGTCCTTTGTTTGCGCCGTCGGGCAAAATCACCCATCCGGAATTTCCTTTCGCATTACCCTGGGTCGCCCAAGATGCTGTGTCTGCAAACTTTATAGACGCTGCAGTGCGGCATTTCAAGCAATTTCTGCACCGCAGCATCCCGTAGGGGTTGTGTCCATTCTGCGTTAAATTTCAGCCCCTTGCCTTTACGGCAACATAGGTGCCGGGCGCGTCGCATAAAATTTCTTTGCCGCCTTCACCGGGAATACGGGCTGGAATCATCTCACCCGAACGCTCGGTCAGCCATGCCTCCCAACGCGGCCACCATGATCCGGCTGTGAACTCGGCGCCTGCTTGCCAGTCCTCATAGCTCAGGGACAAATCCTGATTGGTGTAGTGACCATACTTACCCTTGCTGGGCGGATTGACGATACCCGCTATGTGGCCCGATTGGGTCATGATGAATGTCTTGTCCGTGCTCCCCATCTGCTGGACACCGCGGTAGCTGTCTTTCCATGGGGCTATGTGATCAGTCTCGCAAGCGATAGCACACAGCGGTACATCCACTTCGTCCAGCACCAGATGGTGTCCGCACAGTTCAAACCCGCCATCCGCCAGCTCGTTGCGCTGGCACAGCCCGCGCAGATATTGCACCGCCATCTTTGCAGGCAGGTTGGCCCCGTCCCCGTTCCAATACAGCAGGTCGAACGCCGGCGGGGTTTCTCCCATCATGTAGCTTTTGACAGCGGGCCCGTAGACCAGATCATTCGAACGCAGGAATGAGAAAGTCCGCGCCATAACAATCGACGGCAGCAGCCCTTTGTCAGCAGTCTCGGCCTCGATCCCGTCGATAAAGTCATCCGTGAGGAAGGGCTGGAATTCACCTTGGTCAGAGAAATCCGTCAACGCGGTAAAGAAAGTGGCAGATTTCACCGATGTGTCGCCGCGCTGCTTCAGCAAGCTCAGCGTGAGGCTGAGTGTGGTGCCAGCGATGCAATAGCCCACAGCGTTGATCTGCTTTTCTCCCGTGATCGCTTTGATCTGCTCAAACGCGGTCACATAGCCATCCTCGACGTAGTCTTCCATGCCGGTGTCGCGGTAGCTGGCATCGGGGTTCACCCATGACACCATAAACAGCGTATAGCCCTGATCCAGCACCCACTTCACAAAGGAGTTCTGCGCCTTGAGGTCCAGAATATAATACTTGTTAATCCACGGTGGAAAAACGACCAGTGGGGTGGCGTGGACCTGATCTGTCGTCGGCGTGTACTGGATCAGCTCGAACATCCTGTTGCGGAAGACAACCTTTCCCGGCGTGGTGGCAATGTTGCCGCCCAGCTCGAACGCACCTTCATCCGCCAACCGGACAATCAACTCGCCGTGGTTGGCCTCAAGATCCCCAATAAGGTTCTCCAAACCTTTGATCAGACTTTCACCTTCGGTATCCACCGCCCGTTGCAGCGCATCAGGGTTGGTTGCCAAAAAGTTGGTTGGACTCATCATGTCGATGATCTGGCGCGAGAAGTATTTGAGCCGCTGTTTCTCACGCGGCTCCATATCCTCAACATCTTCAACCGCCTGCGCCAGCGCGTCAGCGTTCATCATGTATTGCTGTTTGAGAAAGTTGAAATAGGGGTGCTGCTCCCACAGCGGGTTGGCAAAGCGGCGGTCTGTCGGGGTCCGGTCTTCGGGCGCGCTCAGCGTTCCCTTGGCAAGAGCCTGCTGGGCCTCCACGAAATGGGTGACGGATTTGGTCCAATAGCCCAGCTGGTGCTCGATCAGTTTGGCGGGATTGGTCATCGCCTCCTGCATGTAGGCTTTGGCGGCTTTGGTGAACAGATCCTGATTCGGGCCATCCAATGCGGCCTGATGCGTGTGTCTGTTGGCCAGAACCTTTGCCAGTCTCTCACGCAGAGCTTCAACTTTGTTAAGGTTTTGTGTCATCCGTGCAAGGGATTCAGCTGAGGGTTCACCAGCATTCGAGGAATTTGTTGTCATCGTAGTGGTTCCATCCTATGTTTGCACCTGCAGCATTTTCGCAGTTGGGCCTTAGTATCGCCTTATCGTGAGTGTAACCCGAGTTTGGGCGTCGAGACAGGAGTTCCGCAATGCGTTTTATGGCAGCTTACGACATGATGGAGACAATCCGAAACACTAATGAGTGGATGGGAGCGTCTGCCAAGGCTTTAGCGGCTTATCCCGCTCTCTCGGTTTTCCCAAACCCCGCGCTTGAGATGGTTGGCGCTTGGGGCCAAGTAACCGAGCGTACGTTCGGCCGGATGGGCGTAAAGCCCGACTGGAACATCCCCCCCTTCGTCGGTGCCGAGGGCACTGACCGCCTCGTCTCGGAAGAAATCGTCTTGAAGGGTGATTTCTGTGATCTTCTGCACTTCCGCGTGCAAGGCCGCACAAAGCCTAAACGCCGTGTGCTGTTGGTCGCCCCCATGTCGGGCCACTATGCAACCTTGCTGCGCTCAACCGTGATCAGCCTGCTGCCCGATTGCGAACTATTTATCACCGACTGGCACAATGCGCGCGATATCCCTGTCAGTGCCGGCAAGTTCGACATCGAAGATTACACCATGCATCTGGTGGATTACATCCGCCACCTCGGCCCCGACACGCATGTGATTGCCGTTTGCCAGCCAGCACCGCTTGCCCTTGCCGCAGTTGCGTATCTGGCTGAAGATGATTCCAAAACGCAGCCAAGCTCGCTGACCCTTATTGGTGGTCCGATTGACCCGGGCGCAGCACCTACGGAAGTCACAGACTTCGGCCATTCGGTGACCATGGGCCAGCTGGAGCAATCGATGATCCAGCAAGTCGGCTTTAAATACAAAGGGGTCGGACGCAAGGTCTACCCCGGTCTCCTCCAGCTCAGTTCCTTCATTTCGATGAATATGGACACGCATAAGGATGCATTCACAAACCAGATCCAGCGCGTCGCAAAAGGCGAAGCGCATGAGCACGACAAGCATAACAAATTCTATGACGAATACCTGTCGGTGATGGATATGCCCGCCGAGTTCTACCTTTCGACCGTTGACCGCATTTTCCAGAAACATGAGATCGCCAAAAACGAATTTGTCGTTAACGGCAAAAAAGTGGACATCGGCAAAATCACCAGCACCGCAGTCATCACTGTCGAAGGTACTAAAGACGACATTACCGCGCCCGGCCAATGCATTGCTGCACTTGCCCTGTGTACCGGGTTGTCTGACGACAAAAAGGCCAGCCATGTTGAAGACGGTGCCGGCCACTACGGTATTTTTGCAGGAAAAAGCTGGCGGAACAATATCCGCCCTCTGGTCATGGATTTCATCGACGACCACGAAAAAGCGACCCCTCCGGGCTACCGCGTAAAGCAGGCAGCAGAGGCCAAAAAGCTGAATGCCGAAGCTAAAAAAGCCAAGTCAGCGTAAAACGATGACTGATGTGCCCTTTTCCTGCGCTTGCGGCCAGATAAAGGGCACATTGCACCACGCCAGCCCCCGCGGCGGCACACATGCGGTTTGTTATTGCGCCAGTTGTCGCGCCGGGGAGGTCTATAGCGGCGCCCCCGATCCGGCCCCAGCGCCAGTGGGCATCTTTCAAACATCTCCGCACCTGATGACGCTGACAACAGGCCATGACCAGCTGAGTGTCTTTTCCTTCGGGCCTAAGAACCT
The DNA here is from genome assembly GCA_029252045.1 of Sulfitobacter sp. Taxonomy (GTDB): domain Bacteria; phylum Pseudomonadota; class Alphaproteobacteria; order Rhodobacterales; family Rhodobacteraceae; genus Sulfitobacter. The sequence continues at coordinate 117,356 of JAQXCD010000036.1, forward strand.
GCTCCGCTGGAAGGCTGACTGCTGCGGCATGGCGATGTTCAACACGCCGCGCAATCCAAAGCTCTCGTTCATCGGTGTGCGTACAACTGCCATCCCTGACACAACCCCGATTGGCCCTGTTATCGCCAAAGGGTTTATCCCCGTTCCCGGCAAAAAATCACGTCATGAAAACCTGACAGCATTGTTGGTCATGGCAATCTGGCGGATGCTTAAAAGCCTTGTTACCGGCCGTTGGAAGGCCAACCCCCTGTTTGACACCGCTGCTGGAACACCACTTCACCCCGTCCTTGTAGTAAGCGCCGAAGAACGGGCAAAGCTACCGCTCTAACTATTGCAGAACGTAGGGTTGTTTCATCCAGCTGCGCAGCGCGGCGGTTGTCTCGTCCGGCTGCTCAAGTGTCGGCAAGTGGCCGGAATTCTCCAGCACATGCAGGCGTGCGTAGGGGATCAACTCTGCCATAAACTCATGTCGCTTAACGGGACAAATGGTGTCGAAGGCGCCGCACATGATCAAGGCGGGCACCTTGCAACGGCGCAACGTGACTTGTTGGTCTTTGCGGCGCTGCATGGCACGGGCCTGACGGATATAAACCTCCGGCCCCAGCGTGCGCGCCATATCCATCACCGGTGCCAGTACTTCGTTACGGTACGGCCCAGGGGCCAGCGTCGTCGGCTTGATCTCTTCACGGATCACCTCGTCCATCCGGCCCGAGCGGACCTTGATAATCTGCGGTTCGCGGTTGGCGGCCACCACAGGGGTTTCGGCCAGCGGATGCGTGTCAATCAACGCGATCCGGCTGACGCGGTCCGGCGCGCGGCGCAGAATTTCCATCGCTACGACACCGCCCATCGACAGCCCTGCCAGCGCAAACCGTTTCGGCAGGATATCCAGCAGACTGGATGCAATTTCCTCGATGCGCTCTCCCATCGTCACGGGCGCCACCATCACGGCTGTATCGCACGACAATTCAGCGATTTGCGGCCCGAACAGCCGCGCATCACACATCATCCCCGGCAATAGAACCAATGGCTCTTTCATCGTGCTGTCTCACTCCGGTTGTCCCGCCCCCCGTGCATGCCGTGCTGCGGGCCTAGGCGCAAGCCCTCAGGGGGTGACTATCCCCCGCAATGGGGGGAAATCCGCGTATCGGTTGGCACGGGTGGCGCGATCTTCGGCAGGGGTGTCACCTGCGCGCAGCAGCATCCCGCGCGGGGCGATGTAGCTGCTGATGGTGCGCAAAGGCACAGGCCGCCAGACCAGATTAAACGCGGCGAGCTTCGGAAAGAACCACATTTCGGAATAGGGCAGATGGTCATGCACCCACCACGCCAGATCCCGCCAGTCGCGCCCCTGCTCGTATTGATCGGCAAACCACGGGATCACCAAAGACGTCCCGGCGATGGGACGGTCGGGATAATCCCAGATGTGACACTCGATCGGATTGTCGCTGCGCGCGCAATTGAGGTTGTTTTCGTTCCCGTAGGTGTTCAGCGCGGCGGAGCGGTAACCCGAGCGGATAGCGATACGGCCAAAGGTTTCCTCCAGCGGGTCCAACAGTTCCTCGCACAGGCGGCGCCCGTGTCTGATTGCCTGATCGGGGTCGTCGGGCACATTGGGAATACCGTGAAACGCGCTGATCTCGCTCATCAGGAAGTCACGCATGTAGAAGTGTTTGGACAGGCGCATGCGGCCAAAGTTCTCAAGACCGCGCATGCTGGCCGGTTTGCGCATCAATAACCGTTCCAGCGGAAGGCACCATCCGTGTTCAACGGCGAGAAGGGATTGTGTGCCACTTCCGAGATGTTGCCCTCGGGGTCGGCGAAATAGCCGTGATGCCCGCCCCAGAATACATCTGCCGCGGGTTTGAGGATACGCCCGCCAGCCGCTTTGACCTTCTCAAGCAGGGGGGCGACCTCGTCTTTGTTCCGGACATTATACCCCAGCGTGCTCGCACCGCGCCCCAGCGCCTCCACCGGCAGGCCGATGTCCTCGGCCAGTTTTTCCAGCGGATAGAGGCCCAGCGTCTGACCGATCAGGTCAAACGCCACAATACCGTCTTCCGATTCAACACGGGTCCAACCCAGCACCTCATAGAATTCCGCGGTAGCCGCCATATCACGCACACCAAGGGTGATATGGCTGATCCGGTTCTCCATCAATATTCCTCAACCAGTGAGGCCGCCTCGACCGCTTTTTCGATCAACTCCAGACAGTCGCGGGTAGAAAAGCGGTGATCAGCGTCTTTGACCAGTAGCAGCTGGCAATCCGTGCTGGCGATATGATCCAGCAGGCGCGTTGCGGTCGCTACGCTGACTGCCGTGTCTGCCGTGCCTTGCAGCATCCGCACGCGAAACGGCAGCTCCAGCGGGTCGCGCAATACCAGATGATTACGCCCGTCCTCGACCATGCGTTTGGTCACGATGTAGGGGTCCATATAGTCTGATGCCAGCTCCACCTGCCCCGCCTTCTCCAGCTCGGCCTTTTGCGCCGCGTCAAAGCGGGCAAACCAACCGTCTTCAGTAAAATCGGGTGAGGCCGCGATGGTGACCAGCCCGCTGACCCGCTCGGGTCGTGCGCGTGCCAACAGCAGCGACTGCCATCCGCCCATGCTGGACCCCACAGCCACAATCGGCCCTTCGGTCAACGTATCAATGACCGCCAGCGTATCCTCGTGCCAGTCGCCGATGCAGCCCTCCTCGAAGGTGCCCGAGGATTGGCCGTGGCCGGAATAGTCGAACCGCAGGAATGCCCGGCCCTTCGCCTGCGCCCAATCCTCAAGGTGCACAGCCTTGGTGCCCTGCATGTCGGACTTCAACCCGCCGAGAAAAACCACACAAGGCCCCTCGCCTTCGGAATAATGATAGGCAATGCGGCGGCCCTGCGCCGTATCCAGATACGTCGGTTCGGTCATTCTGTGTCTCCTTGCGTCTAGCCGCCGATATAGGGGTCTTTGTTGGGGCGGAAGAAAATCTTTTGATTGTGCAGACGTCCCAACAGATCGTCGATATCGCGGATCGGGTCATTTTTGTCGTCATGGGGCAGCAATGCGATGGCATCTTCACGGCCCAGCGACAGATCGCGCTTTACCACGCTGAGGGCGGCTTCGATCAGTTCAATATCACTGAGGGTGAGGTCGAAATTCCGGTTATACTTGGACATTGGCGGACCTTTCATGGTTGCGATGATAGTGCCGCAGCTACACGCAGTGTACAACAGCTGCCTTGGCGTGCTTGCGATTTGCCGCAACGGCACAGTGCGGGCTGACGGCCAGACACTTGCGGCGTTAAGCATCGGTGCTAAAGCTGATCCCATGAATACAACACCCCCAGATCGCCTGCTGATCCCCGCCCTCTCTGCCTGTAACTTTGTCATTGGTGTCGGCGCATTTGGCATCATCGGTCTGGTCGAGCCTTTGGGCGCGGATATGAGCCTGAGCACGGTCCAGACCGGCCAGCTGCTCACCGTTTATGCAATCGCCTACGCGGTCCTGTCACCGTTGCTGGTGGCCTATTCCGGTCAGGTCGGGCGGCGGCGTATTATGACTGCGGGTTTTGCGCTGTTTGCTGTGGCGGCTTTGGTTTCGGCCCTGGCCCCGAACATCGCGACCCTGAATGCCGCGCGCATTGTTGCGGCGGCGGGTGCAGGTATCTTCACCCCCCTCTCTGCTGCGGTCGCGGCCAACCTGACGCCCGAGAACCAGCGCGCCAAGGTTCTGGCTGCCGTCTTCTTCGGCTTCACCATGAGTCAGGTCGCAGGCGTGCCTGCAAGCAGCTGGATTGCCTATACCTTTGGCTGGCGTTGGGCGTTTGGCATGGTGTTTGCGCTGACGCTGCCCTGTATCTGGCTGATCTGGACGCGGGTGCCTGTGGGTTTGCGCTTTCAACCCGTCGGCATGCGCGACCTGCGCGATGTGATAGGCGACGGCCGCCTGATGCTGGCCATCGGGTTTACGGCGACCTTCATCGGCTCCCAATACGTTCTGTTCACCTATATTGCGCCCCTACTGAGTGCGACTATGGGCTTTGGTCGCGATGGTATTGCACTGGTGCTTATGATCTCCGGCTTCGGGGCTGTGGCGGGAAACATTATGGGCGGCTATTTGTCGGACCGGTTGGGGTGGCGCATCACGCTCACCGGTTTGTGCATCGCGCAGATGTGCCTGATGCCCGCGTTTTCCCTGCTTCCGGTCGGGCAAGCCATGCTGTTCGGGCTGGTCTTCCTCTGGGCGATGGGCAGTTGGTCCTTTATGGCCGCACAGCAAACACGCCTGATCAACCTTGCGGGCCACCGTGCGCCTGTGGTGCTGGCGCTAAATGCCGCCGCTATCTATGTGGGTGCGGCAATCGGGTCTGGCGTGGGGGCTGCGATGATCCTCGGCTACGGCATCCTTTCGCTGGGCATTGGCGCAGGCATCGGGGCTGCCATCGCCTTGGCGCATTTGACACTTTCCGCACGCTTCACACCTTTGGCGCCGCCGCCCTCTTGACGCACAGCGCGCGTAGGGCCATTTAGCAGCGTACATAACCCGCAACCGGGCGTCTCGTAGGCGCCAAACTGACGAGGAGACCGAAATGGTCCAGATCGCACTCACCCTTCCCGATGGCAATGCACGACACTACGACGCAGGTATCACTGCGGGCGAGGTCGCAACCGACATCTCCACATCGCTGGGCAAAAAAGCCATTTCGGCAACTGTAAACGGCAAGCATTATGATCTGGCATGGCCGATCACGGCTGATTCCAGCATCGCCATCCACACCATGGCGGACGAGGATCAGGCGAACGAGCTGGTGCGCCACGATCTGGCACACGTCATGGCGCGCGCTGTCCAGGCCATCTGGCCCGAGACCAAAGTCACCATTGGCCCCGTGATCAAAGACGGCTGGTATTATGACTTTGACCGCAAGGAGTCCTTTACCCCCGAAGACCTCGCGCTGATCGAAAAGAAGATGAAAGAGATCATCAACGCCCGTGATCCCGTCCGCACCGAGGTCTGGGACCGTCCGCGCGCGATCAAACATTACGAGGACTTGGGCGAGCCCTACAAGGTCGAGCTGATCGAGGCAATTCCGGGCGACGAACCGCTGCGCATGTACTGGCATGGCGACTGGCAGGACCTGTGCCGTGGTCCGCACCTGCAACATACAGGCCAGCTGCCGAGTGATGCGTTCAAGCTGATGTCGATTGCCGGTGCCTACTGGCGCGGCGACAGCACCCGCCCCATGTTACAGCGTATCTACGGCGTGGCCTTTACCGGCAAGGAAAAGCTGCGCGCGCATCTGAACATGCTGGAGGAAGCCGCGAAACGTGACCACCGCAAGCTGGGCCGCGAGATGGACCTGTTCCACATGCAGGAAGAAGCCCCCGGTCAGGTGTTCTGGCACCCTAACGGCTGGACCATCTACACCGAGCTGCAAGACTATATGCGCCGCCGCCAGCGTGCCGACGGCTATGTTGAGGTGAACACACCGCAGGTGGTGAACCGCAAGCTGTGGGAGGCCTCTGGTCACTGGGAAAGCTATCAGGAAAACATGTTTATCGTCGAAGTGGACGAAGAACACGCACGCGAAAAGACCATCAACGCGCTGAAACCGATGAACTGCCCCTGCCATGTGCAGATTTTCAACAGCGGGCTGAAATCTTACCGCGACCTGCCCCTTCGCATGGCTGAATTCGGTTCGTGCAACCGTTATGAACCATCAGGTGCGCTGCACGGTATCATGCGTGTGCGCGGCTTTACCCAAGACGATGGCCACATCTTCTGCACCGAAGACCAGATTGAGGCCGAGACAAAGAAGTTCATCGAATTCCTGTCGAAAATCTATGCCGAGCTGGGCTTTAACAACTGGTCGATCAAACTGTCCACCCGCCCTGAAAAACGGGTTGGCTCAGATGAAAGCTGGGACATCGTTGAGGCCGCTTTGGGCAACGCCTGTAAGGCTGCGGGTTATGAGTACATTCTCAACCCCGGTGAAGGTGCATTCTATGGCCCCAAGCTGGAGTTTGTGCTGACCGATGCCATTGGCCGTGACTGGCAGTGTGGCACCTTGCAGGTAGACCCGAACATCCCCGAGCGGCTGGGCGCACAGTTTGTCGGACAAGATGGGGCAAAACATACCCCCTACATGCTGCACCGTGCGACGCTTGGCAGTTTCGAGCGCTTCATCGGCATTCTGATCGAAGAGCACGCAGGCAAGCTGCCGTTCTGGCTGGCCCCGCGTCAGGTGGTGGTGGCTGCGATTACATCAGATTCCGATGCCTATGTGCTGGATGTGGTGGAGCAGCTGAAAGCCGCAGGCGTGCGCGCCGAAGCCGACGTGCGCAACGAGAAGATCAACTACAAGGTGCGTGAGCATTCTGTCGGCAAGGTGCCTGTCATCCTTGCAGTTGGGGCGCGTGAGGTTGAGGAGCGGACTGTGTCCGTCCGCCGTCTGGGCGAAAAACAAACATCCGTACAGTCACTGGCCGATGTTACAGTCGCCCTGAAGATCGAAGCCACACCGCCAGACCTGCTGTAACAATTGGCGCAATCGGGAGGAGCAAAGCCCCCCGATTGTTACAATATCCTTCAAGAACTGCCAAAATGACGGGTTTTCGCCCCAATTCCCTGCGATTTCCCTGACACAGCCGTTACACACCAGGTCGTGAGTAGATTTCACACGATTGCCCTGTTTAACTAGGTCTACCGCTACTGACATGATTTCACTCAAAGGAGAAACCTGATGTCTACAACAATGAAAACCCTCGCCATTGCCGGTGTTATTGCTGCCTCCATGGGCGGTGTTGCCACCACAGCTGATGCTGCATCCAAAGAGAAGTGCTATGGCGTATCGCTGGCAGGCGCCAATGATTGCGCCGCCGGTCCCGGGACCACATGCGCAGGCACATCCGTCACCGATTATCAGGGCAACGCCTGGACATTGGTAGACGCAGGCACATGCGCCAGCATCGAGCTGCCCGCAATGGCGGACGGCACAGCGCGCAAAGGCTCGCTGGAAGCACAAGAGCGCAATCTGCCCGCGTAAACAACACGGCGGGCCTGCGCACTGCGCATGGGCCCGCCACCCCTTCCCGTTCTACGGAGTGTATTGATATGTTTGACCAATCCTCCCATGCCAGACATCTGCTAAATGGCGTTGGTGTCGGCTATAAACCCCAACATTTCATGGATATCCTCGCTGCGCCCGGCCCGGTTGAATGGATCGAAGTGCACGCCGAGAACTATATGGGCGAAGGCGGCCGCCCGCATTCGCAATTGCGTGCCTTGTCTGAACGCTTTGCCCTGTCCGTCCACGGTGTTGGCCTGTCGATCGGCGGCGAGATGCCGCTGGACGCAGACCACCTGACCCGTCTGCGCGCCCTTCTGGATCGCACAAATCCTGCCAGCTTTTCCGAGCATCTGGCATGGTCCACCCATGGTGCCGAATTCCTGAATGATCTGCTGCCCCTGCCCTATACCGAGGCGACCCTAACCCGCGTCGCTGACCACATCACCCAAGTCCAAGACACGCTTGGCCGCCAGATGTTGCTGGAAAACCCGTCCAGCTACCTCGCCTTTGCCGAAAGCACACTGTCCGAGACCGATTTTCTGGCGGCTCTCGTTGCGCGGACCGGCTGTGGCCTGTTGCTGGACGTGAACAACGTCTTCATCTCCGCCACCAATCTGGGCCTTAGCCCGACCGCCTATATTGACGCGTACCCGCTCGACGCTGTGGGTGAAGTCCATGTAGGAGGCCATGATGCGGATACCGATGACCACGGCGCGCCCTTGCTGATCGACAGCCACGGCGCACCTGTGGTTGATCCCGTCTGGGCGCTGCTCGATTATGCGCTGGCGCGCTCCGGCCCCAAGCCTGTGCTGGTCGAATGGGATACCGATGTGCCGGACTGGTCCATTCTGCGCGCCGAGGCGACACGCGCAGCTTCGGCCCTTGCAACGCTACAGACCCGCTGATGTCTGTCACCCAGACCGAATTCCGCGCAGCCCTGCTGGACGCCAGCGTACCGGTTCCTGCCGGACTGCTGGACGGCGCAGGTGCACCCGCGGGCCGCCGCTATGCCGTTTACCGCAACAATGTCACCGTCTCGCTGATCGAGGCGATGAAGGTCGCCTTTCCCACGGTGCGTGCGCTGTTGGGAGAACAGAACTTCGACAGCCTCGTGCCGATGTTTGTGCGTGCCCACCCTCCGGCATCGCCTTTGATGATGCATTACGGTGTTGATTTTCCAGCGTTCTTAGAAGGTTTTGAACCTCTGGCCCATCTGGGATATCTCGGTGATGTTGCGCGCCTTGATCTGGCGATGCGCGCGTCCTATCACGCGGCTGATGCAGCGCCTTTTGATGCACGCGCGCTGCATCAAGCACCCGAGGCGCTTGCCGTGATGCACCTCACCCGCGCGCCTGCCACCCGACTGCTACGCTCGCGCTGGCCGCTGTTTGATTTGTGGCGCAGGGCCACGCAGGTGGATGCACCTGCCCCCCGCGCACAGGGGCAGGCCGTACTGATCACCCGCCCCGAATTTGACCCTACGGTGCATCTGCTGCCCACGGGTGCCGCCACTTGGCTGATCGCGCTTGAGACGCAGAACATCGGCGAGGCGGTTGAGGCTGCAACAGCTGCCGCGCCCGACTTTGACTTTGCCGCAACCCTGACACTCGCGCTTCAATCCCAAACCTTCTGCACCCCCGAAAAGGACATAGCATGACTGCACTACTTTCGCTTTACCGTTCGTTTACCGACACACTCGAGCGTGCAGACTGGCTGCTGCCCACCCTCGCCCGCCTTCTGTTTGCGGCGATCTTCCTGATGTATTTCTGGGTGTCGGGTCTGACCAAACTGAGCGACGGGATACTGGGCATTTTCTCGCCCTCCACAGGGGCTTACGTCCAGATTTTCCCGCGCATGATGGAGGCTGTGGGCTATGACGTTGAACAGTTCGGCCTGCTGACAAAGCTGTTTGTGCTGGCGGGGACTTGGGCGGAATTCATCCTGCCTGCGCTGATAGTGCTGGGGTTGTTCACGCGGCTGGCGGCACTGGGGATGATCGGTTTTGTTGCCCTGCAATCGCTGACCGATCTTTATGGACACGGCGGCTGGGACGACCCCAAAGTGCTGGGCGCGTGGTTTGACCGTTTCCCCGATGGGGTCATCATGGATCAACGCGCGCTGTGGGTTCTGCTGTTGCTGGTGCTGGTGATCAAGGGTGCAGGCCCGTTGTCGTTTGACCGCGCCCTGTCCCCGCGCCGCTAAGCTGTTGAAATCGCGTCCTGTGTGGCAGCGGTCCAGCCCAGATACATCGCATCGCCCGCTGTAATCAGCGGGCGTTTCATCAAGGCGGGGTGCTTGGCGATCAGCGCCAGCGGCGGCAACGCCCGCTCCGCCTCCTCCAGCCCGCGCCAAGTGGTCGAGCGGGTGTTGAGAAGTGCATCGCCGAACTGCGCAAAGGCCTGCGCCATCACCGCCTCCGGCACACCATCCGCCCGCACGTCCACCAAGGTGGCATCCGGCAGAGCCTTGAGCGCTTTGCGGCAGGTGTCACAATTTTTGAGCCCGTAAAGGGTGATCATAGAAAGCGCCTTTATAAATTTATTTCAGTGACTTAGTCGAAAGTGCATCCTTTGGTGCCAATCGGGCAGTTGCTGCGCGCGCGGTAGGTGCGATGCGTCACCTTATACACTTTTTTCTTGGCCACCGGATGCGCCATAGCGGACTGATAGCTGATGTGCTGGTTCGGCGTCCCACAGCATATCACGCCGTTGATGGTGACGGGCTGGTGACCTGCGGGGCAGTAGTTTTCGCTGGTCGCATAGGGATAAACCTTCGCCTCGCCCGCAGCGGCGGTCTGCGGCAATACGGTGATAAGGCCGAGTGCAGCGGCCATGAGCATTCCGTTGAATTTAAGCATGATGTGGATCCCTTGTGCGATTTAAAGCAGTTTTGCCGAGGGGGCTGGGTATGTCCAGTTTTCTTGTTACAGCTTACGCCCCTAATGATTTTGTGATCTTCGATGCTGTTTTACCACCTCCTAACAACTGTTCACCTTCAGATATTATCTCATGGATGTCCTTTTCGGCTTCATCAAGATGAGCTGTATCGATCTTCATTTGGATGCAGGTTCCATCAAATCGCCAATCGTGATCGACAATAGTTTTTCGGTTTACCGTAATACCAGCTGTACCAGATATTACTCGGAACACCCCACGTTTTGAACAAAATCGACTTGTTACAAAAAGCCCAAATCCTGAATTTTTCCATAGGGCATTCTGCCAATCCATTTCGGCAGAACTAACACTTGAAACACCTGGCATTATTGCAACTTTTAGAAGCTCGACATCACTTAATCCATCGCCAATTTTCGCATCTGTAAGCGTGCTAGCGATACCAACGCCAGTATCGTAAATGACAATTTCTGCTTGTTCTCTAGCCGGCCAGTACTGGCCAAAAATTACTATTTTTTGACCTAAACTATGCTCAACAGCATTGCGCATCATTTCGCGAATAGCATACCTAATCGCCCTAAATTTCTCACTTCTCGAATCCTGCAAAAGAATTTCAGTAAGTTCATGTGATTTTTCTTCAACAATCTCGCCGTAGGGTCGATCACCCGAAGCGATCTTGATTTCATCAATATCAATCACTTGAATCGGTATGTAAGTGTTCTAGCCGAAAGCCTGCCCAATTTGTTTCCCACGGTCAAAACCAATGTATCGAAAATATCCGATGTGATCGGCATAGCCTCTAAATTTAGACTCCCGCGATCTACAGATAAAATCAACGTTGGGATTAGCGGCCTTAAGCAAATTAATCTCCCTCCCAAGCAACAACATTGGCAGCGGCTCACCAAAGGTACATTTTGTAAAGTTGATAACGCAAGTTTCATGACTTGAAAGATCAATATCTCTTAACTTTAAGCGCAATAGAGTAGAAATTCCATCCAAACGAGTTGGGACGAACCACTCGAATTCACTCACTTCAGCACACCCTCGAACTCCCGCCATTCGCCTTTGCTCATCCCTGAGGTCTCCTGCGTCACCTCTTCCCCCGCCAGCATTCGCCGCACGCAATCCAGCGCCTTGCCAGACAAGGTAGCCCCGCCCAGACGGTAGTCCTCGAAGGCTCCATAGGCGGCGGGGACCCAGTCGGCGACGACTTTACAGATGGCGTCGGCGTAGACGCGAATCTCGTATTGGGCGTGGGGGTCGGCGCGCAGGCGCAGGAAGTGGAAGAGGTTGTGCAGGTCCACTTTCCAGTACCATTGGGTGTAGATGTTGGCGGGCAGGTTCATGCGCGCCAGCTCGCGGGCGAGGCCGTCTTGCGGTTCGCCATCCGGGCCCTCCGTGCCGATCATCGCCTCGTAGTTATCGTAGGCGCGGTTCGAATCGGACTTGAGGATTTCGAGCACACGCGCCGCTTCTGCCCCTTCCAGCACGCCGCCCCGGCCCTGATTGTTGATCACAGACTGCGCATTCACATGTTCGGGCGCGGGAATGTAGAACTCGCGGTCGAGAATCGAGTAGCGCGCGGAGTATTCGTTCACGTTGGCGGTGCGGTGGCGGATCCACTGGCGGGCGACAAAGACGGGCAGTTTGACGTGCAGTTTGATCTCACACATCTCGAAGGGGGTGGAGTGCCAGTGGCGCATCAGATAGCGGATCAGGCCTTCGTCGTTCTGGACTGATTTTGTGCCTTTACCATAGCTTACGCGGGCAGCTTGGCAGATCGCCTCGTCATTTCCCATGTAGTCGATGACGCGGATAAAGCCGTGATCGAGCACTTCGTGCGCCGTATAAAGGTGCGCTTCCATCCCCGGCGAGACGGCCCTCAAAGTGGGTGTAGACTGCGCGCGCTGAGCGTCGATTTCGGCTTGTTGGTCTGGGCTGATCGGCATGGGGCGGGTCCTTGTAGCGGGTTTCTATGGATTCGGGGTTCATTATATCTGGCAGAGCGTCGGGCAGGAACCGCGATATGCGGTATTGCTTTTTCGCCATGATGTAAGGGTTTATCAGCCGTCCTTCATCCACGGCGTCGACAAAAGGGGCCGGCGGCGGCGATGGTCCCGCAAAAGAATATTAAGTTTCCGAGGGCAGACTAGTGAAAAACAAAATTATCAGCCTCGCATTGGTTGCGGGATTGGCCGCGTGTAGCGGCGGAAATATATTTGACGAAGCTGAAACCGACACGGGGACTGGTACGGGAACCGGCACAGGCACCACAACCGGTGGCGAGACTGACGGCGACGGCATTGCTGTAGATGGCATCCCTCCGGGCACGGAGTCTCCCACGGCGGGCTCCACCATCTTCCGCAGTGAAACACGGGTGACGTCCGATAGCGCCGCGGACTACGGTAGCGGTTTCGCAAATAGCGTCGCCTACAATAGTACCGATGACACATTCACGGTCAACAACCTCGCCTTTGATGGCGACAGCCCCTATGTGCGTGGCACGAGCGTTAGCAGCTTCCATAGCGGCCAGAATATGGGACAGTTTGCGGTCTATGAAGCCGAGCCGCAATCAAACGATCCTGTTTCCGGAGACCCGATTGATCAGTTCACATACCGCGCAATCTATGGTGTCAGCCGTAACCGCACAGGTGAGAACAACGAAACCCCTTCCGCGCAATTTGCGATCATCCGTACGGGTAACTACGTCCAGTACGGCTTTGGCGGCTTTGTGTACCAGCGCGACGACAGCGTTGTACTGCCTGACTCTCTGCAAGCACGCTACACGGGGAAATCGGCCGGTTTGCGTGACTTTAACAACGACGGCGGATTGCAGTACACAACAGGTGATGTCGAAATTATCATTGATAGCGAAGACTTTGACGATGGTGCCGGTGTCGATGGCACCATCAGCAACCGCCGCGTATATGATCTGAACGGCGTGGACATAACCAGCACTGTGGCAAGTGGCATTTCTACGAACCTGAGCGAAATTCCGGTTGCCCAGCTTGTTATCGGGCCAGGCGTTCTGGCCGAGAGTGGTGATCTGATCGGCGAGATCAGAAGCTCGTACCGTGCCGAGGATGGCAGTACCGTGGCCTACGAAGAGGGCAACTATTACGCGATTGTGTCGGGTGATGGCGCGGATGAAATTGTGGGTATCTTTGTTCTGGAGACAGAAACAGCCCGCGATACCGGCGGATTTATCGTCTATCGGGGCGCTGCCGCGCAGCCATGAAGCCGCTCAAGCGACACTTTCTCGCTTTGGCGATTGGCGCAGCTACAATAGTGGCTGCGCCAGCAGCTTTTTCACAAGACGAACCCATACGTTTATCGGTAGAGCAGATGCGATTGGCAGCGGATCTGAACCTGCGCAATGGTCAAAACGGCGTGGCGCTGACGCTGGCTGATGCCTTGCTGAAACTTGATCCGCACGACATGGCCGCGCTTTTTATTCGGTCCCATGTTTTGCGGGCACAGGCAGAGTATTCAGCGGCCCAGCAGGCGGCCCGCACCGCATGGCAGGCCGCGCAAAGTGACACAGATAAATACACCGCAGCAGTACTGATGGCGCAGGCGCTTTCGTCAGACGGGAAACGGACCCGTGCGCAGTTCTGGTTGCGCCGTGCTGCACAGGTTGCCCCACTCCGGCCCATGCAGCCCGAGTGGCACAAGACTTTGGTCATGTCCGGCAGCAGAATCCATGGCAAACACATCTGTCGTTCACGTTGCAACCCAGCTCCAACATCAACAACGGCTCGGCGCGCGACAGCTCGTCGTTGCTTTATGAAATTCTCACGCCACTTCTGGGTGAAAGCGAAGTACTGCTCGGTGCGTCCAGCAAGGCATTGTCAGGTATAGAAACCGGTTTTGAGCTGCAATCGCGCTACCGCTTTCACCAGACAGAATGGACGGCGCATGACCTTCGGTTTGGTCTGTCCTACCGGACCTACCAACTGTCCAATAGCGCCAAGGCCGGTCTGGCAGCAGAAGACGCAGCGCGTGTAGCCCGTGGTGAGGCCCCGCAGAATGTTGACGGCAGCGACTTTGCATACGGAACCGTACAGTTGGGATATGGCTTCAAGCAGCTGCGCAAAGACCGGCGCGGCGAGTTTTCACTGACCGCAGACATCGGGCAGAGCTATTATGGTGGGGAAGAATACAACAGCTACTTCCGCACCAGCATCGGACAGTCCTACTATCTGGACCCGCAAAACAAACTCAACTTTGGCATCAGCACAGACATCCGGCGCGCGCAGCGGGGTGCCGATCAGGAACAACTGAGCCTGAGTGCGGGCCTGAGCAAGAAATTGGCCAGCGGCGATGGCCTTTATCTGGGTGCTTCTGTTAGCACCCTGAGCTCTGACCTTGAGCGGCTGGAATATGACGAAGTCCGGCTGCGTTCGGGTTATGTTTTGGGGCGGGAGGTTTTCAACACCTCTTTGCAATTCGGGATTAGCACCAGCTTCCGTGATTATGACGTCTCCCCCCATGATGCATCGGGGCGACGGGAGCTACAGATTTCGGCGGAAGCCACAGCCACGTTCAAGCAGATTGACTACATGGGCTTTAATCCGACCCTGAGCATCACCGCATCCAAAACCAATAGCAACATTGGCCTCTATGATGTGAACAGGCTAGGACTTAGCATCGGGATCGCTTCGGCGTTTTGATCCCGTCGATTTGATGCTGCCACGGCTCGACACGGGGGCGTGCAGTGCTAGGGTATGGGAAAGACCTAATTGCCCATAAGGAGCGCCGCAATGCCGATCAAATTCCTGCACACTATGGTTCGTGTCAAAGACCTTGATGCCTCTATCGCCTTTTATAAACTGCTGGGATTGGTTGAGCGGCGGCGTATCGACCATGAAGGCGGGCGCTTTACGCTGGTGTTTCTGTGCCCTCCCGGGATGGCGGATGGCCATGCGGATGTTGAGCTGACGTATAACTGGGACGGGGATGACGGCCTGCCCTCGGACAGCCGCCACTTTGGCCATCTGGCCTATACGGTTGAAAATATTTACGAGACCTGCCAGCATCTTATGGATAATGGCGTGACTATTAACCGCCCGCCCCATGACGGGCGCATGGCGTTTGTCCGCTCGCCCGACAATATTTCGGTCGAGTTGTTGCAAGAAGGCGAAGCACTGGCACCGGCAGAGCCTTGGACTTCGCTGGGCAACACCGGCCACTGGTGATACCCGCGGGCGCTCTTGCGGCGGGGATCACCCTCGCCGCCCTGCCCGCCCACGCGTTAGAATGCCGTCTGGCACTGGCGCTGGCCGTTGATATTTCCAGTTCGGTCGATGCAGCCGAAGACAGATTGCAACGCAGCGGGATCGTGGCGGCGCTGACCTCACCCGAGGTGGAGGCCGCCTTTTTTGCAGGTGATCTGCCGGTTGCCCTTGCGGTTTACGAGTGGTCAGGCCGCTACAATCAGGAGATCATCGTTGACTGGACGATGATCGACAGCCGTGCGGCCCTACTGGGTGTGGCAGAAACAGTCGCCGCATCTACCCGCAGCCACAATGATTTTCCGACGGCAATGGGCTATGCATTGGGGTTTGGCGCGCAGCTGCTGGCGCGCAGTCCGGATTGCATCAGCAAGACTCTCGACATGGCGGGAGACGGGCAAAGCAACGAAGGCTTCCCGCCGCAAAATGCCTACCGCGAGTTTCAATTCGAAGGCGTTACGGTGAACGGTCTTGCCGTAAACGCGGCAGACTTTGAAGGTGAAGTCGGCCTGATTGCCTTCTACAAAAGTCAGGTGCTTTTTGGCCCCGGTGCGTTTTTGATTGTCGCCGACGGGTTTGACGATTTCGAGCGGGCCATGCGGCGCAAACTGGAGCGCGAGTTGGCGCCCCCCGCTATCGGTGCCCTCCCCCAAGTGGAGAACGCAGGGTGAAGGCCTTGATCGTTGCGGCATGTCTTGCTGCTGTTACGGGTCAGACAGCGGGTGCAGAGGTTTGCCGGCAGGCGCTTGCCCTTGGGTTGGATGTTTCGGGATCGGTTGATGCGCGGGAATACCGGCTGCAACTGGGCGGGCTTGCGCAGGCTTTGGGCAGTCCGGCTGTGCGCGCAGCCCTTTTGGAGCAAATCGATGCGCCCGTTGAACTGCTGATCTATGAATGGAGCGGTCCAAAAGACCAGTTGACCCTTGTGCCATGGACGCGGATCACCAGTGAACTGGCACTGGATACGGTGATTGCCGGACTGCAAACCGTCACGCGGCGGGAGGATGCAACGCCGGGTACCGCGCTTGGGGTGGCGATGCTATACGGTGCCCAACATCTGTCCCAACGCCCCGCCTGTTGGCGGCGCACACTGGATATATCCGGTGATGGCAAAAGCAATCTGGGCCCACGTCCGCGTACCGTGAAATCCCGCATCGAAGCGCAGGGCATCACCGTCAACGGTTTGGTGATTGGTGCCGACAATCCTGCAAGCGGGGATACAAGGCAGAGTGAAATCGCCGCGCTGTCAGCCTATTTCACAGCGGAAGTCATTGTGGGGCCGGATGCATTTATCGAAGTGGCGCTGGGGTTCGATGGATATGCCGCAGCGATGGAGATCAAGTTGCTGCGCGAGTTGGACGGGCTGGTTCTGTCCATGCGATGACCAGCCCGAGGTTTGGTCTGCTAGTGATCATGTCCGGGGTTCTGGCGTGCGAGTTTGCGCATCAGGCCCGGCCAAACCAGATTGTCGCCCATACCGGGTGTAAACGCACCGGCCGCCTGCCCAGCCACCGTATCGGCCATGGCTTGCGGTTCTTCGTGCAAGGTTGCCGTTCCAGCCGCCTGCGCAAGGATTTGGGTTTTGCAGGCGTTCTCCAGAAAATACATCCGCAGAAAGGCAATCGCGCAATTGGGGCCCACAGTTAGCGTGCCGTGATTGCGCAGCATCAGCAGGCTTTTGTCACCGATATCCGCCACAATCCGTTCACGTTCATCAAGGTCCAGCGCGATCCCTTCATAATCGTGATACGCCAGATCATTACACACGGTCATGGCAAATTGCGTATAACGGCGCAGCCCGTCGTTTTGGACGGATACCGCAACGCCGTAGGGGGTGTGAACGTGGATCACACAGCCCGCATCATGGCGCGCCGCATGAATGGCGCTGTGGATTGTGAAACCGGCAGGGTTAATGAAGTACGGCGTCTCGGAGCAGATATTGCCATGCAGGTCGATCTTGACCAGACAGGAGGCCGTCATTTCATCAAACATAACGCCATAGGGGTTTATCAGGAAACGCTCTTCTCCGTCCTCGTCAGGCAGGCGAGCGGAAATGTGAGTGAACACCAGATCGGTCCAGCCATGCAGCGCGCACAAACGGTAAGTTGCGGCCAGCTGGCACCGCAAATCCCATTCCGTTGCACTCACCTTCCCTTTCACGCTTTGCAGGGTCTGCGGATCGGGTATGTCGAAGCCACCAGACCGCAGGGCGTTTTGAGTATTCATAGCTATCTCCCGTTCACTGAACCTTGTTATAGACAGCTTCGGGCCGCATTGGCGGTTGTGTCAACGATGCTGCAGCAGCATGACGCGGCGTTTGTTCACGCAGATGTTTCTGCACGGCAGCATGAAACGGTGTATTCCGAGCCATATCGTGTCAAAGAGGTGCCCAATGTCTACCATCAGCCGCCGCCGCATGCTCGGCACTACGGGAGCAACCCTGCTTCTGCCCGCATTCCCCCTGTATGCAGCGACAAAGACCGTTTCAGCCAATACAGACAGGGCCGCCATCGACGGCTATGACACAACTGCCTATTGGCAGATTGCAGCCCCCCGGATTGGTAACAGCGCATATGCAATTACTTGACAGGGGCGCAGTGGCTGTTTGCAGACGCTGGGGCCGCAGCCACTTTCACGGCGGAACCAGACCGTTATGCCCCGCAATTTGGCGGCCATTGCACCCGTGCCATGTCATTTGGCAAGGTTGTGAACGGTGATCCCCACGTCTGGCGCATCTACCGCGACAAACTCTATTTGTTTGCCCAAGCCATAGGCGGCGAAAAATTTGACGGGGGGCCAGATGCGATGATTGCACTGGCACAGACCCAATGGGACAAGCTGGGGTGAGGACAGTCCCAGCTGCCCTCAATAGATATAGCGGATTTGATCGGTCCAGTACCGCTCGACCCTTTTGAGGGATGCGGTGATTTCAACCACCCCTTCCGGCCCCAGAACACCGCGGTCTTCCAGACCGGCCGCGTGGCGCAAGAACAGGTCCGCCACAACATCGCGGATGTAGCGCCCCTTTTCCGTCAGGCGCACCCGAACCGAGCGTCTGTCGATCTCGCATTTCTGGTGGTGCATATACCCCATCTCAACCAGCTTTTTCAGATTATAGCTGACGTTACGGCCCTGATAATACCCGCGGCTTTTCAACTCGCCCGCCGTTACCTCATTGTCACCGATATTGAACAACAACAGGGCCTGCACCGCGTTGATTTCCAACACGCCGACACGTTCGAATTCGTCCTTGATCACATCCAGCAAAAGACGGTGGAGGCGCTCCACCAAGGATAGCGCCTCCAGATATCCGGTCATAAAACCTTTTTCCGGCTGGGATGTTTTCGCATTGGCCGGCAGACCAATGGGATCCTGAATGCTCATACTACTCTCCGACTTATTTATGGCTCTGGGTCGGAGATTGCCCAATAAATCAGAATATTTCGTTAAAAGCAGTCGTCTAAATCAGCCTTGAGAAATATGGGCTTGGATATCAACGATCATCTCCGCGTAGACTTCCTTTGGTGCCACTTGCCGCGTGACCCACTGATAGATGTCGTGATCATTCTCGTTGAGCAGATCATCATAGAGGTCCAGCGTTTCATCACTCATCCCGGCCAGACGGTCACCCGCATAGGCCGACAGGATCAAATCCATTTCCTTGATTCCGCGCCGCATCGAGCGCATGGCAAGACGTTTAACGCGCACATCACGCTGTTCGTCCACAGGGCGGACTGGTTGGGGTATTTCAATCATCTTTCGGCTCCATCAGCATAGCGCGCAGACGCTTTTCAAGGCGGGCGAGGTGCTTGGTGTTTTGTGTCATCTCCATGCGCAACCCGCGCATTTCGTCCAGAAGAGCAGCAGCATCTTGCGGCAGAATACTTGGCTCGGCTTGCCCTTCCAGCCCTTCGCCTTCGCCGTTGATCAGCCACATCATCGAGACATTGAGCAGCCCTGCAAGCATGGACAAGCGGTTTGCCCGCGGTTCGGACAGATCATTTTCCCAAGCGCGCAATGTCGCCTGACGGATGCCCAAACGGCGGGCCAGAGCGGCCTGATCCATACCTGCTGCATCCCGTGCAGCTGCCACACGATCCCCGAAGGTCGCGGCATCGGGCGCATACCAGTCCTTGTCATCGAGGGAAGGGTCAGCGTTCGTCATGTCGGTCTCCAATAACGCCAAAAGCGCTTGTTTGTTTTGATACGCCAAAGGCGCTTGCAACTACGGGGGGGCACCCCCTATGAGTGGATTTGCACACATATAGCGTAATGAGGCCGAAATGGAACTGCTCTCCCGTACACTTGCCCGCGTCAAACCATCCCCCACCATCGCCGTCACGACGAAAGCACAGGAACTCAAGGCCGCCGGCCGTGATGTGATTGGTCTGGGTGCGGGCGAGCCGGACTTTGACACGCCGCAGAATATCAAGGACGCAGCGATTGCCGCGATCAACGCCGGCAAAACGAAATACACCGCCGTTGATGGCATCCCCGAGCTGAAGCAGGCGATCTGCGCCAAGCTGAAGCGCGAGAACGGGCTGGAGTATACGCCCGCGCAGGTCAGTGTTGGCACCGGCGGCAAGCAGACTCTCTATAACGCGCTTATCGCAACCATGAATCCCGGCGAAGAAGTGATCATCCCCGCGCCCTATTGGGTGAGCTATCCGGACATGGTGCTGCTGGCGGGCGGCACGCCTGTTTGTGTCGAATGCCCGATCGAGCAGAATTTCAAGCTGAGTGCAGAGCAGCTGGAAGCGGCGATCACGCCCAACACAAAATGGTTTATCTTCAACTCGCCCTCCAACCCGACAGGGGCCGGATATACTTGGGACGAGTTGAAGGCGCTGACAGATGTGCTGCTGCGCCACCCGCATGTCTGGATCATGACCGACGATATGTACGAGCACCTGTGCTATGACGGCTTCACATTCTGCACCCCCGCGCAGGTAGAGCCAAAGCTCTATGACCGCACATTGACCTGTAATGGTGTCTCGAAGGCCTATGCCATGACAGGCTGGCGGATCGGCTATGCGGCCGGACCCGAAAAGCTGATCGGCGCGATGCGCAAGGTGCAGTCGCAGTCCACGTCCAACCCCTGCTCGATCAGCCAATGGGCTGCGGTCGAGGCATTGAACGGCACGCAAGACTATATTGCCCCCAACAACGAGATGTTCGTGCGCCGCCGCAATTTGGTGGTTGAAGCGCTGAATGCCATCGACGGCATCGTTTGCCCCGTGCCGGAGGGGGCGTTCTATGTCTATCCTTCCATCGCGGGCCTGATCGGCAAGACCACCTCGGCGGGCACTGTGATCACCAATGACGAAGTCTTTGCCACGGCTTTGTTGGAAGAGACCGGCGTTGCTGTTGTCTTTGGTGCGGCTTTCGGGCTCAGCCCGAACTTCCGCATCAGCTATGCCACCTCGGACGCCAATCTGGTGGAGGCGTGCAAACGCATCACGGACTTCTGCGCAACCCTCCGCTAAATCCATGGAACGCCTGCCTGCACAGCAGTGATGCGGCAGGCAGGCGTCACGCCACGGGTTTTCTTGCGGGCCAACTACATTTATGAATGATACCCAGCGCCAGTCGAAACTGAAGGACGTCTCATGACAGACAAACTGCCCGACTATTACTTTCGCGTACGCGAAAACGGGGCCTTTGTGTTTCGTCTGGATACCGAAAACCGCCAACGACGGATCGAGATGGACCAGATCGCTGTCGTCAATATGCGCAATGGCGAAATCAAGGCGCACGGGGATCGTACCCTGTCTGCCGAGGATGTGGAGGCCATCAAGAAGTGGATGGCAGAGCGCGCGCAGACCTTGGCCCACCGCGAGATTGACGACATCTTCCGCGCCATCGACTACCTCAATACAACCACCCACTGGACCCAGTCCCGCGCGACGGATGAACAGCTGGAGGCGGTCACAGACCAGTTGTTGCTGGCGATGCATGATCTGCGCACCACGCTGGTGCGCAAAAAGGCAGACCGGCTGACGAAGGGCTAGGCCACCGGTTGCTGCTGCCGGATGGCAGGCAATACAGTGCGCCAGAACCGCAGGTTCAGGAATATCGCGGCGACACCTAATCCAATACCCAAGCCCCCCCAGACGCCCATGCCGCCAAACCCGAGGGTAAAGCCCAGCAGATAGGACATCGGTACGCCGATCCCCCAATAGCTGATGGCGGCGTAGATCATCGGCATGCGCGTGTCCTGCACACCGCGCAGCACACCGAGCGCGATCACCTGCGTGCCGTCGACGAGTTGGAAAAACCCGGCCATAAACAGGATACCCACACCAATTTGCAGGATTTCGGCCCGTGCGGGCTCGTCCTCCAGAATGTAGATGCCGATGAAAAAGCCGGGGAAGAGGACAAAGAACGCAACGGTGACCATAGAGAACATCAGCGACATTGCGGTAACCACACGCGCGCCACGCGCCAGATTTGGTGCATCCATACGTCCGTAAGCATTGCCCGCGCGCACCGTGCCCGCATTGCTCAGCCCCAGATGGACCATAAACGTCAGCCCTGCCAGCTGCACGGCGATACCATGTGCCGCCAGTGGCACAGTCCCCAGCCAGCCCATCATCACAGCCGAGGCGGCAAACAGGCCGACCTCGCTCAGCAGTGTTATCGAAATGGGCCAGCCAAGATGGAAAACCCGCGCCAGCATATCCCAGTCAGCCCCCCATAGGCGGCGAAACAAATCGTGCTGGGGCATGGCAAACCGGACATAAAGCACGACACCCACAAGCGAGATCACCTGCGTTGTAACGGATGCAATCGCTGCCCCCGCCACGCCCAGCTCTGGTGCGCCCCAGTTGCCAAAGATCAGCGCGTAATTGACCAACGCATTACACACAGCGGCCAACACAGTGATCCACAACACAACCTGCGTCCGCTCCAATGCCGCCAGATAGCTTTTGAGCACCATCACAAACAGGGCGGGCAAAATGCCCCAACCGACAATCCGCAGATATTCCGCGCCCAGCGTGACAACCGTCACCTCCTGCCCCATCAACCGCAGGATCGGGGCCGAAAAGATCATCAGCGGCAGTGCCAGCAAACCAAACCCGAAGCTGAGCCAAAGACCCATGCGGGTCGCCCTGCGAATTGAGGTTTCATCTTTCTCGGCCTGAAATGACGCCACCATCGGCATCACTGCCGAGGCAAAGCCCGAACCGAAAATAAACAGCACAAAGAAGAACGTCGAGGCCAGCGTGACCGCGGCCAACGCCTCAACCCCGTACCACCCCAACATGACGGTATCGGTCACCCCGATCGCCATCTGGGCAAGGTGGCCGCCAATAAGTGGTAAACCCAGAATTGCGATTGCTCGGGCATGGGCGGGGGTGGACATGATTTTTTGCATATTCCATCTCTAGGCCGATTGGCGCGCCGCGAAAAGCCACGAAATGCCCTGCATGTACATTGTGTGATGTTGCGTCATTCGCACGATCGGCGATTGTAGGAAGGCCATGTGTCGGCCTAGGCTTTCCCTATGAATCACATCACCCAACACAACCGTATAGACAGTATCACCCCCTATGCGCCTGAACTGGCCACGCAAGGGGCGCATCCTATTGGTGTGCGCACCAGCATGATCACTTTGGAAGGCCAGCCCGATGTGGCGGCAGGCGTGCAGGGAGGTGCCCTGCGGACCTTGCCCTTGGAAATCTGGTACCCCGCACCGGCAGGGACACCGCAGGGCGGAACCTATGACGCATTGCTGCGATGTGGAGAGCAGCGCGCAACACTACACGGCCACGCTCTGCGTGACGCCCCTGCTGCGGCGGGCTTCACCGCGCCGCTGATCATGATCAGCCACGGCTACCCCGGCAGCCGCTACCTGTTGGTGCATATGGCCGAGCGCCTTGCGCGTCAAGGGTACGTAGTCGCGGCCTGTGATCATGCGGGCAGCACCTATGACGCAATGGACGCTTTCGGCTTCACCTTGCTGCACCGTCCGCTGGACCAGTTGGGCGTAGTGGATGCCATGGCGGCATTGGACGGTGATCTGGGCACATTGACAGATTGCAGGCGCGTTGGCGTTATCGGTTATTCCATGGGCGGCTATGGCGCGCTGATCACCGGGGGCGTAGGTTTGGCCGCTGATGCCGTTGACTTTGAGCGTGCCCCCCCTGCCCGCCTGCTGGAACGTCATGTGGCAGGCAGTGACGCCCATGAGGCGCTGATGGACGATCGGATCAAAGCGATCCTGCCCATCGGTCCGTGGGGCGGGCTCTATGGCATGTGGGATGCGGCGGGGCTGGCTGGCTTGCGCGTGCCTGCGCTGATCATGGCGGGCACGGCGGATGAGGTATCAGGCTACGCCGCGATGCGCGGGATATTCGAGGGCGCTACAGGCGTGGACCGGCATTTGCTGAGCTTTGCCAATGCGGGCCACAATGCCGCCGCCCCCCACCCTGCCCCGATAGAGGCCTATCCGGTTTCCGACAAGCTGGGGTGGTCACCATATCTACATCACGCCGATCCGGTTTGGGACACGGTGGTGATGAACAACATCGCCCAGCATTATGCGGCGGCTTTCTTTGGCCTGCATTTGAAACAGGACACGGGCATGGCTGGCTATCTGGAGGATGGCTTTAGAGGCTTTTCCGAGGGCACCACGGCCGGTCTGCGGTTTGAAAGCATGAACAAGGGGAGCTGAGATGACACAGCATTGGACTGAGACGGTGGAGTTGAACGGCGAGGCGTTCTTCATCCGCCATTGGGGCGACAAAGACGCACCAAAACTCCTGATGCTGCACGGGTTCCCCGAGTACTCGGGTGCCTGGAACGATCTGGCGCCGCTGCTGGCCGAGAAGTTTCACTGCATCGCGCCGGATCAGCGTGGATACGGGCAAAGCTGGCGCCCTGCCGATCCCGCCCTTTATAAAACCTCCCTGCTTGTCTCGGACATGGCAGCCCTGATTGGCGATGAGCCGGTGATCCTTCTGGGCCATGACTGGGGGGCATCCGTGGCCTATGCGCTGACCATCGGGCGGCCTGAACTGGTGTCAAAACTGATCATCATGAACGGCGTGCACCCCGCCCCCTTCCAGCGTGAGCTGTCCAAAGGCGGGCCGCAAACCGATGCCTCGCAATACATCCACTTCCTGCGGCGTGAGGGATCAGAAGATATTCTGGTCGCCGATGATTTCGCAAAGCTGATGGGGCTATTCTCGGCCAATATGAATATGGGCTGGCTGAGCGGTGAAACCTTGGCCGGTTACAAATCCGCATGGCGTGATGCAGCGGGCCTGCGCGGGATGATCAACTGGTACCGCGCCTCGCCCCTGAAAATCGGCGGGGTCGGTGAGGCCACCGAGGGGCTGTCGTTTGATCCTGCACGCCTGCAAGTGCGCTGCCCGCATTTGTTGGTTTGGGGTTCGGCAGATACGGCCTTGATGCCCGCTGCAACCGAAGGGTTGGAGGAGTATGCGCCTGACCTCACGCGGGTTGAGATTGCAGATGTGGATCACTGGCTGCACCATCAGAAACCTAATGAGGTGGCTGATGCGGTTCTGGGCTGGCTGGGTTGAAGGGGCCGGTCGAGGGATTGCGGGATTAAGGCCAGCGGCAGCTTCGAGCCCAGTCTCGCCGATGCTGCTTCACCTACGGATGACCGGTCTGGGTAGGAAGACAAACGTCTCTCGAAATTCCGGCGCAAATCTCAAGCACGCAAGCGCCTTTTGAAATAGAAGGCCATTTCCTAGTATTTTCATAATAAATACAACGGATATTTCTGGCTTGGATGTCGGAAGTTCAAGCTTCTGTGCCTCGTCTTCACAGGTGAAAATCAGGATCTCACTGCAACGCGGCGAAAGAAACACTTGTTATCACTCAAATTTCCATCCAAAATGTGAAAGGTAAAGAATCTGATGTTTTAGGCGCCGTCGGGAGGATTGCGCAAGAAACGAGGAGCCAGATTTTTTTGCTGTCGAACAGTTGTGCGCAACAGTCTTAACGGGCGGCAAATGCGTGAAATTCCTTGGGAGGAACTATGACAAACTCACTTAACCGCAGAAAATTTCTGCGTGGATCGGCCGTAGTCGGCGCTGCAGCATTGGCGACACCTGCTATTGCAGAGAACCACGGTACAACACTTAAAATGCAAGCGGCCTGGGGCGGCGGTATTTTCCTTGAAAACGCACAGTCCTTTGCGGCGCGCGTGAACGAAATGTCCGGCGGATCGCTGACAATCGAAGTGCTGTCCGTTGATGCGGTCGTGAAAACCAGCCAGATGCAAGACGCGGTCCACCGCGGCGTTCTGGACGCAGCACACTATGTGTCCGCTTACTGGTATGGCAAATCCAAATCCGCGTCGCTGTTCGGCACAGGCCCCTGCTTTGGCTGGTCCTCACAGGAAATGCTGGGCTGGATCCACGCGGGTGGCGGTCAGGAACTGTTTGACGAACTGATGGCAGAGCTGCGCCTGAACGTTGTTTCTTTCTTCAACTCGCCGATGCCTGCACAGCCGCTTGGTTGGTTCAACCAGCAGATCACAGATGCGTCGCAAATGCAGGGCCTCAAGTACCGGACCGTTGGTCTGGCCGCAGACGTCATGCTGGAAATGGGCATGTCTGTTGTTCAGTTGCCTGGCGGTGAAATCCAGCCTGCGATGAAATCCGGCCTGATCGACGCGGCCGAGTTCAACAACCCGTCATCCGACCGCGATTTCGGCATGCAGGACGTTTCCAAAAACTACATGCTGGCATCCTATCACCAGTCGCAGGAATGCTTTGAGGTGACCATCAACAAAGACAAATGGAACAGCCTGTCAGATGAGCACAAAGCGATCATCAAAAACGCGTCCATGGCAGAAAACTCCGGCTTCTACTGGGGCAACACCAAGCGTTACTCCGACGACCTGATCAAACTGCAGGAAGCAGATGGCGTAGCGGTTCACCGCACACCTGAATCCGTCATGCAGGCACAGCTGGTTGCATGGGACAAGGTTGCCGACCGCATTGCGGCGGAAGACCCGTTCTTTGCCAAGGTTATGGAATCCCAGAAGAAGTACGCCAAAGAAGTCATGGGCTATCTGAACCTGAACCAACCTGATTACCAACTGGCCTACAAGCACTACTTCGGTTGATTGTGGCATATTAAGACAGAATGTCCGGGGGTTGTTTGACCTCCGGACATTGCACGCTCTGGACAGGCGCAAATGTACCCAAGATTCCGGTGGGAGAAACCAGTCAAATGAAGTTCGTATATGCAATTGAAGGTCTGAGCCTTTGGGTTGGACGCGCCTTTGGATGGTGCATCCTGATCCTCACGCTGTCAGTCTCCTATGAGGTTTTTGTCCGCTACGTTCTCAATTCGCCGACAGTCTGGGCCTTTGATATGATGATCCAGATGTATGGCGCATTGTTCCTGATGTGCGGTGCCTATGCACTGGCGCAAGACACCCATGTGCGGGCCGATGTTGTGTACCGCCTTTTTCCGGTGCGTGTGCAGGCCAGCATGGATTTCCTTTTATACTTCCTGTTCTTCTTTCCGGGTATCATCGCTCTGGTCTGGTACGGGTACGAAATTGCCTCTGACAGCTGGCGCTATAAGGAAGTCAGCTTTAACAGCCCCGCCAGCATCCAGATTTACTTTTTCAAGTCGTTGATCCCGCTTTCCGGCGGCTTGCTGGTGATACAGGGCATTGCTGAACTTGTGCGCTGCGTGATGGCCATGCGCACCGGTGTTTGGCCAGAACGTCTGGCGGATGTAAAAGAAACCGAAGACCTTCTGACAGCTGCGGACCTTGATACGATCCGCGCTGTGGCTCCTGCCCGCAAGTAACCAGCATAGCTGCTCAAGAGAGATAATAAGATGACAAATCCCGAAGTCGCCCTGATCATGCTTGGGCTATTCATTGTGTTCGTTTTGCTGGGCTTCCCGATTGCCTTTACCCTGCTCGCTATGGGCGTGGGTTTTGGGTATTATGCCTACCATCAGGCTGGCTCGGTCGAGACCTTCTCGGACATATTCAACAATAACATCTTCTATCTGGTGAACCAGAACACCTATTCGGTGATGGAGAACCCGACGCTTGTCGCGATCCCGCTCTTCCTTTTCATGGGGTATGTGGTGGAACGCGCCAATATCGTGGACAAGCTGTTCTTCTCGCTCTACATGGCCGCGCGCAACCTGCCGGGCAGCCTTGCGATTGCGGCACTGCTGACCTGTGCGGTCTTCTCGACGGCCTCGGGGATTGTGGGCGCAGTTGTGACGCTGATGGGCCTGCTGGCCTTTCCGGCGATGGCAAATGCCAACTACAACAAAAGCTTTGCTGCCGGTGTGATCTGTGCGGGCGGAACGCTGGGCATCCTGATCCCGCCGTCAATCATGCTGATCGTTTATGCCGCGATTGCAGATTTGTCGCCTTTGCGTCTGTACGCTGCGGCGGTGTTCCCGGGACTGCTGCTGGCGGGGCTATACATTGTTTATGTGATCATTCGCGTCTGGTTCAACCCGTCGCTGGCCCCCAAACCGACGATGGAAAACATCCCGCCACCAAAAGAAATCTATCTCGACCTGCTTAAAAGCTTTGTACCGCTGACAGTGTTGATCGCGCTTGTACTCGGATCCATCCTCGGCGGTCTGGCGACCCCTGCGGAAGCGGCGGCAATGGGTGCGCTGGGGGGGATGGTTCTGGCGGTGCTTTACCGCTCGATGAGCTGGCTCAAACTCAAGGAGAGCGTGTTCTTGACGGCCAAGGCTACAGCCATGGTTTGCTGGCTCTTTGTCGGCTCGTGGACGTTTGCCTCGGTCTTTTCCTACCTTGGCGGTCATGACCTGATCGCCCATTGGGTCGGCGGTATGGAACTTGAACCGTGGGAATTCCTTGTGCTGGCGCAGGTGATCATCTTCCTGCTGGGCTGGCCGTTGGAATGGTCGGAAATCCTGATTATCTTTGTGCCGATCTTCCTGCCGCTGCTCGAAGTGTTTGGCGTAAACCCCTATTTCTTTGCGATGCTCATCGCGCTGAACCTGCAAACCTCGTTCCTGACCCCGCCCATGGCAATGTCGGCCTACTATCTGAAAGGCGTGCTCAAGAACCAGATCGAGCTGATGGAAATTTTCCGCGGCATCATGCCATACTTGGGGATTGTAATTCTGACGATGTGTCTGATGTATGCCTTCCCCGGCATTGCACTGTGGTTCCCTGACTATCTGTTTGGCCCCTATATCCCATGATAAAGGACGCCTATAAACTCACCGCATCCGAGGCGTTGGCGCTCTTCGCCTCGGGCAAACTTACTTCTGTAGAGCTGGTGAAATCCTGTCTTGGGCAGATTACTGCAACGGATCATGACATACACGCCTGGGTGTATCTGGACCCCAACGCGGTGATTGCCCAAGCTGCGGAATGTGACCGTATCCGCAAGGCGGGGCTGGCCACAGGCCCGCTGCATGGCATCCCTGTAGCGCTCAAAGACATCATAGACACGGCTGATATGCCCACTGGGCGGGGCACACCCATATTCAAAGGCCGCAGGACCGAAGAGGACGCCCGCCTGGTCGAGCTGTTGCGGCAAGCGGGTGCTGTGATCATCGGCAAAACGGTCACAACCGAGCTTGCTTTTGTGCATGCAAACGAAACGCGCAATCCGCACAATCCGGCGCATACACCAGGTGGCTCCTCCAGCGGCTCTGCTGCCGCAGTTGCGGCGCATCATGTGCCACTGGCAGTTGGCACACAGACCAACGGATCGGTCATTCGTCCCGCATCGTTTTGCGGCACTTTCGGGTTCAAGCCCACGCGCGGGGTAATTTCGCGCACAGGCCTTTTGCAAACATCAGATTCGCTGGATCAGGTCGGATGCTTTGGCCGCAGCCTTGCGGATGTAGCACTGCTTACGGATGTGATCAGCGGCTATGACGGGCGCGATAGCACCAGCTTTGCCCGTCCGCGCCCCGCCATGGCGGAAGGCGCCGCGCAAGACGCACCCGTGCCGCCTGCGCTGGTCTGGTTTGATCTGCCGTTCAATGACCGCCTGTCCGATGCGGCCCGCGACGGCCTGGACGCTGTGATGGATATACTGGGCCCGCAGGTAGCGCGGATGCAGCCGGCTGATACGCTGTCCAGTCTGGTGGCAGTTCAGGCGCGTATCCACGAGTACGAGATTTGCGCCCAGCAAGCTGACGTTTTTGAAGAACATTGGGACAGGATCAGCGACACCCTCAAGCCGGTGATCGAGCGAGGGCGCAAAATTACTCTAGCCGAGTATGAAGACGCGCTGGCCGTGAAAGCCTCCGCCGAGGCATTCTTCCACGACTTCTTTACCGAATATGATGCCATCATCGCGCCCTCAGCTGCGGGTGAAGCGCCGTTATTTGGCCCGAACACGGGCGACCCCATCTTCTGCACGCTCTGGACACTTGCAGGCCTGCCTTGCGTAACGCTTCCCCTGTTGGTCGGCGATACCGGCCTGCCGATTGGCGTTCAATTGATTGGCCCTGCCGAAAAAGACAACCGTCTGCTGCGCACTGCGCGTTGGGTGCAGACCCAAATGGCCAAGGCGCCTGAATAATTGAAAGGACTGTAATATGTCATATACCGTCAAACTTATCGTCGGCCTGATTGGCACTGCATTTCTGTGCATCTTTGTGGGCGGGCTGTCGCAAAGTATCTCAAGCGGCTTTGCAGGTTTCATAGGCGGCGCGCCGTTTATGATCATCGCTATCATCGTGTGCGGCATGGCCGTCTATGATTTTTACGACGAATGCATCCGCAAGAAATGACCAAGCCACGCCTCTGGATTACCCGCCGCCTGTCCGATGCAACGCTGGAACGCGCGACGCGCGATTATGACGTTGTCATCAACCACGATGACCAGCCCGGCACTGCCAATCAGCTGATCACCGCCAGTGCCGAATTCGACGCGATTATTCCCTGTCATTCCGAGCATTTTAGCGCAGATGTCGTGGCGCAATTTTCGGACCGTTTGAAAATTGTCGCGAACCATTCCGTTGGGGTCGATCATTGCAACCTGCCTGCCCTCAAAGGGCGCGGGATTGCCGTGACCAACACGCCTGACGTGCTGTCAGATGCCACCGCCGAGCTGGCAATGCTGCTGATGCTGGGTGCCGCCCGTCACGCCGTTGCGGGGGACAAGATTGTACGAACAGGCGCATGGGACAGCTGGTCACCCGCCTTTATGGTTGGAAAACAGTTGACGGGTGCGCGACTGGGCATCATCGGGATGGGCCGTGTGGGCCGCGCCTTTGCTGCCAAGGCGCGCGGCTTTGACATGGAAATCCACTACTATAACCGGACAGAACTGCCCGCAGACCAAGCCATTGGCGCGGTCTACCACGATACGGTCGAAAGCCTGCTTGGTGTTGCCGATTTCCTGTCACTGCATTGTCCGGCCACGCCTGAAACCACCAATTTGATGAACGCTGACAGGCTTGCTCTGTTGCCGCAAGGTGCTGTGATTGTGAATACAGCGCGCGGCGCACTTGTCGACGAAGATGCGTTGATAGCTGCGATCGAGACACGTCAGGTTGCGGCGGCGGGCCTTGATTGTTTCAAGGTGGAACCGGGCGGGAACCCTGCCTTTGCGGCATATGACAACATCTTCATGCTACCACATATCGGTAGCGCCACGCGGCAGACGCGCGATGCGATGGGCTTTCGGGCTCTTGATAATTTGGACGCGTTCTTTGCGGGGCAAACCCCGCGTGACCTTCTCTAAACTGGATGGATAAAGCCATGACAAAACTGACGTTTCTGGGCCTTGGCGTAATGGGCTATCCTATGGCGGGGCATCTGGCCGCAGCCGGACACAATGTGACAGTATATAACCGCACCAAAACCAAATCCGAGGCTTGGGTCGCACAGCATGGCGGCAGTGCAGGTGCGACACCAGCCACTGCAGCTGAAGGTGCAGAGATAGTCTTTGCCTGCGTTGGTAACGATGATGATTTGCGTGCGGTTTGTCTTGGCCCCGACGGGGCATTCGCATCGATGTCCGAAGGCAGTACATTTGTCGACCACACAACCGTATCCGCGGCAGTCACCCGCGAGCTTTACCTGGCCGCAAAAGACAAAGGCATCGCATTTATTGACGCACCTGTGTCAGGTGGTCAGGCGGGTGCCGAGAACGGCCAACTCTCCATCATGTGTGGTGGTGATCAAAGCGACTATGACCGGACCGAGCCGGTGATGAACGTCTATGCAAAACTGTGCCGCCGGATCGGTGAAAGCGGTGCGGGTCAGATGACCAAGATGTGCAACCAGATCGCCATTGCGGGGTTGGTGCAGGGGCTGTCCGAAGCGCTGCACTTTGCCTCCAAAGCCGGGCTTGATGGTGCGGCGGTGGTCGAAGTGATCAGCCAGGGCGCTGCAGGCAGTTGGCAGATGTCCAACCGCTATGAGACGATGCTCGCCGATCATTTCGAGCATGGTTTTGCCGTGGACTGGATGCGCAAAGATCTAGGTATTTGTCTGGCCACTGCCAATGAAAATGGAGCAAGCCTGCCTGTGACAGCCTTGGTGGATCAGTTCTATAAAGATGTGCAGAAAATGGGTGGTGGACGCTGGGATACCTCTGCCTTGTACAAACGCCTTCAATCCAGCTGATAAAAGGACCGTCTTTTGGGTCTTGATGACATCCCCGTACTTACCTTTGATACAGGCCGCACGATCCTTGTTTGACATAGCGGGCTTTTGCAAGCCTTGGCAGCGGCGCGTGTCACTGATGGAATAGAGCGGAACGGGAACGTTCTTGCCAATGACATGCACCGAAAGGGCCTTAGCAAGAAGGTCAGCTTCGGGAAAGATGCTTTGGCTGAGTATAATTTTGACGGCGTACACTGCGTGCCCCTCAAGAGGTCATGCGGAGTGAGGCGTTCAGCGACGCACAGCGCCACGCGATTGCCTATGTCGCGCTGCATAATTTCGACTGTTGGCCCGACTTCCCGCCCACGCTGCCAAAACTGCGCGAGAAATACATCTGTACTTCCTTCACGATCCTCAGTTTTCGGATCTTCATGGATAAGTGACTCTTTGCGGCCGTCCGCCGCGATTGAACAACTTTGCCAAGCTGCAGGCCCACATATTATTTATGCGAACAAAGATTTCGCACCTGCAGCGAAAGTCGACTTCCCGCTTTTGCGACGTTTCGTTGCGGTCGCAGCATGAAGAAAGCGGTCATTGGTGGAAAAGTTACGAAGGTCGGCTTTGTCGGCATAGCGGACTTTAACTGTGTAAAAGGCGCTAGCCACTCCCCCCCTCAGCTGTGGTTCCAGTCGTCGGGATCGGCGTTGTTGTTGGGGCTCAGCCCAATGATATCGCCGTCTGTGGAACATCCTAGCCCCAGCACAGTGCGGTTGGCGTAGCAAAAATACGCGGTCACCTGATTGATCTCGAGGATTTCGCCATCGTCCCAGCCCGCCATGCGCAGGGCCTCAACGTCCATCTGCACCATGTCGGCGGGCGATTGGGTCAGCCGCTGGGCATAGCGCATTGCGGCGTGTTGGCGGGCATCCAGCGGCATGGCGGGTATATCGCCGTCCTCGATCGCTGTGCGCAGGGCGTCACTACGCGGGTCATCAGCCAGCAGGCGCTTCATACCCGCAAAGTGATGCTCGACACAGTAGTTACAGCTGTTGAGTTGTGACACCCAGACGCCCAATGCCTCAAGAAACCATTTGGGGATGGTGTTGGCGCTGTGGTGCAGGACATATTTGTACACCGCCATATGCGCCTCCATCGTGTGGGGGCGCAGCGAGTGCATCATCATGATGTTATCGACGTTATTGTCGGGGCCTGTGACGCGCTCATAGAGCTGCTTGAGCTTGCCGGTTGCTTCAGCAAAGGGAATGGTTCTTATCCAGGCCAGAAGGGTGCTTTCGGGTTAGGAGTGAAGGCGGGAGGTGAGAATTTTCAGGCTAGCAGCACCAAAGCCGATGGCAAAGGCCGCCTCGAACCAACGGCGCGCTTTGAGGTAGAGGCGGGTCATGGATTTGGAGGAGAACAGCAAGGCATAGCCGTGGAACATGGTGCAGCTGAGCGCGCCGACGCAGGCGATGACAATCGCAAGATCCTGCGGTGATGTGCCGGCGGGAACACCCAGTGAATAGAGCGAGCCGAAGAACAAAATCGCCTTCGGGTTGGTGATGTGGAGCAGTAACCCTTTGGCGTAGAGGTTTGATCTGCTGCCTGTCATTGACCGCACCGCGATGTCCTTGGGCGACAGCGCCGAACGGGCCGACTTGAACGCCAGATACATCAGATAGGCGGCGCCGAAATAGCGGATCACCTCAAACACCCAAGCGTTCGCCAACATCAGCGCGCCCAACCCCAACGCCGCCGAGACGGACCAGATCAGCGATCCAGTGGTGATGCCCGACGCCAACGCCAACCCAGACGCGCGGCCCGACGCCATAGATGTGCCCGCAATGGCAAGGGTCGCTGGCCCCGGACTGCCCCCCGCCACAAGTGACGCCATCAGAATAAGGGGGAGGTTGATTTCATGCAGCATCTGGACGGGCCTATGGTTTCACGCCTCAGCCTTAGACACAAATTGGGCGGTGTCAATTTTGGCTGTTTTTCAAGGCCGATCGATTGACCGTCCTTGCAGTCAATGTGGATTACAAAGTCGGCGCTTGTTTATTTGCCCAACTTTCGCGGAGAAGTGCCGCAATAGCAGTTATGCGGACTTTGCAGACCTTCACCTCTTCGGTGCCAATGTCTGCAGCCAGCCCAAAGCGGACCCACTGTCTTCGATTTCAATCTGCGACAGCCGACCTTCGCTGCGCAGGTCGCGAACTAACACAATGCGGACAAAACGGCCAACCGCCGCGTTTGCTCCAAGGTCGGCTTAAAGTGCAAGGCGACCAGACTAGACCCTGCAAAGTGTTTTTGGCGAAATCAACGGGCGATATGTCGGAAAAGCGAATGCTGAATGCCAATTTTTGAGTGAGATAAAGTAGGTAGGCTTGTCTATTCCGTAGTTTGGGTCACCTACACTTAAAACAAGCGAAAGAAGCGCGCACATGAAAAAGCTGGTTCTTGATGCCACGGATATACGTATCCTCAGCTCTGTCCAACAGCACGGGCAACTGAGCAAGACGAAGCTGGCCGAGCTTGTAAACCTGTCGCCCACGCCATGCTGGGCACGCTTGGACCGGTTGAAAGCTGGAGGATATATTCGTGGCTATCACGCTGAGTTGGCTTTGGAGCGCATTATCGATTTTACGCAAGTTGTCGTGACTGTCTCACTGAGCTCGCACCGCAAGGCAGAGTTCGACCGCTTTGAGGGCTATATCCAAAAGCTTGACGAGGTGCTTGATTGCATCGCGACAGGTGGCGGCATGGATTACGTGATGAAAACTGTGACACCAAGCCTTGCCGCCTTTCAGGTGCTCATGGATGAGCTGCTTTCAGCTGACCTCGCGATTGATCGCTATATGACATACATCGCGACAAGGCATGTCAAATCCAGCCACCCCAATTTGGCCAAACTGATCGTCAAGAACGAGAAATAGCGCGCAAAGACTGCACGGTCTAATCGCGGCCCGATAATCAGTCTGATCGGCCTATGCGGTGCCCGAAATCAGGCCAAGAGTTTTGCAGATTTCAAGATAGATCATCAGCAGGTTTCAACACTTCACTGGCCGTTCAGGCCACCTGCAAGAGGCACAAAAATATGACACAAGCAGACGACTTTGGCTTTGGCACACAGATTCGCAAATCGCCCTATTTTGATGCAACAGTTCGCTGGGGTGCCAAGGGTTTTTCTGTTTATAATCATATGTATATCCCGCGTGATTTTGGAAACCCCGAGCAAAACTTCTGGAACCTCGTGAACGAGGCGATCCTGTGTGATGTGGCCGTTGAGCGTCAAGTTGAGATCACCGGCCCGGATGCTGCGAAGTTCGTGCAAATGCTGACGTGCCGTGACCTGTCCAAAATGGCTGTCGGGCAGTGCAAATATATCCTGATCACGAATGCGGAGGGTGGCATTTTGAATGACCCCATCCTGCTACGTTTGGCCGAAAACCATTTCTGGATTTCACTGGCCGACAGCGACATCCTGCTGTGGGCGCAAGGTGTGGCCACACATGCGGGCATGGACGTACAGATTGGCGAACCTGACGTGTCGCCGCTCCAGCTTCAGGGACCAAATTCAGGCCTGATTATGCAAGAGCTGTTTGGCGAAAGCATTATGGACCTCAAATACTACTGGCTGCGCGAAGTCGAACTGGACGGCATTCCGCTGATCGT
>JAQXCD010000037.1 GCA_029252045.1 Sulfitobacter sp.
AAATCGTTGTCCAGAAGGGACTAATTCAGCACCCTGCTAATGCCGCTTGGCAGTTTTTAGCGCTGGATTACAGTCATGATTGCGAGTTTCCAGGCGATTTGATCTCCTAGCCTAGCGGCTATTGAACAACGCGCACCTCATTTAGCCTTACGTTGTAGCCTTGTCGGCAGCGTCTTTGGGCGCCTTGGCTTTCTTTGTAATCTCGATCTCCTTATCGATAAGTTGAACCGGAAATCCCCCCTTATTCAAATCCTCAAATCTGTCCCAAGGGTGCTGACGTCAGACATTCCCGAATATGTTCCCAAAGCTCTGGGAACGCGAAAGACGCGGGATTGGTGGGTCCATGCGGATTAAGGTGTCCAGAACCTGCGCAGCACCGGAGCAGTACAGCAGTATCGCTTCTTGCTGTGCATTCGGTGCTGCAAGTCTCATTGAAATAGCCCAACTTATTGAAATTATTTGAAAAGTGTCAGGGGTCGAGCAACGCTCAAAAACGACAGTATTCACACTGACAGAGTGTTTTTGGATCAGCATCCAATGTGGTTTCAGCAGATGTTTCGCGAGAATTTGAAAAGGTTAACGGAATGATCGAAGTCCATTCGATGCCAAACGCATTCACCTCGGCGGAATGTGAGAGAATAATCGCGACAACGACCAAGGTACCGGCCAATGAGGCTTTGCTTGTTGGTCAACAGAAAGATCACAATCTGCGCCAAGCCGAACTGGTTTGGTTGGACGATGTGGAGGGTATGGGGTGGGTCATGGATCGGCTGATTGACGTGGTGCGTCAGTCCAACCGTGACCTTTTCGACTTTGATCTGCGCGAGTTTGCGGAGAGCCCCCAAGTTGCACGGTACCAGTCCTCCAACGGTGGCCATTTCGCATGGCATTCGGATATTGGTGACGGAGTTGTCGCCGCCAAGAGAAAACTGACACTGGTTCTTCAGCTGAGCAAACCGAGCACTTATGAGGGGGGTGATCTGGAAATAATGCAAAGCGCCCACGTTGTTGCCGCCAATCGTGCACAGGGGTGTGTTAGTATTTTCCCTAGTTTTTCACTTCACCATGTAACGCCGGTAACGAGTGGGGCGCGTCACTCGTTGACAGTATGGGCACATGGCCCCGCGTTCCGATAAGCCGCGAGAGCGGGCATTTGGTTTGGTTGCAGTAAATTTGCCAAACTGGACCCTGACGTAGAACAGTAGGGTTTTAGGTCTAGTCGTTGCTATGATGGACACCGGCGGAGGCAACAAACTCCGGCTGAGAATAGCAAACATTACATCACAGCAATGTCTGCCCAAGTGACAAATTGCGGTTTAGCGCTTGCTTTGAAACGACAAAAAGAGACTGGCATGAACACGCCCGCTCGCTCTGGTGATACAACATTCGCTGTTCGGGCTGGGTTATCAGCCTATCTGCTGCCCGCGTTGCAGCCATCGGACCTTACGGGAACAGAATAAGGTTTGGTAAACCTTACCCCTGGATTGATTGCCTCGCACGTCCCTGACGTCCTGTTTGCAAGTTTTGAGCACCCAGAATTACCAAGCGGACCGCTTTGTGATGGGCGATACCGTTCAAAATTCAAATGTCGATCACCCAAACAAGCACAGATTGAGTTGCATCCTTTTGGCATCCCGCTTGCACATGCAAGTGCGACGCTGCAAGGTACAGACCTGTCCTCGGCCTCATGCAGTGACCTTTCGTGCGCAAGGGTGTCTGCGTAAGTGGGTGTGATAAACTGGACCAACAAAGGCATGTCGACATGAGTGATCCAAATGATCTGCAAGCGTTTCTGAACGAGGCGTGGTATCACCTTTTGCATGGCGTTGCCGATAGTCGGTCACCCGCAAGACTTCCCTCGTTTTGCACAGTCTCACCTGAAGGGAAGCCCGAAGTACGGATTGTTGCGCTGCGTGGCGCAGAGCAGGCGTCTGGTGTACTGGAAGTGCACACTGATATCGCCACGGCAAAGGTTGCGGCCCTCAGGCAGACGCCGCTTGCCGCCTTCCTGATCTGGGTGCCTGAAGCTGATTTGCAAATACGCCTGACAGCATCCGTCGAGATCCAGACCGGCGAGGGGGTAGAGGCGCAGTGGCGCAAAGTGCCTGCGGCCTCTAGGGTATCTTATGGCACAACGCCGGTGCCGGGTACGCCCATCAAGGATGTTTTTGCATATGAAAAACCTGCCGATCGGGCGAAATTTGCTGTGTTGAGGTGCACCATCACAGAAATGGACATTGTACATCTCGGCGCCAGCCACCGCCGCGCGTCATTTGTTGCAGCAGATCAATGGGCAGGGGCGTGGCTGGCACCTTGAAGCGGTGGGGCAATCCTTCAACAATGACGATGTTGGCCATACACGCGCCGTCGCGGCGGGCGCGGGCGGATTGATACTCTGCCGAGTTTTAGCATGCCAAGGCCTGTGCTTTGTTCTCAAAGGCAATAAGGACGTGCCGCTGCCAGTCCGCCCCCTCCAACGTCTCGGTCTCTCCGCCAAGGGCCAAAAACTCTGCGCCGTATTTCGCCAATGGCGGCGGGCGTGCTGAACGTCATCACCGGTTTCGGAGACACTCGCGGCGCAGTGCTGAGCACTCACCGTGATGTGGACCACATCGCCTTTACAGGCGGGCCAGAGACCGCGCGCCACATCGTGCGTAGTTCTGCGGAAAACCTTGCCTCGACATCGCCGGAGCTGGGCGGGAAATCCCCGTTCATCGTGTTTGAAGATGCCGACATTGAAAGCGCTGTAAATGCGCAGGTCTCGGGCGTGTTTGCTGCTACAGGGCAAAGCTGTGTGGCGGGATCGCGCTTGAATATATCAAACAAGATCAAGGATGTTTTCCTCGGCCGACTGGTGGAAAAGGCTGAAAATGTAATGATCGGCACGCCTGATGATATGGCGACCTAAATGGGCCCGCTGTGCACCTAAGGCCAGCTGAATGCGGAGGTTGAAATTTGTGCAGCCTCGGTTCAGGCTGGGGCAACGATCCTTACGGGCGGGCAGCCAGTTGACTGCGTGGGCGCCTATTTCTGGCCGGCCATTATCGGCTGTACCCATGCACCGGACGCACCCTGCCTAACGCAGGAGTTCTTCGGGCCTGTACTGTCTGTCCTCGGGTTTGATACCGAAGCAGAGGCGCTGGCACTGGCAAATGATACGGAATTTGGACCGGCGTCGGGGGTATTCACCAAAGACCTCGCCCGCGCACACCGCATGATCAGGGGCATTCGGGCGGGTATCGTCTGGGTCAACACCTACCGTTCGCTCAGCCCGATTGCGCCCTTTGGCGGTAACGGGCTGAGCGGAAACGGGTGTGAAGGTGGTCTGCAAGCGGCGCTGGATTACACCAAGACCAAGGCCGTCTGGCTGCGCACCAGCGATGACCCTATCCCCGATCCTTTTGTGATGCGGTAACCGTTGCGCCAAAAGACTGGGCAAGCCAATCCAAATCTGGTTTGTCACGGGCAGTGACACGTGCCAATGGCGCAAGACGTGTCAGCAGACAGCACAAAAGGATTACAGCAATGAGCACTATCACACGCATGCACACAGGCCCCCGAATGAGCCAGATCGTGACCCACAACGGTACGGTCTATCTGGCAGGGCAGGTGGGCAAGCCAACGGATGATGTCGCAGGCCAGACAAAGACCTGCCTTGAACAAATCGACGCGCTGCTGGCTGAAGCAGGCAGTGACAAAACCCGCATTCTGCAAACCGTAATCTGGCTGGCCGATATGTCGGATTTCGCCGCCATGAACGAAGTTTGGGACGCATGGGTGCCGCAAGGCCATACACCTGCACGCGCCTGCGGCGAGGCCAAGCTGGCGACACCCGATTATCTGGTCGAGTTTATTGTCACCGCGGCACAAAACTAAAGCAGTGAGGCTGCCCCAAGACGTTTTGGGGCGGCCCATTCTTCGGTCAGGCCGTATTTTTCGTTGCCGGATCAGGAAAAATCCCTGTTGGGTGACATTATCACCAAAGGTTTTGTGCGTGGGGTATAGGAGAGAGGAGATAGAAATCCCTTTCCGGAGAGAATCCCATGACTGCCAATGTTGGAACCATCGACCGTATCGCTCGCGCCCTTCTGGGTGCCGTCCTTTTGTATCTTGCCTTCGCCAGCGGCTTGCCGCTGTTTGACGGTGCCCTGTTCAAATATGGTGCAGCCATTGTTGGTCTGGTTATGATCGTTGTCGCTGCCACGCGCGTTTGCCCGATCTACTCGATCTTCGGCATCAAAACCTGCGGTCGCTGATATGATGGAAACAGCTTTTACACCTTGGGCATCCCTTGCCGGCGGCGTCATGATTGGCGCCGCTGCCACGCTATTGATGCTGTTTATGGGGCGTGTAATGGGGGCAACCGGTATTCTGGCCGGTTTGGTCGTGCCTGCATCCCGCAATGAATTTACTTGGCGTGCGGCAGTTGTCGCAGGCATGGTAAGCGGCCCCGTTCTGGTAATGTTTCTGACCGGGCAGATGCCTGCGGTACAGGTGCCCGTTTCAACGCCAATGCTGGTGATTGGTGCGTTCATTGTGGGCCTCGGCGTGACCTATGGCGCGGGCTGTACATCCGGTCACGGTGTCTGCGGCATGGCGCGTCTCTCGCCCCGTTCAATTATAGCGACGATCACGTTCATGGCGTGCACTTTGGTGACCGTCTATATCGTGCGCCATGTTTTGGGAGTGTCATAATGCGTATTCTTGCAGCATATCTGATCGGGCTGATCTTCGGTGTCGGTATCTCGATCGGCGGCATGGCGAACCCTGCCAAAGTACTCAACTTCTTTGATGTGGCAGGCACATGGGACCCCTCGCTGATTTTTGTGATGGGCGGCGCGCTGATTACAACCTTCATTGGCTATAAACTGGTGTTCGGTCGCTCTGCGCCGATCATGGAGGACAGCTTTCAGGTTCCTGCCAACCGTACCATTGACCTAAAATTGGTCGGCGGCTCTGCGGTGTTCGGCATCGGCTGGGGCATTGCTGGCTTTTGTCCGGGTGGCGCATTGCCTGCCCTTGGCACTGGCCGCTGGGAAGTTATCGTTTTTGTGCTGGCCTTGCTGGCGGGTATCTTCCTTGCCAAATTCATTCAATCCATGGGCGCGCGCTCTGCCGCCTGACGCCAAAAACGGAGATCAAATATGACCGCTTATCCAGTTAATATGGACATCAAGCCCGATGTGTCTGCCTTTTTCGACACGGCGACCAATACCATCAGCTATATCGTCAAAGACCCTGCTAGCACGTCCTGCGCAATCATCGACAGCGTGATGGACATCGACTATGCGGCCGGCCGGATCACCTATGAGCACGCGGACAACCTGATCGCGCAAATCACGTCCCGTGGCCTGAAGCTGGAGTGGATCATCGAGACACATGTCCACGCGGATCACCTCTCTGCCGCGCCCTATATTCAGCAAAAACTGGGCGGCAAGATCGGCGTCGGGTCCAAAATTCTGGTGATACAGGATGTCTTTGGCAAAATCTTCAACGAGGGTACCGAGTTCCAGCGCGACGGCAGCCAGTTTGACGCGTTGTTTGAAGATGGCGATACCTACATGATCGGCGAAATGCAGGCGGTTGCCATCTACACGCCCGGTCACACGCCCGCGTGTATGGTGCATGTAATGGGCAATGCGACCTTTACGGGCGATACGCTATTCATGCCCGATGGCGGCTCTGCGCGCGCGGATTTCCCCGGTGGCGATGCAGGCACGCTCTATGACAGCATCCAGAAAGTACTGGCACTGCCCGATGAGATGCGCCTGTTCATGTGCCACGATTACGGACCAAATGGCCGTGACATCGCATGGGAGACTTCCGTGGCGGATGAAAAGGCCCACAACATCCATGTGGGCGGCGGCAAGACCAAAGCAGACTTCGTCAAGTTCCGCACTGAACGCGATGCCCAGCTGGACATGCCGAAACTGATCATCCCGTCGCTGCAAGTGAATATGCGCGCGGGCACAATCCCGACCGACAATGACGGTCGGCCGATGCTCAAAGTGCCGGTTAACGGTTTGTAAGGGAAGGCGACACAGCCATGGATATCAAACGCATCTCGTCCGCTTTATCTGTAAGCCCGCAGATTGCGGCCACTGATATTGCGACCCTCAAGGCAGAGGGCTTCCGCTCGATCATCTGCAACCGCCCCGACGGGGAAGGTGCCGATCAGCCCAATTTCGAGGAAATCCGCGCCGCGGCGGAGGCCGCAGGGATGGAGGTGCGCTATATCCCGATCCAGACGGGTATGGTGCGCGACGCGGACGCAGATGCGTTTGGCGCGGCTTTGCAGGACTTGCCCGGTCCCGTATTTGCCTATTGCCGCAGTGGTACACGGTCGGCCACGCTGTGGTCGCTTGCCATGGCAAAAACCTTGCCAATCGCGCATATCCTCGGGGCGACCAAGGCCGCGGGATATGACATGAACGGGGTCGCGCGGCGGATCACCAACGGGGGCAAGACGCCAACGGATACCGGTGATGCAGCCTATGATGTTGTTGTTGTGGGCGCGGGTGCCGGTGGCATTTCCGTTGCAGCCAGTCTGAAATCGCGCGACCCCGATCTGTCGATCGCCGTCATTGATCCCGCCGATATCCATTATTACCAGCCCGGTTGGACCATGGTCGGCGGTGGCATTTTTGAGGCGCAAGACACCGCAAAAACCATGGCCTCCCTGATCCCCCGTGGGGTGACGTGGATCAAGGCCGCAGTTGCCGCCTTCGAGCCTGCCAATAATGCCGTGATCCTTGATGGCTGCCGCGTGGTGAAATACACCCGCCTTGTTGTTTGCCCGGGCATCAAGCTTGCGTGGGACAAGATTGACGGGTTGGAGGAAACGCTGGGCCGTAATGGCGTGACCTCGAATTACCGTTATGATCTGGCGCCCTACACTTGGCAACTGGTGCAGCAGCTCAAGTCCGGTCGCGCGCTGTTTACGCAGCCGCCCATGCCGATTAAATGCGCAGGTGCGCCGCAAAAGGCGATGTATCTTTCAGGGGACGCGTGGTTCCGCAACGGTGCGCTGAAAAACATCGACATCCAGTTTATGAACGCAGGCGGTGTGCTGTTCGGCGTGAAGGACTATGTGCCTGCGTTGATGGAATATATCGCCAAATACGATGCTTCGCTGAACTTCTTTCACACCCTTGTTTCTGTAGATGGCCCTGCCAAAAAGGCAGTTTTCGACGTGGCCAAGCCTGACACCACGCCGGCGCGTGTGGAGGTCGAGTTTGATATGATGCACGTCTGTCCGCCGCAGGTTGCACCCGATTTTATTCGTGTCTCGCCTTTGGCGGATGCAGCGGGTTGGGTCGACGTGGATCAGGCGACCCTGCGCCACAAGACCTACGATAACATCTGGTCGCTGGGTGATGTGATGAACGCGCCCAACGCCAAAACCGCAGCCGCCGCGCGCAAGCAGGCGCCGACGGTGGCAGACAACATCGTGGCCGACATCGCAGGGCGCGGGCCAGTTTCGCAATATGACGGCTACGGCTCTTGCCCGCTGACGGTAGAGCGCGGCAAGATCGTGCTGGCCGAATTCGGCTATGGCGGTATCCTGAAGCCTAGCTTCCCCAAGTTTTTAATTGATGGCACCAAACCGTCCCGCGCGGCGTGGTTCCTGAAGGAAAAGATGCTGCCGCCGATCTATTGGCAGGCCATGCTGAAGGGTAAGGAATGGATGGCCAAGCCCGAGACGTTGAACGCCCACTCCGACTAACCTTTGCTTTGCGCGCTCCGGCTTCGGGGCGCGTATCACTTTTGCGGGCAGGGACCACTTCCTGTCCCTCCATTATTTTCCGGGACCTCCCATGATTGATCAGCTTCGTCGCTATGTCCCCGTCCTTGACTGGGGCCGGACTTATTCCCGCACTGCATTTTCCAATGATATGATTGCAGCGTTGATTGTAACGATCATGCTGATCCCGCAGTCGCTGGCCTATGCGCTGCTGGCAGGGCTGCCGCCCGAAGCGGGGATTTACGCCTCGATTGTGCCGATTGTCCTTTATGCGATATTCGGCACCAGCCGTGCATTGGCGGTGGGGCCGGTAGCTGTTGTCTCGCTGCTGACGGCTTCTGCAATTGGTCAGGTGGCCGAGGCGGGCACGGCAGGCTACGCCGTGGCGGCCCTCACGCTGGCCTTTCTGTCTGGCGGTTTTCTGGTGCTGCTGGGCGTGCTGCGTCTGGGGTTTCTGGCCAATTTCCTTAGCCATCCGGTGATTGCAGGGTTTATCACCGCGTCAGGCATTCTGATCGCGACAAGCCAGCTCAAACACATTTTGGGCGTCAGCGCCTCTGGCCACACGTTGCCAGAAATGCTGCATTCCATTTACACACATCTGGGTGAGATCAATGTGATCACGCTGGTGATTGGTGTGCTCGCCACTGCTTTTTTGTTCTGGGTCCGCAAGGGTCTAAAGCCACTGCTGAAACGCATGGGGGCATCGCCCTTGCTGGCGGATGTTCTGACTAAGGCCGGCCCCGTCGCCGCCGTTGTTGCAACCACGCTGTCGGTTTGGTTGCTGGGGCTGGACGCATCTGGCGTGCGTGTTGTGGGTGAGGTGCCGCAAGGTTTGCCGCCCCTGACATTGCCCAGCCTGTCACCCGATCTGGTGGGTGCGTTGCTGATGCCTGCCATTTTGATCTCTGTCATTGGCTTTGTTGAGTCCGTTTCTGTGGCGCAAACGCTGGCTGCGAAAAAGCGCCAGCGCATTGATCCCGATCAGGAGTTGATCGGCCTTGGTGCGGCCAACCTTGGTGCTGCATTTACCGGTGGCTATCCGGTCACTGGGGGCTTTTCCCGCTCGGTTGTGAACTATGATGCAGGCGCGGATACGCCTGCGGCCGGCGCCTATACGGCGGTCGGCTTGTCCATCGCTGCTGTGGGGCTGACCCCGCTGGTCTATTTCCTGCCCAACGCGACACTGGCGGCCACGATCATTGTCGCTGTCCTTAGCCTTGTAGATTTCTCGATCCTGAAAAAGACGTGGAACTATTCCAAAAAAGACTTTGCGGCTGTCGCCGTGACAATTCTTT
Organism: Sulfitobacter sp.; assembly: GCA_029252045.1. GTDB lineage: Bacteria > Pseudomonadota > Alphaproteobacteria > Rhodobacterales > Rhodobacteraceae > Sulfitobacter. The sequence goes on from JAQXCD010000037.1 coordinate 9,043, forward strand.
TGACGTTGGGTTTGGGGGTCGAGGTCGGTGTTGCCACTGGTGTCTTGTTGTCGATCCTGCTGCACCTGTACAAAACCTCCCGCCCGCATGTGGCCGAAGTGGGGTTGGTGCCGGGCACCCAGCACTTCCGCAATATCCACCGCCATCAGGTTGAGGCAAACCCGCATCTGTTGACCCTGCGGGTCGACGAGAGCCTCTATTTCGCCAACGCACGGTTTTTGGAGGATTACATCCAGAAGCGCGTGACCAGTGGCTGTGACATCCGCAACGTGGTCCTGATGTTTTCTGCCATCAATGATGTTGACTATTCAGCGCTGGAAAGCCTTGAGGCGATCAACAGCCGCCTCAAGGACATGCAAATCGGTCTACACCTGTCCGAGGTCAAAGGCCCCGTAATGGACCGTTTGAAGAAATCACATCTGTTGGAACAGCTGAACGGCCGCGTGTTCCTGTCCCAGTTTGACGCATGGCAGGCCTTCGCCGGCAAAAGCTAGGCCCAGAGCGGGTGGCGTATCAGCCAAAGACCCTTATATAACTGTACAAAGTTTTGCAGTGAAAAGGGCGCAGCCATGGACCAAACACACGAATGGGTCGAGCGGTTTCCCGGCCTGTCGCGGCTTGCGCCACCGATCAAGGAAAAGCTGCTGTCGCAAAGCAGTATTGTTGAGGTGCCACGCGGCACGATGATCTTCGGGCCGGGCCGTTCGCCCGAAAATATGATGTTCCTGCTGGATGGCACCGTGCGGGTGCAGCAGGTCTCGGACACAGGGCACGAGATTGTCCTTTACCGGATTAACGCGGGTGAAAGCTGTGTTTTGACCACGGCCTGCCTGTTGGCATTCGAGGATTACTCGGCCGAAGGCATCGCCGAGACCCCCGTGCGCGCCGCCGCCATTCCCCGCGCGTTGTTCGATACACTGGTAGAGCAGTCAAAACCTTTCCGCGATTTTGTCTTTGCTGCCTTTTCCAAGCGCATCACTGATCTGTTCCTGATGATCGACGAAGTTGCATTCCAGCGGCTGGATGTCCGCACGGCAGACCGTCTGCTGCTGCTGTCAAACGGCGATGATGTGATCAAGACCACACACCAGAAGCTGTCGGTCGAATTGGGAACCGCGCGTGAAGTTGTATCGCGCCAGTTGCAAGAATTCCAGCGGCGTGGCTGGATCGAGCAGGCCCGCGGCAGTGTGACCTTGCTGGACCGCACGCAGCTGGAAAAGTTGGCGCATCACAACCGCTAGGCGCGGTAGGTCACACGTCCGTTGCAAATGGTCAATGCGGCTGCGGCTTGTGTGATCTGGTCAGGTGCCAGCGCAAACAGGTCGCGGTCCATCACGGCCACATCCGCTTGCATCCCCGCAGTCAGCATGCCGCGCTTGTCCTCGGCAAACTCGACCCATGCGTTATCGCGGGTATAGCTGGCCAGTGTATCCGTCAGGCTCTGTGTCTGGTCAGTCCACTCCGGCCCCAGATTTAGCGGGGCAATTGCAGCACGGATATTTGGCATCACATCCACAGGGATCACGGGCCAGTCGGTCGAGAAAACGACCTTTGCGCCGCTTGCGCGGATGCTTTGCCACGCATATGCGCCGCCGATCTGGTGAGGGTGCAGATATTCACCAACTGCCCCTGCGGGAAAAATATGCCCGATGGGCGCATGGCCCGGCTGAATGGACGCCACGATGTTCAAAGCTGCCAGACGCGGGATATCATCCAGATGCATCACCTCCAGATGTTCGATCCGGTGACGGCTGTCGCGTTTGCCATTGGCCTTTTGCGCAGCCTCGAACGCGTCGATTGTGCGGCGCACGGCGGCGTCACCGATGGCGTGGACAGCGATCTGGAAACCCAGCCTGTCGGCTTCGGTACAGCAGGCCACAAAATGCTCTTGGGTAAACACCTCGTCTCCTGCATTGCCGTCCTTGCTCATCTCGCCGGGGTAGGGGGCCAGCATCAGCGCCGTGCCACTTTCGATCACACCGTCGATGAACATTTTGACGTGGCCACAGCGGACCATCTCTGTCTGGATATTGTCGCGCATGGCGGGGGCCTCGGCCGATAACCGTTCCAGCGGGTCGGTGCCTTTCATATGGAAGGGCACAGTGCAGCGGATGATCAGGCGGTCCTCTGCTTCCAGCTCGGCCAACAGCTCCAGTTGATAGGTGTTACCGTCCATCAGGTGTAGACCTGTGATGCCTTGAGCGGCACAATGGTGCAGGCCGCGTTCGATCACGTCTTTGTCCATTTCGCGCTGGGCGGCGGTGGCGAGGGGCATAGGGTCTTTGCCCGTGGTCAGTCCCAGCATCTCGCGCCCGCCGTGGCGCGTCAGGGCCAGAACGGGGCTATAGGCACCGGGCTCCAACAGCTCGCCCGTGGCAAGACCGTCCGCCCCCATCACAATCTCGGAGCCTGCGTCTACCTCACCGCCTTCCAGCAGACCAACAGCACGCAGGGCGGCTGTATTTGCCCAGATGGTATGGTGATCAGGCGCAAACATCGCCAGCGGGCGGTCGGGCAGGATCTGGTCAAGGTCATGGCGCGTCAGGGTTTTTCCGGTGCCCAGAATATCATAATCAGCCATCACGCAAAAGATCAGTGCGTCATCGGGATTGGCCTGCGCATGGGGGTGGATCACGGCCGCCATTTCGTCCAATCCATGAACGCCATAGAGGCTTGGCATGTCCAGCTCGACCGAGCCGCCGAACAGGTGCACATGACTGTCGATGATACCGGGCAGGACGGTGCCGCCGCGCGCATTTACGATCTGTGTATCAGGCCCCGCCAACGGCAGGACATCCGCGTCCATGCCAACAGCCACAATCAAACCATCTGCGATGGCCAGCGCCTGCGCGTGGGGCGTCGCGTCGTCAAAGGTAACCAGTTTTCCGGTGTGGATAATGATGTCGGGGGTCATGGCAGCCTCTGGCAGAATGGGAAAAGCAGCCCCGCATAGGCAGAGCTGCATCGTTGCGTTCAGTTCAGCTTACTTTTGCAGTTCTGTCTAGATCGCTGTGTAGAGCTTGCTTGCTTCTGGCGGGCAGGTGCGCGCGACATAGGCCGCCCCTTTCAACTCGGCAGGGACCACAATCTCGGGTGCTGTTTTCATGTCTTCGGGCATAAACGCTTCGGAACCTGTGATGCCGTTGGCATAGCGCGCGAACGACGACAGCATCGCCGCATTTTCAGGGTCCATGATGAAGTTCAGGAAGGTCTTGGCCTCTTCCACATTTGTCGCGTCTGCCAGAATGGCCGCATTGTCCATCCAGACGGGGAAACCTTCCTGCGGATAGCCAAACGCGATGTCCGCGTTCTTGGCGCGCGCGCATGGATGCACCGTTCCAGTTGGACCCGGCCGAGACGTCACCTTTGGCGTATTTCTCGATCATGCCGTAATCCATGGACAGCCAATTCGGCTTTGCCGCTGTCAGCATGTCGCGCACTTTCCGCAGGACTTCCTTGTCCGCTGTGCACTGCTCGCCGCCGACATAGTGAATGGCAAGACCCATCAGGTCGTTCATCTCTGGCGTGACGTTGATCTTGCCTTTCAGCTCTTCTGGCGGATCAAAGATTACGGTGGCTGTGTTGATGTCGCCGCTATAAACGGCTGTGTTTACGGTCACGCCAACGGTGCCCCACTGCCACGGCACGGTGTAGTTCCGGCCCGGGTCAAACTCGACATCAACCCACTGCGGGTCCATGTTTTTGAAATCCGCCATCTCGTTTGGCTTGCTTTCCATCAGCAGGCCTTCCCCGATGAAGATCGGCACATAGGTGCCCGACGGCACAACGATATCAAATCCGTGACCGCCCGCCTTGATCTTGGCCAGCGCCGTATCGTTGCTGTCATAGTCGGTGATGGTGACCTTGATGCCGGTCTCTGTCTCGAACTTGGTGATCATCTCGGGCGAAGTATAGTTGCCCCAGTTGTACAGGTTCAGCTGGCCTTCGGCAAAGGCGGGGCCTGCCAGAACAAGGGTCAGTGCGGTGAGTGTCTTTTTCATATCTCTCTCTCCAGTTGGGTTAGTTTCTTATTTTGCTAAGCAGGGTAAAGGCGATCACCATGATCACCGAAATGCCCAGCAGGACGGCTGAAATCGCGTTGATTTCAGGCGTGATGACGCGGCGCAGCTGGCCCAGCATATAGGTGGGCAGCGTGTCTTGGCCGGCGGATTTAACAAACTCAGTGATCACCACATCATCCAGCGAGATCACAAAGGCCAGCATGGCACCCGCCAGAATACCGGGCCACAGCTGAGGCAGGGTAATGCGGCGGAACACATGCCACGGCGAGGCGTAAAGATCGGCAGCAGCTTGCTCGAGGCTGAGGTCCATGCCTTGCAGGCGTGCGCGGATCGGCAGGTAGGCGAAGGGAATGCAAAAGGCCGCATGGGCGATGATCAGATAGAGCAGCCCCGTGTATCCGGTGGCGACTTTGATCATCGCAAAGAAGATCAACAGCGCAACGGCGGTTACAATCTCGGGCACCATCAAGGGCTGGTTGATCATGGCAAAAACCATGGTCTGGCCTTTGAACTTTGGCGTACGCGTTGTGGCAAGGGCCGCCATCACGGCAACTGATGTTGCAATTGCCGACGCCCAGAAGGCAATGATCAGCGAGCGCACCGTGGCTTCCTGCACCTGCTCGTTTGCCCATGCAGAGGCATACCAACGCCATGAGAACCCCTCCCAGATGGCGACGGACGTGCCCGAGTTGAACGAATAAAGCACCAGCAGGATGATCGGCAGATAAAGCATGGCAAAACACGCCATGGCGATGGTGGCAAAGCCGGTTTGCTTCTGGATGTCAAAGCCGCGTTTAGCCATGTTTGATGTCCTCCTTGCCCGCAACACGGACGTAGAACAGCAACGCAATCATAACGATGGCCAGCAGCGTGATAGACAGCGCCGCCCCCAGTGGCCAATTGCGGCCCTGACCGAATTGCAATTCGATCAGGTTACCCAGCATCAGCTGGTTGCCGCCCCCCATCACGCGCGGTGTCACATAGGCGCCCAAGGAGGGCACAAACACCAGAATGGAGCCTGCAATCACACCGGGTTTCACCAAAGGTACGATCACACGGCGCAGGACCTGAAGCCGCGTTGCGTAGAGGTCATACCCCGCTTCGACGAGGCTGAAATCCAAGCGCTCCATCGAGGCATAAACCGGCAGAACCATCAGCGGCAGATAGACATATACCATCCCCACAAGGATAGAGAATTCGGTGAACAACATCTGGATCGGCGCGTCGATCACACCCAGCCACAGCAGCGCAGTGTTAATCGTACCCTCGTTGCGGATCAGCTCCATAATGGCGAATGTGCGGATCAGCAGGTTGGTCCAGAACGGGATAATCACCAGCAGCATCCAGAGTTCGCGCTGCTTCTTGGGGCGTGTCGCAATGAAATAGGCCTTAGGGACGCCGAAGAACAAACACGCCAATGTCGTCATTAACGACAGTTTGACCGAGCGCCAGAAAATGCTCAGGTGTGCGTCGGACCACCCCAGCTGGTCTGTGAAGATGTCGCGCTGGGCAAAGACGTTAAACCACGCATCAGTTGAGAACTGCCACTCAACCCCGCCATAATCCCCCGCGGTCAGAACGGAATAGACCAGCGTGATCAACAGCGGGCCACTGGCGGCAAGCACCAGAATAAACAGAGCGGGGGCCAACAGCATCCAACGGGTGCGCGCCGCACGCCGGGTCGCGTTTATGGACAAATCTCCCATCGCGCCAGTCCTTCAAGACCTGCGCCACATGTGCACCAAAATGCACACCGGCGCGGTCTCCTGTGCCAAATGCCAGCACGCTGTCCGTATTGTTTTGCAGGCGCAGGACGAAGGCGGTTCCATCCTCTAGCGTCAGGTGGATATGGGTGTCCGTGCCGAAATAAACGATGTTGCCAATCGTGCCGGTCAGCACTCCCGCTTCGGGGGCGACAAGGGTTGCCTGTTCGGGGCGCACCGCCAGCGTGACGGCCCCTTCGCGGGTCACCCCTTCGGGCAGGCGGGCCGTAATGGTGTTGCCGGAAGCCAATAAAACCTCTGCCACATCGCCCTACACCGTCTTGATCTGCGCGGGCAGGAAATTGGTATCCCCGATGAAGTCTGCCACAAAACGTTCGGCCGGTCGGTCATAGATATCGCGGGGCGTGCCGATCTGGCGTATCGATCCCGCGCCCATCACGGCAATACGGTCCGACATGGTCAGCGCCTCTTCCTGATCGTGGGTTACAAAGATAAAAGTAATGCCTGTTTCGGTTTGCGCCGCTTCAGCTCAAGCTGCATTTCCTTGCGCAGTTTGAAATCCAGCGCGCTCAGCGGTTCGTCCAGCAGCAGCACACGCGGGCGGGGCGCAAGGGCGCGTGCAAGCGCCACACGCTGTTGTTGCCCGCCGGAGATTTGGCTTGTCTGGCGGTCCGCCATCGCGGTCATTTGCACCAATTCCAGCATTTCGCCGACGGTTTGGGTGATCTCTGCCTTGGGCTTGCCCAGCATTTCCAGACCAAAGGCGATGTTCTGCGCGACAGTCAGGTGCGGGAACAGCGCATAGCTCTGAAAAACCGTGTTGATCGGGCGCTTGTAGGGCGACAGCTCCAGCAGGTCCTCGCCGAACATATCCAGCGCGCCGCTGGTGGGGTGCTCGAACCCCGCAATCAGGCGCAGCATTGTCGTCTTGCCACAGCCCGACGGACCCAACAGCGTGAAAAACTCGTTATCGGCGATCTCGATATCGACCCCGGCCAACGCCTCCACGGGCGGCGTGCCGGGGTAAGTCTTTCGCAGGTTCCGTGCGCTGATGGCTGTCGTCAAATCCGTATCCCCCGTTACTGCATCTGGCAGCATGCCCTTCCAGCAGAGACTTTAGTAAACATGATCAAATCAATTTCGGCTATGAAAAATAACCCCGATAGGGTAGTTTTCTCTAAATCATTGAGATTAGAGGGTATTTTTCGTGCAAAATCTGACGGTCAAAGACGTTTTTCGCCTCAGGAAAGCTATCGCATCCGTGCAAAGCGATTCCTTTTTTCCGCACTTCCGGCGGCTTTTGCGCGGGCGCTTGCGCTTTGATACGTTCTTGATGATGCGCTTTGATGGCGGGCTGCCGCCCACTCTTTTGGGGACGTGGAAGCGGCGCAATACTCTGCCGCCGCATGTGCTGGGCGACTACTTTGAGGGGGCCTACCGGCTTGATCCCTTCTATCAGTTTCGCGCGGTTCCCCCCGAAGGTGGGGTGTACCGGATGTCTGACATCGCGCCGGACCGGTTTTATGCCAGCGAGTATTTCCAGCAGTATTTCAAACAAACAGGGCTGCGGGACGAAGTGGGTTTTCTAGCGCCTTTGCCGTCGGGCGGGATGGCGAATTTGTCGTTCAGCCGTCTGGCGCAGGGCGGCCCCTACAGGCGGCGTGAATTGCAGTGTTTGCAGCATTTCAGCCCGATCCTGCTGGAGCTGTTGACCACCCATTGCGCGGGTTTCCAGCCGCCGGACATGCCAGAGGACAACCAGAGGCCCACGCAAGCGCTGGATCAATCGATCCTGAGGGAAGTGAACCAGAGCTTGCCCGCGCGCCTGACCCGCCGCGAGGCGCAGATTGCGGCATTGGTCCTGCAAGGCCATTCCAACGCATCCGCTGCAGTGATGATGGCAATCTCCCGCGAGACGGTGAAAGTCCACCGCCGTAACCTCTATGCCAAGCTGGATATTTCCTCACCCGGTGAATTGTTCACGATGTTGCGGCATCTTTTATAGATCGCAGGCGTGCTACGTCTAGCTGCTTGCCATTGTTCAAAGGTGTTGCCAATCTCCGTGCAGCCCACTGCCAAGGATAGTTGTTATGCTGCTGCGTCCGCTTGATATTGACCCCTCACATTGCCTGATTGATGGCCGTTGGCGCGGGCCTGCAAGCGGGCAGACCTTACCGCTGATCAACCCGTCGGATGGCAGTATCCTATGTGAAATCGCCCGTGGCGACGCGTCCGATATTGACCGCGCGGTAGGTGCGGCGCGTGCGGCGTTTGAGGGGCCGTGGGGCAAGGCCACTGCGGTCGAGCGGGGGCGCATCTTGCAAAGAATCGGCGGACTGGTGGTCGAGAACATCGACGAGTTGGCGCAACTTGAGGCGCTGGATGTCGGCAAGCCGCTGACACAGGCCCGTGCCGATGTGGTCGCCCTTGCCCGCTATATGGAATTCTACGCAGGATCTGTGGACAAGCTGCATGGTCAGACGATCCCCTATCTGGAGGGCTATACCGTCTATACTCTGCGCGAGGCACACGGCGTCACGGGGCATATCATTCCGTGGAACTACCCCATGCAGATCATTGGCCGATCTGTTGGCGCAGCACTGGCCACCGGCAACGCGGCAGTTCTGAAACCGGCCGAAGAAGCCTGCCTGACGGCACTGGCCTTTGGCGAGCTGGCACGCCGTGCGGGGCTGCCGGATGGCGCGCTGAACGTGGTGCCGGGTCTGGGGGCAGAGGCGGGTGCAGCCCTGACTGCCCATCGGGATGTGGATCACATCTCCTTCACCGGATCGGTGAGCACTGGCCGCCTGATCCAGCGCACCGCAGCCGAGCATATCATCCCCGTCACGTTGGAGTTGGGCGGCAAATCCCCGCAGCTGGTGTTCGACGATGCCGACATCGACGCAGCGCTGCCGTTTTTGGTGAACGCAGGTATCCAGAACGCGGGGCAGACTTGCTCGGCTTCTTCGCGCATTCTGGTACAGCGCGGCGTTTATGATCAGGTTGTCGCCCGTATGGCCGAGCGCTACAGCGCTTTGCGCGCGGGGCCGGCCCTGTCTGATCTATCCGTCGGGCCGCTGGTCTCTGCCCGACAAAAAGAAATCGTTGAGGGGTTCATTGCCAAAGGTGCGGACCTTAATCTGGTTGCGCGCGGTCAGGTTGTCACGGATGCACCCGCAGGTGGGGCTTATGTCGCCCCTGCGCTGTTTGCAGATGTTCCTGCCGATCACACCTTGGCGCAGGATGAAATTTTTGGCCCCGTGCAGGTGATCATTCCGTTCGAGGATGAAGCAGAAGCGCTGGCGATTGCAAATGGCACGGCCTACGGGCTGGTTGCTTCGGTCTGGACACAGAACGGCGCGCGGCAGATGCGTCTGGCACGCGCGCTGCGGTCCGGCCAGGTGTTTTTGAACAATTACGGGGCTGGCGGCGGGGTCGAGCTGCCGTTTGGCGGATCAGGTCTGTCCGGCCATGGCCGCGAAAAGGGGTTCGAGGCGCTCTACGGCTTTACCACACTCAAAACTGTTGCGGCCTATCACGGTTGAATTTTGGACAAAAAGAGGAGTTGACCCATGCGTTTGCAACGTAAAACAGCGATTATCACGGGCGGTGCGTCAGGCTTTGGTGCGGGGATCGTACGCAAATTTGTGGCCGAAGGGGCACAGGTCATGATTGCGGATCTGAACACGGCGTTGGCCGAAGAACTGCGTCAGGAGATGGGCGCACATGCCATCGTCGCCACTGCGAATGTGGCGGATGGCGCCAGCGTTGAGGCGATGACCGCGCAAGCCATCGCCGCGTGGGGGCATATCGATATTCTGGTGAATAACGCAGGTGTCACGCATTTGCCCGCCCCGATGGAGACGATTACCGAGGAAGACTTTGACCGTGTGTTCGCAGTGAATTGCAAATCCGTCTACCTCACCGCGCGCCATATCGTACCGCTAATGAAGGCACGCGGCGCGGGCAATATCCTTAACATCGCCTCTACAGCGGGGGTGTCGCCACGTCCCAACCTCAATTGGTACAATGCCTCCAAGGGCTGGATGAACAACGCCACCAAAGGCATGGCGGTTGAACTGGCTCCTGCCGGTGTGCGCGTCAACGCCCTAAACCCTGTGGCTGGAGAGACGCCGTTGCTGCAATCCTTCATGGGGTCGGACACGCCGGAAATTCGTGCAAAATTTATCTCGACCATTCCGCTTGGCCGGTTCTCTACGCCTGAGGATATGGGCAATTCAGCCTGTTTCCTGTGCTCGGACGAGGCCAGCATGATCACGGGTGTCTGTATGGAAGTCGACGGCGGGCGCTGTATCTGATAAAAAACCTAAACAAATTTTTGATATGCGCATTGGTATTGGTTCGCACCTTGCCTAAATAGCGCTTAGACTAGTTTAGTAACTGCCACGATTTCCATTCGCGGCGAGACGACAAGCCTAGGAGGGAGACACCTCCGGGCCCCAACACATGGAGCACGCGTGTCCCTCTTTTTGATTGTTGCCTTGCCGTTTTTGAGTGCACTTTTGCCCGGATTGATGAATCAGGCGGGCCGTGCGGCCTGCGCAGGGGTGACCTTTACTGTCACACTTGCAGCGCTCGTCGGGCTTTTTACCAATCTGCATACGATCATTGCGGGCGACGTGGTGATGTACCGTGTTGACTGGATTCCCAGCCTCGGACTGAATTTCACGTTGATGCTGGACGCGCTGGGCTTTTTCTTTGCGACACTGATCCTTGGTATTGGCCTTTTGATCATCGCCTACGCGCGCTTTTATCTGGCCCGTGAAGACAACATGGGTGAATTCTTTACCTATCTTTTGTTGTTTCAAGGCGCGATGGTGGGCATCGTCCTGTCCGATAACATCCTACTTTTGTTGGTGTTCTGGGAATTGACATCACTGTCGTCCTTCCTGTTGATCGGTTATTGGAAGCACCTGCCGGAGGGCCGTCAGGGCGCGCGGATGGCGCTGACCGTGACGGGCATGGGTGGCCTTGCGATGATCGGTGGCATGCTGATCCTCGGCCAGATCGCGGGCAGCTATGACCTGAGCGTGATCTTGCAAAACCGCGAGCTGATCCAGCAGAGCGACCTTTACCTGCCCGCGTTGATCCTGATCCTTGCAGGGTGCTTTACAAAATCCGCGCAGTTCCCGTTCCATTTCTGGTTGCCCCACGCCATGGCTGCGCCCACGCCGGTCTCTGCCTACCTGCACTCTGCCACGATGGTGAAGGCGGGCATTTTTCTGATGGCGCGGATGTGGCCGGTGCTGTCTGGCACGCCGGAGTGGTTCTGGCTGGTGACGGGCGCGGGTCTGATCACCATGGTTCTGGGCGCGGTTATTGCCTTGTTCAAACATGACCTAAAGGCTCTGCTGGCGTTTTCCACAGTCAGTCACCTTGGTCTGATTACCATGTTGCTGGGCACTGGCACGGCCTTTGGCGCGATGGCGGCGGTGTTCCACATCCTGAACCACGCGACCTTCAAGGCGGCGCTGTTTATGTCTGCGGGCATCATCGATCATGAGACCCACACCCGCGACATCCGCCGTCTGGGCGGCTTGCGCCACCTGATGCCGATCACATTTGTGATTGCCACCCTTGCGGCCCTGTCGATGGCGGGTATTCCGCTGCTCAATGGTTTCTTGTCCAAAGAAATGATGCTGGAAGAAGCCTATCACACCGTGCTGGGCGGCAATCACTGGATTGTGCCTGCACTGGCTGTTGTCGGCTCGTTGTTCTCTGCTGCCTATTGCTTCCGTCTGATCGGGCATACTTTCCTCGGGCCGCAGCGTGACGATTATCCGGCCAAGCCGCATGATCCGCCAGCGGGCTTGTGGCTGCCGCCCGCGTTGTTGGTGGTGCTGGTTGTTGCCATCGGTATAGCGCCATTTCTGGCGGAGCCTGCGGTTAAGGGTATAACCGCTGCTGTGCTGGGCAATACTGCCGAAGTGCCAACAGCCTATTTCAAAATCTGGCACGGTCTGGTCCCCGCACTCTACATGTCTATCGTCGCAGTTGTGGGCGGTCTGGTTGTGCTGGCGCTGTTCAAACCGCTGCTCAAACTGTGGGATGCGGCCCCGCGCCCGGAGGCCAAGACGATTTTTGAGGGTCTGGTTGAGGGTGTGGTCCGTTTGGCCAAAGCCTTGATCCTGCCGCTGCACAACGGTGCCTTTTCGCGCTACGCTGCGGTAATGGCGGTCACCGTTGTGATTGCGGGGTACTACGCTTGGGCGACGGGTACAGTCGGCGCGCCGACGCGGTCCGTGCAGCCTGCCGGAGCAATCGAGATTGCAGGCTGGGTGATGATGGTGGCGGCCGTTCTGGGCATGGTGTTCCTGCACCGCAACCGTCTGCTGTCGCTGGTGCTGATCGGCATTGTCGGGCTGATGGTCTCTGTGGGCTTTGTCTTCTTCTCGGCACCCGATCTGGCGATGACCCAAATCACGGTTGAGGTGGTGACAACGATCCTTCTGCTGCTGGCGCTGAACTTCCTGCCCAACGAGACCCCTGTCGAAAGCACCGTCTTGCGCCGCGCGCGTGATATGACCGTCGCTGTTGCGGGCGGTGTGGCGGCGATGGGCCTTAGCTATCACTATCTGCTGCGCGACGCGGTCACCGCGCCGATTTCCGAATTCCATCTGGCCAACAGCTATAAGGGCGGTGGCGGTACAAACGTCGTCAACGTGATTCTTGTCGACTTCCGTGGCTTCGACACCTTCGGCGAGATCATCGTGCTCGGCATTGCTGCTGTGCTGATCTATGCGCTGACCGAGACGCTGCTGGGCGGGCCGGTGCGCGCGCGCCTGTTGAACCGTACGCCGGACAAGCCATTGGCGGGGGACCAGCACCCGATGATGATGGTGGTCCTGACGCGCGTCGCGATGCCGGTGGTTATGATGGTCGCCTTTTATGTCTTCCTGCGCGGCCATAACGAGCCGGGCGGCGGTTTTATCGCAGGCCTCATCGCCTCCATCGGCTTGGTCATGCAGTATATGGCCAGTGGCTATAGCTGGGCGACCCAGCGCCAGCGCTATCCGCATCACGGCGTGATTGGTGCAGGTGTGCTGATTGCGGGCCTGACAGGCATTGGATCGTGGTTTGTGGGCAAGCCGTTCCTGACATCGGATTTCACCTATGTCCGCATCCCGCCGTTCGAGAAGTTCGAACTGGCGACAGCCGCCCTGTTTGATCTGGGTGTTTTCCTCGCCGTGGTTGGGGCGGTGATGCTGTCGCTGGACGGGTTCAGCCGCCTTGCGCGGCGCGCCCATGTGAAAGACAGCGACTATGCGATGGATATCAACCCTGCGCGATCAGAGAACGAAGCGCTGAAAGGGCAGGGAGTATAATATGGAAATTCTTGTAGCATCTGCCATTGGCATTCTAACCGCCGGAGGGCTGTATCTGGTTCTGCGCATGCGGACGTTTCCGGTGATTTTGGGCGTCTCGCTGTTGACCTATGCGGTGAACGTGTTTCTGTTTGCCTCTGGCCGTTTGACCATCGGCGCGCCGCCCATCCTGACGGACGCCACCACCTACACTGACCCACTGCCTCAGGCGCTGGTGCTGACGGCAATTGTGATTTCCTTCGGGATGACTGCGGTTGTGGTGATGATTGCACTGGGCGCCTATCTGGGCACAAACGATGACCACGTCGATGACGCGCCCGGCCGTGGGGAGGACGCTGTATGACCCATTGGGTGATTATGCCGGTTGTTCTGCCGGCGATCCTTGCACCGTTTATCATCCTCGCCGCGCGCTATCACATGGGCATCCAGCGGGTATTCTCGGTGGCGGGGGTGCTGGCGCTGATTGCCATTGCGCTTGGCCTTGCGGTCCAGACGTCCGATGGCACGGTGATGCTGTACCAGTTGGGTGATTGGGCTGCACCCTTTGGAATTGTGCTGGTCGGTGACAGGCTTAGCACAATGATGGTGCTGCTGATGGCGGTACTGGCGTTGTTTGTGCTGCTCTATGCGATCGGCTCGAAATGGGACGAACGCGGGCGGCATTTCCATGTGCTGTTCCAGCTCCAGTTGATGGGCATCGCGGGCGCCTTCCTGACGGGTGACCTGTTCAACCTGTTTGTCTTCTTCGAAGTCCTGCTGATTGCTTCCTACGGGTTGATGATCCACGCGGGGGGCAACACACGGCTGCGGGCAGGGGTGCAATATGTGCTGTTCAACCTGCTTGGCTCCACGTTGTTTCTGTTCGCCCTTGGCGCGCTCTATGCCGAGACGGGAACCCTCAACATGGCGGATCTGGCGCAGCGGGTGCAACTGATCGGTGCGGATGCGACGGTGGGTATCCGCGTGGCCGCCGTGCTGCTGATCCTTGTGTTCGCCATCAAGGCGGCGATTGTGCCGCTGCACTTCTGGCTGCCCAGTTCCTACGCCGAGGCACCGGCGCCCGTTGCGGCCCTGTTTGCGATCATGACCAAGGTGGGCGCCTATGCGATCATGCGCGTCTACACGTTGATCTTTCCTGTTGATCTGGAAGTCACGGCAGGTCTGCATGGCACTTGGCTGTTGCCGGTGGCGATGCTGTCGCTTGCCGTGGGCGCCATCGGTGTGCTCGCCGCGAAAAAGCTGGACCGTCTGGTGGCCTTCGCCGTCATCAGTTCCATGGGGATGGTGATGGTTGCTGTGGCGATGTTCACCCAAGAGAGCATCGCTTCCGCCCTTTACTACATCGTGCATTCCACGCTGGCCGCCGCTGCCCTGTTCCTGATCGTTGATCTGGTCCGGCAGAGCCGTGGTCATCTGGAACTGGTCACGGACGCACCGGTAAAAGGCGCTGCGTTGATTGCAGCGCTGTTTATGGTAGCGGCTATTGCCATTACCGGCCTGCCGCCGTTGTCGGGGTTTGTGGGGAAGTTGATGGTGCTGAACGCGGCCTTTGATGACGGTCTGACAGCATGGGTCTGGAGCTTTGTTCTGGTGTCCAGCCTGCTCAGCGTGGTTGGCTTTGCCCGTGCCGGATCAGTGCTGTTCTGGAAGGCGCAATCTGACGGCGCCCCGGTGCCTGAGGCAGGCAGGCCGATGCCCTCCACCTTGTCCTTTGTCGCCGTCGGCGGGCTGCTGGTGTTGTTGGGTGTGCACACAGTCCTTGCGGGGCCGATGTACCGATATACCACAGCGACCGCCGCACAACTGGTCAGTCCTGACACTTATATCAGCACTGTTCTGGACGCGCCGGGCAAGCTGAGCGATGCAAAAGCGGGGGATCACTGAGATGGTACGTTTGTTTCACTGGCTCTTTCCACACCCGCTGCTGACGCTGCTGCTGACAGTGGTCTGGATCATCCTGCAAAACGGGTTCTCTGCGGGGATGGCGGTATTTGGGCTTATCATAGCGATCATCATTCCGCGCATCACAGCCGCCTTCTGGCCCGAACGTCCGGGTGGTTTCCGCGTTGGCAAGATGATTTCCTATGCGCTGATGGTACTCTGGGACATCATGGTGGCCAACGTGCAGGTGGCCTGGATCGTGCTGAGCGTGCCTAATGCGAAACTGAAACCCGCGTGGATTATTATCCCGCTGGATCTGCGCCAACCCGAGGCAATCACGCTGCTGGCGGGGACCATCACGCTGACGCCCGGCACGGTCTCTGCCGACCTGTCGCAGAGCGGTCACTACCTGCTTGTGCATGTGCTGCACACCGAGGACGCCGATGCAGAGCGTGACGCGATCAAATCCCGCTATGAGGCCCGCCTGAAGGAGATTTTCATATGAGTGCTGCAACCGATCTGATGAACTATGCGCTGACTGGTGCATTTATTGTTGTCGGGCTGTGCCAGTTGATGGCGATGGTGCGTGTGGTCATCGGGCCCGGCACGGGCGACCGTATTCTGGCGCTGGATACGATGGTTGTAAACGCCATCGGCTTGATCGTCCTGATGGGCCTTGCCCAAGGGACACGCATTTACTTCGAAGCATCGCTGATCATTGCCATGTTGGGCTTTGTGTCGACTGTGGCCTATGCGCGCTTTGTCTTGCGGGGGGACATCATTGAATGACCTATGAAATCATTGCTCTTTACGCTGTCTCGTTTTGCCTGATTGTCGGGGCTATTTTCACGTTGGTTGGCGCCATTGGCCTGTTGAAATTCAACGACAGTATGACGCGCCTGCATGCCCCCACCAAAGTAGGCACTGTGGGCGTGGGCGCGCTGTTGCTGGCTTCGATTATCTATAACGGTGTGTTTGGCGAAGGAGCTATCCAGGAGCTGCTGATCATGGGCTTTTTGTTTGTGACAGCGCCAATCTCGGCCAATTTCATAGCCAAGGTGAACATGCACCGCCGCGCGTGTGACGCGCCGCCCGCATTGCCCACAGGCGAAGAATGGGCAACTTTCGATCTGCCCGCCACGGACAATGCGCTGTTGGAAGACACAATCCCCTCCAACTAAAGGGCGGCAAAACTGGCTGCCAGATGGTCAAAACACAGGCGCACTCGCGGGCTCATCCGCAGCTCGCGGTGCGCAGTCAGCCAGACAGGGATCGCTCCTATGGTCAGGTCCGGCCAGATTGGCACCAGATCGGGGTCTGCATCACCGGTGACGCGCTGGCCAAAACCAATCCCCATTCCGGCCTGTACCATCCGCCAACACACAACCTGATCATCCGACCGGAAGGCAAAGCTGCTGCGATCCACAGCAATACCCATTTGCCGCATGCCATCGATGATGAGGGTGCTGCGGTCATAGCCAATCAACCTGTGGCGCAACAAATCCTGTGGCTCTGCCGGCATGCCGCACCGCGCGACATAGCTGCGTGCTGCATAAATCCCGATGGGCAATTCAACCACCTTTTTGGTGATCAGATCGTTCTGTGTGGGGCGGTACATGCGCACCGCCAGATCGGCCTCGCGTCGCAACAGGTTATCGGTGAGATCCGAGGCAATCAGCTCAAGGGTCAGCGCGGGATGTGCGGTGTGCAACGCGGTCAAGATCGGAGGCAGCAAGTAGGTTGCAGCAATCTGGCTGGCGGTGACGCGCACGGTGCCTCCCACTTCTTGCGCCTGTGCCCCCGTGATGGCCAGTTGTGCGGCTGCCTGTGCCATCGCCTGCGTATGGGATTGCACCGCGGCCCCTTCCGGCGTCAGGGTCAGGCCGGCGACACTACGGAAAAACAGGCGCTTGCCCAAGTGGCTTTCCAGTTGGGTCAAATGGCGGCTCAGCGTGGGTTGACTGATGCCGGATGCCTTGGCTGCAGCAGAAAGCGAGCCTGCTTCGCTGATTGCGACAAAGGACTGCAAGAGGTGCCAAGGAAGGGCCGATGTATCTATAATTGAATATCATGATCCGAATTAACGCAGTCACCAATCTATAAATGAATTGATAAGGTCGCCCTATCCACAGCAAACAGATCGGAGACCACAATGACCGGAACAGTTCTTATTCTTGGCGCCAATGGCCGCGTTGGCCGCGCCACAACCCTCGCTTTTGCAAATGCCGGTTGGCAGGTCCGCGCCGCGAGCCGTCTGGGCAAGAGCGCTCCGGTCAAAGGGGTTAGCAATATTGCATGTGATGTCTTGGATCAGGCGGCCTTGATAGACGCAGCGCAGGGTGCCGATGTGATTGTGCACGCGGTGCATCCGGCCTATCCCGACTGGGCGAAAATTATGCCCATTCACACCGCAAATATTATCGCGGCGGGCCTTGCCAGCGGCGCAACCGTACTCATCTCGGTCAACGTCTATCCCTTTGGCGAAAACGCCGCTGTCACCCTCGATGAAAACGATACCCCCGTACCCACAACCCGCAAAGGTGTGTTGCGTGTCACAATGGAGCATGCCTTCAAGGATGCCGCGGAGCAGGGCCTACGCTCGGTTGTTTTGCGCAGCGGCGATTTCATCGAGCAGACCAAATCGGGGAACTGGTTTGACGCCTATATCACCAACAAGGTCCATAAGGGGAAGTTCACCTATCCGGGCCGTATGGATGCGGTGCATGCATGGGCATATCTTCCCGACGTGGCACAAGCGATGGTTGGGCTTGCGGAACAACGGGCCGGTTTGCCTGCCTTCAGCAGCTTCGGGTTTGAGGGTTTCAGCCTCACGGGGGCTGAACTGATGGCCGCCGCGGAAAAAGCGGTGGGTCGCGCCCTTAGGAGATCCTATTTCCCGTGGCCGTTGTTGCGCGCCCTGAGCCCGTTTAGCCCCTTGATCTATGAGACGCTTGAAATGCGGTATTTGTGGAACACGCCCCACCGCATTGAAGGCAGTGCATTGCGGGCGGCCTTGCCCGGTTTCGTCGTGACACCACTGGCTGAGGCAATGGCGGATGTCCTTGGTCTTGTCGTCTCTGATCGGTCCGTAATGCGGCAGGCAGTAGGCCGATCTGCTTGACATTGACGCGGCGCGGGGGCCTTTTTGTCCCAATATCTTTTTAGGAGAACCCCATGATGAGAACCCGTGCCGCAGTTGCAGTTGAAGCAGGAAAGCCCCTTGAAATCATGGAGGTGAACCTCGAAGGCCCCAAGCGCGGCGAAGTTTTGGTCGAGATCAAAGCGACAGGCCTGTGCCACACGGATGAATTCACCCGATCGGGTGATGATCCCGAAGGTATCTTTCCCTGCATTCTCGGCCATGAGGGTGCGGGCATAGTTATGGAAGTCGGCGAAGGCGTCACGACGCTGGAAGTCGGTGATCACGTCATCCCCCTCTATACGCCCGAATGCCGCGAGTGCGAGTATTGCCTGAGCGGTAAAACGAACTTGTGCCAAGCCATCCGCATCACCCAAGGGCGGGGCCAACTGCCTGACGGGACCACGCGGTTTTCGATGCTAGATGGCACGCCGATCCATCACTACATGGGCTGCTCCACCTTCGCCAACCACACCGTTGTGCCAGAGATTGCATTGGCCAAGGTCCGCAAGGACGCGCCGTTTGACAAGATTTGCTATATCGGCTGCGGTGTGACCACAGGCATTGGCGCCGTGATCAACACGGCCAAAGTCGAGATCGGCGCGCGCTGCGTTGTGTTTGGCCTTGGCGGTATTGGTCTGAACGTGATCCAGGGCCTGCGTATGGCAGGGGCGGACCAGATTGTCGGCGTGGACCTCAACGACGACAAGGAAGAAACCGGCCGCTATTTTGGCATGACCGATTTTGTGAACCCCAAAAAGGTCGACGGTGACATGGTTGCCCATTTGGTTGAACTGACCAAAGGCGGGGCCGATTACACATTTGATGCCACCGGCAACACCACCGTGATGCGTCAGGCGCTGGAGGCCGCACATAAGGGCTGGGGCGAGAGCATCATCATCGGGGTAGCCCCGGCGGGTGCGGAAATCTCCACCCGTCCTTTCCAGCTGGTCACAGGCCGCGTCTGGCGCGGTACGGCGTTTGGCGGCGCGAAGGGTCGCACCGATGTGCCCAAGATTGTTGATTGGTATATGAACGGCAAGATCGAGATCGATCCGATGATCACCCACAAACTTACGCTGGACCAGATCAATGAGGGTTTCGAGCTGATGCATCAGGGCAAATCCATCCGCGCGGTTGTGGAGTTCTAAAAATGCTGCCCGACATGCGCCACGTCTCGACCGGTCTGGTCGTGGCGATTGTCGGGTTTTTTGGAACCTTCCCCATCGTCGTGCAGGGTTTGCTGGCGGTGGGGGCCTGCCCTGCGCAGGCCTCTGCCGGATTGATGGCCTCTGCGATGGCGATGGGGCTCGCCGCAATTGGGCTCAGCCTGTTCTACCGCATGCCGGTCAGCATTGCGTGGTCCACGCCGGGGGCGGCCCTACTGGCCGTGAGTGCGGCACCCCAAGGCGGATTCTCCACAGCGATTGGCGCATTTATGATCGCGGGCGTGCTCACCTTGGCGGCTGGTCTTGTGCGGCCATTGGGCCGTGCAGCGGCTGCCATCCCCGCAAATCTGGCGCAAGCGATGCTGGCCGGTGTGCTGCTGCCGATTTGCCTTGTACCGTTCGCTGCCCTACCGGAATTACCTTGGTTTATTGGCCCGATCATCGGCGCGTGGATTGTGGGCGCGTTGGTGGACAGGCTCGCGGCGGTGCCTGTCGCACTGCTGATGACGGGCGTGCTGACCTTTATAATGGGCGACAACTCGGCGCTGGATGGTGTGGCCTTCCTCACCCCGCCGGCGTGGACGATGCCGACCTTTTCGCTGACCGCTGCCATCAGCATCGGCGTGCCGCTGTTTATTGTCACCATGGCCACCCAGAATGTGCCCGGCGTCGCAATCCTGCGCAGCTATGGGTTCACGCCTCCGCCCTCAGTCTTGTTGTCGACTGTCGGTGCGGGGAGCATGCTGGCGGCTCCTTTTGGTGTGTTCTCGATCTGCATTGCGGCAATCACCTCGGCGATGTGCGCAAATGAGGACAGTGATCCCGACCCTGCGCGGCGCTATATGTCTGCCGTGATGGGTGGCGTGTTTTATTGTCTGTTCGGGATGTGCGCTGGGTTGCTCACCGCGTTTGCCGCGGCAGTGCCGGATCTGGTGTTTGCGGCACTTGCAGGGCTTGCCGTGCTTAACGTTATGGCAGGGGCCTTGCGCGCCGCACTGACCGCCGATCACGGGCGCGAGGCAGCCGTGCTGACCATAGCAGTCACAGCTTCGGGGATGAGTATCGCGGGCATTGGCGCTGCTGTCTGGGGGCTGCTGGCGGGTCTGTGTTTTTACGCCATGCTTACGCTGCGGGCGCGCATGTTTTGACCGGCTCCTACGCTTGCCGTAGCGTCAGCGCACGTTGACATGGCATGAACTGATCGTATCTGACTGAGACCACCTATTTATCCAAGGAAAACTCACCATGCCCGACACCGCCCTGATGACTGGCGCTTCTTCCGGCATCGGTGCCGAGTTTGCCCGCTATCGCGCGTCCAAAGGCGGGGATGTTGTCCTCACAGCCCGATCCGAGGCCCGGCTAAAGGCACTGGCGGCGGAGTTGGAGGCCGCGCATGGAATCAAGGCGCATGTTTTCGCCACTGATCTGGGAACCGGGGAGGGTGTCTATGCGTTGGTTGACGAGATTACACAGGCGGGCATCCAGATTGATATTCTGATCAATAACGCAGGATTCGGCGGACAGGGGCGGCACATTGACCGTGACCTTGATGACGAGCTGGGGATGATAGACCTGAACACCAAGGCTCTGGTCGCGCTGAGCCATCATTTCGGTGGACAAATGGCGCTGCGCGGGGCGGGAGGCATCCTGAACGTGGGCTCTACCGCAGGCTTTATGCCGGGCCCTTTGCAGGCTGTCTATTTTGCCACCAAAGCCTTTGTCAAAAGCTATTCGCAGGCGCTGGACCATGAATTGCGTCCGCGCGGCGTGACTGTAACGCTGCTGGCGCCCGGTTATGTGGGCACGGCCTTTGCCGATCGCGCAGGGCTGCACGGGACCAATCTGGTCAAAGGAGGCGGTAAAACGCCTGCCTCGGTTGCCAAGCATGGCTATGATGCAATGATGCAGGGCAAGCTGGTCACGGTGAATGAAGGGCCGCTCGGATTTTTGGTGAACTGGGTCATCCCTTTGCTGCCACGGCGGACCGTGTTGAAGATGATTTTAAACATGCAAAAGAAAAATAAATAGAGCCACAGATCGAAATTGACGGCCATCCGGAAGGAACAAGCGATGAAACTGAACGTAGATGGAAAATCCCACGAGGTTGACGTCGAAGATGACATGCCCCTGCTGTGGGTGTTGCGCGATGAGCTGGGGATCACGGGCGTCAAATATGGCTGCGGGATTGCGCAATGTGGCGCCTGTACTGTGCATGTAGATGGCGTAGCTGTGCGTAGCTGCCAACTGGCGGCAGGCGACGTGGACGGCGATATCACAACCATTGCTGGCCTTGGCTCTCCGGATGCGCTGCACGCGGTGCAGGCCGCTTGGGTCGAGCATCAGGTAGCGCAATGCGGATACTGCCAGTCCGGTCAGATCATGCAGGCCGCCAGCTTTCTGGACCTCAATACTGCCCCGACCGATGACCAGATTGATGAAGCGATGAGCGGCAATCTGTGCCGCTGCGGGACCTACCCGCGCATCCGCGCTGCCGTCAAAACCGCTGCTGCCAAACTGCAAGGAGCCTGAACCATGGGTCGTCTGAAAACAATCGCCCGCCGGTCCTTTCTAATCGGCTCTGCTGCCATCGTCGGGGGCGTTGCCTTTGGCGCGTATCTGGTAAAACGCGATCCCGAAAACCCGCTTTCGCTGGATGCGGCTGCCGGAGATGCGGTGTTTAACCCGTGGGTCAAAATCAACGCGGACGGTATCACGCTGATCGCGCCGCACGCTGACTTGGGGCAGGGCGCTGCGTCCATGCAGGCGATGTTGATCGCCGAAGAACTGGATGTGGAACTGGACCAGATTATCACCAGCTATGGCCGTCCGGCTGCCACCTATTACAATACAGCACTGGCTGCCGAGGCCGTGCCTTTCCGCTCGAACGATGAAGGCTTTGCCGCCGAGACGATGCGCAGCACGATGGGCGCTGTGATGAAGGTACTGGGCGCGCAGGTCACAGGTGGATCAACTTCGGTGCCCGACAGCTTTGACAAACTGCGCGAGGCGGGTGCCGTCGCCCGCGAGACGCTAAAAGCGGCTGCTGCCGCAGAGACGGGGCTGGATGTCAGTCAGCTGAAAACCGAGCGTGCCGCAGTGGTGCTGCCCGATGGCACGCGGATGAATTACACCGAACTGGCAGCGCGCGCAGCGCAGATGGACCCTGTGACAGAAGTAAATCTGCGCGATCCAGCGCAGTGGCGCCTCATCGGCAAGCCGCTGCAACGTATAGATATTCTGGCCAAATCAACAGGCACCCAGACCTACAGCATCGACTTGAAGGTCGAAGGTATGGTGCATGCCTCTGTTCGGATGAACCCGCGTAAAGGCGCGCCGATGTTGGGGTTTGATGCCAGTGCCGCCGAAGGCATGCGCGGTGTGTCGCAGATCATCGGACTGCCTTACGGGGTGGCGGTGGTAGCCGACAACACTTGGCGGGCGTTTCGTGCGCTGGAAGAGATCGAGATTGATTGGGACGTGGCCCCCTATCCCGCAGAGCAGGACCAGCATTGGGCGGAGGTCGCTGCGTCCTTTGTACCCGAACGTCTGGACAAGGAATGGCGCAATGACGGTGATGTTGACGCGGCGCTGGACGGCGCAGAGGTATTCGAGGCCGAGTACCGCGCACCCTATGTGGCACACCAGCCACTGGAACCGCTGAGCGCGATTGTAAAGGTTTCGGACGGGCGCGTGGATATTTGGGCGTCTCACCAGTTGCCGCGTTTTGTGCAGCAGCGTGTGGCCGCAAAGCTGGACATGGAGACGGACCAAATCCATCTGCACAACCAGCACGCGGGCGGCAGCTTTGGCCACCGGTTGGAGTTCGACAATATCGACGTGACGGTGGATGTCGCGCGCGAACTACCTGACACGCCTGTGAAACTCACCTTCCGCCGCGAGGAAGATTTTGCGCAGGATTACAACCGCCAGATCGGTATGGCGCGCGGGCGTGGCACC
Source organism: Sulfitobacter sp. (assembly GCA_029252045.1). Lineage (GTDB taxonomy): Bacteria > Pseudomonadota > Alphaproteobacteria > Rhodobacterales > Rhodobacteraceae > Sulfitobacter. The sequence continues at coordinate 32,281 of JAQXCD010000037.1, forward strand.
CACGCAAACGGGCAGGTCACGACACTTGATCTGGACATCGCAACGGTGTCCGCGTCGCGCTCGCAATCGGGTCGGCTTGGCGCGCCTGTGCCGGGGCCGGATACGCAGATTGCGGCGGGGGCGTGGAACATGCGCTACGCCGTGCCAAACCTGCGGGTGCGTGCCTATGCGGTGCCCGAACTGGCGCCGACGTCTTCCTGGCGCTCGGTCGGCGCGTCCACTGCGGGTTTCTTCGCCGAGAGTTTTCTGGATGAATTGATCCATGCTGCCGGTGCCGACCCGATGTCCGAACGCTTGCGTCTGGTCAATGACCCTGACGCACGCGCGGTGCTGGAGGCCGTGGCCGAGATGTCGAACTGGGGCAGTCCCCTGGGCCCGCGCAAGGGGCGCGGGGTGGCATTGGTGACGTCCTTTGGTGTGCCTGTGGCCGAGGTGGTCGAGGTGACCGACACCGACGATGGCATCAAGATTGATCGCGTCTGGCTGGCAGCCGAGGTGGGGCGTGTGGTCGATCCGGTCAACTTTGAAAACGTCGTTGCGGGTGGGGTGATCTGGGGGCTTGGCCATGCCATGAACTCGGAGATCACCTATTCGGACGGACGGGCCGAGCAGGACAACTACCACCTTGCCGAAGGCATGCGGCTGCACCAGTGCCCTGTGATCGAGGTGCGCGCGTTGGAGAACAACCCCAACATTCGCGGGATCGGGGAGCCGCCGGTACCACCCGCAGCCCCCGCGCTGGCCAATGCAATCTTTGCGGCCACGGGGATACGTCTGCGCGAGATGCCGTTTTTCAAAACGGTGAGTTTTGTATGAAGCAACTGGCGGCGCTGATGGTTGTTCTGGCGCCGCTGTCTGCGCAGGCGGACGGGCTGGCGGCATGGGACCGTATCTATGCGGTGGCTTCCCACCCGCGTTGCACCAACTGCCATGTGGGCGATAGCGGGCGGCCCGCGTGGGACGGTTTGGGCTATGGGGCTGCGCGCCCGCACGGCATGAACATCGTCGCAGGCGAAAGCCGGATCGGCGCGGAGACGATCCCCTGCCGTGTCTGTCACATCGGTGCGGCTGGTCCAAACGCCGTCCCGCATGCGGCGCCGCAGATAGATGAGGCTTGGCGGTTGCCGCCTGTAGAACTGGCATGGCGTGGCAAATCCAGCGGCGATGTTTGCGGTCAACTGCGCAACCCCGATGCCAACGACGGCTTTGATCTGGCCGGACTGGTTGAGCATGTGCAGCAAAGCGCGTTTGTGCGCTACGGATTCAATCCGGGGGCAGGACGCGTGCCGGCACCCGGATCGGTAGATGATTTGGCCCGGGATCTGCAGCTTTGGGCGGCGGCGGGTTCGCCTTGTGTGGGCGATTGATCAATAACTCTGGTTCAGCTCGTCTGCTGCCGGAATTTCACGCTCGCGTCTGGCGATGTAATCGCGCAGCACCTCATCCACTGCGATATCCAGCACCGGTTCCTGATACTCGGACAAAAGCTTCTTGGCATGGCGCAGGGCGCGCTCGGGTGTCTCGATAGACCCTTCGGCGGCCCATTGCTCGACCGCGTTATTGTCAAACATCTGGGGCATGAAAAACGCGCTCTGGAAGTTTTCTTGCGTATGGGGATGGCCCAAATAATGTCCGCCCGGCCCCACGTCCGGCACAGCGGACAACGCTTCGTCAAAGTCATCGAAATTCACGCCGCTGGCCATGCGGTGCGCCATTGCACATTGCTCTGCATCCACGATGAACTTGGCAACCGAGCAATGCATGCCTGCCTCGTTCCAACCGGCCGCGTGCCAGATATAGTTGGCACCGGCATGCATCAGCGCAGACAGCGTAGTCGCACTCTCGTATCCCGCTTGCGCATCGAAGGTTTTTGCACCTCCCAGACTGGCTGAACTGCGCCAGGGAACACCGTAGTGTCGCGCCAATTGGCCGATCATGAAGTTCATCAATGATATCTCGGGTGTACCCGCCATCGGGGCACCCGATTTCATCGAAACCGTGCTGAGGTAGTGACCGTAAATTGCAGGCGCACCACGCCGGATGATCTGGGTATAGGCCAGTGCGCTGAGCGCTTCGGCGTTCAATTGCGCCACAGACGCCGCAACCGAGGCAGGCGTATTGGCCCCGCCCAGAACAAAGGGCGAGCAGAGCACAGGCTGGTTGGCGCGGCTGAATGCGCGCATGGCCCCCAGCATCGTCTCGTCCCAGACAAGCGGTGAATTACCGTTGCAATTGCCCGTCACCACGGCGTGATCTTCAAGGAAGTCAGCGCCGAACAGGATGCGGCACATATCAATAACATCTTCGGCGTTTTTGGGGCTGGTGGTCATGCCCATAAAGGTTTTGTCAGAGTATTTCATCGACGAGTAGGTGATGCGCAGATGCCGCTGGCTGATGGCGTGATCGTAGGGCTCAACGATGTGATGCGCCGAGGAATGCAGAGCGGGCAGCATATGGCTCAGCTTGTGGAACATCGCCAGATCATCCAGCGTTTGATTGCGGCGCACGTCATCAAGATCGCGCAAATAGGGCGCGCCGGTCATCGGGACAAACAGCGCCCGATTGCCCCCGAAGGGGATGTTTTTCAGCGGGTCGCGGGCGTGATAGGTAAACCGTTCGGGAATGGAGGCGATCAGCTGCCGGATCAGGCCACGGTCGGGATAGATACGGTCCCCCACCACTTTGGCCCCTGCACGGGTCCAGTCCGCCAATGCGATCTTGTCGCGGAACACGACGCCCACGTTCTCCAGAATATCCATGGAGGCGGCGTCAATCCCTTCAATCTGGCTGGCATTTAGAATTTCACAGGTGGGGATGCGGTTGTTGATACCGGGCAGCATCGTAAAGTCTGGGGCGCTGCGCAGGGCACGGCGTGCCGCACGGCCCCCGCTACGGCTTCGGACGGGTGTTTGCATGGGGTGTCCTCCGGGTTGATGGCCCCGGTACCGGCGCCTGCAAAAAATCCTAGCACGGCTGATCTTTCGCCAAGTTGTCTGCCCGCGTCGCTTGTGAACCTACAAGTGGCGCAAAATTCCTTGACGTAGGCGCTGTATCTGCCTCACTTCGGCAATATGGAAATTTTACACATAACCCGCCCCGCCCCGCTTGCCGGTCTTGACGACATCCCGATGCCCTCGCAGGACGCCGAGCGAGCCAGTGCGCTGGTGGCGCGCTGTCCGGTCGCGGCAGAAACGCCGTTGGAAAATGCCGTGGCCATCGCCACCCATGCCGGCGTGCAGGATGTCTGGATCAAGGATGAACGCGGGCGGATGGGGCTTGGCAGTTTCAAGGCGCTGGGAGCGGCCTATGTCATTGCCTGTGACGCGCAAGAGGGCGACGTGAGCGGGCGGACCTATGTCACTGCCAGTGCGGGCAATCACGGCATGTCGGTCGCGGCCGGTGCTACAGCATTCGGTGCAGCGTCAGTTGTCTACATCGCACAGACCGTCCCCGAAAGCTTTGCCGCGCGGCTGGAGGCGCAGGGCGCACAGGTGGTCCGCGCAGGAGAAACCTATGAGGACAGCCTTGCCGCGGCAGGGCAGGCCGCCGCAGATAACGGCTGGGATTTGCTGTCGGACGGGTCATGGCACGGTTATACGGACCGCCCCCACCGCCTGATGGAAGGCTATACCGTGCTGATGGCCGAAGCGATCCGGCAACTCCCCGAGGCGCCCACTCATGTTTTCCTGCAAGCAGGTGTGGGCGGTCTGGCCTGCGCTTGTGCCGCCCTTGCACGGCGCGAATGGGGCGCTGCCCCGCGTATTGTGGTGGTTGAACCGGATGCCGCACCCGCGCTGTATGGCTCGATCGTCGCGGGCAAGGCCGTCGAGAGCAGCGGGCCGGTTTCGGATATGGGGCGGCTTGATTGCAAAATGCCATCGCTGATTGCCCTGAAAGGGCTGGCACGGGACGCGGATGATTTTGCACTGATCACCGAAGAAGAGGGCCACGCAGGGGCGGGGCTGTCGATGGTGGCGGGCTACCCTTCCTCACCGTCAGGGGCGGCAGGAGTTGCAGCACTTGCCGCACTCGACGCAGACCAGCGCACAAGCCTTGGCCTTACAGCGCAGTCGCGGGTGCTGTGCATCCTCAGTGAAGGCCCCGCATGATGCAGCGCGGTTTTGAACCTCGCGAATTCGAGCAAAGGACACAGGCCGCACAGCGCATGATGCAGGCGGCGGGCCTTGATGCGTTGCTGCTCAGCACCGAAGCAGATGTGCGCTATTTCACCGGCTATCTGACACGGTTTTGGGAAAGCCCGTCGCGCCCGTGGTTTGTGGTTGTGCCGGCGCAGGGCAAGCCCGTCGCGGTGATCCCTTCCATCGGGGCGGCGTTGATGGCGCAGACATGGGTTGACGACATCCGCACATGGCGCGCGCCTGATCCGGCTGATGACGGGGTCAGCCTGCTGGCGGATACGTTGAACGGATTGGGTGCCCGAACCATCGGCACCCCCATGGGCTATGAAAGCCACTTGCGCATGCCGCTGGCGGATTGGGCGCGGGTGCAGGCCGCTTTGCGCGGTGTCGTGCGTGACGATGCCGGTATTGTCGCGCGCCTGCGCTCGGTCAAGTCGGCGGCAGAGGTCGCCAAGATCACACAGGCCTGCGCCATTGCGGGGCGGGCTTTTGCGCGTGTGCCGCAGATTGCGCGTGTGGGGGTTCCGCTGTCCCAAGTGTTTCGCGATTTTCAACGCCTGTGTCTGGAGGAGGGCGCGGATTGGGTGCCCTATCTGGCGGGGGGCGCAGCGCAGGGCGGCTACGGTGATGTTATCTCGCCCGCGTCAGATGCGCCGCTGGTGGCGGGTGATGTGCTGATGCTCGATACCGGACTGGTTTGGGACGGCTATTTTTGTGATTTTGACCGCAATTTCAGCCTAGGCCCCTCTGATGCGCAGACCGAAGCCGCACATGCGCGATTAATCGAAGCGGTTGATGCCGCAGCGCATATTGCGCGTCCGGGTGCAACAGCGGCCCAACTCTTCCATGCGATGGATGCCATCGTGACGGGCGGAAAAGGCGGATCGGATGCAGGCCGGTTGGGCCATGGTCTGGGCATGCAGTTGACCGAAGGTTTGTCGCTGATCCCGCAGGATCACACAGTGCTGGAACCGGGTATGGTGATCACGCTGGAGCCGGGCATCGAAACGGGAGAGGGCAGGATGCTTGTCCATGAAGAGGATATTCTGATCACCGAAGGGGCGGCCGTGTTTCTGTCGCCGCGCAGCGGGCCCGCGATGGTGCAGCTGTGACACGGTACAATTATACCCGCGCGCCTGATGGTCCTGCGCCTTTGGGTATGATCGTGCTGCAAACAGACGAGACACTGGAGGGTGATCTGCGCCGGATGCTGCCTGCGGATGCGCCGCTCTACGTCAGCCGCGTGCCGTCAGGGGCGGATGTCACACCTGAAAGCCTGCGCGCCATGTCTGGCCATCTGACACAGGCGGCGGGGCTATTGCCCCAAGCTCTTCCCTATGCGGCCATCGGATATGGGTGCACCTCTGCCACGGCCCAGATTGGTGCGGGGCAGGTGGCTGCATTGATCGGGGCAGGTGTGCGAACCGCCCGTGTGACCGATCCGCTGACCGCGCTGATTGCAGCCTGTGCCGCGTTGGGCATCACGCGGTTGGGGTTCCTGTCGCCCTATACCGCCGATGTCTCCGACCGCTTGCGCGCAGCATTGGTCGAGGCGGGAATCGCCACGCCGGTCTTCGGCAGCTTTGACGAAGCCAATGAGGCCAGCGTGGTGCGCATTGATGCGGCCTCTGTGATCGATGCGGCCTGTGACCTTGCGGGGCAAGGCGGGGTGCAGGCGGTGTTTTTGTCCTGCACAAACCTGCGCACACTGGATGTGATTGACGCGGTCGAAGCAGCGACAGGGCTGCCGTGCCTGTCGAGCAATCAGGCGCTGGGCTGGCATCTGGGTATGGCAATCGGCCGGCAGTGCGCCATTCCGGGCCGCTTGGGGGCACTTGCCGGCGCTCCATAGCTGTAAGTCGTCAATAAGAGCGTTTCCACATCTTGACGCTCCATCCGTGATGTCATACCCAATCCCTAGTCGCGGGCGTTGTGTAATGGTTAAGACCTCAGTTTTCCAAACTGAAGATGAGGGTTCGATTCCCTCCGCCCGCTCCATCCTCCTCCCATCGTAGAGATGATGTGACACCGCAACGCTTGACCCTTGCGGTCTGGCGCGCCACTAAGCGCTGCACAGAATTGTAAAGGACAGCGCATGGCGGATACTCCCACGCCCCCACATTCCGCCACCGAAGAGCGCGAGCGCTCGCGCCGTATAGGTGCACTTGGCGCGCTTGTGCCGTTCCTGCGCCCCTACCGCCTGCTCATGTTTGCCGCCCTTGTGGCGCTTGTGGCCACGGCGATGATATCGCTGGCGCTGCCGCTGGCGGTGCGCCGTGTGGTGGATACCTTCAACAGCGAAGAAGCGGCTCTGCTGGACCAGTACTTTATGGCTGCACTGGCGATTGCTGGCCTTCTGGCTGTTGGCTCGGCGCTGCGCTATGCGCTGGTGACGCGGCTGGGTGAACGTGTGGTGGCTGACATCCGCAAGGCGACGTTTGACCGCGTCATCTCGATGAGTCCGGTCTTCTACGAGCGAATCATGACGGGCGAAGTCCTGAGCCGGATCACCACCGACACGACATTGATCCTGTCCGTGATCGGTTCTTCCATTTCCATTGCGCTGCGTCATTTCCTGACTTTTGTGGGCGGTCTGGCCCTGATGCTGCTTACCTCGGCGAAACTGGCAGGGCTTGTGCTGCTGATTGTGCCTGCGGTTGTGCTGCCGATCCTGTTTTTGGGCCGCCGCCTGCGGGTGCTGAGCCGGGAAAATCAGGACTGGATCGCGGCATCGTCCGGCAATGCCTCCGAGAGCCTGAGTGCGGTGCAAACGGTGCAGGCCTTCACGCATGAAGCTGCCAGCCGTGCGCAATTTGCGCAAATGACCGAAAGCTCGTTTTACGCGGCCCGCCGCCGTATCCGCACCCGCGCCTTCCTGACCACAATTGTGATTTTTCTGGTGTTCTCCGGTGTGGTCGGCGTGCTGTGGATCGGTGCACATGACGTGCGTAACGGAGCTATGACTGTGGGCGCCTTGGTGCAGTTCCTGATCTATGCCGTTATGGTAGCGGGTGCCGTTGCCGCCCTGTCCGAAATCTGGTCCGAGTTGCAGCGCGCCGCCGGTGCGACCGAGCGTTTGGTGGACCTGCTGGAGACAGTAGACCCCGTGAATGATCCAGAGGCGGCACAGACCCTGCCGGAACCCGTTCAAGGCCATATCTGCTTTGAGGATGTGAATTTCCGCTACCCCGCGCGCCCGGATGTCTCGGCGCTGGATGGTGTCAGCCTTGAGATCAAACCGGGTGAGACGGTTGCCTTTGTTGGCCCGTCCGGTGCGGGCAAGACGACGATTATCCAGATGATCCTGCGCTTTTATGATCCACAGTCGGGGCGCATCACATTCGACGGCATTGATCTACGCGATCTGAAACGTGATGCCTTCCGCCGCCAGATTGCGATTGTGCCGCAAGACCCTGTGATCTTTGCCGCCTCTGCGCGTGAGAACATCCGCTTTGGCCGGCCCGATGCCACCGATGCCGAGATTGAAAGTGCCGCACGCGCTGCTGCTGCGCATGACTTTATCGCGGCGCTGCCCGAAGGCTACGACAGCTATCTGGGTGAACGCGGCGTGATGCTGTCGGGTGGCCAGAAGCAGCGGATTGCCATTGCGCGTGCCATTTTGCGCGCCGCACCCGTGCTGTTGCTGGACGAAGCGACCAGTGCACTGGACGCTGAAAGCGAGCGCGCCGTGCAGGCGGCTGTCGAAGATCTGAGCGCGGGGCGCACCACGCTGATTGTCGCGCACCGTCTGGCAACCGTGAAAAAAGCCGACCGGATTGTGGTGCTGGAGGCGGGCCGCATTGTGGATACGGGCACCCATGATGATCTGGTCGCCAAGGGCGGGCTCTATGCCCGTCTGGCGCGGCTCCAGTTCACGGATGGTATCGCGGCGGAGTAATTCCCTCGTGCGCATAAGGGCCGCAGAGTGAAACACTCTGCCCTTAAACCAATCTATTCAGGGAGTATTCAGATGGGTCTGTGGAGTTTTGTTAAAGGTGCCGGTAAAAAAGTGTTCGGCGGCGGTGATGCGGCGGAAGTGTCCGGCGCAGCGTTGCAGGACGAATTGAAAGAGCTGGGTTTTGACGCCGAAGGTCTGGAAATCACTGTTGAGGGTGACAAAGTTAAAGTGACTGGCAAAGCCGCGTCGCAGGAAATGCGCGAAAAGGTCATTCTGGCCTTGGGCAACGTCGAAGGTGTTGCAGCGGTTGAAGATGAAGTGACCGGTGGCGAAGGCGAGCCTACGTTCCACACAGTCGAGAAGGGTGACACCCTCTGGGCGATCTCTGCCAAGACACTTGGCAACGGCGCGCATTACGGGAAAATCTTTGAGGCCAACAAGCCGATGTTGAGCCACCCGGACAAAATCTACCCTGGTCAGGTTCTGCGTATCCCGACCCTCTAAACGATCTGCTGCACTCCGTTGATTTTCGGGGTGCAGCCCCTTCCGCAGGGTGCGGACAATCCCCATGTCCCCTGAATAGAATTGACGTTTGGGCAGTTATGCCCGTTACGCAGCGTTTTCGCGCATGCTTTGCTTGAATTTTTCCGGCGGGGGCGTCATCGTTCTGTATCAAATATGCAAGCCGCAAAAAGTGGCTGCACAGGGGAGGAAGACACATGGGATTTTCTGGACTTATTGACCGCGATGCAATCGAGGCTGAATGCGCGTGGGAGGACCGCGACGTTCACAAAACGCTCTATAGCCTGCTTGCGGATACCGCATCTAAATTCCCCAATCGCAACGCTGTCAGCTACCAGTTGTTCTCGGGGCCAAAAGACCACGCAGAAACGCTGAGCTGGCAAGATCTGCATGATAAATCTGTGCAAACGGCCAATCTGTTCCGCAGTCTGGGTGTGGGCCCTGATGATGTCGTGGCCTATGTGCTGCCCAACGCAAACGAGACTGTTCTTAGCTTCTTTGGCGGCGCGATTGCAGGCATTGTGAACCCGATCAACCCGCTGCTGGACGCCGAGCAAATAGGCGCGATCCTGCGCGAGACAAATGCCAAGGTTGTTGTTACCCTGCGCCCGTTCCCGAAAACCGATGTGGCCGACAAAACAGCCGAGGCTGTGGCACTGGCACCGAACGTCAAAACCGTTTTGGAAGTAGACCTACACCGCTATTTGACCGGCCTGAAGAAAGCAATTGTGCCGCTGATCCGCCCAAAGCGCAGTGTGCAAAATCAGGCAACCTACAAGAATTTCAACGAGGAAATAGCAAAGCAGCCGAAAACACTGCAATTCGCGGACCCGCAGGAGGACCGCGTGGCCTGCTATTTCCACACGGGTGGCACCACGGGCATGCCCAAGGTCGCCCAGCACAAATACTCGGGCATGATCTACAACGGCTGGTTAGGCCATCGCATGCTTCTCGACGAGAATGACAACATCCTGTGTCCGCTGCCGCTGTTCCACGTTTTTGCGTGTCATGTGATTGTGATGGGTGCGGTCACGGCCGGCGCGCATGTGATCTTTCCGACGCCGCAAGGTTTCCGTGGCGAAGGCGTGTTTGACAACATCTGGAAGCTGGTAGAGCGTTGGAAAGTAAGCTTTATCATCGGTGTACCCACCGCAATCTCTGCGATGATGCAGCGCCCTGTGGACGCTGACATCAGCTCGGTCAAGAGCACCTTCAGCGGCTCTGCGCCTTTGCCGATGGAACTGTTCCGTCGTTTCGAAAAAGCAACCGGCGTGCAAATCCTCGAAGGCTACGGCCTGACGGAAGCGACGGTTATGGTGTCGGGTAATCCGGCTGACGGGCTCAAAAAAATAGGCTCTGTCGGGATCGAATTCCCTTATAGCCGTGTACGGATCATCAAAGGCACACCGGACGGCCCCATTGATGCGGGTGTGGACGAAGTGGGCGAAATTTGTGTCTCGAACCCAGGTGTTTTTGCGGGCAACACCTATACCGAGGCCGACAAGAACAAAGACCTCTATTATGATAACAAATACCTGCGCACGGGCGATCTGGGCCGCAAGGACGAGGATGGCTATATCTGGATCACGGGCCGCGCCAAGGATCTGATCATTCGCGGGGGGCACAACATCGACCCTGCCGAGATCGAAGAGGCGCTGCTGGGCCATGATGCCGTGGCCTTTGCAGGTGCAATTGGTCAGCCGGATGCCCATGCGGGTGAAATCCCATGTGCGTTTGTCGAGCTGGTGGCAGGTGCGTCTGTGACCGAGGAAGAGCTGTTGGCCTTCTGCAAAGAGCATGTGCATGAGCGGGCCGCTCAACCCAAAAGCATCACCATCATGGGTGAGTTGCCTAAAACCGCCGTTGGCAAAATCTTCAAGCCCGATCTGCGCCGCATGGCGATCACCCGCGTCTTTGATAGCGCATTGGAAGCGGCGGGCGTCGCCGCGCGCGTGGACAAGGTCGTGGACGACAAAAGGCGCGGTCTGATTGCGCATATCTCAATGAACGGCGCGGATGCTGCTGCTGTCGGCGCGGTGCTGGGTGATTTCATTACCCAGTGGGACGCCGCAGCTTGAGCGGGAGCGATCCGGACTATGGCCTGCTCCTCGATGACGAGGTGCGGGCCTATATCGCGCGGGGGGCCGAGTTCTATCCCCCCGACGCTGTTGACCTGACAATTGCCCAGCAGCGCGCCGTCTATGACGCGATGTGTTCCGCCTTTCATGCGGGCCACCCTGAGGGTGTCGAGACCTGGGATGAACCATACGGCGGCGTGCCGTGCAGGCGCTACGAGACGGGCGCACATGATGTCACCCTGATCTATTATCACGGCGGCGGCTTTGTCGTTGGTGGCCTGCTCAGCCATGATGATGTCTGTGCCGAGCTGTGCACGCGGGCAGGGGTGCGGGTGATCTCTGTGGATTACAGACTGGCCCCTGAAACCGTTTTCCCAGGTTGCTACAATGACGCAAAAGCCGCGTTTGACGCGATTGCGGATGCCTACACGGGCCCAATCGTGATGGCGGGCGACAGTGCCGGTGGCAATCTGGCTGCGGCAGTAACCCATCATGCCCGTGCCCGTGTGGCTGGCGCGGTTCTGGTCTATCCCGGCTTGGGCGGTGACCCGACCAAGGGTAGCTATATCACACATGCCAACGCGCCAGAACTGACAACACGCGATATGGAGTTCTACAAGACCATTCGCACGGGTGGTGTTACGCCTCCGGCCGATGATCCCCGCTTTGCGCCTCTGCATGACAGCGATTTCACGGGTCTGCCGCCCACGGTCATTGTCACAGCGCAATGTGATCCGCTGTCCAGTGACGGCGAAAGCTACCGCGACGCTTTGATCGCGGCTGGTGGGCGCGCGGTGTGGCTTGAAGAGGCGGGGCTGGTGCATGGTTGCCTGCGGTCGCGCCACATGAGCAAACGCGGCGCTGCATTCTTTGACCGCGTTGTTGACGCCACAACGGCCTTGGCGCAGGGCCGCTGGCCTTACTGACGCTTACCGCAGGAAGCTTTTGGCTTTCATCGTGTCAGGGACCGGGGCACCCAGACGGCTGAGGATGGTCGGGGCCAGCTGCAACTGGTCAATCACCACATCTTCTTCCGGCCCTTCGGCATCCCCGAAATAATAGAGCGCCGCCTCTTGCTGCAACGGGTCACGCCCGCCGTGATGGCCGCGCGCGTCCTGCCCGTGATCCGCAGTGACCATAATCTCGTACCCTGCGGCGCGCCACTTCGATATGAAGGGCGCCAGCATCTCGTCCATCACAAAACACGCGTGGTCCATTTCCTGACAGTCATGGAAAAACCTGTGGCCCATGCTGTCGAGGGTGCAGGTGTGCAGCATGCCATAGTTGAGGCCGAACCGCAGGCACAGGTTGGTGAGCGTCGCAAACAGATCAACGTCTGACGGCGTCATTTGGTTGGCCTGCCCATAGCCCGTCATGGTGTGAAAGCGACCATGGTTGATGGTGTCGCTGTCACGCTCGTCATACTCGATGTCGCGGACGTAGTCGAAGGGGTGGCGGTTAAAGAACTCGGACCAGAAGCTGTGGGCGACTGCACCTGTGACGCCCCCGCCTTTGCGGACCTGCGCAAACACATCCGGCTGCGTCAGGCGAAACACGTTGCCATTGCCCGTGCAGCCATGCTCGGCCGGAGCCACGCCGGTGTGTATAGACGCATAGCAGGAGGCAGAGATTGACGGCAACACCGAGCGGATCTTCCACACGCGGGCATCGCCACTGTCTACCCAGCCTTCCAGATTGCCAAAGAGCCTGCGCCAATTCCGGTAGGGGACGCCGTCGAGAATGATCAGAAGGAGTTTGTTTTTCATGGTGCCCTGCGATGTCAAAATACCTCCCGATTGAAGCGCAACGGGACCGCGCGCGCAACAGCGGAACGTAGAAAATCTGTACGGGGGGATTGGAGCGTTAACCCCCTGTTACACTGGGGTTTGGAGGGGGTGTTTACCGTACATTACCTGTGCAGCACCTGTACACCCCCCTGTGCACCGTTTGGGAGCGCGGATGGGGGTTAACTGGGCGTGCGGTGGGGGCGACCGACTGTGAATAGGTTTAGTTTCAAATTTCCAAAGTAGTATTTTTAGGTACGCTTATCGAACGTTAATTTAGTTAATAGGTTTGTTGCCTAATTCAATTTATCAGATACTTTTTCCATAAGCCTACTAATTTGTATCCTTCTATAAGGTGCGGGATTCCATACTATGCGTGTGTGGAAAAATGATAACCTAATTTCACTATTTTTACAAAAAAGGAATATGAAATGGGTAAGAGAAGATTTGAACGCAAAGCAGCTAGACAAGAACGCCGGTCAGCTCGAAAAAGTAATCGAGCAGATCGGAAGGCTGAAAAGGGAAATGTTTCTGCCGCGAACCGTCTTAGAGAGAAATCCGCAAAACTTGCCGAGAAGGCTGCACAAACAACAGTCAGGGCGTCGCAGATGGAGGATGAAGACAGTATCTTGAAGCGGTTTTTTAGTCCCGAACGCGCTCGCCAACTCGCAGTAAGTTCAAATCAATTTTACTAGAGATTGTTAGATACGGTTTGAAAATAGATCTATTTTGAAAAGGATGACTGGATTATGCCAACGGTTTCGATAAGAGATAAATATTTTAAATATAATGGAGTGAAGTATTTTAGAGTCGGCTCACAGCGTGTTGTGCTGGGAACTTGTGGTCACAAGCGGAGGCCTTTACTTTAGGGAAACTTCTTTGAGAACTTCGTGAATATGAGTACGAGGTATTTCACGGATGTTAATAGCGTAGTGGTTGAAATTGACTATGAAGACTCGCCTGCGTTTGACCTTGGGGTTAATGTTAAGGTGCCTGGTTTCAGGTAAATTGGCGGGAACCTTACTCGTGAAGTCATGCGATACATGAACTTGAAGCTATTGAATATATCTGTTGGCAATAAGCAGATAATAGATTCAATTAACAAACTAACCGACGTAAAGCGTGATTTTTTTAAAGTAGAAAAATCACTCTGGAAACAACGGCGTGTTGTGAATGAAGTATTTACAGTAGTTTCCGCCGAAATTGCTGAAGCCCTTACCGCCCAATCAACCGCTGAAATTTCTGGTACAATTAAAGGCGTCGAAATTAGTTTGTCTCCATCGGCATCAATTCAGCAATCGTCTGTAATCAAGTTGGAGGAAGGTTCCACATTTGCATATCTGCTATTCAAGCCTCTTTGGAATGCGAATGCTTACAGAAATATTGAAACGGTCGTAAATGGCCGCCATGATCAATGGGGTTTTTCATAATCAGGGTGATTTAAAACGTTTGGTCACTTGTCTCATTAATACTGATGAAAGTGCTTGATGATGTGCTAGAAGCGCTTTTCTCAACTCAGCAGATTACCGATGGTTTTTGGTAATCTGCCTCCCCAAACCCCCTAGTTCCCCGCACTCTCCATCTTGCGGTTGGCGATTGTTTCTTCCAGCCAGCCGATCCGCATTTCAGGAACCGAGCTGAGCAGCAGGTCGGTGTAGTCGTCAAAGGGCGGGGCGAGCACTTGGGATTTTGGCCCGTAGCGCACCACCTTGCCTTGGAACATCACGGCAATACTGTCTGCAATCGCCTTCACTGTCGCCAGATCGTGGGTGATGAACAGATAGGCCACGTCTTCGACCTTTTGCAGGCGCAACAGCAGCTTGAGAATGCCGTCTGCCACCAGCGGGTCCAGCGCACTTGTCACCTCGTCGCAGATGATCAGCTTGGGCTTGGCGGCCAATGCGCGCGCGATGCACACACGTTGCTTTTGCCCACCTGACAACTCGGCCGGATAGCGGTCCTGAAAACCCTCACCCAGTTCGATCTCGTCGAGGAGCTGCTGTATCCGCTCCTGTTTGGCTTTGCCCTTGAGGCCAAAGTAGAACTCAAGCGGGCGGCCGATGATGGTGCCGACAGTCTGGCGCGGGTTCATGGCCGTATCGGCCATCTGATAGATCATCTGGAACTCGCGCAGATCATCCAGAGGCCGTGTTGCCAGCTCACGGGTCAGTGTGCGCCCGTCGAATGTGATCTCGCCTGCCGTGGGTGGCAGTAATCCTGTGATCACCCGCGCAAGGGTAGACTTGCCCGATCCGCTTTCACCCACCACGGCCAGTGTCTGGCCCGGGTGTATCTCGACGTTGATATTCTTGAGGACGTCGAAATTGGTTCCTTTATAGCGCGCGGTGACGCCTTCCACCTTGAGGATGGGCATGCCCACCGGCTCTTTCTCGATGTGTTTGATCGAGCGGACAGAGACCAGCGCACGGGTATATTCCTCAACCGGATTATTGATGATCTGGTCGGTTGTACCGTATTCAACCATGGCACCTTGTTGCAGCACCATGATGTGGTCGCTGACCTGTGCGACAACGGCCAGATCGTGGGTGATGTAGAGCGCTGCGACACCCGTATCGCGTATCGCGTTTTTGATCGCGACAAGCACGTCAATCTGCGTGGTCACATCCAGCGCTGTCGTCGGCTCGTCAAACACTACCAGATCGGGTTGGGGGCAAAGCGCCAGCGCGGTCATGCAGCGCTGTAACTGGCCGCCAGAGACCTGATGCGGATACCGCGACCCTATGTTCTCGGGATCGGGCAGGCCGAGTTTTTCGAACAGAGCGACAGCGCGCTCTTCAGCCTGTTTCCTGGAGAATTTGCCTTGGCTAATTGCGGCCTCGGTTACCTGCTCCATGATCCGCTTTGCGGGGTTGAAGGAAGCGGCGGCGGACTGGCTGACATATGTCACCTCTGCACCGCGCAACTTGCGTTTGTCAGGCATATTGGATTGCAGCACGTCGCGCCCGTTCACCCAAACTTCGCCACCCGTCAGCTCGACGCCGCCGCGCCCGTAGGCCATGGCCGCAAGGCCGATCGTGGATTTGCCGGCACCGGATTCGCCAATCAGACCGAGAACCTTGCCAGCTTCCAGATCGAAATCCACACCATGCACAATCTCGATATCACGAGACTTCTCACCGGGGGGATAGATCGTGGCTCCGATTTTCAGGCCGCGTACTTTGAGGAGTGGCTCGCTCATCCGCGGCCCCCTTTCAGTGATGTGGTGCGCGACAAGATCCAGTCGGCCACAAGGTTGATCGAGATGCACAGGGCAGCGATGGCATAGGCGGGGTAGAGTGCTGCCTGAATGCCGTAGTTGATGCCTTCTTTGTTGTCTTTCACAATGCCGCCCCAATCCGCCTGCGGCGGCTGTACGCCAAGGCCGAGGAAGGACAGCGTGGACACAAACAGCACCATAAAGATAAAGCGCAGGCCCATCTCGGCCACCAGTGGAGACAGTGCATTTGGCAATGTCTCGCGGAAGATGATCCAGCCGATTTTCTCGCCGCGCAAACGTGCGGCCTCGACGTAGTCCATCACGGTGATGTCGACGGCCACAGCGCGCGCCAGACGGAACACGCGTGTGCTGTCCAGCAAGCCCATCAATACGATCAACGTAAAGATGGTTGTCGGCAGAACGGAGAGAACCACGAGTGCAAAGATCAGCGACGGAATGGACATGATCAAATCAATAAACCGGCTCAGCGCCTGATCGACCCAACCGCCAGAGACCGCTGCAAAGAAGCCGAGCGTGGCGCCGGTTACAAAGCTGAGGATGGTGGCCGCTGTGGCGATAAAGATTGTGGTGCGCCCGCCCCAGATCATCCGGCTGAGCAGGTCACGGCCGATGCTATCAGTGCCCAGCAGGAATTCGGAGGAGGAGGGCTCCCAAACGTCGCCGACCACTTCGGCCATGCCGTAGGGCGCGATATAGGGCGCGAAGATCGCGCAGAGAAAGAAAAAAGAGGTGAAAAACAGGCCGATCAGAGCGGCGGGGGGGATGCGGATCATGCGGTAACCCTCCTTGAAGTTAGGGGAGTTAAGTGGTGACTGAACATTGCCGGGCGTCTCGCTGTACCTTTGCGCTGCAAAAGGGCGGGGCCGCGCGGCATGTGGTCTCTTGGAGGAAAACTCACTTTGGATGCCTCAGACGCGGATTTGTGACGATGGAGACGATATCGGCAATCAGGTTCAACCCGATGTACACGGCGGCAAATATCAGGCCACAGGCTTGGACCACGGGGACATCGCGTTTGGTGACATGGTCGACCAGATATTGCCCCATACCGGGATAGGCAAAGACCACCTCGACCACCACAACACCGACGACCAGATAGGCCATGTTGATCATCACCACGTTCACAATCGGTGCAACCGCGTTCGGGAACGCATGCTTGCGGATGACCGTCAGCATGGGAAGGCCCTTTAGTTCCGCTGTTTCGATATAGGCGGACTGCATCACGTTCAGAATGGCCGCGCGGGTCATGCGCATCATATGCGCTAGCACCACCAGCGTCAGGACCATAACCGGAAGGGCGATTGCGTTCAGCTTCTCCAGGAGGCTCATCGAGTCGTTGATGATAGCAACAGAGGGGAACCAGCGGAATTTGATCGCCAGCCAGTAGACCAGGATATAGCCGATCATGAATTCAGGAATGGAAATGGTGGTCAGTGTAACCGCCGAGATCGTTTTGTCCGGCCACCTGTCCTTATACCGCACGGCTAGCAGACCCAGGAAGATCGCCAGAGGCACAGAGATCGCGGCGGCCCAGAAGGCGAGGAATATTGTATTTTTCAGACGTCCGCTGATGCTTTCGGCGATGTCGCGGCCGTTTGTCAGGGCTGTGCCGAGGTCGCCCTGCAACACACCGCCCAACCAATTGAAATAACGGGTGACAGGGGGGGTGTTCAGTCCAAGTTCTTCGCGCAGGTTAGCGAGGCTGACTGGCGTAGCGCCCTGGCCGAGAATTTGTTGCGCGACATCTCCCGGCAACATGATGGTGCCGGCAAAAATGAGGACGGACGCGGCGAAGAGGAGCAGGATGCCCAGCGTTAAACGCTGGGCAACCAATTTAATGATCGGATGCACGGATTATGCCGTCTTCCAAGTGTACTTGAATGCCTTCCAGTACATTTGTGGACCGCTCGGGTTACCTACATAGCCTTGGACATCGTTAGAGATCGCATCAACAAAGTCGTTGAACATTGGCAGTATTACACCGCCTTCTTCGTTCAGCATTCTGCTCATGTTGGAGTAGATTTCCTTGCGCTTTGCATCGTCCAGTTCGGCACGTGCCTGAAGCAGCATCGCGTCAAAATCTTCGCGCTTCCAGCGGGTGTCGTTCCAGTCAGCCGTGGAGAGGTATGCCGTTGCGAACATCTGGTCTTGGACCGGACGGCCGCCCCAGTAGGAGGCGCAGAAAGGTTGTACGTTCCAGACTTCGGACCAGTAACCATCGTTTGGCTCACGCTTGATTTCCAACGGGATGCCTGCCGCTTGAGCAGACTGCTGGAACAGCGCTGCGGCATCGACCGCACCAGGGAAGGCACCGTCGGCAACGCGCAGAACGATTGGGGAGCCATCGTGGCCGGACTTTTTGTAGTGCTCGGCTGCTTTTTCGATCGAGAATTCACGCTGGGGGAGAGTTTCGTCGAACAGCGGATAGGCTGCGTTGATTGGCGTGTCGTTACCGATGCCGCCGTAACCTTGCAGGATTTTGTCGACCATTTCCTGACGGTTGATCGCATACTTCAGTGCCAGACGCAGATCGTTGTTGTCCAGTGGTGCTGTGTCCACATGCGCGATGAATACGTAGTGACCACGGCCAGATACGTTTTTCACCGAGAGGTTTGGTGCGCGACCCAGCAGTTTTGCGATCTTAGGCTCAACGCGGTTGATAGAGTCAACCTGACCAGACTGCAGAGCAGCGGTGCGGGCTGTGGCATCGTTCAGAACGATCAACTCGATTTTGTCATAGTGAGCAACTTCTTCTTGTGAGCCGCCCCAATAGTCAGAACGACGCACAGCTGTTGCGCGGACGCCCGGCTCATAATCTTCCATGGTGTATGCGCCGGTGCCGATTGCGGCAGTCGGATCGTCAAAGCCACCGTTTGGCTGGATGATCAGGTGATAGTCGGCCATCAGGAATGGAAGGTCGGCGTTGCCCGTTTCCAGTTCACAAATGAAGCTGTTTCCTTCGGTGCGCATGGACTTGATGCCTGTCATGATGCCGAGGGCACCTGACTTTGACTCTTCGTTGGAGTGACGCTCCATCGTTTTCATAACGTCTTCAGCTGTTACTTGTGCGCCGGTAGAGAAGGTGCAGCCCTGACGTACGTTGAATTTCCAAACGGAGGCATCCTCTGAGCCAGACCAGCTTTCTGCTACGAGTCCGCGCAAGGAGCCGTCGTTATTCAGCTCAACCAGAGGCTCGCCCCAGAAGAATCCCGTGGCGAGTGGTGCGTCAGAGGCCCAGCTTGCAGGATCTTGTGTATTTGTGCTCTCGCCGCCCGAGACGCCGATGCGGAACGTACCGCCGGCGACAGGTTTGGCATGGCTGTCTGCATGCGCTGTTTTGGCCAGCATGTAGTTCGCTACTGCAGCGGTAAAGCCGAGGGCGGCTGCGCGTGCAACAAACTCGCGCCGGGTCAACAGGCCGCTTTTGACTTGGCTACTCAGATTTTTAAGTTGTTCGTTCATAGTGGTGGTTCTCCCAGTTGGAATCGCGTGTCTTTCGCACGCGCTTTTATTGATTGATGAATCAACGTTACGCATTTCAGGCGGTGTCGCAAGCGTTAATACCCTGCAATTGTATCGGCCAGGTTACATGTGATCGCGTGGAATGGCGTCATTCTCCTCTCGCGAGTAGACGAGTTTGTCGTTCTCCCAGGCCTCGATCTTGGCGCTCAGATGAAAGGTAGTTGCGTCCGACCGCATGCTGCATTCGGCGCGGGTGCGCAGGCGGATATCGTCCCGCTCCATCTCGTCTTCCCAGACGCAGTAGCCATGGGCGGAGAGTGGATCATCGGGGTGAATGTCCCATCGCTCGCGGGCAATAGAACCGGCGATCAGGCCGTGATCCGAATCGCGTGATTTGCCAAAATCATCCTCGATCACAAGGCTGTGGATGCCGGTGACCATATCCGTCTCCTGACGGCGGACGTGGCTTTCGGGGCGGATTTTTTCGGTCTCCCAAGGGGCCGCGCCCTCTGGTGGAAGGAATGTCACCTCGTCCCCGCGGGACTTGGGGCGTTGGGGCAGGGCGATTCTGCCTTTGGACAGGGTCACTTGTGCCGCCTCGGGCGCGGGCCACAGCAGAGGCCAATAGGCAGTAGAGATAGCAATGCGGATGCGGTGGCCTTTTGGGATGCGGTAGGCAATGTGATCCAGATCCAGCGTGATCTCCTCGGCTACATCGGGCGTCATTCCCTTCGGGGTGGCCGGGCCATTACGGTGGGACAGGTTCAACACGCCATAGGTGATGCGGCTGGCCGCGCCATCGGGGTGGACGTGATTGAGGCGCACCGCAATCTGCCCCTGCGGCTTATCGCACGCCAGCGTCAGTGTCAGGCGGGGGGCACCGACCAGATCCATATCTGCCCCCAGCGGAGCCGAGGTGAACGTGGTGGAGAGCGCGTCATCACCGCGTTGATCGCCCGGCATTTCAGGCCCCAGCCAGATTGCACAGTACTCGCCGGCTGCAGCGCCACAATGGGCGGGCGAGGCAACCTGTGCCGTCATGGCTTGTGGTGCGTCATCCAACGTGCCGTCCGTGCCCAGATGTAGCGTTTGCACGGGAAGATGGCTCGACGCGCCGCGCTTCTCGGCAATCCACCGTCCGGGGCGTTCGGTGTACCATGTGGCAGGGCGCAGGCCGTCCATCAGGTAGGCGCGGTAGTCGGGATCGTCCTCAACACCTGTGTCGATGTCTTTCAGCCAGCGATCCCACCAGCGCAACGCCTCTTGCAGGAACCCGATACGGGGTTCTGGCACCGCAAAGTGGGGATATTTGTGAACCCAAGGCCCGACAATGCCTTTGGCGCCGTCCAGCGCCTCAACCAGTTGCGGCACGGCGTTCTTATACGAGTCACCCCAACCGCCAACGGCCAGAACCTTGGCCTTGATCGCACCGAAGTCTTCGCACACCGAGCCGTGCTGCCAATAGGCGTCCCGTCGTTGGTGGCGCAGCCAGAGGCTCGGCAGGAAGGGCTCGTTTTTGAGTCGGTCGAGCCACATCTCGCGCCAGTCGGCGCGCAACGCGGGGTCAGGCGCGCGGCTGGAATAGCTCCACATGGTGGCACCCCAGCCGAGATTTTCGTTCAGCAGGCAGCCGCCTTTGTAATGGATATCGTCGGCATAGCGGTCAACGGTAGAACATAGTGTGATGATCGCCTTGAGGGCGTCAGGGGCCAGTGCTGCGACTTGCAGGGAATTGAACCCCCCCCAGCTTATCCCCATCATACCAACACGGCCATTGCACCACGGCTGCGCTGCGGCCCATTTGATCACTTCTACCGCATCATCCAGCTCTTGAGCGGAGTATTCATCTTCCATCAGGCCTTCGCTGTCGCCGTTGCCGCGCATGTCCACGCGGGCACAGGCATAACCATGGGCTGCGAAATAGGGATGGGTCAAGGCATCCCGCGCGCAGGTCCCGTCCCGTTTGCGGTAGGGCAAAAATTCGAGGATCAGGGGAACCGGATCATCATTTGCATCATCAGGTCGCCAGAGCCGCGCAGAAAGGCGCGTCGCGTCTGGCATTACAATTGCGTGGTCGGGATCTTCGACCACAGTGCGCATGGTGTTCAAACTTTGTTTCATGGGGCAGCGTGCAGATTGCAGGCGACTGATGTCAAGGTGTCGCGAATTTGTTTTTATGTGAGTCTGGGGTTGAAGGGCTTCAAGGTGCCGCTCCCTCACGGCTCTCGAAGGGATTTATCGTAAGATACAATTGTATCTTAATGTAGTGCGTTTAGTGCAACAAATCAGGTAATCGTGGCCGGTGCCGGCCAGGAAATTTCCCTTAATGCACGTCAGTCGGATTTCGCGAGCCAGGTGCGCTCGGGTGATCAGTTGGTGATCACGCTCAGCGACGGGCGCATTATCACGATCGACAACTTCTTCAATGACAATGGCGCCGCAAACCGGCTCTTTGTGTCTGCGGATGGCTACCTCAACGAGGTTAGCTTTGTCGATGCGGGGCAGGGCAACCTGTACGCGCAGTACGGCCCAACAGCCGAATGGGGCAAGTGGAGCCCGTCGGACGAGTTGATTTTCCTCGGTAACAACGAGATTGCCGGTGTGCCTTTGGCAAACGGCGACGAAAGCGTGTCCATGCTCGGCGGCGCATTGCTTGGCGGCGGCGGCGGCTTGCTCGGTGCCGGATTGCTGGCAGCCGGTGTTGGTACCGCTGCTATTCTGGCCGGTGGCGGCGGTGACGGCGGTGACCCCGGCCCACGCGCACCTTATGTAAACGACAGCGATGCAAACGTGACCATCGGTGGTGACGGCGACGAGCAGACATTGACCATCACAGGCGGCGGCGAGCCGGGTGATGATGTTGAAGTTACTGTCGGCGAAGAAACCGTCACAGTTACAATCGACGAGGATGGCGAATTCGAAGCGGTATTCGAGGGTGATAACTTCCCTGTGGACGGTGTGTACGATTCGACCGTGGTTGTGACCACACCCGAGGGCGAAACCACCGACCTTGACGGCCCGTCCTTCGAGATCGACACAACGCCACCAGAGATCACCTTCACTGAAGGCACTGAATCCACTGGCGATTTCTTCAACGGTGTATCCTTCGAAGATGGCGTGACCATCAACGGCACCGGCGAAGCAGGTGCGACCCTGACTGTCACAATCTCGGGCGTGACCCGCACCACAACAATCAGCGAGACAGGCACATGGTCCCTTACATGGGAAACGGGAACGCTCGAAGCTGGTGAATACACAACAAGCATTACAGCTGTCACAAGCGACAGCTTTGGCAACCCACGCAGCTATTCCGATACACTGGTTATCGACACAGTTACCACTGTGACTGTCAGTCAGGAAGTATCGACCACTGTAAACGGTGTCACCACAGTTGGTGATGGCGTGATCAACGGGGTCGAGCATGAATCGGGTGCCACATTCACTGGTACCGCGCAGGCAAACTCCAGCGTGGTCGTCACAATCGGTACAGTTACTACAACTGTGACTGCTACTGCCGAAGGCACATGGAGCGCTACGTTCTCCTCCAGCCAGCTGGCAGAGGGCGAATATACCGGCACCGTTACTGTTGTATCTACGGACATCCATGGCAACGTGGCCAACGCGACAGGCTCCTTCGAAGTCGACACATTTGTGCGGGACAGAGGTGTTCGCGGATTTTCGGAGCAGTTGTTAAGGTGGATTGCATGACGAAAGAAGTGATCCCAAATGACAAAACGAAAGAACCATTCGCCCGATTTCAAAGCCAAGGTTGCGCTTGC
>JAQXCD010000038.1 GCA_029252045.1 Sulfitobacter sp.
ATTTCCTGACGAAATGCCTGCCAGAGCATATCGCAGAGATGAACGCACTGCTGCCGAAGGACAAACAGATAACGATGCCGGTGGTTTAAGCGCTTTTAGTTGGTGGCGAGATTGATCAGGCCAAAAGCCGAGCCGACAAGTCCAACAACAACACTCACGCTGGACAGCGGGCTTTCGGTCGCGAGTACCAGATCACCAGAGTTGATGTTAAAGTTGCGGGCTGAAAACAAGCCGTCCGATGTGGTCAGATCAATCGTGAAGACCACGCGCTGCTGACGTGGGCCGCGTTCACCTGCATTCAGGGCCGAGGCGGGGTATTCGCGCAGGATCAGCACGCCTTTGGGGTTTGCGCGGCCGTCATTGACGCCACCAATGATGGAAAGCGCGTCCAGTGCGGAGACCTTGTCACGGTTGAATTCAAACTGGCTTTCCTTGCCGGCTGCACCCAGTGACAGGAAATAGCGGCGGTCTGCTTCAACGATAATCTGGTCGCCGCCATTAAGGCGGGTGTCCAGTTTTGGGTTGTCAAAAAGACGCTCAAGCGAGGTGCGGTAGGTTTTGTGACCCCGCACCAGTCGAACTTGGGGGTTTGTCAGCGCTTCGTTCACACCGCCAGCGGCGGAGATTGCAGCAAGGACAGAAAAGTTCTGGTCGGGCATTTTGATGTTGCCGGGTGTGCGAACGCCGCTCACTATATCGACGGAGTTTGTGCGCCCCTCAGCCATCGCAAGTTGGACCTGCGCACCGGGGGCTACGGATTCCAGTTGCCGCTGCAATAGCTCACGCGCACTGTCTGGTGTGCGGTCGGCCACGCGGATCTTACCGACGTATGGCACAAAGATGCTGCCGCTTTCGGAAACGCGCACGCCGGACAGATCAGCACTGCGTGCGCCGGGGCTCATCAGCAGGGAGTTTTCGGCACTGTCCCAGATGACGACGTTCAGTGTGTCACCGGGCCGGATGATCTGGGCGTTTGATCCGTGGCTGTGGGAGAGCCAGCCGTATTGACGTTCTCCGGTTGTGGGCCACTCTGCAAGGCTGGGCAGGAATGCTTTGGAAACGGGGTAGACTGCAAAATCGGCTTCCACCTCTTCCGCGCCTTTGAGGACTTCAGCCTGAATGGCGGCGCCACGGGGAAGGGTGCCACACGCAGCAACCGTAAGGCCGAGCACAATCCAGAGAATGTGTTTGGTTAGTCTGCGCATTGTTGTCACCGCTCATCTATTGCCTATCCGGCCCATTTACACACCTTATATATGGCGCGTTCGGACGGAAATTTGATCGATTGCAAGATACTCTATAGGGCATAAAAGTCAATTATTTCGGCGAATCGCCCTGTAAATACTCAGGTTGTCGAATGTTGCCTGATTGGTGCTGGTTTTGCTGTATCGGTTTGCCTGTAGGCTTAATTCCCGTATTCCGGCCTTACTGCACTGGAATAGGGTACGGCAGAAGAGCCACAGTTTTCCCCTTGTGACAGGAGTATGTGGCAAGCCCTCGCCCAGTGTGGGGCTTTTCGAAGCAACATGTGAACGATTTGGGAAATCTGGTACTGGACAGTCCGGTCTTGTCGCGGTTTTAGGGCGCGATGGCGCGGCCTGATCCAGCCGCACTTTGATAGACAAGAGGAATTGGCCCGTCATGACATTGCGCAAGCGACTATTCGACCTGTTCTTTGCTAGTCTTCTGGTGGTCATTCTTGGGCCTGTGATCTTGTTTCTGGTCGCTTATATTTATCTCAAGCAGGGGCGGCCCCTGTTTTATGTCGCAGAGCGGATGAAAGCACCTGATACGCCTTTTGGGTTGATCAAGTTCCGGACGATGTCGGTTGTGGAGAGCGATCAAGGTGTATCCGGAGCAAACAAGGCTTCACGGGTTACGCCTTTGGGCGCGCGCTTGCGCTCCAAGCGGCTGGACGAGTTTCCGCAGCTTTGGAACATCCTCAAGGGTGATTTGTCGTTTGTCGGTCCGCGGCCCCCGCTGCGCGAATACGTCGAGCGGTTTCCCGAGCTCTATGGCGAAGTGCTGAAATCGCGGCCGGGTGTGACGGGGCTGGCGACAATCCGGTTTCACAAGCATGAAGAGCGGTTGTTGTCGCGGTGCACCACATCGGCGCAGACAGACGATGTGTATTGCCGCATTTGCGTGCCCCGTAAGGCGAGACTGGACCTGATTTACCAGCGTCACCAGAATGTGTGCTACGACTTTGATCTGGTTTTCCAGACGATTGGGAATTTGTTCCGGAAGTCCAAGGGGTGATCCGCGTCTTGATTAACGAAACCATATGAAAAGCCGCGTAGATCGGTTAGGGTAAATCGGGCGTGGCCGGGTTTCTATTGTCAGGTAGCGCAAGGGTTTATGATAAAAGTGCTTTGACGTGCGGTGCACGGCAGGGCGATGGGTCGGGTTATGCTGAGCTGGATTAAGTCACTCAACAAGGCGCACAAGCGCTGGATCATGCTGGCGCTGGATGGCGTTTTGGTGCTTTTGGCACTGCTGTTCGCGTTTGTGGCGCTTGATCTGCCGGGTGGAGTCTGGGCGAACTTGCGCAGTTATATGCTGCTGATGCCTTATATGTTAATCCTCGCGATGGGCATTTCCGTCTGGTTTGGCATCCACGATATCCAGGTTAGCGCCTATGATGCGACGTCTGTCGGATTGACGGCTGTGCATGCGATATTGCTGACAATTGCGTCGATCACATTTGCAGATATTGCGGGCCTGCGGCTGCCTGTGGGGCTGCATATGGTTTTTGGCGTGGTTTTCTTCTGTCTTGCGGTGGGCAGCAGGGCGGTTCTGTTGCAGCTGGTGCTTGCTGTTTACCGCCATTCCAACAAACGCACGCGCGTCCTTATCTACGGTGCGGGTTCAACCGGAACACAGCTGGTTTCCGCCTTGCATGGGCATGAAAGCATTCAGGCGGTCGCCTTTGTGGATGACAACAAGGGCCTTCAGGGTATGCGCGTGCATCGGCTTATGGTGTACCCTCCTGCCAGTATCGCGGCGGTGGTGAAGGCCAAGCGGATCAATCGCGTTTTGCTGGCTGTGCCGTCCCTCATCCGGCCCAAGCAGGCCCAAATCGCGCGCAAGCTGGAGCGGATGGGGCTGGAGGTGCAAACCTTGCCTTCGTTCTCGCAGCTGATCGGAGACGAAGCGCTAGTGAGCAAGCTGACCCCTGTATCCGCCCGCAGTTTTCTGGGCCGTGCAGAAGTGGCGCACCCGCTGGGAGATGCCAGCATAAGCTATGGGAATAAGGTTGTGCTGATATCTGGCGCGGGTGGTTCTATCGGGTCCGAGCTGTGTCGGCAGGTGTTGGAATGTCGGCCATCCAAGCTGATCCTGTTCGAGTTGAGCGAGCTGGGCCTTTACAGCATTGATATGGAATTGCGCAGCATGATCGAGCACGAGGGGCTGGCAATTGAGCTTGTGCCTGTTCTGGGATCGGTGACGGACAGCCGTCAGGTGCGCAAGTTGCTGACCACCCATAAGGTGAATATCGTTTTGCATGCTGCCGCCTATAAGCATGTCCCGCTAGTGGAAGCCAACCCGTTAACCGGCCTTGTGAATAACGTTTTCGGGACGCAAACGTTGGCAGAGCAGGCGGCAAAATCGGGTGTGGAGCGGTTCATGCTCATTTCCTCGGACAAGGCCGTGCGACCCACAAACGTTATGGGCGCGTCCAAGCGGCTGGCCGAACTGGTGTTGCAGGATA
Source organism: Sulfitobacter sp. (assembly GCA_029252045.1). GTDB lineage: Bacteria > Pseudomonadota > Alphaproteobacteria > Rhodobacterales > Rhodobacteraceae > Sulfitobacter. The sequence goes on from JAQXCD010000038.1 coordinate 3,713, forward strand.
TTGCAAAACGTCAGGGTCCCGAGGGCACTGTGTTTTCTATGGTTCGCTTTGGCAATGTTCTGGGGTCTTCCGGATCCGTGGTGCCGCTGTTTCAGGATCAGCTGAGCCGTGGTGGCCCACTGACCGTGACGGACGTGAGCGTGGAGCGGTATTTCATGACCGTGCAGGAAGCGGTGCAACTTGTGTTGCAAGCCTGCGCTATCAGCCGCGGTGCAGAGGTTTTTGTGCTGGATATGGGACAACCTGTTCCGATCCTCAAGTTGGCGCGTCAGGTGATCGAGAGCGCGGGATATGATGTGCGCGATGCGGACAATCCGGATGGGGAAATCGAAATCCAGATCACCGGTCTGCGCCCAGGTGAGAAGATGTCGGAAGAACTGACGCTGTCGAATGATCTGGTCGGAACGACCTACCCCAAGATATTTATGACCCGCGAAAAAGGTTTGTCCCAGATCGAGGTTGCCTCGGCGTTGCGAGCGCTGCGCGAAGCTTTTGTGGCAAGTGACGAAGATATGGCGCGCGAGGTTGTCCGCCGTTGGGTGGAGGGTGTTGATACCGTGGCAGTAAAGGTCGATGTCTCCTGAAAAAAGGGGCACAGAATTGTCACGGAAAATTGGCGAATCGGTTCTGATCGTGCGGTATTGTTGCGCTTTGTGTGCTTGCGTGTATTAATTTCGAAAAAGACAGCCTTGGGCAGAGAGCAAAAACAATGCGAAACCTTTCAAAACCGCTCTGAGTGCGTCCATTCTGGGCATCAGCGCATTTTTACCCGCTAATACACACGCGCAGGACGCACTGTCGTTTTTTGATACGTCGGGCCGCCCCACTCTGAACTTCTATGGTGTTACCGGCTTGATGGATATGCCATCGGCGGAGATGTTGCCGGATGGTGAAGTGGCTGTCGACATCTCCTCTTTTGGTGGCAGCACGCGCACCACGCTGACATTTCAGGCGACGCCGCGTATTCAGGCCAGCTTCCGTTACTCAGGCATCAAAGACGCTACTTTCAGTGAATTTGACACCTACCGCGACCGTAGTTTTGACGTGCGGTTTTTGCTGAACCGCGAAAGCAAGTATCTGCCTGCGTTGACAGTCGGTTTGCAGGATTTTGCGGGCACGGGGATTTATGCGGGTGAATTTGTCGCCGCGACCAAGAATTTTTCGGGCGGGCGTAT
>JAQXCD010000039.1 GCA_029252045.1 Sulfitobacter sp.
TTGACCCCAGATGAGGCCTATGTCAGCAAAACCGAACCAATGAGATTAGCAGCCTAAATAAAACCCAGATCCACCTTAACAAGGCTGAAAACTGGTCTAAAATCTAGGACCACCTCTGGAGGACGCTTCGCTGAATTAAGACAATTCGATAATAACACTGAAGGCATAGTCCTGCTTTTGTCAAATGTCTCATAAGTCAAAGGCAGCTTTGCCCTGGGGTTTGTGCCGCTGGCAATAGCGACCGCTTCTGACCGCCCCATAAAGCGGACATTGGCGCAATCGCAGCGAATTCACACTTCGTCCTGTGTGGATGACTCCCTTTTTGCAAGTCCTTTTTCGTGCATGGCATTTCGTCAGAAGCAGTCTTGTGTTCGGCCTGTTAGCGCGACGCACATGGCCGCTGGCCCTGATGGTTTCCACCAACCAAGTCCCATTCCGCACATCGAACAGCAAGCGTTCTGGACAAAGCTCGGGGTGTCTTGGTTTTAGGGCTGACAAAGTTCCATCACTTCATTGGTCTTGCAAACTCTCGTATTTACGTTGGTGTGTTCAGGCGGTTCTCACTTTGTATGGTTCATTCCGGGTTAGCACTGCCCAGATCATACGGGCTGTTTTGTTGGCAACGGCTGCCACTCTGCTTGGTTTGCGTGATAAGATGTCTGCAAACCATGGATCAAACCTTTCCGGCTCCAACCTGATGGACCGGATACGGGACGTCATGCCTAAGACCAATAATCGACGTATATATTGATCCCCCATCTTTGAGATGCGGCCCAGGCGCTCCTTCCCACCACTTGATCTATTGAGCGGTGTCAGCCCCAGCCAAGCGGCAAATTCTCGGCCGTTGTTGAACTGCTTGCCACTGACAACCGTCGCAACGATTGCTGACGCTGTAATTGGCCCGACGCCAGGTATCGTTCGTAGTAGCGCAACGCGTTTCTCGCTTTTGGCAATCTGCGTCATATGCCGCGAATGCCGCAGAATCTTGGCATGTAGGAACAGCAGTTCGTCGCACAGATCTAAGACGACCTCTTGAGCGTCCTTTGGCAGGTCTGGTTGTTCTCCATCTACGCAATCCTTGGCAAACCGCAGCGGATGATAAACGCCTTGCGGCAAGACGAGACCAAACTCTGCCAACTGTGCCCGCAGCATGTTGATCGTTTCAGTTCGCTGCCGGACAATAAGATCACGGGTTCGATGAACCGCGAGTATCGCTTGTTGTTCAGGTGTCTTCACTTCGACAAACCGCATTGTTGGGCGCGTCACCGCTTCACAAATCGCCTCCGCATCAACGGCATCAGATTTGCCACGTTTAACGTAAGGCTTCACGTAGGCCGGTGGGATCAGCTTCACGTTATGACCTAACTTGATCAGTTCGCGTGCCCAGTGGTGGCTCGTTCCACAAGCTTCAATACCAACCAAACATGGCTCAAGGCGTTCAAAAAATGCCAACACTTGCGCCCGCCTTAAAGCACGGTTGAATGCAATCTCTCCATTATCATCAATACCGTGGACCTGAAAAACGTTCTTAGCCAAATCGAGGCCGATTGTTGTAACATGCATTGGGTGGCTCCTCTCATAAGCAGTTTACGACACCTGCACTATAGCGCATTGCGACGCCGTTTGATGCAGGAGCCATCCACCCCATCCGCCTATCAGACCTCTCTCCTCCCTCACGGCTCATCCATGCAAGTCCTTGCTGTCCTGCGGGGCCTCGGCGCGGTCTTATAGGCCGTAGTCGCGGATGACGGATGCGATGCGCAGGCGGTAGTCGGCGAACATGATCTCGCGGCCTGCCTTTTGCGCGCTGCGGTGTTTCGTGAGGCGGCGCCAGTCGTCCAGCGCCTCCTCGTCGCGGAAGAACGAGAGTGACAGCAGCTTGTCAGGGTTGGTGAGGCTCTGGAAACGCTCGACCGAGATAAAGCCGTCGATCTCGTCCACCAGCGGGCGCATCTCGGCGGCCATGGCGAGGTAGGCGTCTTTTTTATCTGCGTGGGGCATGACTTCGAAGATGACGGCGATCATTTTTGGTCTCCATGGGGGCGTGAGACAAGGGTGAGGAAGGTGCGGTCTTCGCGAAAGAGAAACTTTTCGAACTGGGCAAATTCATAGTTCTCGCGGCCCAGCGGATCAGCGGCAAGGCGGGTGCGGTAGGCTTCATAGTCGGCAAGCGAGGGGATGTTGTAGATGCCGTAGGCCAGCGTTGATGACCCTTCGTGCGGGGCATAATAGCCGATGAGGTCCGCGCCGCAGCGTGGGATGGCTTGCCCCCAGTTGCGGGCGTATTGGTTGAATTGCGCCTTTTTGGTCGGGTCAATTTGATAGCGGATAATACAGGTGAGCATGAGTGTGTCCTTTTGTTTATCCCTCCTGATAGCCTGTTGCGATGCGTGTATGCTTCGCCTATGGTCGAAGTATGAAAGAAGGTCCAGACATCGCGCGTATCGCAGCACTGATAGGTGATCCCGCCCGCGCCAATATCCTCGGCGCGTTGATGAGTGGTAAGGCACTGACCGCCACAGAACTGGCAAGTGAGGCAGGTGTGACTGTCCAGACCGCGAGTGCGCATCTGGCCAAGTTGGAAGCCGGTGGGCTGACCTCGGCCCGCAAATCTGGCAGGCATAAATATATCTCGTTGGCCGGGCCGGATGTGGCAGGTGTTCTGGAGGCTCTGATGGGCTTGGCCGCGGGGCAGGGGCATTTACGCACGCGCACGGGTCCGCGGGACACTGCGTTGCGCGAAGCGCGCGTTTGCTACAACCACCTTGCGGGCGCGCGCGGGATAGCCATGTATGATGCGATGTTGGCCTGTGGGCATCTGACCGAAACGGCCGGTGATATTGCGCTTACGGGCGCAGGTGCTGATTTTGTGACCGGTTTTGGGGTAGACCTTGCGGTGCTCCGCCGCGCACGGGCGCCTCTATGCCGAAGCTGTCTGGACTGGAGCGCGCGCCGCACCCATCTGGCGGGCGGTCTTGGGCGTGCTATGCTCAGCCGGATAGAGGCGCTGGGCTGGGCCAAACGAGAAAAGGGCAGCCGCGCGATTGTCTTCACTCCGGCGGGCGGGCAGGCATTCGACGCGCAGTTTCGCGTCTAGTCAGTCGGCTCTGCAGGAATTGCCGGATCGGCTGGTGTAGCGGTCTCTGCTCCAGCCTCGGTTGTCAATGCGCCATTGTCCCAATCGCCTGACGCTTCCTCGCCCGTGGCATAGCGCATTGTGCCTGTCCCGTGGCGTTTGCCCGCCTTGAACAGCCCCTCATATACATCGCCATTGGCGTAGGTCGCGGTGCCTGTACCGTCGATTTCGCCCTGCTCCCACTGTCCTTCATAGACAAATCCGCTGGCCATTATGATCTTGCCTGCACCTTCGCGGCGGCCAGTGACAAACTGACCTTCATAGACGGTGCCGTCTGGATAGGTCGCTGTACCTGTCCCGTGGCGCAACCCGTCTTTCCACATCCCGACATAGGTGCGGCCATCGCCATAGGTCAGCGTGCCTTGGCCCTCGTTGCGTGCGTTTACAAAGCCACCCTCGTAGATCATGCCGTTTGGATATGTCGCGCGGCCTTGACCCTCGATCACACCTGCGGACCAGTCCCCTTCATAGGTTGAGCCGTCAGGGTAGGTGATTTTGCCCGGACCTTCGGCCAGATTATCAACAAATGTGCCGGTTTGGATGGAGCCATCGGGATATGTTACTGTGCCGGCACCTGCGGCGCTGCCTTCGGCCCAGAGACCTTCATACGCATAGCCGTCGGCCCCTTTGAATGTCCCTGTACCGTGGCGCTGGTCATTAAGGTACTGTCCTGAGTAGGTATCGCCCGCACTGGTGGTAGATGTCCCGCTGCCTTCGCGGCGACCCTCGACCAGGTCGCCCTCATAGGTATCACCGTTGGCAGATATGATCTTGCCTGTGCCGTTCAGCTGGCCATTCGCCCACGTGCCTTCCAGCGTAAAACCTTCCGGATGGACCAGCTTGCCCACGCCAGAGCGCGCCCCGTTTATGACACTACCTTCATAGACAGCACCATCGACGTCCTTGATCACGGCTTGGCCGGTCGCTTGGCCGTCTACCCAGTCGCCCTTGTATTCATAGCCGGCAGGCGTTGCCAGCACCCCCTTGCCGTGGCGTTTGCCATTGCGGAAGCCGCCCTCGTACCGCTCGCCGCTGGCGTGAATCGCTACGCCTTGCCCCACGATTGTACCGGCCTGCCACTCACCTTCGTAAGTGCCGCCGTCCGACATGGTGATCTTGCCGATGCCTTCGGGTTTGCCCTTGGCAAAATCGCCCTCGTAAACTGATCCGTTGGGGAAGCGCGCGACACCCTTGCCTTTGATTTCACCCTCGACCCAGTCGCCCGAGTATTCATAGCCGTTGGGCAGAATATAGGTGCCGGTGCCATGTTGTAGCCCGTCTTTGAACGTGCCTTCATACATGCCGCCGTCGTCATATTGTTTGCTCAGCACTTGTGTGCTTTGGGCCAGTGCAGGCAGAAGCATCATAGGTGTGAGAGCAGTGGCAAGAAGCAGCGTGCGTAGGGTCATGGCGGTCCTGTGGGCTGGTACGGGTGATGTTCGGGCCAGACTAAAGACGCGGACGGCTCGGGGCAACGGCCTTTTGCCTTCGGTTGGTTTGCGGGCTTTCCCTTGGGCGGTGATCTGCTACATCAAACGGAGTAATCGAGAGGGGACACCATGGCAGAACGGTTTCGCATCACACTGGGACAATTGAACCCGACGGTTGGTGATCTGGCAGGCAACGCGGCACAGGCGCGCGCCGCATGGGCGGAAGGCCGCGATGCAGGCGCTGATCTGGTGGCGCTGCCCGAGATGTTTATCGCAGGTTACAATGCGCAGGATCTGGTGATGAAGCGCGCCTTCCAGCAGGATGTGATGACCCATATCGAAGCACTGGCCACTGAGTGTGCGGATGGTCCTGCGCTGGCGATTGGTGCGCCGGTGGCTGAGGGTGCGGAGCTGTTCAACGCTTATCTGATTCTCAAAGGTGGCAAGATCGTGTCGCGGGTGCTCAAACACCATTTGCCAAATGAGACTGTGTTTGACGAGGTGCGGATTTTTGACAGCGGGCCATTGGGTGGGCCGTATTCAGTTGGAAATACACGCATTGGCAGCCCCATTTGCGAAGATGCGTGGCATGAAGATGTGGCCGAAACACTGGCCGAGACAGGCGCGGAGTTCCTGCTGGTTCCCAACGGCTCACCCTATTATCGCGGCAAGTTCGACACGCGTATCAGCCACATGGTAGCGCGGGTGATCGAGACGGACCTGCCGTTGATCTACCTGAACATGGTAGGCGGTCAGGATGACCAGATTTTTGACGGCGCCAGCTTTGGTCTGAACCGGGGTGGCAAATTGGCGTTCCAATTACCTGCCTTCGATTCGGTCACACAGCACGTCGATCTGGTGCGGGGGCCGGAAGGCTGGGAGATTGTGGAAGGCGAAAAAGCGCTGCATGCGGACGCTTATGCCCAGGACTACCGCGTGATGGTGCAGGGCTTCCGCGACTACATGCGCAAAACGGGGTTCAAAAAGGTACTGCTGGGCATGTCCGGCGGGATTGATTCGGCACTGGTTGCAACCATTGCTGTAGATGCGCTGGGCGCGGATAATGTCCGCTGTGTGATGTTACCGTCCGAGTATACGTCCAAGGCTTCCCTAAAAGATGCGGAAGAATGCGCTGATGCACTAGGCGCGCGGTATGACTATGTGCCGATCAAGGCGGGGCGCGATGCGATCACAGATACGCTGGCGCCGCTGTTTGAAGGTACCAAGCCTGACCTCACCGAGGAAAACATCCAAAGCCGCCTGCGCGGTCTGTTGCTTATGGCGATGTCCAACAAGTTTGGCGAGATGCTGCTGACCACGGGCAATAAATCCGAAGTCGCGGTCGGCTATGCCACGATCTATGGCGATATGGCGGGCGGCTATAACCCGATCAAAGACCTGTACAAGATGCGCGTGTTTGAGACCTGCCGCTGGCGCAATGCCAACCATGCCGACTGGATGATGGGCCCTTTGGGCCGTGTGATCCCAGAGAACATCATTACAAAGGCGCCTTCGGCGGAATTGCGCGATGACCAGAAAGACAGCGACAGCCTGCCGGACTATCCAGAGCTTGATGCAATGCTGGAAATTCTGGTGGACCGTGACGGGTCAATCGCTGATTGCGTCGCCGCAGGCTTTGATCGGGATGTCGCCAAGAAGGTCGAGCATTTGGTCTATATCTCGGAGTACAAACGCTTTCAGTCAGCGCCAGGGCCACGTCTGACCCAAGGTGCCTTCTGGCTGGACCGCCGCTATCCCATTGCCAATCGCTGGCGCGATCCAAGTTAGAAACTAACGCTTTTCGACGTTTTAATCCCGCGAGAAATCAGGAGTAAATCATGCGGCCTTTCCTGTTTCTTCTGATGCTATTACTGGCCCCGACAGCCTACGCTTGCGGGCCCGATAGTGATTGTATCCTTGGGGATAGATCATACCGTATTTCCATCCCGGAGGGTGCCACTGCACCTGTGGGGGCGGTTATCTGGGCGCATGGATATCGCGGATCGGCAGAAGGGGTGATGCGCAACGCCAGCCTGCGCAAAATGCTACATGCGCAGGGCTTGGCGTTGATTGCGGCGCAGGGGGTGGGCGGCACTTGGGCTTTACCCAATGGCCCACGCACACCGGATAGTACCGGAGCGGCTGAATTCGCCTACTTCAATGCTGTCATCGCGGATGCAAAGGCGCGCTTTGGCATAGATCCTGCGCGACTGGTGGCCAGTGGTTTTAGTGCGGGCGGCATGATGGTGTGGAACCTTGCTTGCGCGCAGCCCGACGTTTTTGCGGGCTTTGTTCCCGTTTCGGGGACCTTCTGGCTGCAACCACCTGCGCAATGCGCCAGCCCTGCGGCCAGCATTGTCCACCTTCATGGGGATGCGGATAGCACTGTTCCGCTGGACGGGCGCGCAATTGGCCCAACCCGTCAGGGTAAGGTGTCAGCGGCGCTGGCGATGTACAGCGCTCTGGGGGGATTTGATGCACCAAACTCTGTTATCGCAGGGCCGCTGCGCTGCGACCGCAGTTCAAACAAGGCGGGCGAGATACTCGAGTTTTGTCTGTTTGAAGGCGGCCATTCCTTCCGGACAGAATACCTGGCCTACGCGCTTGAACGTCTCAAAGCAGCGGGGCGGTTATAGGGCCGCCCCGCGCTGTCGGTCAGATTACAGCAACAGCTGATAGGAATGGGGCACATAGGCAAAGTTGTCGCCTGCGGCCTCGACATAGCCAAATGCGGGCCATGGCATGTGGTAGCCGACGAAGGGCGATTTATCCGCCGCCATCATGCCCAACAGGCGACGGCGGGTTGCCGCAGCCGCAGACTTGTCCATGTCGAACTTCACTTCCCAATCAGGGTTCGCCAGCGACCAGACGTAGTGGTTGGCGAAATCCGCGCCCAATACCAACTGTTTGCCGTCTGATTCCAGCATATAGGCCATGTGACCCGGCGTGTGGCCAAACGCGGCCATTGCCGTGATGCCCGAGGCAACAGCGCTGCCATCGTCCAGCATCGTGGTTTCTTCGGCCAGTGGTTTGACCTTTTCGGCAAAGCCTTCGTTGTCGGTCTTGGACCATGCGTCGAATTCGGTGGCGCCGGTCACATACCGCGCGTTGGGGAACGTGCGCACGCCCTCCGTGCTCAGCCCGCCGATGTGGTCGCCGTGCATGTGGGTCAGTACTACAACGTCGATCTGGTCAGGTGTGTAGCCGGCGGCTTGCAGCGCGGCTGTGGTCCCGGCGCCGGATAGGCCAGTGTCAAACAAGATCAGTTCGCTGCCCGTATTGACGACCGTCGGCGTAAAGAAAAATTGCGCGGCATCTGTTGGCAGGAAGGCAGCGGCGGAAACGCTGTTGAAGGTATCCGCATCTACGTTCATGCCGAAGATTGTCTGCGGGTCTGGCACCGACCGGCTGCCTGCCAACAATGTGGTGACATCAAAGCCACCCAGCTTGACCCGCTGAAACGGCGCACTGCCTGCATCCATAAGGGGGGCTGCGGCGCGTGCTGCTGTTGCAGTGGCTGCCGCTAGTGGCATGCTGGCTGCGCCGACCAGCGCGTTGCGACGGGTAATAAAGGGGGATCGTGTCATGGCGAACTCCTGATTATATGTGCTCTAAAGATCGCGCCGCATAGCCATCCGTCGAGCGGTCGCCGATCATATTATCGCGAGCGTCTACTCATGATGCAGAAAACTGGACAAAGACGCAGCACTGTGCCAGCAAGCGCGGCAACAGGAGGCATCAATGTCTGACAAAACCATTACACGTTTCGCCCCGTCGCCTACCGGCTGGATTCATGTTGGAAATCTGCGCACCGCGTTGATGAACTATCTGATTGCGCGCAAGGCAGGCGGTGAGTTTATCTTGCGGATCGATGATACCGATCCGGTCCGCTCGAAAGAAGAATATGTCGACGGGATCAAGCGTGACCTCGACTGGCTGGGCCTGCATTGGGATCGCGTCGAGCGGCAGTCCCTGCGGTTGGAGAAGTACCACGCCGCTGCAGAAACGCTGCGCGATATGGGGCGCTTTTATGAGGCCTTCGAGACGCCGACCGAGCTGGACCTGAAGCGCAAGAAGCAGCTGAACATGGGCAAGCCGCCGGTTTATGACCGTGCAGCACTGGCATTGGACGATGCCGCACGTGACAAACTGCGCGCCGAGCGCGGCGATGGAGTCTGGCGCTTCAAGCTCAAGCACGAGCGAATTGTCTGGACTGACGGTATTCTGGGCGATGTAAGCATTGACGGCGCGTCTGTGTCTGATCCGATTCTGATCCGTGGTGATGGCCAGATTTTGTACACGTTGGCCTCCGTTATTGACGACACTGAAATGGGCGTGACCCATGTTGTGCGGGGTTCTGACCACGTCACCAACACGGGTACACAAATCCAGATCATGCAAGCGCTGGGTGGTAATGTGCCTACCTTCGCGCACCATTCCCTGCTGACCGGTCCGCAGGGCGAGGCGCTGTCCAAGCGTCTTGGCGTGTTGGCACTAAAGGACCTGCGCGAGGCCGGGATTGCCCCGCAAGCCCTGCTGAGCCTGATGTCGCGTCTGGGGTCCTCTGATCCGGTTGAATTGCGCGTTGAGATGTCCGAGTTCATCGACGGCTTTGACATTTCCCGCTTTGGATCCTCACCGACCAAATTTGACGCCGAGGACCTCAAGCCGCTGACGGCGCACTATTTGCAAACGCTGTCGCTGGCAGATGTGGCTGCGCCAATTGCCGCGCTTGGGGTGCCGGACGCGCAGGCCGAGCAGTTCTGGGCTGTGACACGCGAGAACATCACAACGCTCCACGATCTCAAGGGCTGGTGGGACATGTTCAGCCAAGGTGCAGAGCCTGTGATCGCCGATGAAGACCGCGAATTCATTGCACAAGCGATGGCAATCCTGCCCGAAGGGCCCTTTGATAAGGATACTTGGTCTAACTGGACCACAGCCGTTAAGGAAGCGACGGGCCGCAAAGGTAAAGGGCTATTTATGCCTCTACGCCACGCGCTGACAGGTCAGGCGCACGGTCCTGATATGTCTGCGGTGATGCCGCTGTTGCAGGTAATCAAAGCACGGGGATAACTCCCAGAATGCGTGGCGGCGTCAGGCCGCCACGATTTCCGCATTGCGCAAGGCCAGATGCTGGTCCACCAACGCGGTCTCCTGTGAGGTAAGCGTTTGCGCGCGCGGATAACGGGGGGCAGAGCGGTCATTGAGAACCGGCGTGTCCCAGCCCTCTGTTGTGGCAAAGAAATCTGCGACGCCGCCAGCGCCAAATTCGCGCAAATATCCCTGAACAACAACATCCAGATAGCTGAGCAGGATCTGGTTTGCGCCGCCTGTCACCCATGTTTCCTGAGGAACGGAATAGTGCGAGATCTGAGTGCCGACAGCGCGCGGATGCTGCACCGATGTGCCGGAAATGATGCGGGAATAGCCGTATTCGCGGGCATCCAGGGCCGCCCAATCGGCATTCGGCACTTCGGCGATCAACCCGTCGATAGTGGTGTCCGCATCCGGTATCACACTCAAAAACGCCAACCCGCGCTCTTGGGTATAGACCCACTTGCGGCGCCAGCCTTTCAACTGCGCGCGCGAGGCTTCCGCATAGCTGTGGGTTTCACGGTTGACGAGGCTGCCATAGCCAAAGAAACAAGGATGCATTGTGGGCCTTCGATTGTGGATTTGTGGAGCAGATTAAGCACCCTGCGGCGCATTCGGCAACCGTGCATCTGATGGCCATGCATCTTACGGATTGTCAAACCCCGCAGCCTTTGGCAGAACAAAAATAGCGGAGGGCCAATGCCATGAAATTTACCGAAGAACACCTGTGGTTGCGCGTCGAAGATGGCGAAGAAGAAATCACTGTAGGATTGACCGCTTATGGCGTTGCCGAACTGGGCGAGGTCAAGTTTGTCGAGCTTCCCGACGAAGGTGACGTGCTGTCTGCCGACGATCCGGTTGTTGTGATCGAAGCGGACGATGATGCCGTGGATATTCTTGCTCCGCTTGACGGCGAGGTGGTCGAGGTGAACACACCTCTCACACGCGCGCCCGAAGTCATCAGCGAAGACCCTCAGGGCGATGGCTGGCTCTTCAAGATGAGCATTGATGACCCGGACGCGTTGGAAGAATTGATGGACGAAGCGACCTATCAGAAATACATCCGATAGGGTCTATTCGGCCTCTGCCTTTGCTTTGTCTATCAGGAAGCTGAACTTCTTTTTCAGCTTGCTCCATGTTGGCTTGTCCGGTGCGATCAGCAGGTGACCTGTCTGGCGTGCAGCGGAATAATCGCCGCCGTCCAGCATTTCCACATGGGCACCTGCGCGCGCCGCAATCAACGCCCCTGCGGCATGGTCCCATGGGTGCAGTACTGCTGTCAGGCTGAAATCCATATAGCCCTGCGCCAGCATCCGGTATTCATGCGCCGAACAGCGCAGCGTGTTGACGCACGCGAAGTCGGGGAAGGTGGCGGCCAGCTGCGCTTTCCTATCCGTCTCGAACAGATGAAGCGGGATGATGCCTGACATCTCCCCAAGCGGTTTGCCTGTCGCCGCTTTCAACTCATGCGCTGCACCAAACGGGCGCTGGAGCTGCGGAGTCATTTCCTCATCCGCTATGATCCAGTCATCGTCAACCGGATCATAGATCAGGCCGAAGACGGGCTTGCCATAACGTGTCGCGGCGATGATCACGCCGAAGACAGGCAGGCCATGCGCAAAGTTCCATGTGCCGTCTACCGGATCGATATGAAACGCAAGCTGCGCCTGTGCGATACCGTCGAGCAGGTCGGGTTTGGCGGCAACAGCCTCTTCGCCGATGACCAGTGCGGAAGGAAAGGCAATTTGAAGGGCGCGGGCGATCATGGCCTCGGCTTTGGTATCCGCATCTGTAACCAGATCATCTGCGCGGGATTTTGTTCTGATGTCGCTGTCTGATAGTCGGCGAAATCGGGGCATAATCTCGGCCCGCGCGGCGCGGCGTACCATGTTGATAATCTGTGTGCGCTGCGCCGGCGTTATGGCTGGCGCCAGTGTGGCAGGTAGTGACGTTTCAGATGGGGTATCAGACATGCGTAAGCTCCTTCATTGCTGGCAGCCTACGCGGGCTATCCGCGGAGGCAAAGGGGAACCGCGTGAAATTGCTCCCGCATTTATTCCCGTGCGCGCAAAACGCGCGCTGGACGGGCCTGCAGGGCGCGGCGGGCAAAGCCGAGGCCGGCTAAAACGGTTGCAGTGATTCCCCCTGCGATGATCAACAGCGCTGAAGGCCAGATCACGCTATACTTGGTTTCCATCACAAAGGTGCTGACGGCCCAGCCGCCCAATACGCCTGCCAGCAGGGCCACAGCCCCCGCAGCAAGGCCCAAAAGGGCGGCGCGCAGGATGAAGCTGGCGGCGATCATGCGCCGCGACGCCCCTAGTGTCTTGAGCAGTGCGGCCTCATAGGTGCGGGCGTCCGCCCCTGCGGCAGCAGCGCCTATCAGTACCAGAAAACCGGTAAGCAAAGTAGCCGCAGCGCCGTATGATGTAGCGGCGGCTAGACCGGCCAGCACGCCGGCGACACGGTCAATCGCGTCTTTCACGCGGATGGCAGTAATGTTCGGGTAGGCGGTTGCCAAATCGCGCAAAATTGCAGCCTCGGCCTCCGGCTCTGCGTAAACGGTAGAGATGAAGGTATGCGGCGCACCTTGCAGGGCGCTGGGATTCATCGTGAGTATAAAACCGATACCGGCGGTGGAGAAGTCGACCTCCTTAAAGCTGGCGATGGTTCCGGTTATGTCACGGCCCAAGACGTTGATGGTAACTGTATCGCCAAGGCTGAGCCCGATCTCGGCGGCCTCTTCGGCGGCAAAGCTGATCAGCGGCGGGCCGGTATAATCCGCCGCCCACCATGTGCCTTCGGTGATGACAGCATCCGGGTCGGGTTGGGCTGCATAGGTCACGCCGCGGTCGCCCGATACTACCCAGTGGTCGCCCGCAACCTCGACGGCGGGCTTGCCATTAATCTGGGTCACAACGCCGCGCAGCATGGGGGCGCTGTCGATGCGGCTCACAGCGGGATCGTTCTCCAGCCGCTCGGTATAGCCGGCCATCTGATCTTTCTGGATGTCGACAAAGAAATAGCTGGGCGCGATGGCGGGCAGGTTGCCCGCAATGGCCTGACGCAGGTTGCCGTCAATCTGACCCACAGCTGCAAGGACAGAAAGGCCAAGACCCAGCGACAGAACAACCGCGCCGGCACCTTCACCTGTGCCACCAATTGCGGCCATGGCCCACCGCCAGCGGGGATAGCCGCGCAAGCGGTGGCTGAGCGCGCGTGCAGCGATCCGGATCAGGAACGCGGCGAGCGACAGCAACGCCAATGCGCCCGCGATGCCACCCAGTGTCCACAGTGTCAGCCACCAGCTGCCGTTGAACCATCCGGCCAGTGCGACGAGTATCGCTGTTGCCGATGCAGTGCCGAGAACAAACGGCAGGGCAGGCAGGCTGCTGGCCCCGTCCCACGCATCGCGAAACAGGGTCGCAGCGCGCACGCGGTCCGTGCGTGCCAGCGGCCAGAGCGTGAAGATGAAGGCGGTCAGCAGGCCATAAAGGGCGGCTTCGATCAGCGGGGCCGGGAATACACCGAAGGCAGACGGAATTGGCAGACGTGCTTCGAGTACGGGAGCCAACAGGACAGGGGCGAGCGCGCCGAGTGCGACACCCATTGCCACACCCAGCAACGACAGGATGCCAATCTGGATGAAATAAGTCAGAAAAATCGTCGAGCGGTCTGCGCCAAGGGCACGCAGGGTCGCGATGACCTCGGTTTTGCGAGCCAGATAGCTGCGCACGGCAGCGGAGACACCGACACCACCCACTGCAAGGCCGGACAAGCCGACAAGAACCAGAAACGCGCTCAGCCGGTCCACAAAACGCGACACGCCCGGCGCACCATTGCGGGCGTCACGCCAGCGCAGGCCGCTGTCAGTGAACAGCGCTTTCGCCTCGGCCTCTGCCGCGTTGATGTCAGTGCCTTCGGGCAGAACCATCCGGTATTTGCTGTTGAAGAGCGTGCCGGGAGAGAGCAGGCCGGAGTTGGCAAGGCTGTCGAGGGTGACCAATGTGCGTGGGCCCAACGCAAAACCTGCGGCTGCGCTGTCCGGTTCACGGGTGATTTGTGCGCGCAGAGTGAACGTCTGGGTGCCCAGCTTGAAGGTATCGCCAATAGCGAGGCCAAGGCGATCAATCAGCGCACGCTCCATCACCGCGCCGGGGATATCATTGCGAACCACAAGCGCGTCCGACAGCGTCATAGCAGGCTCTAACAAGACAGTTCCCAAAAGCGGATAGGCCCCGTCCACCGCTTTGACTTGCGTCAATGCGCGGTCATCGCCGGTGGCGGCCATCGAGCGGAACTCGGCAATCTCGGAGAGCGCGGTGGACCTCTGGGCCATCCACGCCTTTTCATCTTCGCTGGCAAAGCGGAAAGTCAGATCCAGTTCAGCGTCGCCACCAAGAATTGAGGCACCTTCGCGCTCCAGCCCCGCTTCGATTCCCGACCGGACGGAGCCGACTGCAGCGATTGCGGCTACCCCTAGCGTCAGACATGCCAGAAACAGGCGAAACCCGCGCAGGCCTCCACGCAGCTCCCGGCGGGCGAACTTGGTCGCGAGGCGGAGGCTCATGCGATGCGCCCGTCGCGCAGGGTGATCACGCGGTCACAGCGGGCGGCCAGCGCGTCGGAGTGGGTGACCAGCACCAGCGTTGATCCGTGTTTGTCCCGCAGATCAAACAGCAGGTCCATGATTGCCTCGCCATTGGCGCTGTCCAGATTTCCTGTCGGCTCGTCCGCCAGCAGGATTGCGGGGCGGGGTGCTGTGGCGCGGGCAAGGGCCACGCGCTGTTGCTCTCCACCAGACATTTGCGCCGGATAATGGTTGGCGCGTGCGCCGAGGCCTACACCTTCCAGTGCCGTTGCGGCGCGAGTGAATGCATCCTCATGCCCCGCAAGTTCCATTGGCGTTGCGACATTCTCTAGTGCTGTCATCGTCGGGATCAGGTGGAAGGACTGAAAAACAATGCCCATTCGGTCACGCCGGAACCGTGCCAGCGCATCTTCGTTCATAGCGGTAAGGTCTTGGCCCATCGCATGGACACTGCCGCCGGTTGCCTGCTCCAGGCCGCCCATGACCATCAACAAGGAGGACTTGCCTGACCCCGAGGGCCCGATCAGGC
Source organism: Sulfitobacter sp. (assembly GCA_029252045.1). GTDB lineage: Bacteria > Pseudomonadota > Alphaproteobacteria > Rhodobacterales > Rhodobacteraceae > Sulfitobacter. The sequence goes on from JAQXCD010000039.1 coordinate 14,784, forward strand.
CGATGCTTTCGCCGGCACTGACATCCATTGTGATGCCGTGCAGGATTTCGACAGGTCCAGCATTGCCATTCAGGCGCAAGGCTGCATCTTTAAGAGAGAAAATGGTATTGCTCATGGGGGTGCCCTTCCGGTGGCGTCCTTAGGGGATATGGAGGAAAAGTTGTGATGCGCAAGGCTTTGGCGGGGTTTCTTATGGTGTGCGCCAGTGTGGCGCAGGCGGAAGAGGTGGTCATTGCCGCCTTGGGGGACAGCCTGACGCAAGGCTATGGGCTGCCTCAGGCGGACGGTTTTGTTCCGCAATTGCAAGGGTGGCTGGACGATCACGGCGCGGATGTGCGCCTGATCAATGCGGGCGTTTCGGGTGATACCACGGCGGGCGGTTTGGCCCGCGTTGGCTGGACGCTGGAGCCCGAGGTTGATGCGATGATTGTAGCATTGGGGGGCAATGACCTGTTGCGCGGTCTGGCCCCAGCGCAGGCCCGTAGCAACATTGACGGAATATTGCAGGCTGCCGAAACCGCGCAGGTGGAGGTGCTATTGATCGGTATGCAGGCGCCCGGCAATTTCGGGCCTGACTACAAGGCCGAGTTTGATACGATTTATCCCGAACTTGCAGCGGCTTACGGCACTGGATACCTCGATAACTTTTTTGCGGGTTTGCTGGCGGGGGACAATCAGGCCGATCCTGCCGCCTTGCGCGAATGGTTTCAGGCGGACGGTATCCACCCCAACGCAAAGGGCGTCGCGCGTATTGTAGAGGCGATTGGTCCCCAAGTTTTGACCCTTATCGGGACGGTCGAGCAGGGCGAATAAGGGCTTTGCCTGAATATCAAGCAGCGCTTGAAAAACTTGCACCCACAGTAAATTTTACCAGTTGATAAAAAAATAGACCTGTGCAAGCGTTGAAAGGTGGGATGGACAAGCGCGGAGGATCAGCGGATGCCGGACAAGACATTTGAAGCAGGTATCATGGCGGGGCGGCTGGAGCAGCAGACCTATGAGGCACATTTTGCGGACTTGCATCCCCCATTGAACCGACATGAAGCGCTGGTTGCGGCGGATCGTTGTTATTTCTGCCACGACGCCCCCTGCATCACGGCTTGTCCCACTGACATTGATATTCCAATGTTCATTCGCCAGATCGCAACGGACACACCCGATGCGGCGGCAAAGACAATCCTGAGCCAGAACATCATGGGCGGTATGTGCGCCCGTGTCTGTCCGACCGAACAGCTCTGCGAGCAGGCCTGTGTGCGGGAGATGGCGGAGGGCAAACCGGTTCTGATCGGCCAGTTGCAACGCTATGCCACAGATCATTTGCAGGAACAGGGGATACACCCGTTTGTGCGCGCGGCTGCCACAGGCAAACGCGTGGCGGTTGTCGGGGCCGGGCCCGCAGGCCTGTCAGCGGCGCACCGTCTGGCAATGCTGGGGCACGAGATTGTGGTCTATGATGCGCGCCCCAAGGCGGGCGGGCTGAACGAATACGGAATTGCGACCTACAAGACACCGGACGGTTTTGCACAGGGCGAGGTTGACTGGCTGCTGAAAATTGGCGGAATTACCGTTGAGACGGGCTGCGTATTGGGCGCTGATTTGCAGCTGGATGCCGTCCGGTCAGAATTTGACGCTGTTTTCCTTGGTATGGGCCTAAGTGGCGTGAACGCGCTGGGCGTCGAAGGGGAAACTAAAAAAGGCGTGCTGGACGCTGTGGATTTCATCGCCGATTTGCGACAGGTCAGCGATGTGGCCAAGGTGCCGGTGGGCCGTGACGTTGTGGTGATTGGCGGCGGGATGACGGCTGTGGATGCCGCGGTTCAGGCGAAACTGTTGGGCGCGTTGAACGTGACGCTGGTCTATCGTCGCGGGCGGGACCGGATGAACGCCAGCCCGTTCGAGCAGGATCTGGCGGCCTCCAAGGGCGTGCGCATCGTGACCCACGCGACTCCTAAGACGGTGCATGGAAACGGTGCCGTGCGCGAGATCGAATTTGACTATGTCGGTGAGGATATGTCCCCCACGGGCCAGACTCTGCGGTTGGCAGCGGATCAGGTTTTTAAAGCCATCGGCCAGACTCTGGAAGGCGAGGATCTGCCGGCGCTGGAAGGCCGCAAAATTGCTGTAGATGCAAACGGGCGCACCAGCCTGCAAGGCGTCTGGGCTGGTGGTGATTGCGCCAGTGGTGGGGACGACCTGACGGTGACGGCAGTCGCCGAAGGGCGCGATGCCGCGATGGATATTCACGCGGCCCTGAGTGGGAGCGTTTGAGATGTATGTAATGAGCTTTGTTGCGGCAGTGCCGAACGACCAAAAGGATGCCTATATTGCCCATTGCCGCGTTGCGGCTGAGATTTTCAAAGATCATGGCGCGCTGCGTGTGGTCGAGCTTTGGGGGGCGATGGTGCCGGACGGCGCCAAGACATCTTTCCCCCTCGCGGTGGCTGCCAAGGAGAACGAGACTGTTGTGACTGGCTGGCAAGAATGGCCGAATAAGGCAACCTGCGATGCCAATATGGAAAAAGCAATGAGTGACCCGCGTTTGGCGGATATGGGTGCGATGCCGTTTGATGGTGCACGCATGATTTACGGCGGGTTCGACACGCTGGTTGACGTTTAGGAGCATAAGATATGGCTGATCTGACAACCGATTTTCTGGGCATCAAGTCCCCTAATCCCTTCTGGCTGGCTTCTGCGCCGCCGACAGACAAGGAATACAACGTCCGCCGGGCATTTGAGGCGGGCTGGGGCGGCGTGGTCTGGAAAACGCTGGGTTCCGAAGGCCCCCCCGTGGTCAATGTAAACGGCCCGCGCTACGGCGTGATCCACGGAGCGGACCGCCGCGTGCTGGGCCTCAATAACATCGAGCTGATCACAGACCGCGATTTGCAAACCAATCTGGACGAAATCACTCGCGTCAAACGCGACTACCCCGACCGCGCAATGATTGTGAGCATTATGGTGCCCTGTGAAGAGCAGGCGTGGAAAGACATCCTGCCAAAGGTGGAAGCCACAGGTGCGGACGGGATCGAGTTGAACTTTGGTTGCCCGCACGGGATGTCCGAGCGCGGCATGGGCGCTGCCGTGGGGCAAGTGCCGGAATACATCGAAATGGTCACGCGCTGGTGCAAGCAGTATTACTCCAAGCCCGTGATCGTAAAATTGACGCCGAACATCACCGATATTCGCATCCCTGCCGCTGCGGCCATGCGGGGAGGCGCGGATGCCGTGAGCTTGATCAATACGATCAACTCGATCGTCTCTGTGAACCTCGATACGATGAGCCCCGAGCCGAGCATTGACGGCAAAGGCAGCCATGGCGGCTATTGTGGACCGGCGGTCAAGCCGATCGCGCTGAGCATGGTATCCGAGATTGCGCGTGCTCCGGCGACAGCGGGCCTGCCGATTAGTGGCATTGGCGGCGTGACCACATGGCGGGATGCGGCGGAATATATCACCATGGGCTGCGGCAACGTGCAAGTCTGTACCGCCGCAATGACCTATGGCTTCAAAGTTGTGCAGGAAATGATCAGCGGTCTGTCCGAGTGGATGGATGAAAAGGGTCATACCTCGATCGACGATTTTAAGGGCGCTGCGATCCCGAACACCACGGATTGGAAGTACCTGAACCTTAACTACGTCGCCAAAGCGTCGATCAATCAGGATGATTGCATCAGCTGCGGACGTTGCTTTGCAGCTTGCGAGGATACGTCACACCAAGCCATCGCCATGTCGGACGACCGGACCTTCACTGTCATCGACGAAGAATGTGTGGCCTGTAATCTGTGTGTTGAGGTCTGTCCGGTAGACAACTGCATCACCATGGTGCCGATGGCAAAGGGCGCCACAGACCCCCGCACGGGTAAGGTCGTTGAAGACGTATATGCGAACTGGACAACGCACCCGAACAACCCGTCTGCGACTGCCGCCGAGTAAATCAGGCAGTGCCTAAACCGGTTTTGGGGTGGGCACTGCCGGCACCCGGTCTTTGAGGATTGGTGCCGTTGGGAGGGGATCAGGCGGCGCGTAGCGGTCGACCATTCTGGGACGTGATCCGGCATCGACCTTTGTGGAGGTAGCGGCGTTTTTGAACAACATCTGCGGTGTGACGGCAGTATTGGTTTTGCCATTGTCCTTGGTCTGTGCGTTGACGATTGATTTTGGCGTTGCCGTGTCTGGCGTGGTAAGGACTGGTAGCTGTTTCTGCGGTGCTTGTGGCCAGTTTAACGGAGCGCCGTTGCGCCCGTTTCCAGATACACTGCTGCTCCTTGATCCTGCGGATGTGGGTTGTATCCTTAGTACGCTCGGCGTCTCTGGAGTAGGTTGGGCCAGACTGTGTGACTGGCTTGCCAGTGCAGCAAAACCCACCAAATTAAAGGGGATATTATATGACATCCCATGCTCCTTCCTTGAAAAGAGCCCGCCACCCGCACTGAGATATGTGCCACAAGAGGTTAACAACGCGCTAAAAGTGGCTGAAGGCCAACTTATTGGTTAACGGGGGCCAGCAATCTGCGAAACATCTGCTCGAGATGATTGTGCGCGCCTTTGGCCGGGCTCTTGTCATCCAACAACGCAGAAACTTGGGTGCCGAAATCTGCGTAGTGCTGGGTTGTCGACCAGATCGAAAAAATCAGATGTGCGGGGTCTACAGGGGCTAGCCGGCCCGTATCGATCCAGTCCTGAATAACCACACATTTGCGGTCAAATAGTGGCTTTAGATCGTCCTTCAGGTAGCCCGCGATTACCGGAGCACCTTGTAGGATTTCACCCGCAAAGAGCTTGCTTTCGGCAGGTAGCTCAAGCGCCATATCCAGTTTGTGACGGACATAACCGAGAAGCTCCTCCACGGGATCGCCATCGGGATCGAGTTCTATCAGCGGGTCCAGCCATGTCTCCAGCAGCTGGCTGAGCAAGGTGACATAAATCTCGGTTTTACCCTCGAAGTAGTAAAGCAGGTTTGGCTTGCTGAGACCCGCCCCTTTGGCGATTGCATCCAGAGTAGCGCCGCCAAATCCATCCCTTGAAAATACGTCCAGCGCAGAATCAAGAATCAGTCGGCGGTTGCGCGTCTGGATGCGGCTTGGCTTCTTTTCAGGGACATCGGTCAAAAGGTTGCTCCGCAGTGCTGTTAAATCGGGCAGGATATCAAAGGCTCTGCGGATGTTTCTAAAGCAGTTCTTGACAGGAATGAAGGGAAACGCAATCGTTGCTTTACCAAATGGTAAAAATTTGATCGTCAATTCCGGTCAGAAATAAAGCAAGATTAGGAGCGAGCCGATGCCAGCCCCCGGACAAAACCTCAAGATAAACCCCGACCGCCTTTGGGATAGCTTGATGGAGATGGCCTTGATCGGGCCGGGTGTGGCGGGCGGGAATAACCGTCAAACTTTGACAGATGCGGACGGCGAAGGGCGCGCCTTGTTCCAGCGTTGGTGTGAGGATGCAGGCTGCACCATGGGGCTGGACCAGATGGGCAATATGTTCGCGCGGCGCGAGGGAACTGACCCGGATGCACTGCCAGTTTATGTAGGCAGCCATCTGGATACGCAGCCTACGGGTGGTAAATATGATGGCGTGTTAGGCGTTCTGGCCGGGCTGGAGTTGCTGCGCACGATGAATGATCTGGGGATCAAAACCAAACACCCCGTTGTCGTCACCAATTTCACCAATGAGGAAGGTACCCGCTATGCGCCTGCGATGCTGTCCTCGGGCGTGTTTGCGGGCATTCATACGCAGGATTGGGCATATGCGCGTGTGGACGCTGAGGGGAAATCCTTTGGTGACGAGCTCAAGCGCATTGGTTGGCGTGGTGAAGAAGAGGTAGGCGCGCGCAAGATGCATGCGTTCTTCGAGTTGCACATAGAACAGGGGCCGATTTTGGAGGCCGAGGGCAAGGACATCGGCGTGGTCACCCACGGACAGGGCCTGAGCTGGACCCAAGTGACGGTGACGGGCAAGGACAGCCACACAGGCTCGACCCCGATGCCAATGCGCAAGAATGCGGGGCTGGGTATGGCGCGGATGTTGGAAGCAGTGGACCAGATCGCGTGGAGCCATGCGCCCCATGCAGTGGGCGCTGCGGGGCATATCGACGTCTATCCGAACTCGCGCAATGTGATCCCCGGCAAGGTGGTGTTTACGGTTGATTTCCGCTCGCCTGATCTGGCGGTGATCGAGGATATGGAGGCAAAGCTGCGGGTGCAGGCGCAAGCGATTGCGGATGACATGGGGCTGGGCATTGAGTTCGAGAAGGTCGGCGGGTTTGATCCGGTGGACTTTGACGAGGGCTGTGTCACAGCTGTCCGCAACGCGGCGGAGCGGCTGGGCTATAGCCACATGGACCTGATTTCCGGCGCAGGGCATGATGCCTGCTGGATCAACCGCGTGGCACCTACGGCGATGGTGATGTGCCCCTGCGTGGACGGGTTGTCGCATAACGAGGCGGAAGAGATCACCAAGGAATGGGCCATGGCGGGGGCGGATGTGCTGCTGCATGCTGTGGTTGAGACGGCGGAGATTGTGGGATGAGTGTCCGTTGATTTGGAGGGCCGGGGCCAGCCCCGGACCCCGGAGTATATGAGGCCAAGAAAGATAGACGGGAGCAAGATATGACCAAAGTAATCAAAGGCGGCACGGTCGTCACGGCGGACCGGACTTGGAAAGCGGATATTCTGATTGAGGGGGAGACGATCTCGCGGATTGGGGAAGACCTGGAGGGCGACGAGTATATCGATGCTGAAGGGGCCTATGTCATCCCTGGCGGGATTGACCCTCATACTCATTTGGAAATGCCATTCATGGGAACCACTGCGGCGGAGACGTTCGAGAGTGGGACATGGGCTGCGGCCTGTGGTGGCACCACGATGATTGTGGATTTCTGTCTGCCCGGCGCGGATGGCTCGATCAAGAATGCGATCAACGAATGGCACCGGAAATCTGCGCCGCAGATATGCTCGGACGTGGGCTATCACATGGCCATTACCGGCTGGAACGAGAATGTCTTTAACGAGATGAAAGACGCCGTTGATATGGGCGTGAACTCGTTCAAGCACTTCATGGCGTATAAGGGCGCGTTGATGATTGAGGACGACGAGATGTTCGCCTCCTTCAAGCGCTGTGCAGAGTTGGGTGCGCTGCCGATGGTGCATGCGGAGAACGGTGATCTGGTGGCCGAGTTGCAGCAGAAGTATTTCGACGAAGGGATTACGGGACCGGAGGGTCATGCTTATTCCCGCCCGCCCGAGTTGGAGGGCGAAGCGGCCAACCGTGCGATCACGATTGCAGATACGGCGGGCGTGCCTTTGTACATCGTGCATGTGTCGTGTGAGCAGACCCATGAGGCGATCCGCCGTGCGCGGCAAAAGGGGATGCGGGTTTATGGGGAACCGTTGATCCAGTTTTTGACTCTCGATGAGAGCGAGTATTTCAACAAGGATTGGGACCATGCCGCGCGGCGGGTGATGTCGCCACCGTTTAGGTCTAAAGACCATCAGGACAGTCTCTGGGCGGGGTTGCAGGCGGGGTCGTTGCAGGTGGTGGCGACGGATCATGCGGCATTCAGCACCGAGCAGAAGCGGGCGGGGCGCGATGATTTCCGGATCATTCCGAACGGGTCTAACGGGTTGGAGGAACGTCTGGCGGTACTCTGGACAGAAGGGGTTGAGACGGGGCGTTTGACGATGAACGAATTCGTTGCGACAACGTCGACCAATGTGGCGAAGATATTGAACATCTACCCGCGCAAGGGCGCGCTGGTGGAAGGGGCGGACGCGGATATTGTGGTGTGGGATCCAAAGATCACCAAGACGATTTCGCCTGCGAACCACCATTCTGTTTTGGATTACAACGTGTTTGAAGGGTTTGAGGTGCGGGCGCAGAGCCGCTTTACGCTCAGCCGTGGGGAAGTGATCTGGGCCTGGGGGCAGAATTCCCAGCCCAATCCAGGGCGGGGGCGGTTTGTCCCGCGTCCTGCGTTCCCGAGTGCGAATGTGGCGTTGAGCCGGTGGAAAGAGCTGAACTCACCCAAGATGATCAAGCGTGATCCGCTGAATATTCCGGCAGGGATTTGAGTGGAAGAAAGTCAAGGCAAGCTGTTCTGGCAGAGATTTACGAAGACCACCGGACTTACGGGGGGCTTGGCTTTCCTTATGGTATACTTCGCGGCATCCCTGAACGGTCGCTTCGACTGGTCTGTGTTCTTTCTTGCGGGAACCGCGTTGTTCCTGTGTTGGGCGCGCACTTGGATTTTGGTGCCAATTCATGCATGCCAAGCAACCGCAGAAGACGAAATGTGGAATAGGTTCTTTGAAAGCGATTGGCGGTTCGTTAACACTGTATCAGGTCTGTCTGGGGCAGAGTTGGATGAATTGAGAGCCTTGTTTCGCGATGGAAACGATACCAGAGCGCGCGGGTGGATCAAGCAGCATTGGGAAGGTATGGATAGTGCAGAAGTCCAAGATTTTATGTGCTTTTTCAATGAGGAATTTATGGATACGATTTCAGCATACCTCTACGACACTGGCCGACTGCAGCCCTATGACTGAGAGAGGCCCAGAGTGGTAATTAAAGCGAAAAATCTCGATCTGACTTTCCAGACGAATGACGGCCCTGTGCATGCGCTCAAAGGTGTTGATCTGGAGATTAACCAAGGGGACTTTGTTAGCTTCATCGGCCCATCCGGCTGTGGCAAGACGACATTCCTGCGGGTGATGGCGGATTTGGAGCAGCCTACGGGGGGGGAGATCACCGTGAATGGGGTGTCTCCGGAGGAGGCGCGGCGGGCGCGGGCTTATGGCTATGTGTTTCAGGCGGCGGGGCTCTACCAGTGGCGCACAATTGGCGGGAATATCCGGCTGCCGCTGGAGATCATGGGCGTGCCTAAGGCTGAGCACGCGGAGCGCGTGGCCAAGGTGCTGGAGCTGGTCGAGCTTTCGGGGTTCGAGCGTAAGTTCCCTTGGCAGTTGTCGGGCGGCATGCAGCAGCGGGCGAGCATTGCGCGGGCGCTGAGCTTTGACGCCGATCTGTTACTGATGGATGAGCCGTTTGGCGCGCTGGACGAGATCATTCGCGATACATTAAACGAGCAGTTGTTGAAGCTGTGGGCACGGACGGAAAAGACGATTGCGTTTGTAACGCACTCGATCCCCGAAGCGGTGTATCTGAGCACCAAGATTGTAGTGATGTCTCCACGACCGGGGCGGATTACCGATGTGATCGAGAGCACGCTGCCGAAAGAGCGGCCCCTGGAGATACGAGAGACCCCCGAGTTCTTAGCGATTGCACATCGGGTCCGTGAAGGACTTCGGGCGGGTCACGCGGATGGGTGATGATTTTGATATCGTCCTTGGACTGTGTGCCCCCGCAAGGGTGCCGCGAGTAGCGGCGGCAGGATTGAGTTTAATTGGCACAATGAAGATGGGTGTATCGTGAAATCTGTTTTGCCCGTTCTGACCGTTGTGTTGGCAATTCTCGGGATTTGGTTGCTGGCTGTGATTCCCATGAATATGCATTTGGTGGCGGATCAGGCGCAGCGCGACGGAGTGATTGTTGTGCCTGACGAACCTGCCGCGCGGCAGGCGTTCAGTGGTGTTGGATTGACGTGGCACAATCCCGATCTGGTTCCGTTGGCCTACAATTTTGTGCGGCCGCGCCTGCCCAGTCCACAGCAGGTTGCGGGCGAGATGTACGAGACGATTTTTACCAAGAGCATCACCTCGAAACGGTCGCTGGTGTATCACGGGTGGGTGACGCTTGCGCCGACTTTACTGGGATTTTTGATCGGGACGGGACTGGGTGTTTTGCTGGCTGTCGGGATTGTTTACAGCCGTGTGATGGATCGCTCCGTGATGCCTTGGGCGATTGTCAGCCAGACGATCCCTATTCTGGCCTTGGCGCCTATGGTGATTGTTGTCTTGGGGTCGGTGGGCATCCAAGGCCTGTTCCCGAAATCACTGATTGCAGCCTACTTATCATTTTTTCCGGTTGTCGTGGGGATGGTAAAAGGCTTGCGCAGCCCGTCGCAGATGCAGCTGGATTTGTTGCGGACCTACCACGCGTCTAACACTCAGGGTTTTTGGGCTTTGCGCTTGCCTGCGTCGCTGCCCTATTTTTTTACATCGCTTAAGGTCGGGATTTCGGCATCTTTGGTCGGAACCATTGTGGCAGAGCTGCCAACAGGTGCGCGGGCAGGTTTCGGGGCGCGTATGCTGGTCGGAGATCAGTATGGTCAGCCTTTGGTATCCTGGGCTGCGTTGTTTGCAGCGGCGTTGACAGCGGCGGCACTGGTCGGGTTGTTTAACGCAATAGAACGTATCACCCTCAGACGCATGGGGATGGCTGCCGTATGATTTATGTTATCCTTGGCGTGATGATCTGGGCGGCAGGCTGGGTGCTGAATGTGCAGCTTGCTAACGGGCTATCCTCCGAACAGACCAGCGTGAAAATAGCGATACCAGCGATTTTCGGGCTCACCATTGTGATCGTCTGGGAACTGATGGTTCGGGGGTTCGAAGTGAACCCTGTGATACTGCCTGCGCCCTCCTCGGTTTTGGAGCGGTTGTTCGGGGAGGGGCCTATTCTGTGGGCTGACTTCCAGCAAACGGTCTTGAAAGGTGCATTGATCGGTTATGTCGTAGGCACGGTGGCGGCGTTTGTCGTAGCGATTGTTGCGGACAGATCTGATTTTATGACGCGGGGAATTTTGCCTGTTGGCAGCTTTATGGCTGCGTTACCGATCGTGGGCACTGCACCCATTCTGGTGAAGTGGCTGGGAAGCGATTGGGAGTCCAAGGCCGCCGTCGTGGCCCTGATGGTGTTCTTTCCTATACTTGTGAATGCCGTGGCAGGGCTGAAAGATACCAACAGCATGCAGCGTGATCTGATGCGGACCTATGCGGCAGGTTATTGGGCTACATTGTTCAAGCTGCGTCTGCCGAGCGCGATGCCGTTCATTTTTAACGGCCTCAAGATCGGTACCACGCTGGCGCTCATTGGCGCGATTGTTGCTGAATTTTTCGGCTCGCCTACGGTTGGAATGGGTTTTCGTATCTCGACCAGCTTTGGACAGCTTGCGCTGGATATGGTCTGGGCAGAGATTGTTATAGCGGCCTTGGCGGGCAGTGCGTTTTATGGTGCGATGACATGGCTGGAGAAGAAGGTCACGTTCTGGCACCCTTCACAGAGATAACCAAAGACCCTGGAAACGGGGCAATACTTTAACTGACTGGGAGGTCAAAAGATGAAGAAGTTTATGATGATGGCGGCCTGTGCCGCGGGAATGGCAGCTGCTCCTGTGCTGGCGGATGAAGCCAACGAGGTGAAGTTGCAATTGCAGTGGGTCACGCAGTCACAATTCGCAGGTTATTATGTGGCGCAAGACAAGGGCTTTTACGAAGAAGAGGGGCTGGACGTAACAATCCTTCCCGGCGGCCCTGACATTGCACCGCCACAGGTATTGGCAGGTGGCGGCGCAGACGCAATGCTGAACTGGATGCCGTCGGCATTGGCCGCGCGCGAAAAAGGTCTGCCGGTGGTCAATATCGCCCAGCCGTTCAAGACCTCTGGCCTGATGCTGACTTGTTGGAAAGATTCCGGCATCACCAGCGTACAGGATTTCAAGGGTCGTACCATTGGCGTGTGGTTCTTCGGGAACGAATACCCCTTCCTGAGCTGGATGTCGAAAGAAGGCATTTCGACGGACGGCGGGGAGGACGGTGTGACGGTTCTCAAGCAGGGTTTCAACGTGGACCCGCTGTTGCAGCGTGAAGCCGACTGTATCTCCACGATGACCTACAATGAGTACGGTCAGGTGCTGGATGCGGGTGTGAACCCTGAGGAGCTGATCACCTTCAAATATGAGGATCAGGGTGTTGCAACGCTGGAAGATGGCATCTGGGTTTTGGAAGAAAACCTTAAGGATCCGGCATTCGAAGATAAGATGGTACGTTTTGTTCGTGCTTCCATGAAAGGCTGGAAATACGCCGAAGCCAACCCTGAGGAAGCGGGCGCCATTATCATTGAAAACGACGAGACAGGTGCACAGTCCGAAGCGGCGCAGGTTCGCATGATGCAGGAAGTGGCCAAACTGACCGCAGGCTCGAACGGCGCACTACTGGAAGCTGACTTCCAGCGCACGGTGGATACGCTGCTGGCAGGCGGTTCTGATCCGGTGATCTCCAAGCAGCCGGAAAGTGCATGGACGTCGGTTATCACGGACAAAGCGCTGAACTAAGGCTGAACTAATCTACGGTGAGGGGCTGGCGCGCAGGTGCCGGCCCCTTTTTGTACCCAATGGATGGCGTTTAGTTTTGAGCGCGGGCTGCCATCATCTCATGGACGGCTTGCATGCCCCGTGCCGCCATATCTGACACCTCGGCCGCATGGGTGTGCAGCGCCTCTACTATTTCCGGATCGTCCGAGGTTTGTGTCACAACCACACCTTCATCCGCGACATCGATTGTTGTGGTGATGCGGTCGCCACGCAAAAAGAAGATGTCGAGTGCCGGGCTCTGGATCCGTACTTTGGGATCATCTGTCTGATCTACGCGGTCGATCATTCCGATAACGTGGCTGACTAGGGCTTCCATAACGGCAGGGTCCGTGCTGCGCGTGACGGTGTTGATGCCGTCTGGAAGATTGGTCACTTCGCGTGAAAGAGTGTCGAAGTTCCGAAACAGGACGCGCATCTCTTCGCTCTCCTCGGGAGTAGCGTTTTCACCCTGAAGGCCGGGCATGGAGTGTTCGTCATGGGCGCCGTGCATGTGGTGGCCGTGATGCCCGCTTGGACGCAGGGTGGCAAAGGCTGCCGCAGCGGCGGCGAATGCGATAACAGCGATGATCATGGTACGTTTGGTGAATGACGGCATGTCTCAAATCCTGGACCGAGCGTTGCATAGAAAAAGGGCCGGCGAAATCACCGACCCTTCCGAAATACTGCAGACGTGTTCTCAGAGAACCGTAACTTTGGTGCCGATTGGCACGCGTTTGTACAGGTCTTCGACATGTGCGTTCAGCATGCGGATGCAGCCGTTGGAAACCGAGCGGCCGATAGACTTAGGCTGTGTTGTTCCGTGGATGCGGAAGTACGTGTCTTTGCCGCCTTGGAACAAGTACAGCGCACGTGCGCCCAGCGGGTTGTCCGGACCACCTGGTTGCGCATCGGTGTTGCCGATGAAACGTCCGTACGAACTTGGGCTGCGCTCGATCATTTCGTCGGTCGGGCGCCATGTGGGCCATTCCTTTTTAACCGCGATCGTGGCGGAACCGGTGAACTCCAGACCGGCTTTGCCAACCCCAACGCCGTAGCGCATTGCCTGACCAACATCTGTGATGAAGTACAGATAGTAGCTGCGAGGCAGAATCAGCAGCTCGCCGACCTTGTAGTTCTTTTTTACACGCACCATCTGTGGTGTCGGGTCAAAAGCGGCGGCCTGAGCGGAAACAATTTGCGGTAGGGCGGTTGCAGCAAGTGAACTTGCAATAAATGTACGGCGGCGCATACGGAGATCCTTTTGCAGCATGGGATTAACCTACTGTCCTAAAGTCACCCAAAATTTCAAGCCCTGAACGAAAAAACCGGCCATTCGCAAAGAAATGGCCGGTCAATTTTTCGTGAATCGATGCTTTCGGGCTACATGTATGCCCGAGGCTGCGACTTACGCGAGGGCGATGTTTGTCGCGGACTCACGGCCGTCACGGCCTGCTTCGATGTCAAAACTAACTTTCTGGTTGTCGGCCAGACCTGTCAGGCCTGCGCGCTCAACGGCAGAGATGTGTACAAACACGTCTTTGCTGCCGCCATCGGGAGCGATAAAGCCGAAGCCTTTTGTAGTGTTAAACCATTTTACGGTGCCAGTAGCCATTCCGTAGTCTCCTAGTAGATAGATGCCATCCGCGGTGTGCGATGGCCCGGCTTGGTCGGTCTGTAATCGAGAGACTGAACGCAGAAGCGGAGACAGTGGTCTGGATAAAGATAACGTTCGCGACCTTATATATGGCACAAACAGGCCTGAATTTCAAGTGTCATAGGCGGAGGCGGCAGAGATGTGCCTGCGTGATGCAGGGCTGCTGTGGCCGTTTTTGCGCCTACTAATACCTTGCTATTTAATGGAGATATTGCCCGAAGGCCGAGGCGGAATTTTTACAGACGCAGATATGAAACTTTTGTGACTATTCGCCATCTGGTCAAAATTCAGGCGGTTGCACTGGATTCCGAATCTGTCATTCCGTGTGTTTTGGATGTCTTGGCGGGGGAGGGGGCAGCGCAGAGGCCACCCCCTTAATCTACTTTAGCGCATGAACTTCTTGTGCTTCAGCCGCTTTGGTTCCAACGCATCGGCGCCCAGACGGCGCTTTTTGTCTTCTTCGTAGTCCTCAAAGTTGCCTTCGAACCATTCCACATGCGCCTCACCTTCAAAGGCGAGGATGTGGGTACAAATACGGTCGAGGAAGAAGCGGTCGTGGGAGATAACCACCGCGCAGCCGGCAAAATCCACCAGCGCATCTTCGAGCGCGCGCAGAGTTTCCACGTCAAGATCGTTTGTCGGCTCATCGAGGAGCAGAACGTTACCGCCGGATTTCAACAAACGTGCCATGTGAACGCGGTTACGTTCACCACCGGACAGCAGGCCAACTTTTTTCTGCTGGTCGCCGCCTTTGAAGTTGAAAGACGAGCAATAGGCGCGGGAGTTCACTTCGGCATCGCCAAGCGCGATCAACTCGGCGCCGCCGGTGATGGCCTGCCAGACGTTGTCATCCGCGTTCAGATCATCACGCGACTGGTCGACGTAAGACAGCTGTACTGTGTCGCCGACTTCGATGGTGCCTTTGTCCGGTTGTTCTTGCCCTGTCAGCATTTTGAACAGCGTCGACTTACCTGCACCGTTCGGGCCGATCACGCCGACAATGCCACCGGGTGGCAGAGAGAAGCTGAGGTTCTCTACAAGGAGCTTGTCACCCATCGCTTTGGACAGGCCTTCGACTTCCATAACCTTGGAGCCGAGACGCTGGCCGTTGGGGATAACGATCTGGGCAGTCGCCAGCTTTTCGCGCTCGGACTGGTCTGCCATCTCGTTATAGGATTTGATCCGCGCTTTTGACTTGGACTGGCGCGCCTTGGCGCCCTGACGCATCCACTCCAGCTCGCGCTCAAGTGTTTTCTGGCGCGATTTATCTTCGCGGCTTTCTTGGCTCAGGCGCTTGGCCTTCTGCTCCAGCCAGTCGGAATAGTTGCCTTCGCACGGGATACCACGGCCACGGTCCAGTTCAAGAATCCATGTGGTGATGTCATCCAGGAAGTAACGGTCGTGGGTGACGATCAGGATGGTGCCTTTGTAGGCCATCAGGTGCTGTTGCAGCCATGCGATGGTTTCAGCGTCAAGGTGGTTGGTCGGCTCGTCGAGCAGCAGCATTTCGGGCGCTTCGAGCAGCAGTTTGCATAGGGCCACGCGGCGGGCTTCACCACCGGACAGGTCCGCGATGTTTGCATCATCCGGAGGGCAGCGCAGCGCCTCTAGCGACACGTCGATCTGGCTGTCGAGATCCCAGAGGTTCTCGGCGTCGATCTGGTCTTGCAGGGCGGCCATCTCGTCCGCTGTCTCGTCCGAGTAGTTCATCGCCAGTTCGTTATAGCGGTCGAGGATCGCTTTTTTGCCAGCCACGCCCAGCATCACGTTTTCGCGCACTGTCAGTGTCGGGTCCAGCTTTGGCTCCTGCGGCAGGTAGCCAACACGCGCGCCTTCGGCGACCCACGCTTCGCCGGTGAAATCCTTGTCCATGCCTGCCATGATCTTCATCAGAGTGGACTTACCTGCGCCGTTCACACCAACGACACCGATTTTCACACCGGGAAGGAAGTTGAGATGGATGTTCTCAAAGCATTTCTTACCGCCGGGGTAGGTCTTGGAAACACCTTGCATGTGATAGACGTATTGATAGGCGGCCATGGCGCGACTCCTCGTGCGTGTCAGATTTTGCCTTCCAATATCTGGCACGGCGACCAAGATCAACGTTGCAAGAAAAGTGGGTAGATGGCGACACCAAGATTTACCCGCATGCAGGCTGCCGAGGTGTCCGGAGTTTTCATTTGTTCTGCCGGCACGCGCGCTGCCGGGCCCTGAGCCGGGTTGGTCTTGCGTTTCCGTTTCGCAGTCCAGTTTCTTCATTTATCCGACCAATTCAGGTCAAATGGCTTGGTTTTGCCTAATTTTTGGGCGACATGCCGCGACCTTGCCTGCTAGGCTGTGGCTATCTGCCACAACTCCAAATTGAAGTTGGGAATGCCGGCAGCAAAAGGGCCGCAGTTTAATGCGGTCGGGAAGAGGGAAAAACAAAATGTCGAAAACCACAATAATCGTGGGTCTGGACGGGTCTGGACGGGTCTGACGCGGGTAAGCGCGCATTGGATTTCGCCAAAACCCGCGCGAAACTGATCGGCGATTGCCGCATTATGCTCGTCTATGTGATCGAATGGTCACCCTTCAGCTTTCAAACTGCTGAAGAAAATGAAAAACGCCACGCGCGCCGCGAAGAAGAGCTGAACCTTGCGCATGAGGGAGTCGTCGGGCCCGCCGTTTAGGTGGCCGAGGCTGAGGGTTGTACGGTCGAAGGCATCGTAAAGCACGGTGACGTAGCGGATATTCTGGACGGGCTCGCGAAAAGGCATGGCGCTTCACAGATCGTTGTGGGCCGGATGGGAGAACGTAACATGAAAGAGCGGCTGTTTGGTGGCGTGACGGGGCGGCTGGTTGTTGCATCCAGCGTGCCGATCACCGTGATTCCATAAGGGGACTGACATGAAAAAACTCATCACAAGCGGGATCGCGGTCACAGCGCTCGGCCTTCCCACACTTGCGGCGGCACAAGACGCTGTTTCGTTTGATCAGAAGGTCAACGACGTCTTTGCCAGCTCGACAGGCTGGTTCGTAAACCTGATTTTCGCACCACTGCCCGGCACTGCCTTTCCGTGGATTGTTATGTGGCTGGTTGTGGCTGCGACAATCTTTACGTTCTATTTTGGCTTTATTCAGCTCAAGGCCTTTGGCCATGCGATCAGTCTGGTCAAAGGCGACTATTCCGACCCGAATGATGCTGGCGAAGTAAGCCACTTTCAGGCACTGTTGGTCTGGGTAATATCGCGGGTGTTGCTGTTGCTGTCGGCATCGGGGGGCCGGGGGCTACGTTCTGGATGATTGTTGCCGGCCTGCTGGGCATGGCTTCAAAGTTCACTGAATGTACGCTGGGTGTGAAATACAGGAACGAATATGCCGATGGCACGGTTTCCGGCGGTCCGATGTATTACATGACCAAAGGCTTTAAGGAGCGGAACTTGCCGGGTGGTCGCTTCCTAGCAATTGTGTTTGCGATCTTCACCATCGGTGGGGCGTTGGGCGGCGGGAACATGTTTCAAGCCAATCAGGCCCATGCGCAGATTACGCAAATTACAGGTGACTTCAGCGGTGTGATCACCGGCGTGATCTTTGCCGTGATCGTGTTTGCGGTGATTGTCGGCGGGATTAAATCTATTGCCAACGTGACCGAAAAGGTCGTGCCGTTTATGGGGGTTCTCTACGTTGTAGCCGCGTTGCTGATCCTGATCGTTGAAGCGGATAAGATTGGTTGGGCTTTCGGACAGATCTTTGCGGGTGCGTTCACGGGTCTGGGTGTTGCGGGCGGCTTTGTCGGCGCGCTTATTCAGGGCTTCAAGCGGGCGGCTTTCTCGAACGAAGCCGGTGTGGGTTCGGCGGCGATTGCACACTCGGCTGTGCGCACAAAAGAGCCTGTGACAGAAGGTGTGGTTTCATTGCTGGAGCCGTTCATCGACACAGTTGTAATCTGCACCATGACGGCGCTGGTTATCACAATCTCGGGCGTTCTGGTGACAGACCCTGCGACAGGTAACTTTGTCCTCAACGAGGCGGGCACTGCGATCAAGACCATCGACGGCTCCTCTGGTGTGGCACTGACGTCGGCAGCATTTGCAACCGGTTTCAGCTGGTTCCCTTATGTTCTGGCAGTCGCGGTGATCCTGTTTGCGTTCTCCACCATGATCAGCTGGTCCTACTATGGCCTGAAGGCCTGGACCTACCTGTTTGGTGAGGGCAAGAAGACCGAGCTGACGTTCAAGCTTATCTTCTGCTTCTTCATCATTGTGGGTGCAGCAGCGCAACTGGGGGCCGTGATCGACTTCTCCGATGCGATGATCTTTGCGATGGCAGTTGTGAACATCACGGCGCTCTACTTCCTGATGCCAATCGTCAAGCGTGAGATGAACAGCTATTTCTCGCGCCTGAAGTCCGGTGAGATCGTCAAGCACAAGCATTGATCTGATTGACAAACGGCGGGCCTTCCCGTCCTTTCGGCCCCTGAGGAACCTTGGGGGTCGTTTTCGTTTTGCGCCATGACATTCCATATGCAGCTGCCGGTCAGGTGGTGGGCCTTTTGGGCGGATCATTTGATCCGGCGCATGCAGGGCATGCGCATATCACGCGTGAAGCGTTGAAGCGGTTCGGGCTGGATCAGGTGTGGTGGTTGGTGAGCCCGGGAAATCCGCTCAAGCCTCGGGGGCCGGCGCCCATGGCACAGCGTATTTCCAAAGCACGGGCTGTGATGGACCATCCGCGCGTACAGATCACGGGCATCGAGGCGCGGTTGGGCACCCGCTATACCGCGCAGACGTTGCGTGCGCTGCGCCTGCTCTATCCACAGGTGCGTTTTGTCTGGTTGATGGGGGCTGATAATCTGGCGCAGTTCCATCTGTGGCAGGACTGGCGGGAGATTGCGGACAGCGTGCCGATGGGCATCCTTGCCCGCCCCGGCCAGCGCGTTTCAGCAAGGATGAGTCGTGCATCGACGCTATATGCGGCTCACCGGATCGGCGGGCGGTTTAGCCAAAAGCTGGCACAGGCCGATGCCCCAGCGTGGTGTTTTGTGAATGTACCAATGATGGATGTGTCCTCCTCCGCAATCCGCGCCGCGGGAGAATGGTCAACGCAGACGGGTTGAGGCGAGGCCCGCTGACAGGATTACAGCCAGACCAATCCAAGTCCACAGGTCGGGTAAGGCGCCAAAGACGAGCCATCCATGGCCGACCGCTGCGACCAATTGAAAGTAGACCATCGGAGCGATGCGGGTGGCTGGCGCCACTTTGTATGCATAAAGCAGCAGCAGATTGCCCAGCATGGAGCACAGTGCCGATGCAACAGTAAGGGCCGCAACCGGTGCAGACATCGCCGGAAAGTTGACTACGCCGAAAGGCAGCAGCAAGACAGCGGCAACAACCAGCTGGGTAAGTGTCATTTCTAATGGAGTGCCCAAGGGACCCAGCCAGCGGGACATCGTAAGGAAAATACCGTAGAAAGTGCCGGCCATCAGGGCCCAGAGAACCCCTGTGGTTGCCCCCATGCCGGGACGCACCACCACCAGAACGCCAATAAAGCCTAGCACAACCAGCGCTGTGCGGAGGTGTGTCACTGGCTCGCGCAGGAAAAGCACGGCTAACACATAGCTGATCAAGGGGCCAACAAAGAAGGTGCCGAAAACAGTTGCGACGTCCGTTGTTTGTAAGGCTGTCTGGATGCAGCTGATTCCGGCGGCGAGCATTGCGGCGCGGAGCCAGATGCGCCAGTTGCGCAATAGCTGCCACGCGCTGCGCGGTACAAAAGGCAGGATCAACACAGCCCCCAGCACGAATCGCGACCACGCGACAAACAAGGGAGCGACGGAATAGGTTCCGGTCATAAGTTTACCCGCACTGTCCCCCGCAGGGATCAATGACATTGCCAAACACATGATGAGGACAGCGCGGTGCATGCGCAGGCGCTATCATGTCGGGGTCGTGCAGGAAAAGTGATTTATCTGCGCTTGTAGCCTTGCCTGCACTTGGGTTAACCGTGGAGGATGACACATGCAGTTTCACGCCGGTATTTTCTAGGAACCGCAGCAGCAGCCTGCCTGATCGGGGGACCTGCGTTAGCGGCTCCGCCAGAGGCTTCTCTCAGACCCGTTATGCGGGGCGATGACCACTTTAAGCGGGCGGTTGCCAGTGTCGAGGACATCCTGAAAGAAGCGCAACTGACGGATCATGTGTCATTTGCTGTGATGGATGTGAAGACTGGCAAAGCGCTGGAAAGTAGCGATGCCACCACAGCGAGGCCTCCTGCCAGTGTCGCCAAGGCGATCACAGCGCTTTATGCGTTGGATACGCTGGGCGAGGATCACCGGTTTGAGACGCAGTTGATAGCAACTGGCGGCATCACGGATGGCGAAGTGATGGGCGATCTGGTGTTGGTTGGCGGGAATGATCCGGCACTTGAGACAGATATGCTGGCCACAATGGCCGGAAATTTGAAAGCAGCGGGTATTTTTGGTGTTCGCGGTGAGTTCAAGGTGTTTGAGGCCAGCCTGCCTGTTCTTGCCCGTATCGACACCGAGCAACCGGATCAGGTCGGCTATAACCCCGGTGTGTCGGGGCTGGCATTGAACTACAACCGAGTGCATTTCGAGTGGAAGCGTACGGGCAGTAGCTATGCGGTGACCATGGAAGGGCGGACGGACAAATACCGCCCCGCCGTTCGGATGGCTGCGATGCAAATTCGCGACCGCGCAGCGCCTGTCTACACATACGAGAGCCGTGAGGGCATCGACGTATGGACTGTGGCGCGGGGCGCGTTGGGCGGCAGCGGGTCGCGCTGGTTGCCGGTGCGCAAACCGGGTCTCTATGCAGGTGAAGTCTTCCAAAGTCTTGCAGGATCACACGGCATTCGTCTGGGGGCACCCAAGATGATAGATACCTTGCCGGAAGGCGAAATTAATGTGCGCCATCAAAGCGCTGATTTGCGCAGTATCCTGCAGGACATGCTGAAGTGGTCCACGAATCTGACAGCGGAGATGATAGGCCTTGCCGCAACGACAGCACGCAGTGGCAAACCTGAAAGCCTGAAGGCCTCGGCTCAGGCGATGAGTGCCTGGGCGCAAACTAACCTTGGGATGCAAAGTGCTGCTTTGGTAGATCACTCAGGCCTTGGAGATGACAGCCGCGTGACGGCCACGGAAATGGTTGCGGCACTTATGAAAGCGCATAGCGAAGGCTTGCGCGACATCCTGAAACCCATCGCGATGCGAGATGAAAAGCGCAAGGTGCTCGCCGATCATCCGGTGAAAGTGGATGCCAAGACGGGTACGCTCAATTTTGTATCATCGCTTGCGGGGTATCTGACCGCGCCGGACGGGACCGAGATGGCCTTTGCTATTTTTGCCTCGGACGAGAGCATTCGCAAAACGCTGTCGCGTGCTCAACGTGAAGACCCGCCGGGTGGCAGTGCGTGGAACCGCCGAGCAAAGCGCATGCAGCAACAATTGATTGAGCGTTGGGCGGTTCTCTACGCTGCCGCTTGACGATCAGGACAAATGACGCGCGCGGGCCCCGCGCTCGATCGCGGCGGCGTGCAAGCGGTCTATCTCCAACTCGTAGCGGATTTCTTCCAGGAGGCGCAGCTCGGCCTCCTCTAGGGTGCCATCTGCAGCGGCAACATCACATGCCAGCGCATAAGCGGTTTCATTCAAGCGGTCGGGTAGCGCCTCTTTGATCAGACCAAACAGGGCATCAAGACCGTCTTCCTGCTCAAACAGATCAAACACCATCTGACTTACGGTTTTGATCCGGTCCATGTCAAAATCGGCAAAGATCGGCAGCAAGTTGACGGCAGTTTGAATTTTCATCAACTCGGTTGTGCCGATATCTCCGTCCGAAACAGAGACAGCAACCATCACGGCCACAAGGCAATCCTGAGCGCTGAGCGCGAACGAGGGGTCATTTGTCATGGGATATTTCCTTTGCGCGCATGCTGTTTCCCCTCAGAATATTGACGGCATGGGCCTTGCGCAATAGATGAAGCCATAGCTGGGCGATTGGGCGCAGGTGTTATTTTCGGGAAGTTAGATATGTCTGAAATGCGGGATGCAGCAATGCAGAGCAAAGCGTGGCCTTTTGAAGAAGCCCGCCGGGTGCTCAAACGCTACTCAGGTAAGATGCCCGAAAAGGGATATGTTCTGTTTGAGACGGGGTATGGCCCGTCAGGGTTGCCGCATATCGGCACCTTTGGCGAAGTGGCGCGCACGACAATGATCCGCCGCGCGTTTGAGGCGATTAGTGATATTCCCACGCGGTTGATCTGTTTTTCAGACGATCTGGACGGCATGCGCAAGGTGCCCAGCAATGTGCCGGACCCTGAAGCGCTGGCCGAGCATCTGCAAAAGCCGCTGACGTCCGTGCCTGATCCTTTCGAGAAGTTCGAGAGCTTTGGTCATCATAACAATGCAATGCTGCGGCGGTTTTTGGATACTTTCGGGTTTGAATATGAATTCTACTCGGCCACCGAATTTTATGGCACGGGCCAGTTCGATGAAATCCTGCTGCGCGCCGCCGAGAAATACGACGAAATCATGGAGGTCATGCTAAAGTCATTGCGCGAAGAGCGTCGGCAGACCTATTCGATCTTCCTTCCGATCCACCCTGACACGGGACGTGTATTGTATGTTCCGATGAAAAAGGTGGATGCCAAGGCGGGGACCATTACCTTTGATACGCCTGAAGGTGAGGAAATGACTCTGCCCATCACTGGTGGCAACGTAAAGTTGCAATGGAAGCCGGACTTTGGCGCGCGCTGGGCTGCTCTTGGCGTGGATTTCGAGATGTATGGCAAGGACCACTCGACCAATACACCAATCTACGATTCGATCTGTCGGATACTCGGCGCCCGTGCGCCCGAGCATTTCACCTATGAGCTGTTTCTGGATCAGGACGGGCACAAGATTTCAAAATCCTCCGGCAACGGTCTAACCATTGATGAATGGCTGACCTATGCGAGCGCGGAATCACTGTCCTATTTTATGTACCTCAAGCCGAAGACGGCGAAGCGGATGTATTTTGACGTGATCCCCAAAGCTGTGGACGAGTATCACCAGCAGCTGCGCGCCTATGAGACGCAGGACATCAAAGGGCAACTCAACAACCCTGTCTGGCATATTCACGGTGGTGATGTGCCGAAGTCGGATATGGTTGTGCCGTTCTCGATGTTGCTGAACCTCGCCTCGGTATCGTCCGCCGAGGATAAGGCGCAACTGTGGGGCTTTATCCAGCGCTATGCGCCGGAGGCCACGCCTGAGTCCCATCCGGGTATGGATGCGGCGGCGGGTTATGCCGTGCGGTATTTCAATGACTTTGTGAAGCCCGAGAAGGTTTTCCGCGCGCCCAGTGATCTGGAACGTGAAGCGCTGGAAGACCTGCGTGCGCAGCTGGCTGTCTGGGATGGCGGGCTGGATGCGGATGCGTTGCAGACGATGGTTTTCGCGGTGGGTAAGGAACGGTTTGACCCGCTTCGCGACTGGTTCACAGCACTCTATGAAGTGCTACTGGGCGCCTCCCAAGGGCCGCGCTTTGGCGGGTTTATCGCCCTCTACGGTGTGGAAGAAACGATTGCCCTGATCGATGACGCGCTGGCCGGCAAACTGACGGCTGCGTGAAACTCTTGCCCTCCGGCTTGCGTGGCTTACCTTAAGTCGCACAAGCCGGAGGGATGATACGATGAAGCAGATGTTCTTGGCCGCCGCATTTGCGGTGTGGAGTGTAACAGGCGCGCAAGCGCAGGACGCTGATATCCGGGCGGTGATCACCCAACAATTCGATGCCTTCAAAGTGGATGACTTCGCTACCGCGTTCACCTTTGCCAGCCCTTCTCTGCAAGGCTTTTTCCAAAATCCGCAGAACTTTGGCCGAATGGTCAGTCAAGGCTATCCTATGGTTTGGCGCCCTGCTGCGGTGGATTTTCTGGAACTGCGGGAAGAGGGCGGAACCTATTGGCAGAAGGTCCAGATTGCGGATGCCAAAGGCCAATTCCACTATCTTGAATACCGGATGATGCAAACGGCGGAGGGTTGGCGGATTAGCGGCGTTCAAATCCTTGATGCACCAGGTGCTGCGGTCTGATGCGCAACGGCATCGTGACGGTGCCATAGCGGCGCATTAACGCCCTATTGATATTTCCCAGACCGTGTCCGGCAGCTGCGCCGGAGAAGCGCGAAAGGGATATTTATGACAATGGCTACTTACACGCCTGCCCCCTATTCACAGGGACTTGCGGCATATTCAAACGGAAATGGCACGTCTGGATCGCCCAGCTATTCCAGTTCGGGCAATGCTGTATTTGTGCCCGCGGATCAGGATTTCGGCGGGGCGTTGGAGATTTTGAAAACCGGTTCAACACAACGGCTGCGCTATAAGGGGCAAACACCGATAGAGCCGGGCTGCTATTTGCAAGTTAAAGTGCGCGTGAAAGCGGTGAGTGGTAACCTACCGTCGGTCAGGATTGCGGCCTATGCGGCCCAATCTGGTGGGGCGGCGATTTCGGGTGTTGTAACAGAAGGGGCCACGACGCCCATTACGTCTTACGGCGATGTTGTGGAGGTCAGCGCCATCGTAGGCATCGGGAACCGAGCCGGTGTAGATATGATTTGGGGCCGTACAGCTGCTTACGGGCATTTCGGGATTGATTCGCTGGGTCAGAACGGCGGCGTTGTTCGCGTTGATGACATCGAAATCAACGACGTGACCCATCTGTTTCTGGGGGAACGCATGTCGATGGTGGACGTGCGTGACTATGGCGCATTGGGCAACGGAACCACGGATGACACCGCTGCCTTCGAGGCGGCCGATTCGGCAGCAAACGGGCGGACTGTTCTCGTTCCGTCAGGTGTCTTTCGTTTGAACAGCGACGTCACATTTGACACGCTGACCAAATTTGAAGGCACGGTCACAATGCCGACGGCTGCAATACTGCTGCTGCGCCGAAATTTTGATCTGCCGAATTACATCGAAGCCTTTGGCGATGAAGAACTGGCGTTCAAGAAGGCATTTCAGGCACTGTTGAACAACTCGGATCACGGGTCTCTGGACTTGGGCGGCCGCAAGGTGGCGTTGACCGAGCCGGTAGATCTGCAGGCAGCAGTCCCGAACCGCACCCGCTATGAAACGCGCCGCGCCATTCACAATGGTCAGTTGATTGCGATGACGGGCGGGGACTGGAACACGACGACTATCACCGCGCAGGCAACTTACAGCCCCAGCGATTCCCGGACTCTCAAGAATGTGGCGAATATTGCAAATATCCCGATTGGTAGCCATGTCAGCGGTTCGGGTGTCGGGCGTGAAGTCTATGTGCGCGGCAAGAACGTCGCACGGGGGGAGCTGACGTTGAACAGCCCCCTCTACGATGCGGCAGGCACCCAGAATTTTACCTTTCGGCGGTACAAATACATGCTGGATTTCAGCGGTTTTGACGTCATTGCAAAGTTTATTCTACACAATATCGAGTTCCAGTGTCAGGAACTGTGCAGCGGTATCATGCTGGCAAATGCAGGAACAATTTTCACGGTGCGCGACTGCTTTATTACCACTCCGAAGGATCGTGGCATCACCTCTATGGGGGGGGCTGTCAGGGGATGTTCATTGAGCGGTGCCAGTTCCTGTCTGCTGAAAATGACCTGCCCGTTTCTCAGCGCAGTACGATTGCGCTGAATGTAAACGCCAATGATGTGAAGTTGCGCAACTGCCGCTCTGAGCGGTTCCGGCATTTCGCGGTCATGACGGGGCAGAACCATCTGATTGTCGGAAATCACTTTTTTCAGGGCGATACAGTAAACGGGGGTATCCGGTCTGCTGGCGTGGTTCTTGCCGAGCCCTATGCCTCTTGCGTCTTTACAAACAACTACGTCGACAACGCATTTTTTGAATGGACCAACGAGAAAGACCCGAGCCCCGGCTTCAGTAGTGGTTTTTCCTTCAGTGCGTTGGACATCACCAGCAATATCTTTCTGTCCGGCGAGGTGGCGACCAGCTTTAGCTATTTGGTGGTCAAGCCTTACGGTGCGGGGCATTTCATCAACGGTCTGAATGTCGCGGGCAACAGGTTCCGTAGTATCAACGGTTATGTGGAGCGGGCTGAGCGTGTCGACACCAGCTTTGCCGATCTCAACTTTACCCGTATGCGGAACGTGCGGTTTGAAGGGAACTCGTTCCATGGCATTAACAATCCCGTGGCGAACCCGCATCTGCTGGAGTTCTCAGAGAACTCGAACGAGCAGACCTGGGTGCTTAATACCGGCCCCGGCCTGCCTTTCGAGGCCCGTTCGCTGAGTGTGGATGCGGTTGTGGTACGGGGCGGGGTGCGCAATTCTGCAAATGTGCTGAACTACGACAACCCGTTTGTGCGTGCACAGCAAGGGCCAAATGCAGATCAGGTCCATGTGGTCTGGTCGGAACCGTTGCGGGGGAAGATCGCCGTCACGACGCGAATGGACAACGACGTGGTATGACTCCGGCGGCTCTGGCGTAAATTGGTGCCGGAGCCCTTTCTTAGAAGTCGCGCCAGATTCCGAATTTGAGGGCCGTATCGTCCAGCTGGCCGATGCGGCTTTCGGCACCGATGAGAACACTGAATTTTGTACTTTCAGGCTTGAATATAAATGACGGCGCAAGGGTTGCTGTAATTTTTCCTCCCATGTGGGCGGTATAAAGTTGCAGCATCCCCTTGCTCTTGTCACCCAGACTGACACCTATTGTTGTGTCGAGTTTTGCGACATGTGCGGCCTGCGCCAGATCCCATATCATTGCACCTTCGACGGTCACCCAGCCAGATCGCTCGCCCCATGTTGTCCCGCGCCCCCAACTGAGGGCAGTGCGGATGTGGGGTTGTGTTTGCGCACCGTCCCAACTGGCTCCGATCCCTATCTCATAGGCCCACTTTGCGGGTGCATCCGCAGCACTTAATGCGCGGCGAAACGAAAAGGTCGCAGCGCCCGTGCCTGGGAGATATTGCCGACGCGCCAGATTTATGTCACCGATAAGGGTCATCTGGTTGCTGAAGCCGTATTCAATGTATGTCTGTGTGGTGGTCTCGAGGGTGTAAGTGGCGGCCAGCGAGACAGCAGTGAAGCTGCTTCCCTTCTCGTGCAACCACGGCCCTGACGTGCCCTCACACGGAAGAGTGGCTAGAATAAAAATCAGGATCAAACGGTAGAACACGGGGACACTCCTGCCCCCGATATTGGTTAATGCCTCTTAATAAAGAGTTGCCAACATCTATAAAAATGGGCCCGACGTTGCGGTCGGGCCCGCATGTTCACTGCAGGCGGGTGTTAGACGCGTACAGTTGCGCCGCGCGGACCTGCGATTAGCCAGATAATAAAGCCGACAACGGGGAACACGACGATGACCAATGTCCAAAGGATTTTTGCAAGTCCAGAGACGCGAGACGAGAAAACTTGGAAAATTGCGTAGATGTCTGCGATGAGGATCAGAAGTCCGAGAATGCCATATTCCATTTCATGCTCCTTGATTTGTTTTCGTGGTTTCACTGGAATAACGTTCATGCGGGCAAATGGTTCCAGAAGATGATTTAAGGGGCAGCGCAGATGCCGGTAAACATTCTGATAGACGGCTCTAACGTGCTTTTCTGGCAAGGGGGGCAGGCCGTAGTTGATGTACCTGAGTTGGTTGTGCGTGCGCTGCGTGCGCGGCGGTTCGTGCCCTTGATCTACTTTGACAACACCATCAGTCGGCATTTGGGGAAGGGTCAGCTGGAGGCGCTGGAAATACTTGGCGATGTGGTCATTGCGCCTGCTGGTACAGCCGCTGATACGCTGCTGCTGGACGCTTGTGGGAAGGGGAAATTGCAGATCGTGAGCAATGACCATTACCGCGATTGGCGGCAGCAGTATCCCGAATTGCAAAGTAAATGGTTAGTGACCGGTTCGGTGGGAAAAGGCAGGCGGGTCTGCTTCTCGAAAAAGCTCAGACCCGCCCCTCTCTAGCGTCCACGCCGTTTGACGCCGCCGCGCATGCCGCCGCGTCCCATCGTGCTACGGCCTGATTTCATTTTGGCGTCGTCCACGGCTTTCTCCACCGCATACTGCCGCGCCATGGGATCGTCTGCGATGGCCATATCCACGGCCTCCAGTCGTTTGACTTCATCGCGCAGACGCGCGGCCTCCTCGAACTCTAGGTTTTCGGCTGCTTTGCGCATATCGGTGCGCAGACCCTCCAACACAGTCTTGATGTTGCCGCCTGCAAGCGGGTGATCAATCTTGGCCGTGATCCGCGACTGGTCGGTGTCGCCTTTGTAGAGGCCGGCCAGAATGTCCTCGACATTCTTTTTCACAGTTGTCGGTGTAATGCCGTGCAGTTCGTTATAGGCTACCTGTTTGACGCGGCGGCGCTCGGTCTCGCCCATCGCGCGCTCCATGCTGCCTGTAATCCGGTCGGCGTACATGATCACGCGGCCTTCGGAGTTACGCGCGGCGCGGCCGATGGTCTGGATCAACGACGTCTCCGACCGCAGAAAGCCTTCCTTGTCCGCGTCCAGAATAGCGACCAATCCACATTCGGGGATGTCCAAACCTTCGCGCAGCAGGTTGATCCCGATCAGCACGTCAAACGCGCCCAGCCGCAGGTCACGCAAAATTTCGATCCGCTCGATCGTGTCGATGTCACTGTGCATATAGCGCACGCGGATGCCCTGCTCGTGCATGTATTCCGTTAGGTCCTCGGCCATGCGTTTGGTCAATGTGGTGCACAGGGTCCGCATGCCTTTGGCGGCAACCAGACGGACCTCGTCCAGCAGATCATCCACCTGCATCTCGACAGGGCGAATCTCAATAATGGGATCAATCAGTCCTGTGGGGCGAATGATTTGTTCGGTGAACACGCCACCTGTTTGCTCGATCTCCCACGCGGCAGGAGTGGCGGAGACAAACACGGATTGCGGGCGCATGGCGTCCCACTCCTCGAATTTCAGCGGACGGTTGTCCATACAAGACGGCAAACGGAAGCCATGCTCGGCCAGTGTCATCTTGCGCCTGAAGTCACCTTTATACATGCCGCCGATCTGCGGCACGCTGACGTGGCTTTCATCTGCAAACACAATCGCGTTGTCGGGGATGAATTCGAACAGGGTCGGGGGCGGCTCGCCCGGGGCGCGGCCGGTCAGATAGCGCGAATAGTTTTCGATGCCGTTACACACACCCGTGGCTTCCAGCATCTCCAGATCGAAATTGCAGCGCTGCTCCAATCGTTGCGCCTCCAACAGTTTGCCTTCGCCTACTAACTGGTCCAGCCGCATCCGCAGCTCTTTCTTGATGCCAATGATGGCTTGGTTCATCGTAGGCTTGGGCGTGACATAGTGGGAGTTGGCGTAGATACGCACCTGATCCATGTTGCCCGTCTTCTCGCCGGTCAGCGGGTCAAATTCGGTGATGCTCTCCAGCTCTTCACCAAAGAAGCTGAGCCGCCATGCACGGTCATCGAGGTGGGCGGGAAAGATTTCCAGACTGTCGCCGCGCACGCGAAAGGCACCACGCTGGAACGCGGCATCATTGCGCTTGTAGGCTTGTGCGACCAGATCGGCGATCACCTGCCGTTGGTCGTAACTCTGCCCGACAGTCAGATCCTGCGTCATTGCACCATAGGTTTCGACCGAGCCGATACCATAGATACATGACACCGACGCCACGATGATCACATCGTCCCGCTCCAGCAACGCCCGCGTAGCGGAGTGGCGCATGCGGTCGATCTGTTCGTTAATCTGCGATTCCTTCTCGATGAAGGTATCCGAGCGCGCGACATAGGCCTCGGGCTGGTAATAGTCATAGTAGCTGACGAAGTACTCGACCGCGTTTTCGGGAAAGAATCCTTTGAATTCGCCATACAGCTGCGCCGCCAGCGTTTTGTTTGGCGCAAGGATAATGGCGGGGCGCTGGGTTTCCTCGATCATCTTGGCAATCGTGAATGTCTTGCCTGTGCCGGTCGCTCCCAGCAGAACCTGATTGCGCTCGCCATTGCGAATGCCCTCGGACAACTCCTTGATCGCGTTGGGCTGATCGCCTGCCGGTTCAAACTCGGTTCGTAGAACAAATGTTTTGCCGCCTTCCAGCTTGGGACGGCTGCGCACGTCTGGGGCAGCATTGGCCAGTATGGCCTCCGTCACTTCGCTTTTGTCAGTTTGCGCATAGGGCATGGGGGCAGTCTCCGGTTGGGCGTGCATTATAAATGTCATGTTTTGTCAGGGGTTCAAGGCGGCAGCCGCGTTCATGGTGCCACAAACTGGCAATAGGAGCACGATCCGGTGTTGTTGTGCTGCACACGCACAAACCTGACACGAGCCTTGATCCGCTGGGGACGGCATGTCATATCAACACTATATACAGACGGAGAGACCGAATGCGCGCGAGAATCTATCAACCTGCCCGTACAGCAATGTCCTCGGGCACGGCCAAGACCCACAATTGGGTGCTGGAGTTCGCGCCCGCCGAAGCGCGCGAAGTTGATCCTCTGATGGGTTGGACATCCTCCGCCGATACGCAAAGTCAGGTGAAACTACAGTTCGCCAGCAAAGAAGACGCCGTTGCCTACGCAACCGAGCACGGGATCGAGGCGCAAGTGCAAGAGCCTAACCGCCGCAAGCCCAACATCCGCGCAGGTGGCTACGGCGAGAATTTTGCTACCGGCCGCCGCGGGGCGTGGACGCACTAGCGCCCCAATTCCCTGACACATAGAAGAATAGAGTAGGCGCATCCGCAAGGGGCGCCTTTTTCTGTTTCAGGGAGGCGGATCGCAGCTGACGCCGCGTCAAACTGGCCGGATCAGATTTTAGAAACAAACTCCGGCTTGCGAATTCGTTCAAAATAGATGACCAAAACTGCGATGATATTCTCTTTTACTGTTAGGATTTGCCATGGCTCTTAAAATTGATCCCGCCCGTTTCACCAATCTCGCAGTAGAGGCCCATGATGATGGCGTCTGGGTGGTGACGCTGAACCGGCCAACCAAACGCAACGCGTTGGACATTGATACAATAGAAGAGTTGGTGGACTTCTTCTCGGCGGCGCCGCGTGCCGGTGTGCAAGCCGTAGTTTTGGCAGGGAAGGGCGACCACTTCTGCGCCGGCCTCGACCTGATCGAGCATCACGACGAGGATCGCAGTCCGGCTGACTTCATGCATGTGTGCCTGCGTTGGCACGAAGCGTTTAACAAAATGGAATACGGCGGCGTGCCTGTCATTGCAGCACTGCAAGGTGCTGTTGTTGGCGGTGGTCTGGAGCTGGCCAGTTCTGCGCATATTCGTGTGATGGACCAGACAGCATACTTTGCTCTGCCCGAAGGCCAGCGCGGTCTGTTTACCGGAGGAGGAGCGACTATTCGTGTCACTGATCTGGTCGGAAAGTCGCGTATGATCGACATGATGCTGACGGGCCGTGTCTATCAGGGACAGGAGGCTGTCGATCTGGGACTGGCTCAGTATATAATAGAAGGCTCCAGCTTTGACGCCGCTTTGGATATTGCACGCCGGACAGCGCAGAACTTGCCGCTCTCCAACTTTGCGATCTGTTCTGCTGTCAGCCATATGCAAAACATGTCCGCTATGGACGCTGCCTATGCAGAGGCAGTCGTGGCAGGGGTGGTGAACACCCAACCAGCTGCACGCGCCCGTTTGGCGGCCTTCGCCGATAAAAGCGCTGCCCGCGTACGCCCGAATGAATAGTCAGAGCCGAGGTCTAAACGGCCAAAGCTTCTGCTAGACTCTACACTATATCAATCAGACCAATATCCGCCTCGGAGTGCTCATGCATTCCGGGGCGGGCTGCGTTTTGGCAGGCTTGCGCGCACTAGCACACGCAGTGAGTCATCTCTGCGTGTCACGCAGTCTGGCAAAGGGAGGGGGTCTTCAGGGGAATCATATGATGCTGCATCAAGGATTCGATCTGATTCCGCCTGCCATTGAGGGTGAATCTGCAAAATGGCGGGCGATTCCCGATAATTGACCGCTCAAAAAAGCGGCGAATCCAATATTGTGAGGCTGAAACTATGCCGATCCGGAGAAAATTGTTGATGCGAACAATCGGATTGAACCATAAAAATATGACAGTTTTGTGCATGCTTCAGGGTAAGTGGGAAAAAAGCGGACCTCTTGGTCAGTTTCTCCCAAAAAAGCACTTGCGGCTGTAGGGAAGTAACCCTAGAACCCCCCTTACCGAAGCGCAGCAATGAGCGACGGGGCAGCGGACGGGACACGGTGGAGACGCCGGGGATTGGAAGCGAAGT
>JAQXCD010000040.1 GCA_029252045.1 Sulfitobacter sp.
CGAGGCGGACGCTGCATTGTCGGGGCGTGTGCGCCTGCGGTTCATTCAGGCCGATGCCAGCTATGATGTGATTTCCGAAGAAGCAGTATTGCCGGACGAGGAAACCCATGCGGTGGCCGCAACTGAATTCACAATGCTGCTGACCCGTGCGGAGGGGCGGCAAGTGGCCGAGCGTTGGCTGAACGAAGCGCGGATCGCCCGTGAGGCTGTGCAGTTTGCGCTGCCGCCGTCGCAATTGCCCCTGCGGGCGGGGGATGTGGTGTCGCTACCTGCTGATCAGGGCGAAGGGTCATCGCTGTTTCGTATCGACCGTGTAGATCAGGCAGAGTTCAAGCAAATCGAGGCAGTGCGGATTGATCCGGCCATTTATACGCCGTCTCCGTTGTCCGATGAACTGGTCGGCATGCGGGCCTTTGTCGCGCCTGTTCCGGTCTATCCGCTGTTTCTGGATATTCCTCTGTTGACCGGAGACGAGGTGCCGCACGCGCCCCATATTGCGGCCAGTGCCAATCCCTGGCCGGGCAGTGTGGCGCTGTATTCCAGCCTGACGGAGCAAAACTTCGACCTCAATACGATCCTGCCGCTGCGGGCGACAATCGGAACAACGCGGTCGCCAATGCTGCGGGCCTCTGCAGGGCTGATCGACCGTGGCGATGCGCTTGAGGTCCGTTTGATCAGCGGTCGCTTGGAGACAGTGGACGAGGATGCGATGCTGAGCGGTGCCAATCTGGCCGCCATCGGGGATGGGAGCAGCGGCAATTGGGAGATTTTCCAGTTTGCCTCTGCGCAGTTGATTGGCCCGCGCACTTACCTGTTGCGCAATAGATTGCGCGGGCAGGCGGGGTCAGATGGATTGATGCCTGATGTCCGGCCGGAAGGGTCGCAATTTGTCCTGCTCGACAGTGTGCCGCAGCAAATCGACCTGAGCCGGAATTTGCGGCGTGTGGAGCAAACCTACCGGATCGGGCCTGCTCAACGCCCCGTGAGTGACCCCTCATACCGGCAGGTGCAACGGGCCTTTGACGGGAATGGCCTTCGCCCCTATGCCCCCGCCCATCTGCGCGGCATTGCAAGCGCTGCGGGTGCGATTGCGCTGGATTGGGTGCGCCGGACCCGCACGGACGGTGATGCATGGGAGCCGCTGGAGGTGCCTCTGGGTGAGGACAGCGAAGCCTACCTGCTGCGGGTGGTCAAGGATGGCGTCATTCTGCGTGAAGAGACACTCTCGGCGCCGACTTTCAGCTACGGATTTGCTGCGCAAACGGCAGACGGTGCAGTAGCCCCCTTCGTGGTTGAAGTTGCCCAGATTTCGGCGACTTATCGCGCGGGGCTGTTTGCCAGCACTGTGATCACCTGATTGTGAGGCGGGTTGGGGTGAGTGATCTGCACCATGCGGCACGTGCTCTTTATGGCGTGCCGCACGAACAGCGTGGGGCGTTTTGCGCAAGGCTGGTGTGGCGGGCGCATGTGGCTGATAAATATGTCAAACGCTTGGAAAAGCTACATCCGCACTGGGGGGACGGTAGTTTGCGCGCTGTCGCGTTGGGGCACTCCGCCCTGCTTCGGACAACACCGAATACGGGTGAGATGTTGGCATGCATGGCTGTCGTTGTTCAGGCTTTGCAGGCCCGACGCAGACAGGAATGATGTCCTGTGATGGATGATCGGGTTTGCATATGGCGCAACTGTGCTAAATAGAAGGGAGAGCAAAGACAGAGGAGCCGCGCCATGGCGAAAGTACAAAGCAAACTTGCCACTGTTGATCCGGTCTGGGACCAGATTAAACGGGATGCAGAAAATGCCGCAACGGACGAGCCTCTGATCGGTGGTTTTGTGCATGCCACGATCCTGCATCACACGTCGATCGAGAAGGCGCTATCCTACCGCATTGCGGCCAAGCTGTCGTCCAACGAAATGTCGATGATGGTGGTTAGAGAGATCGTCGATCAGGCCTATGCTGATGATCCCACCCTTGTGCAGGCAGCCCGTGCCGATCTGGTTGCGATTTACGAGCGCGACCCCGCATGCCACCGCCTTTTGCAGCCGATCCTCTATTTCAAAGGGTATCAGGCGGTACAGGCCTACCGGGTCAGCCATTATCTTTGGACGCACGGGCACCGCGATCTGGCCTATTTCTTCCAGATGCGGGTTTCCGAGATTTTTGGCGTTGATATCCATCCCGGCGCCCGCATGGGCAAAGGCATTATGATTGACCATGCCCATTCTGTTGTGATCGGTGAAACGGCTGTGGTGGGGGATAACGTCTCCATGCTGCATTCCGTGACATTGGGTGGGACCGGCAAGGAAGAAGAAGACCGTCACCCCAAGATTGGTGATGGCGTATTGATCGGGGCAGGGGCCAAGGTGCTGGGCAACATCAAGATTGGCCATTGTAGCCGCATCGCTGCGGGCTCCGTGGTGCTGGAGGATGTGCCGCCGTGCAAGACTGTGGCCGGTATTCCGGCGCGGATCGTTGGCGAGGCGGGATGCGATCAGCCGTCGATTTCTATGAACCACATGCTGGGGCCTTGGGAGGACTAAGGTTTTCAGGCATTGAAGAATTTAAAAAGGCCGGAGCAATGCTCCGGCCTTTTGTTCGACTGCTGGCCGCCCTATGGGGCGGCGATGAGGGGCTAGCCCCTCAAACTCCCCAGAGCATATCGGGCCAATTGAGATATCAGGCGAGCATCGTCATTGGCGCTTCGAGGTTGTCTTTGATCGCGTTGAGAAGCTCT
This sequence comes from Sulfitobacter sp., assembly GCA_029252045.1. Taxonomy (GTDB): domain Bacteria; phylum Pseudomonadota; class Alphaproteobacteria; order Rhodobacterales; family Rhodobacteraceae; genus Sulfitobacter. The sequence continues at coordinate 2,736 of JAQXCD010000040.1, forward strand.
GCTCCCAAAGCGCCATCGATCACGCGGTGATCGACAGACAGGGTCACGGACATAACAATCGCGATGCCGAGTTCTCCATCTGCTTTGACCACAGGATTTTTCACGCCGGCGCCCACTGCAAGGATTGCGCCATGGGGCGGGTTGATGACTGCATCAAAGTTGTCGATCCCGAACATCCCGAGGTTGGAGATGGCAAAGCTACCGCCCTGATACTCATGTGGGGCCAGCTTGCGATCCTTGGCACGGGCGGCAAGGTCTTTCATTTCGGCACTCAGCGCTGATAGCGATTTCATTTCGGCGTCTTTGAGGACGGGGGTGAACAAGCCACCCTCGATTGCGACAGCCACCGCCACATCGGACGGCTTGAGCTGGAACACTTTGTCCCCGGCCCAGACAGCGTTGGCTGTTGGCACCTGTTGCAGGGCCAGTGCGCAGGCTTTGATGATGAAATCGTTGACCGACAGCTTCACACCACGGGGTTCCAGCTGCTTGTTCAACTGGGCGCGGAAGGCCATCAGCGCATCCAGCTGGATGTCGCGGCGCAGGTAGAAGTGCGGCACGGTCTGCTTGGCCTCTGTCAGGCGTGCAGCGATGGTTTTGCGCATGCCGTTGAGGGCGATCTCTTCGTACTCGCGGCCCTCGTACATCTTGGCGATGGCATCGCTGGACGGGCCTGTGGCTTTTGCTGTGGCCTGTGCAGCGGGTGCAGCCCCAGCTTTGGGGGCGTCGGATTTTGACAGCCCTTCAACATCGGCTTTCACGATGCGGCCATGGGGGCCGGAGCCTTTGACACCCCCCAGATCAAGGCCTTTTTGCGCAGCAATGCGGCGCGCAAGCGGGGAGGCGAAGATACGGCTGCCATCTGTCTTGTTAGCAACCGCGGGTGCCGGTGCTGCTTTTGCGGCTTCCGGTTCCGTTTTGGGAGTAGGTGCCGGTGCTGCATCTGCCTTTGGCGCAGAAGTCGCACCTATATCTGACGCGCTTTCGCCTTCTTCGAGCAGGACGGCAATAGCTGTGTTTACTTTCACGCCTTCCGTGCCCTCGGCGAACAGGATTTTGCCGATAACACCTTCGTCGGTGGCCTCGAACTCCATCGTTGCTTTGTCGGTTTCAATCTCGCACATCACATCGCCGGAGGAGACAGTGTCGCCCTCCTTGACCAGCCATTTGGCCAGCGTGCCTTCTTCCATCGTGGGCGAGAGGGCGGGCATGAGGATTTCTATTGGCATCGTGTCCGCTCCTTATTTGTAAGTTACTTTTTTCACTGCTTCGATCACCTCGGCGGTGGTCACAAGCGCGTGTTTTTCGAGATTGGCCGCATAGGGCATCGGCACATCCTTGCCGGTGCAGCAGATCACAGGCGCGTCCAGATAATCAAACGCTTCCTGCATCACAACCGAGCTGATGTAGCTGCCGACGCTGCCTTGCGGCCAGCCTTCTTCGACTGTCACCAAGCGGTTGGTTTTCATCACCGATTTGATAATCGCAGGCGTGTCCATCGGGCGCAGGGTGCGCAGGTCGATGACTTCTGCCATGATGCCTTCTTCGGCCAGCTTGTCAGCGGCTTCCAGCGCGTAGGTCATGCCGATGCCAAAGCTTACGATGGTCACATCGTCGCCCTCGCGCCAGATGCGGGCTTTGCCGAAGGGCACGGTGTAATCCTCGATCTCCGGCACATCAAACGACCGGCCATAGAGGATTTCATTCTCGAGAAAGATCACAGGGTTCGGATCACGGATGGCCGTTTTCATCAGACCTTTATAATCGGAGGCGGAGTAGGGCATCGCCACCTTCAGGCCAGGCACCTGCATGTACCAAGCGGCGTAATCCTGCGAGTGTTGGGCACCCACACGCGCCGCCGCACCGTTCGGACCACGGAAGACCATGGGCGCGCCCATCTGGCCGCCGGACATATATAGCGTTTTGGCTGCCGAATTGATGATGTGGTCAATCGCCTGCATGGCGAAGTTGAAGGTCATAAACTCCACAATCGGGCGTAAGCCGCCAAAGGCTGCACCCGTTGCGATACCGGCAAAGCCGTGTTCGGTAATAGGCGTGTCGATCACGCGTTTTGCGCCGAATTCGTCCAGCATCCCTTGGGAGATCTTGTAGGCACCTTGATATTCGGCAACCTCTTCCCCCATCAGGAAAACGCTGTCGTCGCGGCGCATCTCTTCGGACATGCCGTCGCGTAGGGCTTCACGCACTGTCTGCTGCTTGAGCTTGGTGCCCTCGGGCCAATCGGGGGAGGTGTCGACAACAGGTGCGGCCTGCTTTGTGCTTTCGGCAGGCGCAGCGGCTGGGGCGCTCTGGACGGCGGCGGCAGCTGGTGCTGACTTGGCCGTATCCACAGCGGAGGCGTCCTCGCCTTCTTCCAGCAAGACGGCGATGGCGGTGTTTACCTTCACGCCTTCCGTGCCTTCGGCGATCAGGATTTTACCGATCACCCCTTCATCCACGGCCTCGAATTCCATCGTGGCTTTGTCGGTTTCAATCTCGCACATGATGTCACCGGAGGAGACCGTGTCACCCTCCTTGACCAGCCATTTGGCCAGCGTGCCTTCTTCCATGGTCGGGCTCAGGGCGGGCATCAGAATTTCGGTTGCCATAGTCTTAAGCCTCCAGCTCAGCGTAAATATCGGTCCATAGCTCGTCCAGATGCGGCTCGGGGCTTTCCTTGGCGAACTCGGCACTCTCGTTGACGATGCCTTTGATCTCTTTGTCGATGGCTTTCAGATCGACTTCGGTGGCGTGTTTGCCGGTCAGCAGCAGAGTGCGCACAGCTTCGATCGGATCACGCTCGTCGCGGACCTTCTGCACTTCCTCGCGGGTGCGGTACTTGGCCGGATCGGACATGGAGTGCCCGCGATAGCGGTAGGTCTTGATCTCCAGAATATAGGGGCCTTCGCCGGACCGGCAATGCGCCACAGCTGTCTCGCTGGCCGCTTTCACGGCCAGAACATCCATGCCGTCAACGGCCTCACCCGGTATGCCAAAGGCCATCCCGCGCTCGTAAATCTCGGCAGAGGAGGTGGAGCGCTGCTGCGATGTGCCCATCGCATATTGGTTGTTTTCGATCACAAAGATGCAGGGCAGCTTCCACAGGGCGGCCATGTTGAACGCCTCATAGACCTGACCCTGGTTTGCGGCACCGTCCCCGAAATAGGTGAAGGTCACGTTGTCGTTGCCTTTGTATTTATCAGCAAAAGCCAATCCAGCACCCAGCGGTACCTGTGCTGCCACAATGCCGTGGCCACCGTAGAAATGCTTCTCCTTGGAGAACATATGCATCGAGCCGCCTTTGCCCTTGGAGTATCCCCCTTCGCGGCCTGTCAGCTCTGCCATCACTCCGTTCGGGTCCATGCCGCAGGCCAGCATATGACCGTGATCGCGGTAAGAGGTGATGCGCTTGTCGCCCTCTTTGGCTGCTGCTTCCAGACCGACCACAACTGCTTCCTGACCGATGTAGAGGTGGCAGAAGCCGCCAATCAGGCCCATGCCATAAAGCTGGCCCGCCTTTTCCTCAAATCGCCGGATCAGTAGCATGTCACGGTAAAAGGCTTTCAACTCTTCCGGCGAAACATTCGACGGGGCAGTTTTGGCACTCGTTTTCTTGGCAGCCATAGGGCAGTCCTCCCGTTGGCACGTACTCGCACGCACCACATATGGTTTAACGTTAAACTATATTATAAAGGATTCGAAGCCGGATGGCGAGAGGCTTTGCGCTTTGCCTGATTTGTGGTCGGGCAGGGCAGGGGATTAGCGGATTACGATCTCGTCCGTGCGCACCATGCCCAGCACGTTGCGCGCCTGTTCGTCCAGCAGATCCAGATCAAGATAGTCGTCGGACAAACGGCGGGTCAGGTTTTCCATCCGCGCGACATCAGCGCGGACTTGGGTTAGCTGAAGGCGCATGGAGTCTGCTTCCGCAAGAATCTCGGCACGGCGGAACAGGCCGAAATCACCCTGCACCGCAGCAAACATAAAATACAGGCTGAGCGCAAAGGAAATTGCGAAGAACAAAATAGGGCCGTATGCGAGTTTGCTCATGGGGTGGATGCCTTGGGGGTAGGTGCCTGAATGTCTGCCGGATGTGCCGCCTCTTGTCGGGCGGTCCCCGTCTTATGCCACTGGGGAATCACATTGTTAATCCCCTGATTCGCACCTGACGCAAACACGTCACAGGTTTGTTGCAGCTGGGCCTTAGCCCTGTAAGGCAGCAACGCCGGGCAATGTCTTGCCCTCCATCCACTCTAGAAACGCGCCACCCGCAGTCGAGATATAGGTGAAATCATCCGCTACCCCCGCCTGATTAAGGGCCGCAACGGTATCGCCGCCCCCTGCAACAGAAATCAGCGCGCCGTCGCGGGTTTGCTGTGCTGCAGATTTTGCGGCAGCCACTGTGGCAGTATCAAACGGCGCAATTTCAAACGCGCCCATCGGGCCGTTCCAGATCAGGGTTTTCAGCCCCTTGATGGCCAGCTCGACCTGCTTGACCGTCTCCGGCCCCGCATCCAGCACCATCTGGTCTGCCCCTAGAACCGTATCCGCGCCCAGCAACGCCACCTCATGAGCCGCACCGGCCTTGAACTCGCGTGCCACCAGCCCGTCTACGGGCAACAACACACGGCACCGGGCCTTGTCGGCTTGCGCCATGATGTCACGCGCTGTGTCCAGATAATCCATCTCGCGGAGCGATGCCCCCAGCTGCGCGCCTTGCGCCACCAGAAAGGTATTCGCCATGCCGCCGCCGATTACCAGCAGGTCCAAACGGTTCACAAGGTTCTCCAGCAAGGCGATTTTGGTCGAGACCTTGGCACCGCCCACCACAGCCCCCACGGGGCGCTCCGGCTTGGACAATGCAGCCTCAAGTGCCGACAATTCGGCCTGCATCAGGCGACCTGCACAAGAGGGAAGGTGGTGCGCCAAGCCTTCGGTTGAGGCATGGGCACGGTGCGCGGCCGAAAACGCGTCGTTGCAGAAAACATCGCCAATCTTGGCCAAACGGGCTGCAAAGGCCGGATCGTTTACTTCCTCGCCTGCGTGAAAGCGGATGTTCTCGATCAGCACCACATCGGCGGCGGCCACTTCGGCGGTCATATGCTCGGCTGCATCCAGCGTCTCGACCAGTGCAACCGTGCGCATCAGCGCGCGCCGCAGGGCGGGCAGGACCTGCCGCAAACTCATCTCCAGGTTCACCTTGCCCTTGGGGCGGCCAAAATGCGCCAGCAGGATCGGCGTGCCACCTTTGGACAGGATGTCATGCACCGTCGGGACAATCCGCTCGATCCGGGTGGTGTCTGTAACCTCGCCTTTTTCAACGGGTACATTGATATCCACACGCACCAGAACCCGCTTGCCGTGCAGGTCCATATCATCCAGTGACTTCCAACCCATAATTTCCGTCCCTCAAAGCTGCGATCAAAGTTACCCGCTGTTTTGCCGTTATCTTGCCTAGGGTCAATGCGCCGGCTTGGCAATTGTGCCTCCGCGCCTTAGGTAATGGGCAATATTAAAACAGGAGCGCCCCATGGCCGAGATCAAAGACCCAGAAAACACAATCCTGATGGAGCTGAAAGGCGGCACCGTCACCATCCAGCTGCTGCCCGATGTTGCTCCCCAGCACGTTGAGCGTATGAAGACGCTGGCGCGCGCAGGTGCCTATGACAACGTGGCCTTCCACCGCGTCATCGACGGCTTTATGGCCCAGACGGGTGACGTACAGCACGGCAACATGGAAAAAGATTACAACCCGCGCGGCGCGGGCACAGGCGGCTCCGAGCATCCCGACGTGCCGGCAGAGTTTTCCAAGATCCCGCACGCACGCGGCTCTCTGGGCGCTGCGCGCTCCGCCAACCCGAACTCGGCCAACAGCCAGTTCTTCATCAACTTCAAAGACAACGACTTCCTGAATGGCCAGTACACCGTTTACGGTCAGGTCATCTCCGGTATGGAGCATGTGGATGCCATCGCAAAAGGCGAGCCACCTGCCAACCCGGACCGTATGATCAGCGTCAAGGTTGCCGCAGATGCGTAATCTGGTTGCAGGCGGGCTCTTCGCTACGCTCATCGCAGGCTCCGCGCTGGCGTCTGGTCTGGAGATTGTTGTCGAAGGCGAAGCCAACGGCACAATCACCGTTGATCTGCTGGAAGACGTAGCGCCTGCGCACGTCGCCCAGATCACGGCTCTGGCGGCTGATGGCAAATACGACGGCGTGGTATTCCACCGCGTCATCGACGGCTTTATGGCGCAAACCGGTGATGTCGAGCATGGCCGCATGGGGCAAGACCTGCGCCGTGCGGGCACCGGCGGCTCGGACCTCTCCGATCTGCCGGCCGAGTTCTCCGACGTGCCGTTTGAAAAAGGTGTCGTCGGCATGGCGCGGTCCCAAAGCCCCGACAGCGCGAACAGCCAGTTTTTCATCATGTTTGACGCAGCCCCGTTCCTGAACGGCCAGTACACGGTTGTTGGCCGTGTGACAGGCGGTCAGGACGTGGTGGACGCAATCAAACGCGGGACAGGTGCCAATGGCGCCGTGATCGGCCAGCCAGATATGATGAAGACGGTTACTGTCACGGACTGAGATGATTGTGACGGCTGAAAGGAAAGAAGGCGCTCGGGAAGGGGGCGCCTTTTTGTCTGGAGGTTGAACATATTTATGATGTTCAAAAACGGTCATTTTTGGCAGGGACAGAAAAAAGGGGGGGTATCACTTCAACTTCCGGCTCCCGGCCCATAGAATACGGAATAGGCAGTCTTTTCGGAGATGAAAAATGGACGTTGAAAAATCCTTCACTGACGCGTGCCACCGAAACGTTCAGGAATCCAAGTTCTTCCTCACCGCGATTGCGGCGATCCTTGTTTTTTCTAAAGAATTTTACGGATATTCATGGTCACAACTTCAGCACGATCCTGATCTGAAGTTTGCGTTTGGCGTCATCTTGACGAGTGGGCTCGCATTTTCAACCGCGCTTACCCTATCGTTCACCCTCGAACGAGCCGGATTCGCGTTAATGGCACCAAATGTGTATGGCAAGTATCCCAAAATTAACGAATGGTTGGTTGGATCAAAGCCAATTTCTATGACGATAAATCTCTGCCTGCTATTTGGCATTCCCCTTTTCCTAGTCGGGTTCTTTCTTTTGTTCATCTCTACAGGCTCTTCAGAAGTCGTCACTTCTTGATAGTTTTGGACAGAAACCCCTAGCCAAAACCTCTTGGCCAAAAACGCTCCTTTTTGGCACATGCGAAAACTACCACAAATAGTGCCGCCAAAAACCCTGTTCAAAACCCAAGACGTTGTTACAGGTTTCTGATCTCTAAGTTTTTACCGCCATTTGAGGTCGATGAAATCGGGTGGGGCGCTTTTGAGCTCAGAAAATGGCCACCGCCAACTAGGATAACTTCCACCAAAACAAAAAAAAACGCCGCAGGCATAACCTACGGCGCTTATAATATTCGATCTAACAAGACTGCTTAAGAAGCAGGATTCGCCTTCTGCGCTGGCACTGCTTTGGCGCCGGGGTTCAGCGGGTCGTCCTGACGCTGTACGGATCCCTCGAAATGCGCACCGCTCTCGATGGCGATGGTCTTGTGGATGATGTCACCCTCAACGCGGGCTGTAGACGTCAGGCGGACCTTCAGGCCACGGACACGGCCAACGATTCGGCCGTTGATAACAACATCATCGGCAATCACTTCGCCCTTGATGGTTGCTGTCTCGCCGATGGTCAGCAGGTGCGCGCGAATGTCGCCCTCTACTGTGCCTTCAACCTGAATGTCACCGGTTGTCTTCATGTTGCCCGTCACATGCAGGTCGGAAGACAGCACGGAGGCAGGGGGCTTTGCCTTGGGGGCGCTTGCCTTGAACTCGTTTGGCTTTTGAGCAGGCATAGAAGGCGCAGCAGCCGATGGTGCGGGTACTGCGGGTTTCTGTGTGTCAGCGCCGCCTGGTGCCGGATCATTGATTTTGCTCTTAGAAAACATCTTTTGCTGCCTTGATATAGATCATTGGGTTAACGGGCTTACCGCCGACGCGTACTTCGTAATGGAGATGCACGCCGGTCACACGTCCTGTAGCACCCATATCACCAATACGGTCGCCGCGCGATACTCTTTGACCAACCTTTACACGGATTTTTGATTGGTGCGCATAGCGGGTTTCGATGCCGAATTCGTGCTGGATCTTCACCAAACGTCCATATCCTGATGCCCAACCGGCGTGAGTCACAACACCGTCCGCTGTGGCATACAAGGGCGTGCCCGTGCCTGCGGCAAAGTCGACACCGTCGTGCATGCGACGGCCACCTGTCTTGGGGTCACGGCGGAAGCCGAATTGCGAGGTAAAGCGGAATGCGTCCTTCACAGGATTCGCAAAGGGCGCTTTGGACGCCGCAAGGCGGTAGAGGTTCAGGCGGTCCATCTGGTTGATCAGACGGTTGGCGCGCAGGGTATCGGCGTTTGGCTTCTCGCCGCGGGTGGGAAAGCTGAGCGGTGTCAGCGGGCCACCCTGGCCGGAATAACCACGACGAACCGTTTCAAGAATACGCTCGGTCGGCATGCCGGCGGCGCGGAACATCCGGTCCAGCGGGGCCACGGAGACTGTCATCGCTTCTTCCAGCTGGCGGAAGATGGTGTCGTTTTGTTCCTGCATCTCGGCGATTTTCTGGTTCAGCGCGTCTGCTGCCAGAAGGGCGTCTTGTGAATCGAGGATTACCTGGTCGCGTTCTTGTGCCGTGCGGGCCAAGGCGTCCGCCAGAAAGTCCATCGGCGCTGTGCTGGCTGCCATCTGGATGGCGGCACCGCCTTCGGTCTGCAACAGGGCCACCTGACCGCGGGCTTCTTCGCGGTCTTTCATGGTGTTGCGCAGGGTAGACTGGATCACGTCAATGCCGGTCTCAAGTTCGCGGCGGCGCGTCTCGGATGTGAGCAGTTCGGACTGCATCACGGAAATCTGGGAAAGGGCGGCGTTGAAACGTTCTTGCGCGGCTAGCGCTTCTTCGGCGCGGCTGTCACGCTGTGAACTGAGATCGTTCAGGCGCGCCTGATAGGTCCGCTGGTCGCGTTTGGCCTGCTCGCGGAAGTTGCCGGACCCGATGCTGTCCATCAGGATGATTGCGGTTGCAACAATTGCCCATGCCACCAATGCAGCGGAGCCTGTCAGCGCGATCAGCTGGGTGATCGGGCGCAAACGGATAAACCGTGTGTCGTTGTCAGATTTCAAAAATACACGGCGTTCCGGAAAATGTCTCTCCAGAAACGCGTCAACTTTAATCGCGAGCTTTGTACGCACGTCAGTAAATTCCATTAGGTCTCGCCACGGTTTCATGGTCCCTCACGAAATCGTAACAAGTTTGCAATAACTTTCAGAAACCCATCGGGCAACCCTAGAGGTCGCCCGTAACGTCGCGTTGCCTAAAACCGTGACATATGGGCAGAAAACCGCCTATTTTTGCAGGGTTGTGCAGGGAACTTTACCTGCCTTCGGCAAGGGGCCAGTAAAAATTCGGTGGAATTCCGGCCTCTGCGCGCTTTTCCTCGTTGAAGGGCGGGCGCAGTTGTCCATGGAAGTACTGACGCACAAGGGCGTGAAATTTCGGTGTCGGATCAAGCTCATAGCGGCCACACAGGTAGTGGAACCACTTGGAGCCATAAGCAACGTGATGCACTTCCTCGGCGTAGATTGTCTCCAATGCCGCGACTGCGCCGTCTTCTTTGGCCTGTTTGAACACTTTGATCATGCCGGGGGTCACATCAAGGCCGCGCGCTTCCAGAACCATGGGCACAACGGCCAATCGGCCCATGAAATCCTCAGCGGTGTCTTCGGCGGCGCGCCACATGCCTGCGTGGGCGGGCAAAGCACCGTAGAAACTGCCAGCCGCCTCAAGGCAATCACACATCAGGTTGAAATGTTTGGATTCTTCATCCGCTGCTTTCACCCAGTCGTCATAGTAGCCGATCGGCATTTCGATGTCCGAGAACCGTGCGATGATGTCCCAGTGCAAATCCACGGCGTTCAGCTCGATGTGGGCGACCGCATGCATGAGCGCGATCCGCCCCTCGGGACTGCCCGGTTTGCGGTGCGGCACGTCACGCGGGCTCAGCAATTCTGGCTTGGCGGGCCGTGCAGGAGTCAGCGGTGGTTGCGCGCTGCCGATTTCGGGGTGGCTGCCGTCCGCGCGCGCACTGCGCCACGCCGCCGCATACCTGTGCGACAGCGCTGTTTTCTCGCGGCCACCCGCAGTATTCAGCACTGCAACAGCCATTTCCGCCAGCGGCATCATAGCGCGCGCACAGCCGCCAGCACCTCGTCCACATGGCCTGCGACTTTGACCTTGCGCCAGATCCGCGCAATATTGCCCTCCGCATCAATCAGATATGTTGCCCGCTCGATCCCCATAGAGGTCTTGCCGTACATGCTTTTCTCGACCCAGACGCCGTAACTCTCGGTCACTGTGCCCTCAGTGTCAGACAGCAACGGTACAGTCAGGCCATGTTTGGCGGCGAATTTGTCATGCTTGGCCATCGTGTCGCGCGAGATGCCGAAAACCTTGGCGCCGGCAGCCGTAAACGCCTCTAGATGCTCGGAAAAACCGATGCTTTCGGTGGTGCAGCCCGGCGTGTCGTCACGCGGGTAGAAGAACAGGACAACAGGCGCACCTTTCAGCGCGCTAAGCGTCACATCGCCGCCGCCTGTGACGGGCAGGGTAAACTCTGGTGCGGATTGGGAAATCTCGGGCATGGGAAAACTCCGGTCTGTGTGGGGCTGGCCTTTTAGGCCGCGTTGTCCTCTGTCATAGTAGGGCAGCGGCGCAAATGTCCAACCGTTGCGCGCCGGTTTTTTGTATTCCTAGCGAGTGACCGCATCCAGATGGCCGAAACCGCCCCGCCAGCGCCGCCTCCCTTGCCGTCCGGCAATAGGCCTAAACGCCGCAAGCGCGGGCTGTTGCTATTGGGAATCGGCCTGTTCAACGCGCTTTGGTCGCTGTTGGTGCTGACCGTGGTGATCGCTGTCGCCGCGGTCTACTTTTTCTATGACCGCCCCGTTGTGATGCCCAATTGGGTCGAGGCGCGGATCGAGCAGCGTCTGGAAGAGGAATTTCCACAGGTAAAAATCTCCTTCGGAGAACTGCGGCTGCTGATGGAGGAGGGCTGGCGCCCGCGTGTGCGTTTGCGCGATGTCGCTGTAGCGACGCCAGACGGCGCCGAGCTGATCCGCTTTTCCGAGGCGCGCGTGCGATTTTCCATGCCAGCCTTGCGGCGCGGCAAGGTGCAACCGGCCGAAATTGCACTGCGCGGTGTGTTTGTCACGCTGGTGCGGGACGAAGATGGCACATTGGCTGTGCAAGCCGCACTCGACGGCGCGCGCGGTGCGGGGCAGACCCGCACGTTGGGGGCCGTTGTCGCCCAGATCGACACGGTGTTGCAACAGCCGGGGCTTGCCGCGCTGGAACACGCCGAGATGCGCGGCCTGACAGTGCAGTATATAGACCAACGGGCAGGGCGTGCCTTTACTCTGGACGGTGGCCGCCTGATCGCCGAGCGCAAAGGCGGCGCGCTTGTGGTCAGTTCCGATCTTGCGCTTTTGGGCGACGGGGCCTCTGTCACAACACTCTCCGCGAATTATACAAGCGTGATTGGCGTGCCGGAGGCGCAATTCGGATTGCGCATTGATGATGCCTCTGCCGCCGATTTCGCCACCCAAAGCCCCGCGTTTGCATGGATGGGGGCGCTGCGGGCGCCGATATCGGGCGCGTTGCGCTCTGGCGTGCGGGCGGACGGGACACTTGCGCCGCTGAGTGCGACTTTGCAAATCGGTGCAGGTGTGGTGCAACCCAACGACGGCACCCGCCCGATCCCCTTCGAGGCGGCACGCAGTTATTTTACCTACGATGCAGCACTTGGCCTGCTGCGGTTTGACGAATTGTCGGTGGTCAGCAAATGGGTCACGGCGCGCGCCGAAGGCACCGCCACACTGACAGGCTTGCGCACCGGTAAACTTGAGGCGCTGGTAGGACAGTTCAGCTTGACGCAAATTCGGGCAAACCCGTTGGGCCTTTACCCTGGCACGATCGAGCTTGAAGGCGCCGAGGTGGATTTCCGCCTGCAAACAGCGCCTTTCAAACTGGACATCGGGCGTCTGGATATCTTTGATCAGGGCCAGACCCGCCATGCCTTCGGCACCCTGAACGCTTTGCCCGACGGCTGGCAAGTGGCGCTGGATGCCCGCGCCGATGTGATCGACCCCGCGCGTGTGCTCCAGCTGTGGCCCGAAGCCGTAGGCACCAAAACCCGCGACTGGCTGAGTGAAAACCTGATCAGCGCCAAGATCAAAGACGCTGATTTTGCCCTGCGTATCGCGCCGGGTGCGCGCCCGCGCGTGTATCTGGGTATGGATTATGAAGAGGGCAGTGCGCGCTTTCTCAAAAACCTGCCGCCGGTGACCCGAGCGCGCGGCCATGCCAGCCTGGACGGAACACGTCTGGTTGTCTCGCTGGACGAAGGTGTGGTTGAGGCGGGCGAAGGCGGCGCCGTCAAGGTCGAGCGTTCGGCCTTTATCATCCCCGACATCACCGTAAAAGGTGGCGCGCCGGCGGTTGTGCGCCTGAATGCACGCGGGCCAGTTACGGCAGCCCTTTGGACGCTGGACCAGCCCCCCATGGCCGTGATGCGCCGCGCAGGATTACCCGTCACGCTCGGCGAGGGCGAGGCGGTTGCCTCCGGTACCATCTCGTTCCCGCTTAAACGCGGCAGCGGAGGAGATGTTAAATTTGACATGACGGCTGACCTTTTGAACCTGTCGACAAGCCGTCTGATCAAAGGACGCACGCTGAAGGCGGCAGAGATGAAAGTTGTGGCCAGCACCAACAGTGTCGAGATTTCGGGACCGGGCAGCTTGGACGGGGTACCGTTTGAGGGGCGCTGGCAACAGCCCATTGGCGCAGGAGCGGCTGATAGCACCCTGCGGGGCACGGCACAAATCACCCCGCGCGCGCTGGCGGCCTTCAATATTGCCTTGCCGGACGGCATGTTGACGGGGTCCACCAACGCCAACATCGGCATTGATTTTATCCGCGGCCAGTCTCCGCGCATGACGCTCCGGTCTGACCTGCAAGGGGCCACATTGGCAATTCCGCAACTGGGATGGCGCAAAAGCAGTGGCGCGCGGGGAGCGCTGGCAATGGACATCCGACTGGGGGCAAATCCGGCGGTGACGGCGATATCGCTCAGCGGTGCGGGGTTGTCGGCCAAAGGCAATATATCCCTTGCGAAAAGCGGCGGGTTGGATGTGCTCGAAGTGGATAGCCTCAAGGTTGGGGACTGGCTGGACGTGCGGGCGGCGCTTGTGGGGCAGGGAGCAGGGCGCGCCCCGCAAGTGGTTGTGCGCGGCGGGCGGCTGGATCTGCGCCGCGCGCAATTCGGCAGCGGTGGGGGGAGCAGCAGCACAGCGGCCTCCGGCCCGCCCGCGCCGCCGATGCGCGTGCGGCTGGACCGCTTGCAGATCACCGAAGCCATCTGGCTTCAGGGGGTCGCGGGGACGTTCAAAACCACGGGTGGCATTGATGGCCCCTTCGAGGCGCGTATGAACGGCGGCACAGGGGTGTCGGGCCGTGTGGTGCCCCAACGCGGCCGCACGGCGGTCCGCCTCAGCTCGGTGGATGCGGGCGGTGTTTTACGCTCGGCAGGCTTGTTCAAACAGGCGGTGGGCGGCACGCTCGACCTGTCGCTGCTGCCGGTGGGCAATGGCAGCGCCTATGACGGCAAGCTGAAAGTGGATGGCGTCTCGATCAAGGATGCACCGTCAATGGCCGCATTGGTCAATTCGCTGTCGGTTGTGGGGCTGGTCAACGAGATGAACGGTGACGGCATCTATTTCGACGAGGTCGAGGCAGAGTTCCGCATCACCCCGAACCGCATCACCCTCAGCCGTGGCAGCGCTGTTGGTGCATCGCTGGGGCTGTCGGTGGACGGTGTCTTTGCCACCGATACAGGGCAGCTGGCCATGCAGGGGGTGATTACGCCGGTTTATCTGCTCAACGGCATCGGGTCCCTGCTAACCCGCAAGGGCGAGGGGCTGCTGGGGTTCAACTACAGCCTGACCGGAGACGCAAAAGCGCCCAAAGTGTCGATCAACCCGCTATCGGTGCTGGCACCGGGCGGTGTGCGCGATGTGTTACGCGCGCCCAAAACCCAACTGCCACAGGTTCAGGGCGAAACCCCGCCGCCGCAACCCGATGCGCCCAAAAGGCCCGTTGAACGTGTCCACGAAGGCCGTTAGAGGCTGGCGTCATGAAACTCAGTGACTTCGACTTTGACCTGCCCGATACCCTGATCGCCGTGCGTCCTGCACAGCCGCGCTCGTCTGCGCGCCTGCTCGTGGCCGAGGGAGCGCAAATCCATGACCGCCATGTGCATAATCTGGTGGACTGGCTGCGCTGTGGCGACCGTCTGGTGCTCAACGACACGCGTGTGATCCCCGCGCGCCTGACGGGCCTGCGTCACCGCATTACCGGTCAAGGCCCCGTTGCCGCCAAGATCGAGGCGACCCTGCTGGAACCGCAAGCCGATGCAGGTGTCTGGTCTGCCTTGGTCAAGCCTTTGAAAAAGCTGAAAATGGGCGAGGAAATTGTCTTTTCTGACAGTCTTACCGCCACGCTTGAGGCAGTCACGGACGGGCTGGCCTATCTGCGCTTTAACCTCACCGGCGAGGATTTCGATACCGCGTTGAACGCAGCCGGTGCCATGCCGCTGCCGCCCTATATCGCTGCCAAACGCCCTGCGGACGCGCAAGACAAAACCGATTACCAGACCGTCTGGGCCAAAAACGCAGGTGCCGTTGCGGCCCCGACTGCTTCGCTGCATTTTGACGCCCCGCTGCTGGAGGCGCTACGCGCCATGGGGGTCGAATTTACATATGTCACCTTGCATGTGGGGGCGGGCACCTTCCTGCCCGTAAAGGTTGACGATATATCCGAGCACAAGATGCACGCCGAATGGGGGCAGGTCAGCGCGCAGGCCGCCGTTGAAATCACCGCCACCAAAGCGGCAGGCGGGCGGGTGATCCCCGTGGGCACAACGGCCCTGCGCCTGATCGAGACAGCAGGGCGGGCGGGTTCAATCGCCCCGTGGGAAGGCGACACAGACATTTTCATCACGCCGGGTTTCCACTTCAATGTGGCCGATGCCCTGATGACCAATTTCCATTTGCCCCGCTCGACGCTGATGATGCTGGTGTCGGCGCTGATGGGGGCGGATGTCATACGCACGATATATTCCCACGCTATTCACGAAAAATACCGATTCTTCTCCTACGGAGATGCATCTCTCCTGATCCCGCCGCGCAAAAGCGCCTGAAACAGTCGCATTCCCCCTGACATTTGGCGCCTTGCGCCGTTAGGGATTGGACGCAAACAAAGGAACCGAACATGTTACAGGTCCTCTCCAGCGCGTGGGCGCTTCTCTTTGGTATGTTCCTGCTGATGCTGGGCAACGGCATGCAGGGTACCTTGCTGGGTATTCGCGGCGAGATTGAAGGGTTTGACACCTTCCGCATGTCGATTGTCATGTCTGCCTATTTTGTCGGCTTTCTTGGCGGCTCGCGACTTGCCCCGCTGATGATACAGCGCGTGGGCCATGTGCGTGTGTTTGCAGCCCTTGCCTCTGCAATCTCTGCGGTGATGATCCTTTATCCTACATTTCCCAACGTGGCTGTCTGGACACTTGGCCGTGTCCTGATCGGCTTTTGCTTTTCTGCGGTCTATGTGACGGCTGAAAGCTGGCTTAACAACGCGGCCGATAACTCCAACCGCGGTCAGGCGCTGTCGCTTTATATGATTGTCCAAACGCTGGGTATTGTGGCCGCGCAAGCGATGCTGCTGGTGGCCGAGCCTGATGGCTTTGTCTTGTTTGTCATTCCGTCTGTCTTGGTCAGCGTGGCCATCACGCCTATTCTTCTGTCGATCAGCCCGACACCGGCCTTTGCCACCACCAAACCGATGAGCCTGAAAGAACTGATGGGGTTTTCGCCGCTGGGCTGTGTAGGCATGTTCATTCTGGGCGGTATCTTTTCGGCCCAATTCGGCATGTCCTCCGTCTACGGATCCGAAGCCGGGCTGAGCGTTGCGCAAATCTCGACCTTTGTCGCGACGTTTTTCATCGGGGCCGTTTTCCTGCAATATCCGATCGGCTGGATTTCCGACCGGATTGACCGGCGTTTCCTGATCATCATTGTGTCGCTGATTGGCGCGGCTGGGTGCACGCTGGGCGCCGTGATGGGCGATGTGTTTGTGATGTTGCTGGTGTCCGCGTTCATCATCGGCGGCATGGCCAACCCGCTGTACTCGCTGTTGATCGCTCACACCAACGACTTTCTCGAGCATGACGATATGGCCGCGGCCTCTGGCGGATTGCTGTTTATCAACGGACTAGGGGCAATTTTGGGACCCGTGTTTGTCGGTTGGCTGATGGGGACATCAGTAGGGCCCACGGGCTTCTATATTTTTACGGGCGTCTTGTTTATTGTGATGGTCGTCTACGCCGGCTACCGCTCAACCGTTCGTTCTGCTGTGCCGGTGGAAGAGACCGGCTCCTATGTTCCTATGGGCCCAACAGCGACCACGATGGCCATGGAATTTGCGCAAGAATACGCGATTGAATCCGATCTGGAAGACGAGGAAGCGGCAAAGTCCGCCTCCTGATGCGGCATTATTTCGCCGCCTAAAGGAAACCCGCACCTCTAATCGGGACAGGTTTGCGCTAACTGTAACAGATTTGTTGCAAATTGTGTGTAGGCAAAAAGGGAAAATGGCAGTCTACTGAACAGGTTAATACCACGCGCAAGGAGGAATGCGACAATGGTAGGCCCTGAGCAGGTGCTGGAATTCTGGCTGGACAAGATTGGTCCCGCCGGTTGGTACGGTGCCGATGATGCAGTAGACGCGGAAATCCGTGAGAAATTCATGCCCGTTTGGGACGCCGCAGGCAGCGGCGGCCTGAGTATGTGGCTCACCTATCCAAGCGGCGCGTTGGCCTATCTGATTGTGACGGATCAATTCTCTCGCAACATGTTCCGCAACAATGACGGCCGTGCATTCGCGCTGGATCCAATTGCCTTGGCGGCTGCGAAATCAGCAATTTGCAAAGGCTGGGACATGAAGATCGATCCCCCCGCGCGGCAGTTTTTCTACCTACCTATGATGCACTCGGAAAACCTTTGCGATCAGGAACGCTGTGTCCGCCTGATGGTTGAACGGATGCCACAAAACGGTGCGGATAATCTGCTGCATGCGCAGGCCCACCGCGAAGTCATCCGCCAGTTTGGCCGCTTTCCGTACCGCAATGCAGCGCTCTCGCGCCTCGATACCCGCAGCGAGACGGATTATGCACGGGCAGGGGGCTATGGCCACACGGTGCGCCAGCTACAATCGAAAAAAGCAGCCTGAAAAGGCGCGAACATCTAACAATACGGGGCGGTTGAGCGTTATTGCTCTGCCGCCCTTTTTGATTTCTGCCCGCCGCCCGTCCGCGCCATTGCAGGGCAAATCAAAATGGTTTAGTGGTGAACTATATATTCCAGCCTAACCTTGAGGTGCAAAATGGCCGATACATCCTTTGATCTGATTGTCATCGGTGCAGGACCGGGCGGCTATGTCGCGGCGATCCGTGGCGCCCAGCTGGGGATGAAGGTTTGCATCATCGAGCGCGAAAACCTCGGCGGCATCTGCCTCAACTGGGGCTGCATCCCGACAAAGGCTATGCTGCGCTCCTCCGAAGTGTTCCATCTGATGCACCGCGCCAAGGAATTCGGCCTGAGTGCGACAGGCATCGACTATGACCTGGACGCCGTGGTGAAACGTTCGCGTAAGGTTGCGGGCCAGTTGTCGGGTGGCATCGGCCATTTGATGAAGAAGAACAAAATCACCGTGGTAATGGGCGATGCAACACTGCCCGCAAAAGGCAAAGTTGCCGTCAAAACCGACAAAGGCACCGAAAACCTGACCGCGAAAAACATCGTGCTGGCCACAGGCGCACGGGCGCGCGAGCTGCCCGGTCTTGAGGCCGATGGCAAACTGGTCTGGACCTACCGCCACGCCCTGCAACCGCCGCATATGCCCAAAAATCTGCTGGTCATCGGGTCGGGTGCCATCGGTATCGAATTCGCCAGCTTCTATAACACGCTAGGCGCCGATACGACTGTGATTGAAGTGATGGATCGCGTGCTACCTGTTGAAGACGCTGAAATCTCGGCCTTCGCCAAGAAGTCGTTTGAGAAACAGGGCATGAAGATCATGCAAAAGGCGATGGTCAAGAAACTTGACCGTAAGGGCGACAAAGTGACCGCCCATATCGAAGTGGGCGGCAAGACCGAGACCCATGACTTTGACACAGTGATCAGCGCCGTGGGCATCGTCGGCAACGTCGAAAACCTCGGACTGGATGCATTGGGCGTCAAGATCGACCGCACCCATGTTGTGACGGACGAATATTGCCGCACGGGCATTGACGGTCTCTATGCTATCGGTGACATCGCGGGCGCGCCGTGGCTGGCGCACAAAGCGTCCCACGAAGGTGTTATGGTCGCTGAACTGATAGCAGGCAAACACGCCCATCCCGTCAAGCCGGAAACCATCGCAGGCTGCACCTACTGCCACCCGCAGGTGGCCTCTGTCGGCTATACCGAAGCGAAGGCGAAAGAGCTGGGTTACGAGATAAAAGTCGGTCGCTTCCCCTTCATCGGCAACGGCAAAGCCATCGCCTTGGGCGAGGAAAACGGTATGATCAAAACGATCTTTGATGCCAAAACGGGCGAGCTGCTGGGCGCGCATATGATCGGCGCGGAAGTGACCGAGCTGATTCAGGGCTACGTCATCGGCCGCCAGCTGGAAACCACCGAGGAAGACCTGATGAACACTGTCTTCCCGCATCCGACCCTGTCCGAGATGATGCACGAAAGCGTTCTGGACGCTTACGGCAAGGTCATTCACATGTAGTCTTGCTGAAGGGCGGTCCCGCGCACCTTTGCGCTGGACCGCCCTTGGCGCCGCTGACATACTCAATCTATGGTTAGTCTCAATCGCGTCATCATGGGCCCAGCGTCACGCGGGATGATACAGGAACTCGGGCCGCAAAACCTGAAAGTGGCCGAGATTTCCGGCCATTACGGCACGCAGTTTGATTTCAAAAGCTATGAGCAATTCCGCTATCCGGAATATGATATCTGTGCCGGTCCCTATCTGGATCCCGACACAGGCAAGCCGCGCAAATTTGATCTGATCCTTGCCAATCAGGTCTGGGAGCATCTGGACCGCCCCTATACCGCCACGCGTCATGTGCGCCAGATGCTCAAAAAGGGCGGTAAATTCTGGGTGGCCGTGCCGTTCTATGTGCCGTTTCACGCGGCCCCCATGGATAATTCCCGCTGGTCCGCCCGCGGCCTCAAGAATTTCCTGATCGAATGCGGGTTCGAAGAAGAGCTGATCCAGTCCTTCCAATTGGGCAACCGCCATGTCGCCAAACGCAACATGGAAGAGGTCTGGCCGCCCGAATACATCGAGGGCGAGGATGACATCACCGACGACCCTATGATGCCCATCTGCGCATGGGCCATGGCCGAGCGTAGCTGATGCGGGGATCATGGCCGTTGATCCTGGCGCTCTGGGGCGCGGGCCTTGGTGCGGCGATGCAATACGCAAAAATCTCCGTGATCTATGATCTGCTGGGCGGCATCTACCCCGAGGGCGGCGCTGCCTTGGGCTGGCTGGTGTCTGTGGTGGGCGGCATCGGGATTGTGTTGGGCGTGGTCGCCGCAATGCTGGTGGCGCGGGTGCGCTACCGCCGTGCGCTGCTGGCGGCATTGTGGCTGGGCGCGCTTGTCTCATTGGGCCAAGCCCTGTTGCCGCCACTGCCTGTGATGTTGGGCCTCAGGGTGATCGAGGGCATCTCGCAGCTTGCGATCGTGGTGGCCGCGCCCACTTTGATTGCCCAGATTGCCACTGATCACCAGCGCGGTCTTGCGCTAACACTTTGGGGGACGTTCTTTGGCGTGGCCTTTGCGGTGATGGCATGGGGGGGGCTACCCTTTGCGCGCGCCGCAGGGATACCTGCGCTGTTTGCCGCGCATGCTGCCTATATGGCGGGTTTTGCGCTCTACCTCGCGCCGCGTTTGCGAACGCTGCCGGAGGAGGGTGACATCCCTGCCTTCTCCCTCACCACCATCCTGAACACTCACAAAGCAATCTACACAAGTCCGCGTATCGCAGCCCCCGCGGCGGGCTGGTTGTTCTATACCTTCTGCTTCGTCTCCATCCTGACGGTTCTGCCGCCCTATCTGGACGCAACCGTCCGCGCACTGGTGATGGGGGCGATGCCGCTGGTCAGTATAGCGGTGTCAATGACGCTCGGGGTGGTCCTGCTACGCTATATCTCTGCGGTGAATGTGGTGATTGCAGGCTTCGCCGCCTCTGCATTGTGTATGGTCTGGCTTTGGGCTGTCCCTGCGGGCGTGTTCGCCTGTCTGGCGCTGGCCGCTGCCATGGGGCTGATCCAGGGAGCTAGCTTTGCCGCTGTGCCGCAATTGAACACCGGCGCGCAGGCCCAGACCCAAGCCAACGGGGCCATGGCGCAGATGGGCAATCTGGGAAACACGCTCGGCACGCCCGTGATGGCTATGGCGCTGGCCGGTTGGGGCTATTTCAGCCTGCCGGTCCTCGCGGGCGCCGCATTTGCCTTGGGCCTGATCCTTCACCTTTTGCTGGCCACCCTGCGCAGAAAAGCCTGATGTTTACCCTTTGTTCACATTTATCCATTGGAAAATCCCGTCACCCCGCCTATATCCGGTAGGAACCAAAGGGGTGCCGCATGGCTGAGCTGAAGAACATCGAAGTGCGCGGCGCGCGCGAACATAATCTCAAGAACATTGACGTGGACATACCCCGTGATCAGCTCGTTGTTATCACGGGGCTGTCCGGCTCGGGCAAGTCGTCGCTGGCGTTCGACACGATCTATGCCGAAGGCCAGCGCCGCTATGTGGAATCGCTGAGCGCTTACGCCCGCCAGTTCCTTGATTTGATGCAGAAACCCGATGTGGATCACATCAGTGGCCTGTCACCCGCAATCAGCATCGAGCAGAAAACCACGTCGAAAAATCCGCGCTCGACCGTAGGAACAGTGACCGAGATTTATGACTACATGCGCCTGCTGTTTGCCCGTGTCGGCACGCCCTACAGCCCAGCCACAGGCAAACCCATTGAGGCGCAGCAGGTGCAGGATATGGTCGACCGCATCATGACGATGGAGGAAGGCACGCGCGCCTATCTGCTGGCGCCTATCATCCGCGACCGCAAAGGTGAGTACCGCAAGGAATTCCTTGAATTGCGCAAATCCGGTTTCCAGCGGGTGAAAGTGAATGGCGAGTTTTTCGAGCTGGACACGCCACCGACGCTGGACAAGAAATTCCGCCATGACATCGACGTAGTTGTAGACCGCATTGTGGTCCGCGAAGGGCTGGAGACACGGCTGGCCGATAGTCTGCGCACCGCTCTTGATCTGGCCGATGGCATCGCCATCCTCGAGACAGCGCCAAGCGAAGGTGAGCCCGAGCGCCATACCTTCTCCGAGAAGTTTGCCTGCCCTGTCAGCGGCTTCACCATCCCCGAGATCGAGCCGCGCCTGTTTTCCTTCAACGCGCCTTTTGGGGCATGCCCGTCCTGCGACGGTTTGGGCAAGGAGCTGTTCTTTGACGAGCGGCTGGTCGTGCCTGACCAGAACCTGAAAATATACGACGGCGCGCTGGCCCCATGGCGCAAAGGCAAGTCGCCCTATTTCCTGCAAACCATCGAAGCGATTGCCAAGCATTACGGCTTTAGCCAGTCCGCCAAATGGAAGGACATCGACCCGAAAATCCAGCAGGTTTTCCTCTATGGCTCCGGCAAGGAAGAGATCAAATTCCGCTACGACGAGGGCGGTCGCGTCTATGAAGTGACCCGCGTGTTCGAAGGGGTGATCCCCAATATGGAGCGTCGTTACCGCGAGACAGACAGCAACTGGATCCGTGAAGAGTTCGAGCGTTACCAAAACAACCGCCCCTGCGGTACCTGCGAGGGATACCGCCTGCGCCCCGAAGCCTTGGCCGTCAAGATCGGTAAAGGGGATAAATTGCTGCATGCTGGGCAGGTAGTACAGATGTCGATCCGTGAGGCATGGGAGTGGTGTAACATCGTTCCCGACCAGCTGACTGCGCAAAAGAACGAGATTGCCAAGGCGATCCTGAAGGAAATACGGGAACGTCTTGGATTCTTAAATAATGTTGGATTAGAGTATCTTACACTCGCACGTTCAAGTGGTACATTAAGTGGCGGCGAGAGCCAGCGGATCCGCTTGGCCAGCCAGATCGGCTCTGGCTTGACGGGTGTTCTCTATGTGCTGGACGAACCTTCCATCGGCCTGCACCAGCGTGATAACGACCGCCTGTTGCAAACCCTCAAGAACCTGCGTGACCAAGGCAACTCTGTGATTGTGGTCGAGCATGACGAGGAAGCCATCCGCGAGGCCGATTATGTCTTTGATATTGGACCAGGTGCTGGCGTGCACGGTGGGCGTGTGGTCAGCCATGGCACGCCGGAACATGTGGCCAATGATCCGAATTCCATGACAGGGCAGTACCTTACCGGAAAACGCCGGATAGAGGTGCCGACCGAGCGGCGCAAAGGCAACAAAAAGAAAATTCAGGTGGTCAAGGCCACCGGAAACAATCTGCAAAACATCACTGTGGACTTCCCGCTGGCGAAATTCGTCTGCGTCACAGGGGTGTCGGGCGGGGGCAAATCGACCCTGACCATCGAGACATTGTTCAAAACGGCCTCAATGAACCTGAACGGTGCGCGCCAGACACCGGCCCCTTGTGAGACCATCAAAGGGCTGGAGCATCTGGACAAGGTCATCGATATCGATCAGCGCGCTATTGGGAGAACTCCACGTTCAAATCCAGCGACTTACACGGGGGCCTTCACCCCGATCCGTGACTGGTTTGCCGGACTTCCCGAAGCCAAAGCGCGCGGATATAAACCCGGCCGCTTCAGCTTTAACGTTAAGGGCGGGCGCTGTGAGGCCTGTCAGGGCGACGGGGTGATCAAGATCGAGATGCACTTCCTGCCGGATGTCTATGTCGAATGCGAGACCTGCAAAGGGGCGCGCTATAACCGCGAAACGCTTGAGGTCAAATTCAAGGGCAAAAGCATCGCTGACGTGCTGGATATGACCGTTGAGGACGCGCAGACCTTCTTTACCGCAGTGCCTTCGATCCGCGAAAAGATGGATGCACTGATGCGGGTTGGTCTTGGCTATATCAAGGTTGGCCAGCAGGCGACGACCCTGTCGGGGGGCGAGGCGCAGCGCGTCAAGCTCTCAAAAGAGCTCAGCAAGCGCTCTACAGGCCGCACATTGTACATTCTGGATGAGCCTACCACCGGCTTGCACTTTGAGGATGTACGCAAGCTGTTGGAAGTGCTGCACGAGCTGGTGGATCAGGGGAATTCGGTCATCGTGATCGAGCATAATCTGGATGTGGTGAAAACCGCCGATTACATCATCGACATCGGCCCCGAAGGCGGGGATGGCGGCGGTCAGGTGGTAGCCAAAGGCACGCCGGAGCAGGTGGCGGAGGTCGAGGGCAGCTATACCGGAAAATACCTCAAACCCATGCTGACGCCCCGCGTGGCGACCTGATCAGGGCGCGCTGAGGCACAGGTCCAGCAAGCGGGCGAAATCAGTGGCATCGAGGCTGTCAAAACGCCCCGAGAGGTCCTCGATCTCGTCCGCGCGGGCGCGGCCCAGAACCGGATCGCTAAAGCGGTGAAACTTGTCCGAAATCTCGGTATCGCTGAGCGGGTCGTCACGGTCGCCCCGTGGGCTGCGCGGCGCTGAGGTGAACGCGCGTCCGTCCGTGGTCCGGATTGTGACCTCTGCCCAACGTTTGGCGATAGAAATCTTGGTATAATGATCATCATCAATGAGTTGCACAGATTTGCTCAACCGCAGAATGTCCGGATCGGATAGGGTTTCGGGGGCCAGTTCGGCGACGCCAATGTCGCCGCGCACAATCATGCAGGCCACCGGAAAGGCGATGGAATAGCTGAATTCATCCAGCGTGGCGGGAGTATGTCCGGCCAGCCGTGTGGCGTTGTGGAAGGTACGGATATCCACGCCGGCCACATCCTGCGCTGTCAGCCCGTGTGCGGCCATCAGTTCAGCAGAGGCATCAATCGAGGGATGTGCCCAGCGGCAGCACGGATAGGGCTTGTAGCTGGTGTCCTCAACCGTGCGCCAGGCCGTGCCCAGATCCTCCCAGAACGCGGGCGTTTGCTCGCAGGTCAGGGCAGGCGCGCCGGTGAACCCCTCACGCGCCAGATAGGCCGCTGTGAGGCCGGAGGGCGCGCCCCAGCCCACACCGTCGCGCAGCATTGTCGGATGGTCGATGCAGCGCATCATCTGGCTGCGGGGCCCGTGAAACTCGCCAATGCCCGCCGCATGGCGGATTTGCTGGGATGTCAGGCCCATCGCCCGCGCAGCTGCTGTGGCAACGCCTGTAGATGTCCACGCACCCGAGGTATGGTAATCCGCGCAGGTGGCATGCTGTGCCAGCCCCGCGCGATAGCTGACTTCATAGGCCACTGTCAGCCAGACGGCAAATTCGGCCCCTGTAACGGGCCGGTCGATTGCGTCGGCAAGTGCCAACAAAGCAGGAAACACAGCAGATCCCGCGTGGCCCTTGCAAGGTGTTGTGGTGTCATGCGCATCCACCGCGTCCACCGTAAAGGCACCCGCCATAGCCGCACCCACAGGGCTGACGGAGCCACCATGCATCAAAATGCGCGCGCTTCCCGCACTGCCCGCCCCGAAAACGGCCAGCGCGCCACGGCGGGCCACATTTGCCATCTCTGTGGTCGAGGCCACCGCCGCAGTGCCGATCGTATCGGTAAATGACCGCCGCAGCGTCCAGAGTAACTCTTGCGGCAGATCCTCATATTCCAGAGTAGCAGCGAATGTATCAAAGGGCAGGGCCATGCGGGGTTCCTTTGGCTGGTTTTCTCCAGCCTAAGGACCGCAGCGGCGTAAAAATGCCCGAAAGCGACGTTAACTATCCCGCCCGCGCTTCTCGAACCGCGGCAACATGGCCGAGAAGTCCTTGCCGCGCCCGTCTTCATCCTCGACAAACCGCGCATAGAGGGTGCGGGCAAGCGCACCCATAGGCGTATCGGCATCGACCGCTTCGGCAGCTTGCTGGCTGAGGCCTAGATCCTTCAACATCAGCTCGGCGGCGAAACCGGGCGCATAGCCGTTATCTGCGGGCGTTTTCGGCCCGACGCCGGGGGCAGGGCAATAGGTGTTCATCGACCAGCTGGACCCAGAAGAGGTGCTGGCCACGTCAAACATCTTCTGACGGTCGAGGCCGAGTTTATCCGCCAAGGCAAAGGCTTCGCAGGTGGCGATCATTGTGGCGCCCAAGATCATATTATTGCAAATCTTGGCGGCCTGGCCTGCACCAGCACCGCCGCAATGCACAGCTTTTTGTCCCATAATGTCAAACAGACCCGACGCCGCAGCAAAGGCTGTATCAGAACCACCCGCCATAAAGGTCAGCGTGCCACCCGCTGCACCACCCACGCCGCCAGAGACAGGCGCATCGACAAATCCGATGCCGATGCTTGCGGCCTGTGCGCCCACATCACGCGCGCTGTCGACATCCACCGTAGAGCAGTCCACCAGCGTGGCTCCTTTTTTCATCGCAGGCAGCACCTGTGCCGAAACGGCGCGCATGATGGCCCCGTTTGGCAACATGGTGAATACAAAATCCGCACCCGCACAGGCGGCCTCAACTGTTGCGGAAATTTCGACGCCTTTTGCTGTGGTGCCTGCGGTGTCAAATCCGGTCACACGGTGCCCCGCCGCCGCCAGATTGCTGGCCATAGGCGCACCCATGTTTCCAAGTCCGATAAATCCGATGTTAAAAGTGTTCATATCCGTTTCCTGTGTCAGGGAGAGTGGGTTTTTACCCAGAGGCGCCAACATCTTGGCAACCGCCACAGCGGGCACGTCACCTTCAGCATACTGCCACTTCGGCTGGCGGTCTTTGTCGATGATAGCGGCCCGGATGCCCTCCAGAAAATCGCCATGCTCCATCGCGCGGGACGTGAATCTATATTCCAGGTCCAGCGCCTTTTCCATGCTGAGCGAGGGGCCACGCAAACGGTGGATCATCTCGACGGTACAGGCCATCGACAAAGGCGCGTTGCGCGCCATCATCTTACGGGCCTGCTCCGCAAATGGGCTGTCATCGGCGGCCAATGTGCGCCGGATGTCATCCAACGATTCACCCGCAAAACAGGCGTCAATCTGTGCGATCTGCCTGCTCAATACCCCTTCAGGCGCCTCTGTTGCGAAGGCCTCCAGACAGGTAGGATCCCCCTCAGTTTCCAAAGCAGATATCGCATTTTTCCACATTGACTGCGGAATGTAGGTATCTGCAAATCCTGCATAAATAGCATCTGAGGCATTCATGCGTGCCGCAGTTGTCCCCAGGTACTCTCCAACCCGTCCAGGTGCCAGCGCCAGCATCAGCGACCCACCCACATCTGGCACCAGCCCGATACCAACTTCGGGCATCGCAATCTGGCTGCTCTCGCCCACAATGCGGTGCGATCCGTGGCAACCAATCCCGACACCGCCCCCCATGGTAAAGCCCTGAAGGAAGGAGATAACAGGTTTCGGATAGCTGAAAATTTTATGGTTCAGCCGATATTCATCGGCCCAGAATTTTTGCCCGTATGCAAAATCACCCTGCGTGCCTGTGGCATACAATTCCGCAATATCCCCGCCCGAGCAAAAGGCGCGATCCCCTTCCGCATCAATCACAATCACCGAAACATCGTCGTTGTTCCGCCATTCCTCCAACGCTTCTTCAATGGCCAGACACATTTGATATGTCATTGCGTTCAACGCCTTGGAGCGGGTCAGGGTGATCCGGCCAGCCTGTCCGGTGGTGCGAATATCAATATCACTCATCTTAGCGGTTCTTCAGCATATCGCGTGAAACGATGACACGCATGATCTCGTTGGTGCCTTCCAGAATCTGGTGTACCCGCAAATCACGCACCAGCTTCTCAATCCCATAGTCCGCCAGATAGCCATAGCCCCCATGCAATTGCAGGCACTGGTCAACCACACGGCTGCCCGCTTCGGTGACAAACTTCTTGGCCATGGCGCAATATTTGGTTGCATCCGGCGCGCCGGTGTCCAGCTTCCATGCAGCCTGCCGCAGGAACACACGCGCCGCCGACAGTTCGATCTCCATATCCGCCAACCGGAATTGCAGCCCCTGAAACTGGTCAATCGGCTTGCCGAAGGCCTTCCGCTCACCCATATATTCCAGCGTTTTGGTCAGCGCAGTCTGTGCTGCACCCAGCGAGCAGGCGGAGATATTCAAACGCCCGCCATCAAGGCCCTTCATCGCATATTTGAAACCATTACCCTCTTCGCCTACCAAATTTCCCGCCGGAATGTTGCAATTGTCAAACTGGACTTGGGCGGTAGGTTGGCTGCGCCAGCCCATTTTGTCTTCCAGTCCGCCAAAGCTCAGGCCCTCTGTGCCGTCCTCGACATAGACAGTAGACACGCCACCCGCGCCACCCTCTCCGGTGCGCACCATACAGACATAAGCGTCTGAATATCCGCCGCCCGAAATGAAGGCTTTGGTGCCGTTCAGGCTATATCCTTCGTTGGTCCGTTCGGCGCGTGTCTTCAACGCCGCCGCATCCGATCCGGAACCGGGTTCGGTCAGGCAATAACTCAGCACGGTGTTCATGCTCAGCACATCCGCCATAATCCGCGCCTTCAATGCGTCCGAGGCAAAGCTGTCCAGCATCTTGGCGCACATGTTGTGGATGGACAAAAAGGCCGCCACAGAAGGGCAGGCCATGGACAGGGCTTCAAAGACCAGTGTCGCATCCAGCCGCGATAGCCCCGAGCCACCGGCATCCTCCGAAACATACAACCCGCCAAAGCCAAGCTCGGCAATTTTGGGCCATAACTCTTTCGGGATCGTCTCTGCCTTTTCCCACGCCTGCGCATGAGGTGCGATGTGTTCTTGCCCAAAGGCATAGGCCATATCAAAAATGGCGGTTTGTTCTTCGCTCAGTGCAAAATCCATGTCGTCCTCCCAAAGGTGTCCCACATCCTAATAGATGCCAATTCTTTCAGGAATTTGTCAAAATAGCACAACCCCCGAAACAGGCGGGGCGGCGCCTGTAAAAAAACGCCGCCCGCTTCTTTATTGTGCCTTTAAACTCAATCCTGCCGCAGCAACGGGCGCCGCAGACCGAGTATCACGCAACCCTTATTCCATAATCGGAATAGAGAACTCGCCGCCTTCTTTGATGCCCGAAGGCCAGCGCGCAGTGACTGTCTTGGTGCGTGTATAGAACTTGAACGCATCGGGACCGTGCTGGTTCAAATCACCAAAGACGGATTTTTTCCAGCCGCCGAAGGTGTGATAGGCCAGCGGCACGGGGATTGGCACGTTGATGCCGACCATGCCCACATTGATCCGGTTCGCGAAATCGCGTGCCGCGTCGCCGTCGCGGGTAAAGATGGCTGTCCCGTTACCGTATTCGTGGTCCATCGCAAGGCCGATGGCTTCTTCATAAGACTTGGCGCGCACACAGGTCAGGACTGGGCCGAAGATCTCGTGCTTGTAGATGTCCATATCTTTGGTGGCGTGGTCAAACAGGTGGGGACCGACGAAATAGCCGTTCTCATAGCCTTGTAGCTTGAATCCACGGCCATCGACAACCAGTTTGGCGCCTTGATCGATGCCGGTCTGGACCAGACGCTCGATGTTGGCCTTTGCTGCTGCGGTGACAACCGGACCGTAGTCTACGTCATTACCGGCAGTGTAGGGGCCTACTTTCAGCTTTTCGATGCGCGGGACCAGCTCTGCCATCAGACGATCTGCGGCTTCGTCGCCCACAGGAACAGCGACAGAAATCGCCATGCAACGCTCGCCTGCGGCGCCGTAGCCTGCACCGATCAGCGCGTCTGCCGCCTGCGCCATATCGGCGTCTGGCATGATGATCATGTGGTTCTTGGCGCCACCAAAGCACTGAACGCGTTTGCCCTGTGCACAGCCTGTGCCGTAAATATATTCGGCAATTGGCGTGGAGCCAACAAAGCCCACCGACTGGATCACGTCGTTGTAAAGGATCGCATCAACAGCTTCCTTATCGCCGTTTACAACCTGCAAGATGCCCTTGGGCAGGCCCGCTTCTTCGAACAACTCGGCCAGCATCAGCGGCACAGACGGGTCACGCTCGGACGGCTTGAGGATAAACGCATTGCCGCAAGCGATGGCAGGGGCGAACATCCACATCGGGATCATGGCGGGGAAGTTGAACGGTGTGATGCCCGCGGTGACACCCAGCGCTTGGCGCATGGAGTACATGTCGATGCCGGGGCCGGCTGAATCAGTGAATTCACCTTTCAGCAGCTGCGGTGCGCCGATGCAATATTCAACCACTTCAAGGCCACGCTGCACGTCACCGGCAGCATCGGGAAGGGTTTTGCCATGCTCGCGGCTCAGCGCTTCGGCCAGCTTGTCCATATCGCGGTTGAGCAGATCAACCAGCTTCATCAGCACGCGCGCACGGCGCTGCGGGTTTGTCGCGGCCCATTTGGGTTGGGCTGCGGCAGCAAATGCTACGGCCTGTTCCAGTTCTTCTTTGCTGGCCAGCGGGCACTTGGCCTGCACTTCGCCAGTGGCGGGGTTCATCACGTCTGCAAAGCGGCCTGATGTGCCTTTGACATGTTGACCGTTGATGTAGTGGGTAAGCTCTTGCATGGGGATCTCCTATTGCGTTGGTGGCAGTGTAGCCTTGCAAAAAGCCCTGTGGTAGGGGTAAGTTTTCAAAATCATCGTGCATTTTTGTCGGTATGCGTGCGGAGTTCGGGTGGGATTGAGTTTAAGGGCACAATAAAGAAGGCGGGGCGGTGTGCAAAACTGGGATGATATGCGGTTGTTTCTGGTGGTGGCGCGGGAGCAAAGCCTATCCGGGGCAGGGAAAATTCTCAGGCTAGATCCGGCGACATTGGGTCGGCGGATGGCACGGCTGGAGAAGGCGATGCAGGTGGCGTTGTTTGTGAAATCCCCTCAGGGTTATGCGTTGACGCAAGCGGGCGAGCAATTGTTGGAGCGGGCCGCTGCCGTCGAGCAAGCCATGCGCGGGGCCGCTATTGGGGATCTGGCGCAGAGCGATACATTGAGCGGGCAAATCAGGCTGGGCGCGCCGGACGGCTGTGCGAACTTCCTGCTGCCGCAGGTCTGCGCTGCAATCTGCAAGGAAAACCCGTCGCTGGATATCCAGATTGTAGCGTTGCCGCGGGTGTTTAACCTCACGCGGCGCGAAGCAGATATGGCGATTGGTGTCAGTGCGCCAACTGCAGGCCGGTTGGTGGTGCGCCAGATTACACAGTACCAGCTTCATCTCGCGGCCTCGGAGACCTATCTGGCAGAGCATGGCCCGATTGAGGATCTGGCAGCCCTCAAGGGGCACCGGATGGTTGGCTATATCCCTGATATGATCTTTGACCGCGAGTTGGATTACCTAGCGGATCTGGGAGGCGGGCGGGTTGCCTTGGCGTCGAATTCTGTGTCGGTTCAGGTCAATATGTTGCGCCAAGGGGCGGGCGTCGGGGTGGTGCATGATTTTAGCTTGCCGTTTGCACCGGGTTTGCGGCGGGTCCTGACGGAATTGATCAGCCTGAAACGCGCCTTTTACCTGATCCGCCATGTGGATGATGCGCGCAATGAACGGCTGGCGCGGTTTGCTGCTGTTTTGTCCGCGGGGCTGCGGGCCGAGGTGACGCGGCTGGAGGCAATAAGTGTCTGAATTCAAAAACCTTGACAGATAAGGTCCGCACCGCAACCATGGTGGCAAGTTAACAGCCGAGCATGGGAGGATGATCAATGTTGGTATCTCATATCCTGAAGTCCAAAGCGGATGACAGCGTCGCGACTGCATTGCCGTCGATGACAATTGCGCAGGCCGCGCAGGCCTTATCCGAGAAGCGGATCGGGACGTTGCTGATCTCGCGGGACGGGACCACTCCGGACGGCATTTTATCCGAGCGTGACATCGTGCGGCAACTGGGGAAGGCAGGTGCTGCCTGTTTGAGCGAGCCTGTCAGCAGTATCATGACGTCGAAGCTGGTGACCTGCACCCGTGACATGCGCGCGGATGCGGTGCTGGAGCAGATGACCGAAGGCCGTTTCCGTCACATGCCAGTGGTTGAGGACGGCGCGCTGGTTGGTCTGATCTCGCTTGGCGATGTGGTCAAAGCGCGTTTGATGGAGCTGGCGATGGAGAAAGACGCGCTGGAAGGGATGATCCGCGGGCACTAGTGGTACTTGCATCTGGCGCGCCCGCGTGTTTGCTTGGCCCCAATTGACAGTCTGAACCAAGGAGCGCCGCCCATGCGCGTTGGCCTATATCCCGGCACATTCGATCCCATTACATTGGGGCATATTGATATCATTCGCCGCGCGGCATCGCTGGTGGACAAGCTGGTGATCGGTGTGGCGATCAACCGCGACAAGGGGCCGTTGTTTACCCTCGAAGAGCGGGTGGCGTTGATTGAAGATGAGTGTGCGGCCCTTGCCCGCGAGACCGGGATAGAGATTGTTGTACATCCCTTCGAGAACTTGCTGATTGATTGCGCCAAGGATGTCGGTGCGGGTATTATCATCCGCGGCCTGCGGGCGGTGGCGGATTTTGAGTATGAGTATCAGATGGTTGGCATGAACCGGCAGCTTAACAACCAGATTGAGACGGTGTTCCTGATGGCCGAAGCGCAGCATCAGGCGATTGCCAGCAAACTGGTAAAAGAGATTTCGCGGCTGGGTGGGGATGTGAGCAAGTTTGTCACGCCACGGGTGAATGTCGAGCTGAAAGCTCGCTTTGAGAAATAGAGCTGAAAGCTCGCTTCGAGAGGCAATGCTGGAAACCCGCCTTAAAAAGGTAGGCTGAATTAGCTCTTTGACTACAAACAAAAACCGCGCCTGAACTGGCGCGGTTTCATGCTTTTAGGGTTAGGCGTGGGCCATCGCCGCGGCTGTGTCCAGCATACGGTTCGAGAAGCCCCACTCGTTATCATACCACGCCAGCACACGGGCCAGATTTCCCTGTTGGACGTCTGTCTGGTCCAGCGCCACGATGCTGCTGCGCGGGTCGTGGTTGAAATCAATCGACACCAGTTTGCGTGCTGTCACGCCCATCACGCCATTCATGCCCTGCGCGGCCTTGGTCAGGGCTGTGTTGATTTCTTCGGGTGTGGTGTCGCGGTTCAGCTCAACCACCAGATCGATGCAGGAGACATTCGGCGTAGGGACACGGATGGATGTTCCGGCAATGAGGCCAGCCAGATCAGGCAATACAAGGCCCAAAGCAGATGCTGCGCCGGTTGTTGTAGGGATCATCGACATGGCAGCTGCGCGGGCGCGGTACAGGTCGGAGTGTGTGGTGTCATGCACGGGCTGGTCGCCGGTATAGCTGTGTATGGTGGTCATATACCCGCGTTTGATGCCGAAGGCCGCATGCAGGGCGTGGGCGACGGGGGCAAGGCAGTTGGTTGTGCAGGATGCATTGGAAACAACCGTATCTTGCGCCGTCAGGATGTCGTCATTCACACCGTATACAACTGTTTTTACATCGCCTTTACCCGGCGCTGAAATGAGAACCTTGCGCGAGCCGTTTTGCAAATGCTTGCCTACGGACTCAACCGAGCGGAAAATACCGGTGCATTCCAGTGCAATATCTACATCCGCCCATGGCAGGTTTTCGGGCGCGCGTTCAGCGGTGACGCGGATCGGGCCACGGCCCGCGTCCATTACGCCGTCGCCAAAAGTTACCTCACGGCCGAAACGGCCATGCACACTGTCGAATTCAAGCAGATGTGCGTTTGTCTCAAGGGGGGCCAGATCGTTGATGGCAACCACTTCAATATCGTCGCGACCGCTTTCAATCAGGGCACGCAACACGTTGCGGCCGATCCGTCCAAACCCGTTTATTCCTACCTTGAGTGTCATTATCGGCTCCTGCATATAAATGTTTGCGCTAACATAGCGACGCTATTCAATTGTGCAAGGATAAGTGGAGCGGTGATTTTGAAAAGGGACGGGAGGGCCGGAGCATCAGCGCCAGAAGGCAAGCCACTCGATCAGCTCGGACATTTTCTTGGCGAGGAACAGGCCGTGTTCGGTGCCGAAGTAGGAATAATCGACCGCAATTGCGCCAATGATCAGAAGGCCCAGCACAAATGCGATGCGGTTGGTCATGTGGTGTTCCTTGAGTGTTGCCTGCCCCTTTTAGGGCAGGCAACGCAGTGCGGCAAGGCAGCTTAGACCAGGCGGCCCATTGCAGCGGCCACATCCGCCATGCGGACAGAGAAGGCCCATTCATTGTCATACCACGCCAGAACCCGCACAGTACGGCCCGCAACAACAATCGTCTGGTCAGGGGCGAAAATGCAGCTCTGCTCTGTGTGGCTGAAATCGATCGAGACTTTCTTCTCGGGATCATAAGCCAGAACGCGCTTCATGCTGCCTTCGGCTGCGGTTTTTGCGGCCAGATTGATCTCTTCCACGGTCACGTCGCGCGACGCGGTAAAGGTCAGATCAACGGCGCTGACATTTGGCGTCGGCACGCGCATGGCTGTGCCGTCCAGCTTGCCTTTCAGTTCGGGCAGAACCTCGCCCAGTGCTTTGGCAGCCCCTGTAGAGGTCGGGATGATCGCCATTGCGGCGGCGCGGGCGCGGTAGAGGTCTTTGTGGCGACGGTCCAGTGTGGGCTGGTCGCCTGTGTAGCTGTGGATGGTAGTCATCAGGCCGCTCTCGATGCCGACAGCGTCATTCATCACCTTCGCCAGCGGCGCGAGGCAGTTGGTGGTGCACGAGCCGTTGGAAATCATCGTGTCGGAGGCCAGCATCTCGTGATCATTCACACCGAACACAATGGTGCGGTCGACGTTTTTGCCGGGTGCGGAGAGCAGGACCTTCTTGGCGCCCTGTTCAATATGGGTGCGGGCCATGTTACCGTCGTTGAACTGGCCTGTGCATTCCAGCACCACGTCACAGCCGGACCAGTCCAGTTCTTCCATGTTATAGGTGGACATCACTTTGATGTCGTTCTGGCCGAGGTTCAGATACCCGTCGTCGATGGTGATCGGGTTGGGGAAACGGCCATGGACGGAATCGTACTTCAGCATATGCGCTGCCGTCTCGATGGGCCCTGTTGCGTTCAGCTTGATCACCTGAATATCCTCACGCGCTGTCTGTGCGATATGTGACAGGGTGCAGCGGCCGATGCGGCCAAATCCGTTAATTCCGACTTTGATGGTCATGGGGGAGGCTCCTATGTGATCGTTTGGCCTGCTATAGACGGCCCCGCCCCAAGGGGGCCAGAGGCAATGGCGGCAATTAAGTATATGTTAGCGTTAAAGTTTTAGTTTAGCGGTAACATTCCGGACGGCTTCGGGCGCGGCACCCATGTGCCGCCGCGCATTGGCAATCCCGCGCGCCTGCTTTAGCGTGCGGATCGAAACATACGGAGCGGACTGATGAGCGGATTGATTGCCTTGCTGGATGATGTAGCGGCCATTGCCAAAGTGGCTGCGGCCTCTGTGGATGATGTGATCGGGCAGGCGGCCAAGGCCTCTGCGAAAGCGGCGGGCGCCGTGATCGATGATGCGGCTGTGACGCCGAAATATGTGCACGGGTTCGAGGCGGACCGTGAGTTGCCGATCATCTGGCGCATCACCAAAGGTTCGCTCAAGAACAAGCTGTTGTATTTGCTGCCCGCCGGTCTGGCGCTGTCGGCCTTTGCGCATTGGGCGATTGCCCCGCTTTTGATGCTGGGCGGTGCCTATCTGTGTTTTGAAGGCGCCGAGAAAGTCGCCTATGTTTTGGGGTGGAGCCATGGCCACGAAGATCATCCGGGCAAGGAGGATACCGTCTCCGACCCCGCAAAGCTGGAAGAAGAGAAGGCCATAGGGGCGATCAAGACTGATTTCATCCTCTCCGCCGAGATTATGACCATCTCGCTGGCGGCGATTCCCGAAAGCAGTTTCTGGATGGAGGCGGCGACGCTGGCGGCTGTGGCGGTGATGATCACCGTCGCGGTTTATGGCTCGGTCGCGCTGATCGTGAAGATGGATGATCTGGGTCTGGCAATGGCCAACCGGGGCCGACTGTCACCGACACGCGCGTTGGGGCGCGGATTGGTCAAGGGCATGCCCGGTTTTCTGCGCGGTCTGACAATCGTGGGAACGGCCGCCATGCTTTGGGTGGGCGGTTCGATCATCGTGCATGGATTGGAAGTGATGGGGGTGGCAGGCCCTGCGCATATGATCCATGACGCGGCCTATTCCGTGGGCCATATGGTGCCGTCAGGTTGGACGGGTTTCACCGAATGGCTGGTGAAAGCGGCAATTGATGGCGTTCTAGGCTTGATCCTCGGGATGATGCTGATCCCGCTGGGTGAGAAGGTTGTGACACCCTTATGGCGGAAAGTGTTTTCAAAAACCTCTGCGGTGTAACGCTGCGGGGGTTCAGCTTTTGCCGCTGTTGCGGCGGTCTGCGAAGTGGGCGGTCATAACAGCAGCGGCAAGGGCGCCCATGCCAAGGTGGCCGTAAAGGACATAGTTCAGGAAGATTTGGCCCAATGTGTCACCCGCAAAAAGCGACAGAATTTCTGCAACGCCACCGGTCATGATTGCTGTCATCAAATAGGCCATTGTTTTCCTCCACATGTTGTTTTCGGTTTAATCAACCTTTGCGCCCTAATCGTTAAGGTAGAATTAATGTCGATCAAGAACCCTCTCTTCATAGCTGTGTTTTATGGCTGAACATCGCCGCAAATGTGGCAGAAGTGGCACGAATTAGCCGATGTCCAAGATCAGACTGTTCTTGATATGGAAACGAAAAGGGCGGAACCCGATGAAAGGTCCCGCCACTAAATCTAATTGTTTCTATATCCGTCAGAATGACGTGATTAGAGCAGCGCTTTTGCCTTTTCGGCAACATTGGCTGCCGTAATTCCGAACTTGACGAACAGCTCTTCAGCCGGGGCAGATGCACCGAAACGGTCCATGCCGACAAAATCGGCTTTGCCCCATTTGCCCCGTTCGCCCAGCAGCCACTGGTCCCAGCCCTGACGCACGCCGGCCTCAACGCCCACACGCACCGGACCACCCGGCAAAACGCGCTTGCGGTAGGCTTCGTCCTGCTCGGCGAACAGTTCCATGCACGGCATGGAGACTACGCGCGTGCCGATGCCGCTCGCTTGCAGCAGATCACGGGCTTGCATCGCAACTTCCACTTCGGAGCCTGTAGCGATCAGGATCACCTGACGTTTACCCTCGGCATCGGCAAGCACATAGGCGCCCAATGCGGCCATGTTCTTGTTCTTATGCTCAAGCCGGACAGTCGGCAGGCCCTGACGGGTCAGCGACAGAACTGAGGGGCGGGTTTTCTCGGTAAAGGCAATCTCCCAGGCTTCTGCTGTCTCGACCGTATCGGCAGGACGGAACACCAGCGTGTTCGGTGTAGCGCGTGAAATAGCCAGATGCTCGACCGGCTGGTGCGTTGGGCCGTCTTCGCCCAGACCGATGCTGTCATGGGTCATCACATAGACCACAGGCACCTGCATCAGCGCGCTCAGACGCATCGCGGGGCGGGCGTAGTCGGTAAAGCACATAAACGTGCCGGAGTAGGGGCGCACACCACCGTGCAGCGCCATACCGTTCATCGCCGAGGCCATGCCGTGCTCGCGGATGCCCCAATAGACATAGCGACCGCCACGGTTGTCCAGATCGAACACACCCAGATCAGCGGTCTTGGTGTTGTTGGATCCTGTGAGGTCGGCAGAGCCGCCAACAGTTTCGGTCAGGACCGGGTTGATGACTTCCAACACCTTCTCCGATGAGGCGCGAGTGGCCAGCTTGGGCGCATTCTCGGAGGTCTGTTTCTTGAACGCCTTGATCACGGCGCTTAGCTTCTTGGGCGCGTCACCAGCCAGCGCGCGGTTGAATGTCTCGCGCTTGGACTGGGGCATCTTGTCAAAACGCTCTTCCCACGCGCGGCGGGCGGCGGCGCCACGGCTGCCGATGGCTTCCCAAGCGGATTTGATATCCTTGGGGATTTCGAAGGGCGCTGCGGTCCAGCCCCATGCTTCTTTGGCGGCGGCGGCCTGTGTCGGGTCGGTCAACGCGCCGTGACCCTTGGAGGTGTCCTGCGCAGCGTGACCCAGTGCGATATGCGTTTTGCAGGCAATCATGCTGGGCGTGTCGGTTTTCTTGGCAGCCTTCAGGGCGGCGTCAATCTCGGCAGGGTTGTGGCCGTCGACTTCTTGCACGTCCCAGCCTGCGGCACGGAAACGCGCCACCTGATCGGTGGTATCGGACAGGGTCACGGGCCCGTCGATGGTGATGTTGTTATTGTCCCACATCACGATGAGCTTCGCGAGGCGGTGACGGCCCGCCAGTGCGATGGCCTCCTGAGAGACGCCTTCCATCAGGCAGCCATCACCCGCGATGACATAGGTATAGTGGTCCACAACCTTTTCGCCGTAGGTGGCGCGCTGGATTTCCTCGGCCATCGCAAAGCCGACCGAATTGGCAATGCCCTGACCCAGCGGGCCTGTGGTCGTTTCAATAGCATTGGCAAGGAAGTTCTCGGGGTGGCCCGCGGTGCGGCGGCCCATCTGGCGGAAGGCTTTGATTTCCTCGATGGGGAATTGCACATCGCCCACAAGGTGCAGCAGCGCGTAGATCAACATCGAGCCATGGCCAGCAGACAGGATAAACCGGTCACGGTCGGGCCACAGCGGGTGAGCCGCATCAAACTTCAGGTGGTTCTGGAACAGTACTGTAGCAACGTCTGCCATACCGATGGGCATGCCTGTGTGACCTGAATTGGCCTGTGCGACGGCATCCAGTGCCAGCGCGCGGATGGCGGCGGCTTTGGACCAGTGATCGGGGTTGGCGGCTTGGAGGGCTTTGAGATCCACGGCGGGCGTGCTCCTGTGCAAGGGTAAAAGCGTTTGCAGGATCAATATCAGGGCAGGGCGAAAGATCAAGCACGCCCGGCGCTTGCCATTGTTAACGTGGGGCGTGAAGTTAATAGGCCAAGCCGCTGTTCTCAAAGGGGGGCAGTAATTTATTGCTGCTTTATGTAGGATTGCAGGAATATCTGGTAAAACCGATTCGCCTTTTGGTAAGGCTGGTGCGCCACACAGTGAGTGAGAGAAGCATATGAGCGATATTGAAGAACTCCAGCGGCGTATCACCGCCGCTATGGATCAGGTCGCCTTCGGTCTGGCCAAGATTGGGCCTGCAACAGCCGCAGGACCGGACGAAGATACATTGCGCCTGCTGGACGAAGAACGCACTGCAAATGCACAGCTTCAAGAGCGCGTGCGCGGTTTGCGTACCAAATCCGAGGCCGAGCTGGCGGCCCTGCGCGCCCAAGTGGACCAAGGCCATGCCCGTATGGCGCAGCTGGATATCGAATTGCAGCGCGTGCGCCGCGCAAATGCACAGCTGTCCGATGCCTGCGCGGCCCTGCGTGCGGCCAACGCCGAAGGGGTGGGTGACGCCCATCTGATCAACAAGACGATGCTGGCCGAGCTGGAAGCGCTGAGGGCTGCCCGTGCCGCTGATGTGGCAGAAGCCTCCGTTATTCTAGCGAGCTTGCAACCGCTGGTCGATTCCGTGACCGATAGCAAACCCACACAGGGAGACGCCTAATGCCCGAGGTTAAAATTACCATCGGCGGACGCCAGTTTGATGTGGCCTGTCAGGAGGGCGAGGAAAGCTATCTGCACTCCGCCGCCAAAATGCTGGATGACGAGGCGCAAGTGCTTGCCGATGCTGTGGGCCGCATGCCCGAAGCACGCATGCTTCTGATGGCGGGCTTGATGCTGGCTGACAAAACCGCAAGCGTTGAGGATAAAATCAACGAAGTGCGTGCAGAGCTGGCCGAGCGCGAAGCAGAGCTGGCAGGGCTGCGCAATGTTGTGGTTGAGCCTGAGCGGATCGAAGTGCCTGTGGTGCCGCAATCGGTCACCGATACACTGTCCGAGCTTGCCGCCCGCGCCGAAGCACTGGCCGCTGAAGTAGACGAAAAGGTCGGGGGTTAGCCCCCGACCTTTCCTGAAGCCAAGAACTCGCTAACAGGGGAGACGTAATTCCCCGTTTCCCCTGTCTAAATCCCCCACGGCAATCACGAGGCTACAAGACGCCGTGAGGGAAATCGGGCTCCTTCGTCCGGTTTAGAAGCCGAGAACCAAGGACACACCAAGGGTGTTGTCTGTGGATTTCAGGCCGGCAGCCGGATCCGTGTTGTAATCTGTCCGGTAGCTGACGTGGGTCGACAGGTTGTTGGACAACTTGAAGTTCATGCCCGCATCGTTGGACACGATGGTGTTGATGTCGGAACCCAGAATGTCGGTGTCCATTGTGAAGGACACGGTTTCATTCAGGCCGTAGAAGTAACGCGACGTGGCGATGAAGCCGACTTCGGTCTCGGAAGTGCCTGTCACGTCCTTGAAGTAACGCGCGCCGGGGCTCGCTTGGACACGCCATGTCTGGTTCGGCTTGTTGATCACACGGTAGCCGGGACCAAAGCCCAGAAACGCGTCTGTTGTGGAGCCGTCTATGCCTGCACCTGCGTCGTCTGTCAGGTAGCCGTCATACTGGTAGCGGGCTACGCCGAACGCATAGAGATTCGGTGTGAAGTAGCGGCTGCCTTCGTATGTAGCAAAGAATTTCTTTTCGCTTTTCAGGCCGTTGGCTTCGCCGTACTCGGCTGCGAAGCCGATCAGGTGGTTCCAGTCGCCGACACCGTATGTCAGACGGCCCGCGCCTGTGACTTCACCGGAGTCCGTGTTGCCTGATGTACCCGAAGCGGACAGGGCGCAAGACCCGCGCCAGCCTTGTGCCACACCATTGGGGCCAAAACGGTCCGCGTCGTCGCCGCGATTCAGATCTTCGTTCACGTCATCTGTGATGTCGTCGATCTGGTCGTTCAGGGCGGTGATGCCTGTCACGTTGTTCTGCGCAAAGGCAGGAGCCGCAACCATCAGTGCCAGTGCGGAAACAGTGGCGAATTTCATAACTGTGTTCATCGTTAATTCCCTTTCGAGAAGTTGTTCCGTCTTTTGGCGTCCTTGCCAAAGATCGGGAGCATCTCTGCTGAGGTCTGTTTAACGGCGCTTTCATAATGAGTGAAATTCGGTTAAATCATGCATGAAGCGAGTATTACACGTTTGTAATTCCATCCATGCTACCAGTTTCGCGCAGGGTCATTGAACTGAGCAGGTCTGTGAAGGAATGTTGTTCGTTTTCAGCACCTTGAGATACTTCGGCCAAAGTGCGCTGTGCAATCGCTGCGATGTCGTCATCCAGGTCCTCGCGCCAAACAATCCACGCTGGGTAGGGGAAGCGTGGTGCATTTGACACAATATGTAGACTTCCGGCGTCTAACCGCCGCTTGACGGCACGGGCTGGCAGGTATGCCTTGGCACGCCGGTACATGATATAGTCCGCCGTCAGCGCGCCCAGACTCATCGTGAGGCCGGAATTTGTCATATGGGGTAGGGCCACCGCATGGGCATGGGTGAATTCCGCGCCCCAATCGACAAAGACATAGTCATCCGCGCAATCCGCTGTGGCCTCGGGGTAGGAGGCGACCATTACCAATTCGTCGTCCAGCGCGTGTTCAACCAGTAGGCCGGGGCGCAGCTGTGGCGTATATATAAGAGCGGCCTGCACAACGCCTTCGATCAGGAACCGCGTCAAACGGTCGGGCATGCCGAGTTCGGTGCGGATGCTCAGCTCGGGCATAGCGGCTTGGAGCTTGTCTAGCCACTGAAACCCCAGTCGCGGCCATAGCGAATATTGCGCGCCAATGGTTAACGTCCGGCTATAGCCTTCGGGAATCGCAATCTGCTGGTGCGCTTCTTCCCAGATTTTCAGCAGGCTGAGGGCATATTTCTCGAACTGCTCACCCGCAGGGGTCAGGATGGCGCCGGCTTTGGAACGGGTGAACAAGGGGTGGCCCAGACTGTCTTCCAGACGCTGAATGCGCAGGCTTACCGCTGATTGGGTCACAAACAACCGGTCACAGGCGGCCACAAACGATCCGGTATTGGCGACTTCGATAAAGGTTCTGATCGGGTGATGTCCATCGGGTATATCCATGAGAAATTTGCTCTTTAAGCGCAATTCTTATTCGTTTTCCTCTTGTCTGCACAGCCACTATATATGGAGGAGCAAAACCGGATCGGTCAGGTCTACCTGTCGATGCCCCTCGGGCGCCGGTGCTGCGTAAACGGCGAAATGCTGAAAGGAATACAAGATGTTGAAGACAGAGAAAATGATGATCGTGGCCCTGCTGGGCGCATTGGTTGCCGTCTCCGCGTGCTCGACAGAGCAGGTGGTGGATAACACGGTCGGCGCAACGGGATTTGTCGCAAAAACTGCCGTAAAAGGCACTATCGGCGCAGGTAAACTGGTGGTCAAAGGTGTGCAGAAAGCAACTGAAACCGACCAGTAAGCGACATGCAATATGACGGACGAAAGGCGCACCCTGACAGGTGCGCCTTTTTTGTATTCCGCTTCTCACCGGAGTGACTGGCAGACATAAAAAAAGGCGCGCCTAAATAGTAAAGTCGTAAAGCCCGCGTCAGGCGTTGGCTTCGCGGATTTTCTCGGCGGCGTCTTTGTCGAACGTCACACCGTTTTCGGCAAACAGCGCATCCAGCTCGCCCGACATCGTCATTTCCGTGATGATATCGCACCCGCCGACAAACTCGCCCTTAACATAGAGCTGCGGGATCGTGGGCCAGTCGGAAAAATCCTTGATGCCCTGCCGGATGCCTTCGTCGGCCAGAACATTCACATCGGCAAAATCAACGCCCATGTAGTTCAACACACCAGCCACACGCGAAGAGAATCCGCACTGCGGCATCGCTTTGGTGCCTTTCATAAACAACACGACATCGTTGTTTGTGACAGTGTCTTTGATTTGTGTGGCAGCGTCGCTCATTTTGTCTTCCTTACGGGGGCAGTGCGTTTTTGGGGTGTCATGAGCTTGAGGGCGGCAGCCATCAGAACAAGCGTCACAACTACTGTGGAGATAAGGATCATTATTCAGGTACCTTTGTTGTCAGGGCAAGGGCGTGCAGATCGCCGTTTGTGCCGTCCATTTTACCTTTGAGTGCAGCATAGACGGCGCGTTGCTGCTGGACACGGTTTTTACCGCGAAAGCTTTCGTCAACTACCATCGCAGACATATGCACGCCGTCGTTACCTTGAACCGAAATCTGCGCATCCGGAAAGGTCTGGCGCAGAAGGTCTTCGATTTCGCTGGCTTGCATTGGCATGTATCGTCTCCGGGGTAGATGTCGTTGCACAATAAGTAGTAGGGGCTGACGCCGCTTGCAAGAGGGCAAGATGCCGCCTTGCACAAGTGAGCGGATTGTCGGACGCTGGACGCCACTGACTTCCCTCAGGAGGGTATAAGAGATGCAACAGATATCAGGCGCGCCGGAGCAGGCGCTGGCGTGGATCAAGGCGG
Organism: Sulfitobacter sp.; assembly: GCA_029252045.1. Taxonomy (GTDB): domain Bacteria; phylum Pseudomonadota; class Alphaproteobacteria; order Rhodobacterales; family Rhodobacteraceae; genus Sulfitobacter. The sequence continues at coordinate 45,416 of JAQXCD010000040.1, forward strand.
GCCATGGAGCTGCTTTGGCCACTGTTATAGAGACATGGGGCTCGGCCCCGCGCCGTGTGGGCGCACAGATGGTTGTGGCCTCGGATGGCTCTATGGAAGGCTCTGTATCAGGTGGATGTGTCGAAGGCGCTGTGGTTCTGGAGGCGCTGGAGGCGCTGGAGCAGGGCGCGCCCAAGCTGCTGGAATACGGTGTAAGCGACGGCGACGCTTTCGCCGTGGGCTTGGCCTGCGGCGGTACGATTCGCGTTCTGGTCGAGCCGGTCGGCACAGGCGGAATGCCGCTTGAGGTGCTGGAGCAGCTGGTCGCCGCGCGCGCAGCCCGCACGCCTGTGGCCTACGAAGTAGCGCTGGACGGCAGCCACCACGCCCTGACCACCGATGGTCACGCCGAGCGATTCCGTATGGACCGCTCGGGTCTGGACGAAGAGGGGGCGATATTTACCGCCATCCATAATCCACCCCTGCGGCTGGTTGTGGTGGGGGCGGTGCATATTGCGCAGGCCTTGGTGCCTATGGCGCGGATTGCGGGGTTTGACCCCGTGGTGATTGACCCGCGCGAGGCCTTCGGTTCCCCTGCGCGCTTCCCCGATGCCACGCTGATCAACGACTGGCCCGATGCTGCCCTTGAGGCGGCAGGCGTTGACACGCGCACGGCCCTTGTCCTGCTCACCCATGACCCCAAACTGGATGATCCCGCGCTGCACATCGGCCTGCGCACGGGCGCGTTCTACATCGGCGCGCTTGGCTCTGGCCGGACCCACCGCGCGCGGGTTGAACGGCTGAGTGCGGCGGGGTTTGATCCCCATACCATCGCGCGAATCAAAGGCCCTGTGGGGCTGAACATCGGCGCGTCGGGGCCTGCGGAAATTGCCGTCTCGATCCTTGCGCAGATGATCGAAGCGTTGCGCATGCCATGAAGTTCGGGCCGGTTGCCACGTCGAATGCGTTGGGTGCGGTGCTGGCCCATTCGGTTGCCCTGCCACAGGGGCGTTTGCGCAAAGGGCAGGTTCTGGACGAAGGTGATATCGCCGCCCTCAATGCAGCGCAGATTGCGCAGGTCGTTGTTGCCACACTTGAGGCGGGCGATGTGAAGGAAAACGCTGCTGCCGATGCCTTGGCGGATGCCCTGATGGAGGGCAGCACGGGCTTGCGCCGCAGTGCTGCGTTTACTGGGCGCGTGAACCTGATTGCCGATAGTGCAGGTGTCGCCGTGCTGGACGTGGCGGCACTAAATGCCGTGAATGGCGGCGATCCGATGATCACAGTGGCCACTGTGCCGCCGCACCACCAACTGCGCGCGGGCGATATGGTCGCCACGATCAAGATTATTTCCTATGCGGTGCCGGAATCAGCGCTTGAGGTGGCCGCGCAGGCCGCCAAATGGGCCATCTCCCTTGCAGCCCCCACACTGGACCGCGCCACGCTGATCATCACCGAAATTGCAGGCGGTGCCGGCGAAAAAGGCCGCCCCGCGATCGAGGATCGCCTGTCAGCGCTGGGTGTCACGCTGGAGGCGGTTGTGGTTGTGCCGCATAGGCAGGCGGATTTGCGCGATGCAATCTTGGCCGCCGCGTCGCCATTGGTGTTGATTCTCACAGGCTCTGCCACCTCCGATATACATGATGTCGCCCCTAGCGCGCTGGTGCAGGCGGGCGGCAGCATCACGCGCTTTGGTATGCCGGTTGATCCGGGGAACCTGCTGTTTTTGGGCACGCGCGGCACACAGCAGGTGATTGGCCTGCCGGGCTGTGCCCGCTCTCCCGCGCTTAACGGTGCGGATTGGGTCTTGGCGCGGATAGTCTGCGGGATCAAAGTTACTTCGGGTGATATTGCTGCGATGGGGGTGGGGGGGCTGCTCAAGGAAATACCCACACGCCCGCAGCCACGCCGCCCGCGCGGGTAGAGCCGTCGCGTAGGCTGGTAACATCTTGCGTCAAGTCAAATTTTTAGTTCTCAACGCAGCGGCGGCGTGCTTAACTCTCCTCAACGTTAGAAAATTGAGAAGTCTGGGAGGACACGCATGACTGAAGTGAAGATGACCGTGAACGGCAAAGCCGCATCCGGCAATGTGGAAGGGCGTACGCTTTTGGTGCAGTTCTTGCGCGAAAACCTGAACCTGACGGGCACACATGTTGGCTGCGACACCAGCCAATGCGGCGCCTGTGTGGTGCATGTGAACGGAGAGGCGGTGAAATCCTGCACCATGCTGGCGGTTGAGGCCAATGGCGCGGAGGTTGCAACCATCGAGGGCCAAGCGGCCCCTGACGGCACGCTCAACACGATTCAGCAGGCGTTTCAGGACCACCACGGTTTGCAGTGCGGTTTCTGCACCCCCGGCATGGTGATGTCTGCGGCAGCGCTGCTTAAAGACAACCCCAAACCGACCGAGGCAGACGTGCGCCACTATCTCGATGGCAACATCTGCCGCTGCACAGGCTATCACAACATCGTGAAAGCGATCATGGCGGCATCCGGTCAGGACGTCGGAACCATCGCTGCAGAATAAAAGTATGCGGCCTGCGGGAGGCAGGCGGCATGCTGCGCGGTGGGTCCGCGACAGAGCTTTGGTGCGCAGCAGGTGCACCGCATATTGGGAGGAATTTTAATGCCAAAGGATCACGGTATCGGCGCCAGCAGCAAGCGGCGCGAGGACATCCGGTTTTTGACCGGTGAGGGCAACTATACAGACGACATCAACGTAAACGGGCAGGCCTACGTCTATTTCCTGCGCTCTGATGTTGCACATGGCACGCTGAACGGGGTGGATACCTCCGCCGCTGACGGCATGCCGGGTGTGGTGCGGATTTTCACAGGTGCGGATTTCGAGGCCGTAGGCTCGATCCCCTGCGGCTGGCAGGTGACGGACAAACACGGCGAAGTGATGCAAGAGCCGCGCCATCCGGTGCTGGCCCACGGCAAGGTCCGCCATGTCGGTGAGCCGATTGCCGCTGTTGTGGCCGAAACGCTTGAACAGGCGCGCGATGCGGCAGAAGCTATTGTGCTGGATATCTCGGAACTGCCCGCCGTCATCAACATGAAAGACGCCGTGAAAGCGGGCGCACCCAAGGTGCACGACGATCTGACAAGCAACCTGTGCTACGACTGGGGCTTTGTTGAAGAAAACAAGGGTGCCGTGGATCAGGCGTTCAAGGACGCGGCCCATGTGACCACGCTGGAGCTGGTCAACAACCGTCTTGTCGCCAACCCGATGGAGCCGCGCGTGGCTGTGGGCGACTATTCCCGTGGCACTGGCGATCATACGCTCTTCACCACATCCCAGAACCCTCATGTCATCCGCCTGCTGATGGGCGCTTTTGTTCTGGGCATTCCCGAGCACAAATTGCGCGTTGTGGCCCCGGACGTGGGCGGTGGTTTCGGCACCAAGATCTTCCACTATCAGGAAGAAGCCTTTGTGACCTTTGCGGCCAAGGCCTGTAACCGCGCGGTGAAATGGACGTCCAGCCGCTCGGAAGCGTTTATGTCGGATGCCCATGGCCGCGACCATGTCACCAAGATCGAGCTGGCGCTGGACAAGGACAATAACTTCACCGCCCTGCGCACCGATACCTATGCCAACATGGGCGCCTATCTGAGCACCTTTGCGCCTTCTGTTCCCACATGGCTGCACGGCACGCTGATGGCGGGCAACTATAAAACCCCGCTGATCTATGTAAACGTCAAGGCCGTGTTCACCAATACGGTGCCAGTGGATGCCTACCGTGGCGCAGGCCGCCCCGAGGCGACATATCAACTGGAGCGTCTGGTGGACAAAGCCGCGCATGAGCTGAAGGTCGATCCCATTAAACTGCGCCGTCAGAACTTTATCACCCAGTTCCCCTATGCCACGCCTGTGGCCGTGGAATATGACACCGGCAACTATGTGGCCACGATGGACAAGCTTGAAGAGATGGCCGACATCGCTGGTTTCAAAAAGCGTCGCGAAGCCTCTGAGGCCAAGGGCAAACTGCGCGGCTTTGGCGTGAACTGCTATATCGAGGCTTGCGGCATCGCGCCGTCCAACCTCGTTGGGCAACTGGGCGCGCGCGCAGGTCTGTTCGAGAGCTGCACCGTGCGTGTGAATGCCACCGGCGGTCTGGTTGTGATGACAGGCAGCCACAGCCACGGGCAGGGGCATGAGACTTCCTTTGCGCAAGTGGTCGCCGACATGATCGGCATTCCCGAGGATATGGTCGAGATCGTGCATGGTGATACGGCCAATACGCCGATGGGCATGGGCACTTATGGCTCACGCTCCCTTGCTGTTGGCGGCTCTGCCATGGTGCGTGCCACCGAGAAGATCATCGCCAAAGCCAAGAAGATCGCCAGCCACTTGCTGGAAGCCTCCGAGGGCGATGTTGAGCTGAAAGACGGCGCGTTCACCGTAGCAGGTACGGATAAATCCGTGGCTTGGGGCGATGTGACGCTGGCCGCTTATGTACCACACAACTACCCGCTGGAAGAGATCGAGCCCGGTCTGGAGGAGACGGCCTTCTACGACCCGTCAAACTTCACCTACCCCTCGGGCGCCTATGCCTGTGAGGTCGAGCTGGACCCCGAAACGGGGCAGGTCACCATCGAGCGGTTCTCGGCTGCGGATGATTTCGGCAATATCGTCAACCCGATGATCGTGACAGGGCAGGTGCACGGTGGTCTGGCGCAAGGCATCGGGCAAGCACTACTCGAGAATTGCGCCTATGACAGCGACGGCCAGTTGCTGAGCGCATCCTATATGGATTACGCCATGCCGCGTGCGTCCGATCTGCCGTTCTATGATGTGGACCATTCCTGCCAGACGCCGTGCACGCACAATCCTCTGGGCGTGAAGGGCTGCGGCGAGGCAGGAGCGATCGGCTCTCCTCCGGCGGTGGTGAATGCGGTTCTGGACGCCATGCGGTCCGGAGGCAGCAAGGTTGACCACGTCGACATGCCTGTATCACCGCACCGTGTCTGGGAAGCGATGCAAGGCTGAGTTTGACCTGCAAGCGGTGCCCTGCGGGGCATCGGTTGTTCTTTGGGATATGAAAAAGGGTGCAAGGAGAACGACCTGCGCCTGGAAGGAAAAGAAGATGTATAATTTCGATGTTGAAATGCCGACCACGATTGCGGAAGCGGTCAAGGCCTTGGGACGCGAGGAAGCGCAGCCGATGAGCGGTGGGCAGACTTTGATCCCGACGTTGAAGGCGCGGTTGGCGGCCCCCTCCGTATTGGTGTCCTTGCACGGCATCGCCGAGATGAAAGGCGTGTGCAACAATGATGCGGGGCAGCTGTGCATCGGCGGGGCGACGACACATGCAACTGTGGCGGCGGAAGTCGGTACGCAATATCCGGCGCTGGCATCGCTGGCGGCGCGGATCGGGGATCCGGCTGTGCGCAACCGCGGCACGATTGGCGGCTCGGTCGCGAATAATGATCCCTCTGCGTGCTATCCTGCAGGTGTGTTGGCATCCGGTGCAACGGTTGTGACGAACAATCGCGAGATTGCGGCGGATGATTATTTCCTTGGTATGTTCGAGACCGCACTGGAGGAGGGCGAGATTGTCACCGAAGTGCGTTTCCCTATCCCGGAGGCTGCGCATTATGAAAAGCACCTGCAACCTGCCTCGCGGTTTCCGTTGGTGGCGGTGTTTGTTGCCAAGTTTGCCGACGGTGTGCGTGTCGCCGTTACGGGGGCATCCGAGAACGGTGTATTCCGCTGGACCGAAGCCGAAGAGGCGTTGAATGCGAATTTCAACGCGGAAGCGGTTGCGGGCCTGAAAGCGGACGGATCAGCAATGATCAGCGATTTGCACGGTACTGGCGCGTACAGAGCCCATCTGACGGGTGTGATGACAAAGCGTGCGGTTGCGGCGATCACGGGCTAGTGCCGCACAACACAGGGCGTGCGCAGTACTGCGTGCGCCTTTTCTAAAAGCAAAACGCCCCGTCCATTCAGGCGGGGCGTTTGTTTATCCTGCTACTGTCAGGAGAATATCAGCTGGTGGTCACTTGCTTGGCAGCGGGCCGATCAACATGACCATCTGGCGGCCTTCCATTTTCGGGAAGTTTTCGACCTTGCCTTGTTCTTTGGTATCCTCTGCCACACGCTCCAACAGCTCGCGGCCGAGGTTCTGGTGGGCCATTTCGCGGCCCCGGAAACGCAAGGTTACTTTCACCTTGTCGCCGTTTTCCAGAAACTTGAAAACATTGCGCATTTTGACATCGTAATCGTTGGTGTCCGTGTTCGGGCGGAACTTGACCTCTTTGATCTCGATGATCTTCTGCTTTTTGCGCGCTTCGGCTTCGCGCTTTTGCGTCTCGTATTTGAATTTGCCGAAATCCATGATCTTACACACGGGCGGGTTGGCGTTAGGAGAGATTTCGACAAGGTCGAGACCAGCCTCTTCGGCCATCTGCATGGCGCGCGTTGGCGTTACAACGCCGACGTTTTCGCCATCTGCGCCAATCAGGCGAATTTCGTTAGAGCGGATATTTTCATTGACGCGCGGGCCGGTGTCACGTTGCGGCGGTGCGTTATGGGGTCTGCGAGCGATGATGATCGTCCTTTGATAGTTGATTTACCGATTTCACAAAGTAGACGCCCCAAGCGGCTCCTTCAAGTTCAAAATCATGCCCATGTGCGGCTCCTATGTGCCTTTTCCCCTTGTACATGTGTATTTGGATGCGCATTTGGGCCGCAATAGTGTGCGAAGCCGTCTTGGGCTGCGCCACACTGGTACAAAAGGGGAAGTACATATGAAAAATCTAGTTTGGGTCATCGTTGCCGCAATCATCGCAGTCGGGGGCTATGTGCTCTATTCCGGCCGCAGCGTGCAGGAAATTGCAAGCGATGTTACAGCAACGGCTACGACAGCCACAAATGACGCCGTTGAAGTGGCATCAGAGGCGGCAAGCGACGCGGCGGACGTAGCAGCGGACGCGGTTGAAGCAACAACCGACGCGGCATCCGATGCAGTGGCAGCAACCACCGAAGCAGCATCTGACGCGGTAACAGCGACAACCGAGGCAGCCTCTGACGCAGCGACAGCCGTGCCAGAAACAGCAACAGCAGCCACCGAAGCAGCATCTGACGCGGTAACAGCGACAACCGAAGCAGCCTCTGACGCGGCAACTGCTGTGACAGAAACAGCCTCCGATGTGGCTACAGCAACCACAGAGGCAGCATCCGATGCCGCAACTGCTGCAACGGATACGGTAACAGCGACAACCGACGCAGCAACCGACACAGCGGCAGCAGC
>JAQXCD010000041.1 GCA_029252045.1 Sulfitobacter sp.
AACAGGAGGCCGTTTATCTGCACGAATTGCAGGATGGTTTCCAAGCCAAACGCGTGATCAAAGACTGGATCAGCTTCTACAATACTGAACGGCCACACACAGCCCTCGACAAACGATCCCCGACGACGCATTCTTCGACACAGAACGAACCCAGAAGGCGGCATGAAACCAACCTGATTACATCTTAGCTGAACCGCAAAACTGTCCGAATTAGTGGGACCACTTCACAGGGGTGGGAAGCGGTTTGAGTCAGAAGTTTTGATAGTTACCGGCGCCAGTGGCACGGGGAAGACTGAGGAGATCAATCAGTTGATGGACGATTTCAACGCCAGCAACTCAGTTCTTCCGGGAGGTCAGCCAGCAAAGGTAGTCCACTGCGTGCTTGACCGCAAAGGAGGATGGAAGGACCTCGGGCGCCAAACCCTCGAAGCTATGGAGTTCCCGTTGTGCAGTTCTGCCCGAATTACTCAGGCTGAAATCTGGAAGAAAGTTGCTGTGCAGGGCCGGATACAAGGTATTGTCGGTATTCATTATGATGAAGTTCAGCACATCATGGCCGGTAAATCTGAGACTGCCCTCGAGGAGATTCTCGATTTTTTCAAGACGATCCTGAAATCACGGGATTGGCCCTTGATGTTGATCTTTTCTGGTGTGCCTGAGCTTAGAAATTATTTTCCTCGATCTGAGCAGCTGTTCCGAAAAGCCACCCATTTTACTTTCGACGATATTGATTATGACACCGAAGCGGGGGTGATCGCTGAGATCCTGGACAGCTATGCATTAGAGACGGGGTTGTCGGTCGACAGTGACCTGTACAGCCGCGATTTCATCCACAGGCTGGCGTCTGCGGGAGCGTTTCGCTGGGGAGTGGTCTGCGAGATCATCACGAAAACCGTAGGGGAGGCCTGCGCAGCGAAGTCAGCTGTTTTGACACGCGAGCACTTCCTTAATGCGTGGGTAACCAAAACCAACATGACCGAGGCTGTAACGCCATTCAATCTCCCGGGTTACACATCGATGTTTCGGAAAGATAAGTTGTTCTGGAAAGCTATTCCAGACTGACCTATCCAGAACCTCCCGCTACCATCAGCCCGCGCTTTGCGTGGGCTTTTTTGTGCTTGGTGCTGCGAATTTCTGCATCGTTTTGTTGTGGCGTTCTTACATCAAACGTCTTTGCGCACGCTTTGTCCTTTTGCGCATGCTTTAAAGTTTAGCGCATTTTGGGGGTTGGATCAGGTGTTTGATTTGATTAACAAAAACTGCATCGGGATAAGGCCATTTTTTACGGATGCGCACACTTCTACTTTATCTGGCTCGTCTTGATGCGGGACACACCATAACATGACCATTCTGTAGGTTTTTTGTGCTCTCGACCAAAATTGAGAAACCATCGGTAACAGGAGTGGCCGGTGGTTTCTCTTTATTTCGATTTACCCGGTGATTGGGTAGCGGTCTATCTGATGGAACATCCCGTCTGCGTCCTCTCCCATGAGAGTGATCGCATTGATCACAAAACGGGCAGGGAGCAACGGGCCGATCTGCGGTTCCAGCGCCTCAATGACCTGCGCCGCCATCTGATTGTTGACGCGCCCGGTCAGCGTAAGGTGGAACTGGAAATCATCAAAAACGAAGGGATAACCCCAAGTCATCAATTGCTGGTCCTGACGGCTGCTTAGGCGTGTTTTGCGGCGGCGTATAAGGTCCTCAGCGGTTAGCGGCGCGCGCAAATGATCAAATGCCCTGACAACGAGGTCTGCAAACTCTTGCAGCACTGGTAGGTCGAGCGATGGGCGCAATGCGACAAATCCGTTTTTATAGCACAGCGCCAGCGGCCCGGCTTCAAAACCTGAATGGTTTTGGGCAAACTCTGCTGCGACTTGCTCGATCCGGAGTTGGTTTGTGCCGGCGGCCAGTGCAAAGGGCGCTTTGAGCGTGCCGTGCAGACCATATTTGCGCGGCGTATCCGTCAGCGCTGGAACATCAAGGCCTGCAATGTCGGGGTGCCGTACAACAGCTACAGTTCGGCTGTTCCAGCCGAGCCAACGCGCTCCCCACTCGGCAAACTCGCCTTCCGGTGTATAAAATATAGCGTATCGTTTGAACACAAAACCTCCCGCAGCGTTCCGGACAGGGCCGCGCAATTGCTGTGTACCAGACCGTCCCGCTTTGCCAATGCGGCTTGTGCAGTATTGGCCAGAGGCAGCCTCAACTCAACGGTGCAGGGCAATCGCTCAAAGCACTCGCTGTTGCAAAGTATTTTCGGATGTCTCTAAACATGCAATATGCCGACTCCCCGCGCGAGCATTTGATGAATGAGTTGACCGGGCTGGTTGCGGCACTGGCTGAGGGGATGAAAGAAAAGGGCGGCGCTGGCTAGCAGCGCTTTGGCTTCTGGGACGCTGGGGCGGCAAGCGGTCGCGCAATCACTCTCTCCCCAATAATTTTACTATTTGTCGATGAGGGTTTAGGAGCAATGAATGGTTTGGATGCCTATCCGCCAACTTTAATGGAAACGCCCGAATGATCACCAAAACAAAGCTCCACCCCCGAAATCAACACTTGGAAGGTTACGATTTCGGGCGCTTGGTCGCGGATTTACCAGAACTTGAGGTATTCACGACCAGCAACCCTGTCGGGCAGGTGACCATTGATTTCAAGAACCCGCTGGCGGTCCGCATGCTGAACCGCGCATTGCTCAAGACGCATTACAATATTGATTTTTGGGACATCCCTGCGGATTATCTGTGCCCGCCGATCCCCGGTCGCGTCGATTATATCCACTATCTGGCTGACTTGCTCGCCCGTAGCAACAATCAAGAAATCCCCCGTGGGCGTCGCGTAAAGGCGTTGGACATCGGCACTGGAGCTAGCTTGGTTTACCCGCTTACCGGCCAGAGTGAGTACGGCTGGCACTTCACGGGCGTAGATATAGACCCGATCGCTCTCAATTCGGCGCGGCAGATTTCCACGCTCAACAAATTGGACATCGATCTCAGGCAACAGGATAATCCCGAGAACATCTTGAGGGGGGTGATTAAACCCCACGATGCCTTTCACATAACCCTGTGCAACCCGCCTTTCCACGCCTCCCCTGAACAAGCGAGCAGAGGCACGCAACGCAAGTGGCGCAACCTTGGCGAGGGGCATTCAAAAGAACTTAATTTTGGCGGTCAAAACGCCGAGCTTTGGTGCCCGGGTGGCGAGATAAGGTTTATCGCCAGAATGGTTGAGCAAAGCAGAGAGTTCTCGCAACAGTGTCTTTGGTTCACATCGTTGGTATCGAAAAGAGATAACCTACAGCCACTGCATAGAATCTTGAAACGGGCTAAAGTCGCGGACTTTCATGTGGTTGAAATGGCGCAGGGGCAAAAAACAAGTCGTTTTGTCGCTTGGACCTACATCAAGAAAAGTCAGCGACATTTGAAGCTGGATTGAGCCTTGTTAATCGGTTGACGGAAGCCCCGCTATGCTGCGGTTTTGGAACCGTTCTATGCCGATGCGACGTGCACATCTCCCGGTGCAAATGCGGTAAACCGTGAGGATGCGACGCCCGAAGCGGCAAGGGATGTACGCAAGAGCTGCAGGGGTTCTTCCCGCCCTTCGTCCGTCAATTGGAACGTGCCCCAATGGAAACCAAGAGCCTGCTCTGCGCCAATATCATGAAATATCTGGACGGACTGCTCGGGCGCGACATGCTGGTCTGACATAAACCAGCGCGGCTCATAGGCACCAATCGGAATCATCGCGATGTGCGGCGCGCCGTAGCGTTTGCGAATGTCATGAAATATCTCACCATCCCCGTAACTGGTGTCGCCTGCAAACCAGATTTGCGCGTCTGGCGTATCAATCCAAAACCCGGACCAAAGGGCCATCCGGCGGTCGCGAATGCCGCGTGACGACCAGTGGTTTGCCGGCGTCAGATGAACCGATACATCGGGGGACAGGGAAATACTGTCATGCCAATCGCCTGTTATGGTTCGGGCTGTTGCTATACCTTTGCGCACAATGACGTCATTACCGAGTGGCGTGACAATCAAGGGGTGATCACGCAAAATCAAGCGGCGCAGCGTGGCGATATCGAAATGGTCGTAGTGATTGTGGCTCAGAAGGACTGTGTCAATCGTTGGCAGCTGGGCGAAATCAACGCCCGGTTCAGTGACCCGCTTTGGCCCCACAAAACGGAATGGACTGGCCCGATCTGACCAGACGGGATCTGTGAGGATGTTAAGCCCCGCTACCTGAATGAGTATTGTAGCATGCCCAATCATCGTGAGCCGAGGCGTTATGCTGCGGGTGGGTGGTATTGCTTGTGTTACAGGAACAGTCTTTGGCCATGACGTGCGCGTGCCTTCTCGCTGCCAGCGCCAAAGGTCACGAAATGACCTATCGGTTGCGGTTCGGTCGACTAAGTGAAATCGCTTGCCGTCGAAGTGATCGCTCGGAGGGCCGGAATAGTAGGGATTTTTGGACATTTCAGTACCTTGTAAACCAGCACGGCCGCGCTGAGTAATTCATACTTTTGCGGCTGCCAATGGCGATTTCTACCCCCAACTTTACGGAATTGCGAAATGTCTGCCCAGCTTGGAGGTTTCCTATATGCCGGGAGATGACAGCAGCAATATGATGGCTGCCCAGTTGAAGCTCCATATGAATGGTACAGATGTGACGCGCACTATTACAGGGGGTGATGCGTAATTTTTGGATCACGCAGCCGAAGGTTTTATCAACGAGCTAAAG
>JAQXCD010000042.1 GCA_029252045.1 Sulfitobacter sp.
TGAGGAATATTTCCGCCCCCTTGCGCAGTTGCTGGGGCCGGATCAGCCGGTGATGGGTGTCTCGTTTGCGTCTTTGGGGCCGGATTCACCTGTTGGCGTAGAAAATACGGCAGCGCGCTATTGCGCGGATATCAACGCATATTATCCCGAGGGGCCGATCCATCTGATTGCTGTGTCGCTGGCAAGCTATCTGGCAGTGGAGCTGGCGCACCAGCTGAAAGCGGGTGGCAGGGATGTTGCTACATTGGCGATTATCGACGCAGCAGGACCCGGCGGTAGGCGGGAGGTCACCGGACTGCCAAGGGGCATAGCCCATCTGCGCCGCGCCAGATACATCGGCCGTGATTATCCAGCACATCTGCTGCGCAACAGGATGTACGATTTGCGCGTGGCCCATGCTGCCCGTGTGCTCCGGCGTGACGCACGGCGCGGAAACGTTGCAGCCCCCGTGAATGTGGCGCAGTTTGATGCCGCCAACGAGGCAGCACTGGACCAATACACGCCGCGCAAAATTGATGTCCCTTTGATCATTTTCCGTGCGGAGAGCAACTTTCTCGACAGTGCCGAGGGGATCAGAACGGGCCTCGGATGGGCCGAGATCGCATCTGCCGGTTTTGAAGTAATCGACGTGCAGGGCATTCACCTGTCCCTGCTGCAAGAGCCGAACGTTGAAAAGATTGCGCAAGTACTGCTCAAACGCTGGTACTAGTGCTCCTGTCCTTGAAACCACGCGTACAGCCCGCCTTGATCGTTGGATAAATGCAGCAAATTCCTGCAAGTCCCAAGTTTGCTCTGGCATTTTGTGGCCAATTTTAGTTTTCATTCCTGAGGCTGCCCGAAAGCGGTCTGTAACGGCACCATTGGCAAGCGGGCAGGGCATATGGCGGACTACGATTATATCATCATCGGAGCAGGTTCGGCTGGTTGTGTGCTGGCCGAACGGCTCAGTGCCTCCGGGCGTCACAGCGTGCTGGTGCTGGAGGCGGGCGGGCGTGGCCGCTCGCCCTGGATTGCGCTGCCGCTGGGCTATGGCAAGACCTACTTCGACCCCGCAGTGAACTGGAAATACAAGTCCGAACCCGAAGAAGCGTTGGCAGGCCGCTCAGGCTATTGGCCGCGCGGCAAAGTGGTCGGCGGATCAGGGGCAATCAACGCGCTGGTCTATGCGCGCGGGTTGCCACGGGACTTTGACGATTGGGTGTCGGCGGGGGCTACCGGCTGGGATTGGGACACTGTGCGCCAGACCTATGAGGCGATGGAGACGCAGGTGGGCGCGGATGGTACCCGCAAGGGCACAGGGCGCTTGCATGTGCAGGATGTTGCGGACCAGATCCACCGCGCGAACCGTCATTTCTTTGCCGCCGCAAAAGAGTTGGGATTGCCCGCAACAGACAACATCAACGGCGCGCAAAACGAAGGGGCTGCCGTCTACCGGATCAACACCAGCAGGGGCCGGCGGATGCACTCGGCGCGGGCGTTTCTGGCACCCGCACTCAAGCGGCCCAATGTCACCTTGATGACCGGCGCCATGGTCGAGCGGATTGTCTTTGAATGCACCCGCGCCACCGCCGTCACCCTGCGCCACAAGGGCAAGCCGCTGAGCCTTCGGGCAGGGCGCGAGATTATTCTGTCGGCGGGGGCTGTCACTTCGCCGCGCATCTTGCAGCTGTCGGGCGTGGGGCCTGCGGACACGCTGCGCCAAATGGGGATCACACCCGTGCTGCACGCCCCGCATGTGGGCGGTAACCTGCAAGACCATCTGGGCATCAACTATTACTTCCGCGCAACCGAACCGACGTTGAACAACGTGCTGCGCCCGTTCCATGGCAAGGTGCGCGCGGCCCTGCAATACGCGCTGACGCGGCGCGGGCCACTTTCGTTGTCGGTCAACCAGTGCGGCGGCTACTTCCGCTCCTCGCCCGATCTGGCCCAGCCGGACCAGCAGCTCTATTTCAACCCCGTTACCTACAGCACGGCCCCTGCGGGCAAACGCAGCGTGGTCCAGCCGGACCCGTTCCCCGGTTTTATCATCAGTTTCCAGCCGTCCCGCCCCACCAGTCGCGGACGTATCGATATCCGCTCGGCCGATCCGCTGGCGGCCCCGTTGATCCGCCCCAACTCGCTGTCCACCGATGAGGACCGGTCACAGGTGATCGCAGGGGCGCAGCTGTGCCAGCAGTTGATGAACACCTCCGCGCTAAAAGGACTGGTCGAGCAGGCGATGAATCCCGACCTTCGCCGTATGACGCCCGATGATATCCTCGCTGATTTCCGCGAGCGCTGTGGTACGGTTTTCCATCCTGTAGGCACGTGCCGGATGGGGGCTGATGCGGCAAGCTCAGTCGTGTGCCCCAAGCTCAAGGTGCACGGGCTGGCGGGCCTGCGTGTGGTTGATGCCTCTACCTTCCCGAACATCACATCCGCCAACACGAACGCGCCTACGATGATGCTGGCCCACCGCGCCGCTGATCTGATTTTGGAGGACGCGACATGAGCATGCCCTATTCAACTTCCGGCACGGCCCCCGTCAATTATGACCGGGGGGCCGCAGACGTGGGCCCGCGCATCGACAAGATCGAGACGTTCTGCACGCCGCTTATCGGGTTTGTCCGCGTCACTGCCGAAGGTGGCACAACGGGCTGGGGGCAGGTCTCGACTTATAACAGCGATCTGACCTGCGAAATCCTGCACCGTCAGGTGGCGCCTTGGACGCTGGGCCGTGGGATGGACGCGCTGGAAGCGGTGATTGCGGAAATCCCGTTGCGGGAGCATAAATTTCCGGGCACCTATCTGCGCCGCGCAATGGCGGGGCTGGATACCGCCGTCTGGGACTGGCGCGGGAAAGTCGCGGGCAAGCCTGTGGCCGAGCTGCTGGGCGGCACTGCCGGCCCGATCCGCGCCTATGCCTCGTCGATGCGGCGTGACATCACGCCAGAGGCAGAGGCCGCGCGTATGACTGCCCTGCGCGACACCTACGGGTTTGATGCGTTCAAAGTGCGTGTTGGCGCCGAATGCGGGCAGGACCGCGACGAATGGCCCGGCCGGACCGAAGAGATCATTCCAACCATCCGCAAGGCGCTGGGGCCTGATGTGTCTCTGCTGGTCGATGGCAACTCATGCTATAGCCCCGCGCGCGCCATCACTGTGGGGCGGATGCTGGAAGACAACGGCTATGAGCATTTCGAAGAGCCGTGCCCCTATTGGGAAATCGAGCAGACAGCCGAAGTTACCCGCACCCTGCGCATGGATGTCGCAGGCGGCGAGCAGGACTGGGACATGCAACACTGGAAGCGCATGATTGCGATGCGTGCGGTGGATATCATCCAGCCCGATGTTCTCTATCTGGGGGGGATGGGGCTGAGCATGCAGGTGGCGCAGATGGGCGCGCAGGCCAATCTGCCCTGTACGCCCCATTGCGCAAACCTGTCACTGGTGACCCTGTTCACCATGCATTTGCTGCGCGCTATCCCCAACGCGGGCCGCTATCTGGAGTTCTCGATCGAGGATGACTACTATTACCCGTGGCAGCGCGACCTGTTTGTGCAGGACCCTTACACCATCAGCGACGGTAAGGCGCATGTGACAGAGGCCCCCGGCTGGGGGGTAGACGTGCGGCCCGACTGGCTGGCCAAATCCGCGTACAAGTGCAGCACCCGCGATTAAGGGCAGGGTTAACAGCCCATAAGGGAAAACAGCCCTTAAGAGAGAGCTGCCCGCTTACTTGTTGTCGTCATAATCGGCGCGGGTGCGCACCCTGCGGGTTGTCGCATCATGCGGGTCAAACCCCTGATTGACGATTTCCTCCACACGGCAGTCTTCGCACATCTCCAGCACCCGCAAGCGCTGGGCGCCATCATTGCCCGAGAACATCCAGTGACCGGCAAGCTTTTCCTGCACCCGTGTGATGCCGGATCGGGTGGCAAAGGCGGCACCACAGCTGATGCAGCAGAATGGCGGTTCTTCGTGCAAGATCCGGCGCGGCGCATCCCAGGCGGCGAAATCCAGTTGGGGTGTGAGCGTAATGGCGTCCTCGGGGCAGGTCGCGGCACAAAGACCGCATTGCACACAGGCGCTCTCGGTAAAGCGCAGCATCGGCTTCTCGGGATTATCCGGCAGCGCGCCGGTGGGGCAGACGCCCGTACAGGCCTGACACAATGTGCAAGCCTCTGCATTCACCGTGACGGCACCAAAGGGCGCGCCTGCGGGCAGCGGCAGCACGGTTGCGGGGGCAGGGGCCACGCGGTTCATCTCGGCAAAGGCTGTGACAAGCAACCCGCGCTTGTCTGTGGGCGGCAAAAAGCCCGAGGGCGCTGCGTTTAGCGCTGCGCGGGGGAGTGCTGCAAGGGCTGCCTTCGCGGGTGGTGTCAGATCGCGTTATGCCGTGGATCATGCTGCTGCTCGGCGTGTTCGGGGCTGGCTGGACCTTGTACCAATATACCAACGGCGTCGACATCCAGCGCGCCAACACCACACTGAGCATACATCGCCAGTTTCTAGATACTTTTCCCGATGGCGCGCAGGGCTTTACACAGGTGTCCGATGAGGACCGCGTGACCGAAATTTTGAAAATCCGCTGCGCGCATTATGAGCAGGCCGTATCGGACGGCCTGCTGCCAGACACGCCGAACCTGCCGGACTGCACTACGGTCACTGCCGCTCACTTTGAGCTGTTGGGCCAGCTTTCGCCGTTGGTCCCGCAATCTGTTCGTGATGACATTCGCAAGGAAATGAACCGGATCAAAGTGGGCAGTTTTGCTGACGCGCGGCGGATGATGACGTTTTTCCGCTCTTTGCAGGTCTGTGTCGAGCGTCATCAGTGCAACTTTGAGATCACGGCAGAGCTGTTTGCAGGAGATGTTGTGGCCTTTCTGAATGCGTCTTGCAGCGTCGCGAACGTTGATCGGGAATTTGAGCGGCAGGGCCGCATTCTGGCCGGTTTTGCACGGAGCTTGCTGCCTGACGGGGTGATCCCGTGGAACACGGACCCGTCCCGCATTGACCTGTTCAGCTGTGATCACCTGAGATTGCAGGTGTGAGGGCGCGCACTGCCCTGTGAGGGTTTGACACAGAGAGAGCATCCGCGCACAGTTCGCATATTGTGATAACAAGGATGCACTATTGCCATGTCTCTCCCCCGGGTCTCCCTTCAGGCGCTGGACGCGTTCGAGCGTGTTGCACTGGCAGGCTCCATGCAGGTTGCTGCCCGCGAAATGGGGCTTTCGATCTCGGTTGTGTCCCACCACATCGCGCGGCTGGAGGAACAGTTGGGTGTTGTCCTGCTTGACCGGACAACGCGGCCTTTCAACCTGACGCGGGAGGGTACGCAAGCGCTTGAGCATCTCTCCAAAGGGTTGCTGCACTTGCGCCGCGCTACATCGGAGACGGTGATTTCGGGGCTGACGGGTACGCGGTCGCTGACCATCGGGATCGTCGAGGATTTCGAGAGCAGCGTGACGCCGGCTCTTGCCCTCATTCTGGCACGGCAGATGCCCCACGCGGCGCTGTCCATCTCGACAATCCTAAGCCATGATGCAGCGGAGCTGTTGCGCAGGGGAGAGATAGATCTTGCGGTTTCCTCCAGCGTGGAAGGGGCCGTAGCGGGGGTGACTGCGGCGCCGATTTTGCGGGATCCCTTTGTGATGGCTGTGCCAAAGGAGATGGCGACTGATCCTGCTGATTTACTGAGCAGGGAAAACGGCTTGCCGTTCCTGCGGTTTAATCCGAAGCACTTGATCGGGAAACAGATCGAGGCCCATCTGGCGCGCAGCCGGATCGAGCTGGCAAACAGGTATTCCTTTGACAGTGTCCAGTCGATCATGGCTGTGATTGCGGGCAACGAAGGCTGGTCGCTGATCACGCCTTTGGGCTACATGCGCGCACGCCGTTTCGCCGAGAGTGTCCGGCTGGATCCTTTGCCGCTGGCCGCTTTTGCACGAACGATCGCGCTCACCTCGCGCGCGGGGTTTGATGAGCAGATCGTACAGGCAATTGCCGCGGTGTTGCGCCAGATTATCCAGCGCGAGGTGGTTGGGCCTGCATCTGCGCAATTTCCGTGGCTCGACGGGTCTTTTGTAGTGATTGAACCTTAGCTGAAATCCGCGACAACAGTTCTCATGTTGTCGAAACTGTTATGTCTGCATTGACCTTGCGTCCTACTGTGGCAATGGGTAGCGCAACCATTTTTCAAAACGGAGTGACAGGCATGCGCGATCAGGTTCGGGTCGTCGTTATTGGCGGCGGCATCGCAGGGTGCTCAACGCTGTACCACCTTACGCAGGAGGGCTGGACGGACGTTATGCTGATCGAGCGGGACGAGCTGACGTCCGGCACAACATGGCACTCGGCGGCACAGGTCACCAACTTCGGCATGACCCAGACGATGGTGGGGCTGAAAACCCACTCCATCAATCTGTATAAAGAACTGCGCGATGATCCAGAGTATCCCGTAGGCTATAACCACGGTGATGGCGGCATCCGTCTGGCAAACACCGAAGCGCAGATGGATGGCTACCGCCACTTTGCGTCAATGGCTGCCGGTATGGGTGTCGATTTTGAAGTCATCGACGCTGAGGAATGTGCGCGCCGCCATCCGCTGATTTCCACAGACAACCTGCTGGGCGGCTTGTGGGATCCGACCGACGGGCACATCGACCCCGCGCAATTGTGTCAGGCTCTGGCGCGCCGCGCGCGTCTGGCAGGCGCCGAAGTGAACCGCCACACCCCCGTGACCGGATTGACCCAGCACGCGGACAGCACATGGACCGTGCACACCGAAAAGGGTGATGTGAAATGTGAAATCGTGGTGAACGCAGGCGGCTACCGCTGTAACGAAGTCGGCGCGATGATGGGTGTGCAGCACCCCGTCGCCTCGATGGAGCACCAGTACTTCCTGACCGAAGACATCCCCGCAATCGCCGAGGCAGGCCACCGTATCCCGCTGCTGCGCTGCCCGATCAGCGATTATTACTGCCGTCAGGAAAAAGGCGGCTTGCTGCTGGGCTTCTATGAGCAGGACTGCCGCACTTGGGGCATGGACGGCATCGACCCGAAATTCACAAATGATCTGTGCCCTGATGATCTGGACCGCGTGACAGACGTGTTGGAGGGCGCCTTTGCCCGTATGCCTGCGCTGATGGAAACGGGTATCCGTCAGGTTGTAAACGGCCCGATCACCTACACCATCGACGGCGCGCCTCTGGTGGGCCGCATCCCCGGCAAGCGCAACGCATTCTGCATTATCGGCCTGCGTGCGGGTCTGGGCGAGGGCGGCGGCCATGGCTGGCTGCTGGCGCAACAGATTGTGCACGGCGAGGCGCAGTATGACACATGGGTCACCGACCCGCGCCGCTTTACCGGCCACGCCACGATTGAGCTGACTGCGTTGAAAGCCGTCGAGGACTATCAGAACGAATTCCGCTTCCACTTCCCGCACGAGCACCGCCCCGCAGGCCGCCCGATGAAGTCCACGCCGTTGACACCGCTGTTTGTGGCCGAAGGGGCCGAAATGGGTATCGTCAACGGTTGGGAGCGGATCGACTATATCAAGCCGTCGGTGGATTTCGAGGAGACGTTGGGCTATCGCTTCAACGAGGTTCACGCTGTTGTCGCAGACGAGGTGCAAGCGATTGCCACAGGCGTCGGCATGACCGAAGTTTCCGGCTTTAACCGGTTTGAGTTGACGGGCGCGGATGTGCACAGCTTCCTTGACCGCATGATGTGCGGCACTGTTACAAAACGCTGGGGCCGTGTTGGTCTGGGCTATTTGCTGAATGACAAAGGCATGCTGAAGGGCGAGGCGACAATCGCCAATATCCCGGCCTCTGATCGTGGGCCAAACCGCGTCTGGTACGGCTCCGCCGCCGCGTCCGAATTCCACGATATGGACTGGTTGCAGATGCACCTGCGCGCGGATGAGGATGTGCAGATCAAGTCGCTGACCAACTCCCACACGATCCTTGTGATTGCGGGCCCGAAATCCCGTGATGTTCTGTCTGCCGCCGCGCGCGGTGACTGGTCGCGGGAGGCCTTCCCGTGGCTGTCGCTGCGCGAGGCGCATATCGGCATCGCCCCTGCGACGGTTCTGGCCATCAGCTTCTCGGGGGAGCTGGCCTATGAAATCCACGTGCCCAACCAGAACCTGCATGCCGCCTATCTGGCACTGCGCAAGGCAGGGGGGCCGCACGGCCTGCGCCTGTTCGGCTCCCGCGCGGTGGATTCCATGCGGCTGGAAAAGGGCTTCCTGCATTGGAAAGCCGACATCCTGACCGAGTTCGACCCCTTCGAGACAGGGCTGGACCGGTTTGTGAAGCTCGATAAGGGTGACTTTGTCGGTAAGGAGGCTCTGCTGGCGCGGGTAGAGGGAGGGCCGCAGCGGCTGCTGGTGACATTAACGCTGGATGCAAAAGATGCAGCTTCCCATGGCGGCGCATCCGTGCGCTCCGACGGGCGCATCATTGGCACGGTGACATCGGCTGATTGGGGCCACCGCACGGGGCTGAACATCGCCTATGCCTTTGTCGAGCCTGCGATGGCGTCGGTTGGTACGGAATTGACGGTTGATGTTGTGGGCGCCCCTGTGCCCGCACGGATCATCGACAGCAGCCCCTACGACCCGTCGTTCGAGCGTATGCGGTCCTGAGGCTGAATGCGGGGGGCATTGGCGCAAACAGTGTCAAACACGTCGTAGTTCCAGATTGACGGCGTCGCTGCATGCGGGCCAATAGGAACGTGACCGTGTTTGAATGGATTGTGCCAATGTCTTCTGCTCCCAAAACTGCCGACCATCGTTTCATTGACGGTATTGCCGTGAAAAAGCGTATTCTGGCTGATGTGCGCAGCTACACAGAGGCTGTAGAAAACATGCCGCGTCTGGTGTCGATCCTGATCGGCGATGTGCCAGAGGCTGCCGTCTATGTGCGCAATCAGGCGCGGGGTGCCGAACAGGCGGGTCTGCCGTTCGAGCAGTTGAACTGGCCGCGCGACATCACCCAGGAAGAGTGTAAGACACGCCTGCTGTCGATGAACGATGATGCATCCGTGTTGGGCATTATCCTGCAACGCCCTGTGCCCGATCACATCAACGTCCGTTCGCTGCAATCGGCAATCCATCCGTTGAAGGACGTGGAGGGGATGAACCCGGCCTCTATCGGTAACATCGTCTATTCTGACGTCGCACTGGCACCCTGTACCGCTGCGGCCAGTGTCGAGTTGATCAAACAGACCGGCCTTCCCATGGAGGGGCTGGAGGTGGTGATGATCGGCCATTCCGAGATTGTCGGCAAACCTGCTGCAATGATGCTGATGGCTGAAGGCTGTACCGTGACAGTATGCCACCACATGACCCGCTCGGTTGCGATGCACTCACGGCGTGCGGATGTGGTTGTGGTGGCCGTGGGCAAGGCACATCTGATCGGGGCGGATATGATCAAACCGGGGGCGGTTGTGATCGACATCGGGATCAACCAGATCGAGACACCGGAAGGTGTGAAAATTGTCGGCGATGTTGACACCGATGCCGTGCTACAAGTGGCGGGCTGGATTACTCCTGTGCCCGGAGGCGTAGGGCCGGTGACAGTTGCGATCCTGATGCGCAACGCCATGGTTGCGCACCAACGGCAGGTGGCGGCGGGCTGGCTATAACGCCAGATATCCCACGCCGCAAAACGCCACGATACAGCCGCCCCATTGGGGCAGCGACATCCGTTCTTTCAGCAGCAACCACGCGAGCAGAATTGTCAGCAGCCCGAACATCGACGAGGTGACAGCAGCATATTGCGGATCGGGCAGGCGGCCTGCGGAGAGCACACAAAGCAAGGCGATGCCATCGGCAACGCCCATCGCCACCAACAGCGGCAGTGCGCCTTTGCCGGGCCAGAAGGGCAGTTTGAACACGACCAGAACGGTCACCGTCAAACCGACTGCCAGAATGCGCGTGATCAGCGTGCTTGGCATCTCGCCGCCCAGTTCTGCCGCGTGCTGGCCCAGTGCAAAAGTGCCGGCAAAGCCCAGGGCGGCAATGACCGAATAGAGGATCGTGGGGCCTTTGGCGGGAACTTCATCCGTGCTGTCATCCGACAGGGCGGCCACAGTGGCAACGCCTGTCACTATCGCTGCAACTGCCAGCCATTGCAGCGCGCTGACAGGGGTGCCTGTGGCGGCCGCAAGGCCCACAGACAGGATCGGATAGCCCGCGACCAATGGGGCGACCAGCCGCACTGGCCCACGCTGGAACGCGTAGTAAAGGCCGAAGGTTGCGATCACAAAGAACACACCGGCACCTGATGCCAGCCAGAGCGCCTGCGGGGGCAGAGGGGCAAAACCACCCGTCGCTGTCATCAGCCCGATATGGAACACCAGCCCTGACAACAGCACCGTAAAAATGCACGCACTCAGCGGTGTTTTCTGGCTGAGAAAACGCACGCAGATATCATGGAATCCCCAGCACAGGGCGGCAATCATACCCAGCGCAAGCGTGCTCATGCTAGGCTCGTTCCGCAGGGATTCGCGCCTGCGATGGTCACTGTGGGGGATATGCGCAGGCCAATCCGTAAAGCAGGATGAGCAATCGCAGGGTAGAACAGGAAATTGGGGGTGTAGATGTTCATTTGGTCCGATTTCGTTTGAAGTGATCGACGGGGCATGTATTCTCACTGATAAATATTTATTCCGCTCATGCAACAGCGGTCACGGGAGGGGCGCAATTGCTAGACGATTATCCCAAGGTACAGCCGGGCCCGCCAAAGCCTAGTAAAATAATCCAGCCGCAGGTGTTTTCCCTGCCGCGCGGCACCGAGCGCTATGTCGTCGAGGGGCAAGGCGCTGTCCTGATCCCGCTGGAGACGGGTGACCATCTGACCGTGATCAATGATGAAGGCGGACAGCCCTGCGAGATTGTGGTTTGTGACCCCAAGGGGCGTAGCGATACGGGCATTCTGGGCGTCTCTTCGGGCCGTGAGGCGGGGGGGCTTAAGGCCCTGCTGACCAGCACGGACCAATCCCTGCGCGGGTTGCGCATGGGGTTGGACGCGCGCAAAATCGATATCGCAACGGCGCAGGCCATCCATCTGTTCGAGGCAACAACGCCCGCCAAATCCGAGGCGGGTTTTACCGCAGCCCGCGACGGCACGGTGATTATTGCAGCACCCAGCCCGAAGATGGACTTTGACGCGCAGAACACAGCCACCTCCCTCACGGTGATGGTCAAACGCGCTACGGTAAAGCTGCACACGCATTTTGCACTGCCAGACCCGCTGGCCGATCCGCTGGCAGACATCCGCGTGCACACCCAAACCGCCGAGGCGTTTTTTGTCAAAGCAGGGGACTATATCCAGATCATTGATGTGGATGGCCGCCAATGCACTGATTTTGAATGTTTCTCTGCACGCAAGCTGGATAAGGGGATCGAACACGCGCTGGATGTGACCACCACGCGTACCCTGATGGGCCATGCTTACCCGATGCCGGGCCTGCACGCGAAATACTATGATCAGGAAATGCTGCCGCTGGTCGAAGTGGTGCAGGACACTTGCGGCCGCCACGATGCTTTTGCCATGGCCTGCACCGAGAAATATTACAATGACACCGGCTATCCGGGCCATGTGAACTGCTCCAACAACTTCAACACAGCACTTGCGCAATACGGGGTGGTGCCGCGCCGTGGCTGGATGGCGATTAACTTTTTCTTCAACACGTTTCTGGATGATCACGGGGTCATGTACGCGGACGAGCCGTGGTCGCGCCCGGGGGATTACGTCCTGTTGCGCGCGCTGACCGATATTGTCTGCGTCAGTTCTGCCTGTCCCGATGACACAACAGCCGCAAACGGCTGGAACCCCACCGACATTCACGTCCGCACCTACAGCGGCAAAGAGACATTCCAGCGGGCGGTTGCCACCCGTGTGACACCAAATTCGGAGCCGAAAATGACCAAGCAAACAGGTTTCCACGACAGCTTTGCCAAGCACACCCGCAACTTCGTTGAGTATAACGGCTATTGGCTGGCGAGTTGCTATGCCGATGCGGGACCAATCGCAGAGTACCACGCCTGCCGCGAAAAGGCGGTGATCCTTGATCTGTCACCCTTGCGGAAATTCGAGATCACCGGCCCCGATGCCGAGGCCCTGTGCCAATACGCCTTCACCCGCAACATGAAAACCCTGCCTTTGGGCGGCGTGGTCTACACGGCGATGTGCTATGAGCACGGCGGCATGATTGACGACGGCACAGTGTTCCGGCTGGGCAAGGATAACTTCCGCTGGATCGGTGGATCTGATTACGGCGGGGAATGGCTGCGCGAGCTGGCGGAAAAACTGGAGCTGAAGGTGCTTGTGCGGTCCTCGACGGACCAGCTGCACAACGTGGCGGTGCAGGGGCCATCCAGCCGCGATCTGCTGCGCAAGATCGTCTGGACTGCGCCGCATAATCCCGAATTTGACCAGTTGGGCTGGTTCCGCTTTACGCCTGCGCGCCTGAACAACGAGGCGGGCACCGCTTTTGTGCTCAGCCGGACAGGATACACCGGCGAGCTGGGCTATGAGGTCATGTGCCATCCCAAGGATTGCACAGAGATTTTTGATGCGATCTGGGAGGCCGGGCAGGAGTTCGGGATCACCCCGATGGGACTCGATGCATTGGATATGGTGCGGATCGAGGCGGGGCTGATCTTTGCCGGCTATGATTTCAGTGACCAGACGGACCCGTTTGAAGCAGGGATCGGCTTTACCGTGCCACTGAAGTCCAAAACCGATGATTTCATCGGGCGCGACGCGTTGATCCGGCGTAAAGAAAACCCGATGCGTAAGCTGGTGGGCCTCGAGATCGACAGCAACGTTGATGTGGGCCACGGCGATTGTATTCACATCGGCCGCGCGCAGGTGGGCGAGGTTACGTCCTCGATGCGCTCGCCGTTGCTCGGCAAGAACATTGCGATGGCGCGGGTGGATGTCGCCCATGCGGATGTGGGCACCGTGCTGGAGATCGGCAAGCTGGATGGCCAGCAAAAGCGGATTCCGGCGGTGGTTGCCCCCACACTGGCGGCCTTTGACCCGAACAAGGAGCGGCCACGCTCATAAGGGGGAGGTCTGCGATGACTGCATTGGATGATCTGGGCGGCGAAGAACGGCTGCGCGCATTGGTCGAGCAGTTCTATGATCTGGTCGAGACCCTGCCAGAAGGATCCAACCTGCGCCGTCTACACGGGCACGGTCACGGTGTGCCCCATGCGCGGGTCGAGCAGTTCAATTTCCTGTGCGGTTTTATGGGCGGGCGGGCTTATTACAAAGAAAAGAACGGCCATATGGACGTAAAGCTGATGCACGCCCATGTCCCGATCCGTCAGGAAGACGCGGACAACTGGATGCTGTGTATGGAGCAGGCATTGGATGATGAGGGACATACGAGGCCGTATGTTGGCAAGCTGCGTGCCGTGTTCCGGCGGGTTGCGACTGTTCTGATTAACGATGTGCCTGATTGGGAAGAGGGTCTGAAACCCTCGGGTGGTACGCGATGACGGCTATGCGTGCGATTTTGAGCGGGTGTCTGGCTATCACTGCGTTTCCCGGTGTTGCAGACAGTTTTTGCGCGAGGCTGGATGCACTGAGCCCGGTGCAGCCCGCCCTGATGCTTCCGCCCGCATTATCGGATCAGGCGGGCGTCTGCCAAACCTCGCGGGCCTTGTCAGGCAGTGTGCATGTGCATTGCCGTTGGAGCTTTGTTTATCGCTCGGATGCGGCAACGGCCCTGTTTGAGGGTCTTTTCGAAACTGTGGCAACATGCCTTGGGCCAGATGCTGTGATGACAACGGACCAATCTGTAAACCACCCCGATGCATATGATCTGCGCATGTTCGATATTGCAGGACGGACCTTTGCCGTCTCGCTGAAAGACAAGGGCGCTTTGCAGCAAACCCTTGTCTTTGTCCGTGTCCAGCAACGCTAGTTCTGTAAGTAAACCTCTAGGCTGTCATCCAGTGCGTCTTTCCAAGGGGTGTGGTGCTTGGGGGCCATTGTGCCTGTGATTACCGATTTATAGCCATTGTCGCGGAAGGTCATGATGCCTGCCTTCTTGTGGCCTTTCCATGCTTTGAACGCGAGGCACGCGCCCTCCACATCGAACGACGGGTAATCCGTCTCGGCCACCAGCTCTTTGATATAGTCACCCTGATACCAGATCGCGTCATAGTCGCTTTCACCTGCATCTTCGTCCGCAACCCGTTTGGCCACGTCCGCCTTCATGGCAGCTTTGTCGGGCAGGGGGATCAGGCCCATGATGGCATCGCGGATCCACCATGCCTGCGCGTCAAACATGTTGAAGGTAAACCACTGGTCCTGCATCCCGATGTAGAACAGGTCCGGTTCATGCACATAGGCGACCCCTTTGTAGAGGTCGGCAGAGGCCAGCCGGTTGGCGGTTTTCAGGCGCAGGCTATCCGGCAGGAAGTTGAAATGGTGCTTGTAGCCGGTGCACAGGATAATCGCGTCCACATCGCGTGAGGTGCCATCTTTGAAATGTGCAGTATTGCCGTCCACATGGGTTAGCAGTGGCACTTCGGCCCAGTTGTCGGGCCAGTCAAAGCCCATAGCGGCAGTGCGGTGACTGACGGTGATGGATTTCGCACCGTATTTCCAGCACTGGCTGCCGATGTCCTCGGCGGAATAGCTGGTGCCGACAATCAGGATGTCCTTGTCCTTGAACTCCATCGCATCACGGAAATCATGGGCGTGCAGAACACGGCCTTTGAAGTGGTCAAAGCCCTTGAACTCCGGCACGTTGGGCGTGCTGAAGTGGCCCGAACAGACGATCACATGGTCAAATTGTTCGGTATAGGTATGATCTTCGGGCAGGTTGCAGACGGTGACGTTGAACTTGTCGCCGTCTTTCTGCACCCAGCGCACAGCGGTCTCGAACTTGATCCAGTCGCGCACACCCGCCTTTTTCACGCGGCCTTCGATGTAGTCAAACAGCACGGCGCGCGGCGGATAGGAGGCAATCTGCTTGCCGAAATGCTCCTCGAACGAATAGTCGGCAAATTCCAAGCCCTCTTTCGGGCCGTTAGACCACAGATAGCGGTACATGGAGCCGTGCACAGGCTCGCCGTATTGATCCAGACCAGTGCGCCAGGTGTAGTTCCACAGGCCACCCCAATTTGACTGCTTCTCAAAGCAGACAATTTCGGGAATGTCTGCACCACCAGCCGCAGCCGATTGAAACGCGCGCAATTGCGCCAGACCTGACGGGCCAGCCCCGATTACTGCAATCCGTTTTTTCATGATAATGCGCTCCTAATTGTGTGTTCTCTGGTGTTTATGCACGAATCGCCCGCAGGCTGACCGCATCAGATATCCAGCGTGTTGGCCTTCTCCCAATCAGAGAAATGGCTGCAATAGCTGTTCCATTCCTGCATTTTCAGCTTAAGGAACGCCGCCGAGAACTCCTCGCCCATCGAGGCCTTCAGCTCGGTGTCCGCATCATAGGCGCGCAGCGCGTCCAGCATGTTGAGCGGTAGCAGCGGTGCACCCGACACGGTGTGGCCTTCGGCATACATGTCGATGTCATGGCGTTTGCCCGGATCAGCCTTGGAGCGGATGCCCGACAGGCCCGCGGCAATGATGATCGCTTGCAACAGGTAGGGGTTCACCGCGCCATCGGGCAGGCGCAGTTCAAACCGTCCGGGGCCGGGGACGCGCACCATGTGTGTGCGGTTATTGCCCGTCCAAGTGACCGTGTTGGGCGCCCATGTGGCCCCGGAAATGGTGCGCGGTGCGTTGATCCGCTTGTAGCTGTTGACGGTCGGGTTTGTGATGGCCGCCAGCGCGCTGGCGTGCTTCAT
The DNA here is from genome assembly GCA_029252045.1 of Sulfitobacter sp. Taxonomy (GTDB): domain Bacteria; phylum Pseudomonadota; class Alphaproteobacteria; order Rhodobacterales; family Rhodobacteraceae; genus Sulfitobacter. Next base: position 15,827 of record JAQXCD010000042.1, read on the forward strand.
GATCCCGCCGAGGAAGTGCTTGCCGCGCTCGGACAGGCCGACTTCTCCGGTCTGGCCTTCGCCTTTACCCGCAAAGACGTTGACCTTGGCATCGGCCCCCGCCGCATCCCAGACCGAGACATGTGCATGGCAGCCGTTGCCTGTCAGCCCTTCGATGGGTTTGGGCATGAAGGTCACGCGGTAGCCGTGCTTTTCCGCGACTGAACGGGCCATGAATTTGAAGAAGGAATGTTTGTCAGCAGTCTTGAGCGCATCATCGAAGTCCCAATTCATCTCCCACTGGCCGTTCGCATCCTCATGGTCGTTCTGGTAAGGGTTCCAGCCCAGTTCCAGCATGTAGTCGGAAATCTCGCGGATCACATCAATCCTGCGCATAAATGCCTGCTGGTCATAGCAGGGCTTGCCCGCTGTGTCGTATTCATCGCTGATCTGGTCACCCGCTGGCGTCAGCAGGAAAAACTCGGCCTCGATGCCTGTTTTGACATGCATGCCCTCAGATGCGGCCTCTGCAATCAGTTTGCGCAGTACGTTGCGCGGCGCCTGGGCAAGGTCTTTGCCATCCATCACGCAGTTGGAGGGCACCCATGCGACCGTTTTGTCCCACGGCAGGATGATCGCTGCCTCCGGGTCGGGCACTGCCAGCATGTCGGGGTGGGCGGGCGTCAGGTCCAGCCATGTGGCGAAACCGGCAAAGCCTGCGCCGTCCTCTTGCATGCCCGCGATGGCGCGCGCAGGGACCAGTTTGGCGCGTTGCCCGCCAAAGAGGTCTGTATAAGATATCATGAAGTATTTGACGCCATTATCTGCGGCGAATTTTGCAAGATCAGTTGCCATGTTCAGTTCCCTGTCGTGTGAAAAGATGGGGCGCGGTCTGCAATCAGCCGCGCCCTCGTTTTAGGTCAATAGGATGTACCGGGCTTGCCGGGGTACCAGTTGGTGCCGGCCAGCGGAATTTGCGCCATTGCTGCCGCCTCCATTGTCAGGGCCACCAGATCTTCCGGCTCAAGGTTGTGCAGGTGGTTTTTGCCGCAGGCACGCGCGATGGTTTGCGCCTCAAGTGTCATCACCTTGAGGTAGTTCTTCAGGCGGCGCCCCCCCTCAATGGGGTCAAAGCGCGCCATCAACTCGGGGTCCTGCGTGGTGATGCCCGCAGGATCGCGGCCCTCGTGCCAGTCATCATAGGCGCCCGCAGTGGTGCCGAGCGCGTTATATTCCGCCTCATACTTTGGATCATTATCCCCCAGCGCAATCAACGCAGCCGTGCCGATGGCCACTGCATCAGCCCCCAGCGCCATGGCTTTGGCCACATCCGCGCCCGAGCGGATACCGCCCGACAGGATCAACTGGACCTTGCGGTGCATGCCGAGGTCTTGCAGCGCCTGCACCGCAGGGCGGATGATGGCGAGGGTGGGCTGGCCCACATGTTCGATAAACACATCCTGTGTGGCGGCCGTACCGCCTTGCATGCCGTCCAGAACAACGGCATCTGCGCCGGCTTTGACTGCCAGTGTCACGTCGTAATAGGGGCGCGCACCCGCGACCTTCACATAGATTGGCACTTTCCAACCTGTGATCTCGCGCAGTTCCAAAATTTTTATTTCCAGATCATCCGGCCCTGTCCAGTCAGGGTGGCGGCAGGCAGAGCGTTGGTCGATGCCTTTGGGCAGGTTACGCATTTCGGCCACACGGTCAGAAATCTTCTGGCCCAGCAGCATGCCGCCGCCGCCCGGCTTGGCACCTTGGCCCACAACAATCTCGATCGCGTCTGCGCGACGCAGATCATCGGGGTTCATGCCATAGCGGGAAGGGAGATACTGATAGACCAGCTTGTTGGAGTGGCCGCGCTCCTCGGCGGTCATGCCGCCATCGCCTGTGGTGGTGGACGTGCCCGCTGCTGACGCGCCGCGACCCAGCGCTTCCTTGGCTGGACCCGATAATGCGCCGAATGACATGCCCGCGATGGTGATCGGAATATCCAGATGGATCGGGTTCTCGGCGTGCAGTCCGCCGATGGTCACGGAGGTGTCGCATTTCTCGCGGTAACCTTCCAGCGGGTAGCGCGAGATGGAGGCGCCCATAAACAGCAGGTCGTCAAAGGTGGGCAGCTTGCGCTTGGCCCCGCCGCCGCGAATGTCATAGATGCCGGTGGCCGCTGCACGCCGGATGTCGCTGTTGACGTCCTGGCTGAAGGTCGCGGACTGGCGCGGCGTAGTTTGCGGGATACGCTTGGGGTCGGTTTTTGTCATCTTGTGGTATCCTTAATAGGCCGAAGCGTTATCAACATCGAAGTTGTAGAGGTTGCGGGCAGAGCCATAGCGCGTGAACTCCTCGGGCTTTGCATCCGCACCGGCCTCAGCCAGCAGGGCGCGCAGAATTTCCAGATGCTCGGGCCGCATTTCCTTTTTCTCGCAGTCCGCACCCAGCGATTTCACCATGCCGCGCACAAACAGGCGTGCCTCATAGCAGCTGTCCCCCAACGCGTCGCCCGCATCACCCAAGACCACCAGATTGCCTGATTGCGCCATAAACGCAGACATGTGGCCGATATTGCCATGCACAACGATGTTGATGCCCTTCATGGAAATCCCGCAGCGTGACGAGGCATTGCCCTTGATCACCAGCAACCCGCCATGGCCGGTTGCACCTGCGTATTGGCTGGCGTCGCCCTCAACGACCACTTTGCCGGACATCATATTCTCCGCTGTTCCCGGACCTGCCGAGCCGTGGATGTTGATTGTCGCCTGCTGGTTCATACCCGCGCAGTAATAACCGGTAGAGCCTTTGACGGTCACTTCGATGGGTGCATCCAGCCCACAAGCAATCGCATGTGCACCTTTGGCATTAACGATTTCCCATGCGGTCTGATTGGTGTTCGCGGCTTGCGCATGCAGCATCTTGTTCGTCTCGCGCAGGCCTGTTTTCTCTAGGTCGATCGTCTGCATCTCAGGCGGCCTTTTCGGTTGTTGTAGGGGCGCTGTTGTGGCTCCAGAAATATACGGTGGCGGGCTCGGGCTCCCAAACGCGGGCGGTCTCGATGCCGGGCAGATTGACCAGCGCGCGGTATTCGGAGCCGAAGGCAACATATTGATCGGTCTCTGCCATCACTGCAGGTTTGCAGGCAATCGGGTCACGAACCACGCCAAAGCCGTCTTTGGTACCCACAACAAAGGTGAAGAACCCGTCGAGATCATCCAGACTGCTCTCCAATGCTTCCCCCAGTGTCGCCCCGTTCTGCATCTGCCACGTCAGGTACGCGGCACCGACTTCGGTGTCGTTCTCTGTCTCGATATGGATGCCGTCGCGGCGCAGTTTACGGCGCAGGGAGTTGTGATTGGAAAGCGATCCGTTGTGCACAAGGCACTGATCCATGCCGGTATTAAACGGGTGTGCACCCATGGTTGTAACGGCTGATTCTGTCGCCATACGGGTGTGGCCAATCCCATGTGTGCCTGACATTCGGGCAACATCGAAACGCTGTGCCACATTTTTAGGCAGGCCAACCTCCTTGAATATCTCGAGGGATTCTCCACGGCTCATAACGCGCACTTCAGGGGCGTTTTCGGTGAGAAAGGCGCGGGCGGCATCAATTTGATCGGCGTCGATCAAAAGTACAGCGTGTGTATCTTTGACGGTCATCTCGACCTTGCCTTTAATCGCTTTGCGCAAGCGATTCTCGAGCTTTTCAAAGCTGATATCCGGGGTATCAGACTGCACGGTCAGCTTCGCTTTCCCAGCATCCGCGCCACCGTAGATCGCGATTCCGGCGCTGTCGGGCCCGCGGTCTGTCATCGTAATCAGCATATTTGTCAGCATCTCGCCCAGCTTGGGCTCAAGTGCTTTGTCCTTAAGGAACAGACCTACAATTCCACACATGGCTTACGCCCTTCCTGCTGTTGTTGGAAAACCTGAGTCGAAGCCTAGCACCAAAAAATTTGCCACTCAACTGTTAGGAAACTTTTTTCACTTAGGGCAAAAAATCCTTAGGGCAAAAAAGCCTTGGGTCAATTTGCTGTTTTATGTTTAGCTGCCGCCAGCGGCTGCCACGTCAGAACAAGGCCGCATCTCACATCAATCCAACGTAGGGGACGAAAACTGTGGAAGAACAAATTGCCGAATTGGCCGCCAAGCTGGCCGAGTTAGAGGCCGCAACTGCGGGGGCGGCCATCACCAACACGATGTTCGCCGAGACTTTCTACTATCTGACGATCCCGTTGATGATCATCATTCACGCGGGCTTTCTTGCTTATGAAATGGGCGCATCGCGTCTCAAGAACGTGCTTTCCTCGGGTGTGAAAAATATTCTCGCCTTCGCCTTTATGATCCCGACATTCTATTTCTTCGGGTGGTGGATCTATTGGGGTCTGCCCACCGGTATCACGGGTGCGGCTGGCCCGGCCGGCATTTCCGGCGCTGAATATGCCAGCTCTATCGCGTGGGGTTGGGGTGATGCAGCCCAGTACATGGGCCCTAACATTGCCGATCAGGCCTCCGGGGTTTTCTTCGGGGCATTTGCATTGTTTGCGGCAACCACTGCATCAATCATGTCAGGCGCGGTAATCGAGCGTATCCAGACGATCGGGTTCATCATTCTTGCGATTGTACTCGGCTCGTTTGCCTGGGTTGTTGCTGCGGCGTGGGGCTGGCATGCGGATGGCTGGCTGGTGACCAAATTCGGTGTCCATGACTTTGGAGCGGCGGGCCTTGTGCATGCGGTTGCCGGATTCTTTGCATTGGGCGTCCTGATCAACCTTGGACCTCGCATTGGCAAGTTCAACCCAGACGGTTCCGCCAACCACATCGCGGGCCATAATATGCCGCTGACTGTTACGGGCCTGATGCTGATTATCGTGGGTTTCTGGGGCTTCCTGATGGCCTGCGTTATTGTCCCCGGTGAGGCATGGTCGTGGTTCCCGGATAAACCGTCCACGATCTACGGTACACCAATCACCCTTTCAGCACTTTCATTCAACATCCTGATGGCGATTGCAGGCGGGATCATCGGGTCGTGGTTGTTCACACGCGATCCGTTCTGGATGATGTCAGGCGCGCTTGCGGGCATTATCTCGACTGCATCTGGGCTGGACATCTACTTCCCCGCATTGGCCTTTATCATCGCATTCTCGGCGGGCATTATCCTGAAGCCCTGCGCGGACTGGTTGGAAAAACGCGGTATCGACGATGCGGTGGGGGCAGTTACGGTGCATGGCACCATCGGTCTGTACGGTGTGGTTATGCTGGGCATCTGGGGGGCGGGGTACCCCGCGCTGCAAGGTGCCGCTGGCGAGGTTCCCACAATCAACCTGATGGGTCAGATCATCGGTGCGGTGGTCTTCTTCCTGCTGGGTTTTGTTCCGGGGTACGTTGTGTCCTTCCTGCTTAAAAAGCTGGGGATGCTGCGGATTCCCGAAGGCGCAGAGCTGGCCGGCATGGATGTCGTGAAAGTTCCCGCCGAAGGCTATCCGGAATGGGCAGCGGCTGCACCTTCCTCGTCTGCGCATCCCGCAGAATAACGTTAATCAAAGGAGAAACTCATGTTTCCATATGAAGAAGCAAGTTGGAGCGCCGTAGACGGCGCGATGTTCATGGGCTGGGGCGGTGCATTGCCGGGATTTGCCACGGTGATCGCGATGATCATCTGTGTCGTTGTACTGGTTATCGGCCAGCGGTCAGAGGCCGCCAAGATGAAAATGTTCGACAAGTAATCCTGCCATAATGTGCCGAACCTGATAGGGCTGCCTGTACGGGCGGCCCTATTTTTTAGCAAAATTGCCTGACAGGAAAAAAAGTTGCTTGAAGATGTTGCTTTTTGACAGGGTCTGGGGCTGAATGACGGTCAAACAGACAGACTCGATCAACAGACTAGATTACATGGAGGAGAGACGCATGGCCATTCTTTGGAGACATTCAGCACTTGGGGCACGGCACGCAGCCATCGGCGGCGAGCTGGAGGATTGGAACGGCATGGGCACAGCGTGGTTCTATGACCACACGCCCGAACGCGCCAAGGCCGACTATGAGGCGATCCGCACCAAGGCGGGGCTCATGGATGTGTCGGGTCTCAAGAAGGTGCATGTCATGGGCGCAGATGCGGCCTACGTCATTGACCGCGTCACCACCCGCAACGTCGAGAAGATTGCGCCGGGTCGCTCGACCTATGCGTCGATCCTGAACAGCGATGGCAAATTTGTCGACGATTGCATCATATATCACCTCGCGGTGAATTCATGGCTGGTTGTGCATGGTACCGGCACGGGCATGGAGCAGCTGACATCTGTGGCAGCAGGCAAGAACTGTGCCGTGCTGTTTGACGATGATCTGCACGACATGTCCCTGCAAGGTCCGCTGTCGGTTGACCTGCTGGCCAAGGAAATCCCCTCAATCCGTGATCTGGCCTATTTCGGCATTATGCAAACGCGCCTGTTTGGCCGCGATGTGATGATCAGCCGGACGGGATACACCGGCGAGCGGGGCTATGAGATTTTCTGCCGCGCCAAAGATGCCGTGCACCTGTGGGACAGCATTCTGGATGCGGGCAAGGGTATGGGCGTGCGCCCATGCCAGTTCTCTACCCTGGATATGCTGCGGATCGAAAGCTATCTGCTGTTCTATCCCGGCGACAACTCCGAAACTTTCCCGTTTGCGGACGAGCCTTGCGGCGATACTCTGTGGGAGCTGGGGCTGGAGTTCACCGTTTCACCCGGCAAGACCGGTTTCATCGGCGCCGAGAACCACTATGCGCTGGAGGGCAAGGAGCGCTTCAAGATCTATGGCGTACAGCTGAGCGATAGCATGGCGCGTATGGATATGGGCGCACGTGTGCTGCGGGACGGCAAGGACATTGGCGTGATCACCTATGGGCTGTCCTCCGAGCTGAACAAGTACAGCGTTGCAATCGCGCGGATTGATCCTGCGGCGGCCAAGGCAGGCACCAAACTGACAGTGGTGCAACTGGACGGAACCGAGCTGGCAGCGACTGCCGAAGAAATGCCGTTCTATGACAAAGACAAGTCGATCCGCACTGCAAAAGGCTGATCTGACAAGGGCGCGGGGGTCTCCTTCGCGCTCTCCCACTCTCGAAAAGGTTTGAAATGTCCAAGTTTACCTTCCCGAAAACGATCCTCAGCCGTCCCGTCTATGGCACGCTGGAGCCGCGTACGGGTGCGGCGCATCTGTTTATTGCAGACGCAGAGGGGGCAGAGGCCATTCTGGATGTCGCAACGCCTGACATGATGGCGCGTGCGCATATCATCTTTATCGCCAAAGGCACTGACTATGAGGGGGCGTTAAAAGCCCTGTCGCCCGCGATCTTTTATGCTGGCCCAACCTATAGCGCGGCGGAACCGCGTATTCATAAAACGCTGGGCGATGCCAAAATGGGCCTTCAGGTCTATTTGGCCGGTACCGAAGGGCTGATGGGCCAAGCGATGCAGGCGGCGACGCTGGCAGGCATCCCGCACACGGCCATCCAGACCGAACATCGCGGCTCAACCGCGCGACGGATGCAATGTGTGCATTGCAAAGGCATCACCGAAGACGTGGAAGTTGACCCATTCCAGTGCAGCCATTGCGGGCTGCACCTGTTTGTCCGTGATCACTATTCCCGCCGTTTGGCCGCCTATCAGGGCGTCTGTATCGATGCCGAAGACCCCGGCAATGTGCCACCTTCCAAGGGGATTTACCAATGAGCGGCGCAGAGAAGATTGCAGTCAAAGTCACCGATATTGTCCCGCTGAATGAGCTGGTGACACGGTTTAAGTTCGAGCGCGTTGATGGCGGACTACTGCCCACATTCTCGGGGGGGGCGCATACCGTGGTAGAGCTGCGCGATGGTGCAATCACCCGCCTGAACCCCTATTCGCTGATGTCCGATCCGATGGACCAGCGCGCCTATACCATCTCTGTGCGCCGCGATGACGCGGGGCGGGGCGGCTCGCTGTTTATGCACAACAACGTCCGTTTGGGCGACGAGTTGACGATCTCTTATCCCGTAAATCTCTTCTCGCTCGATCTGCGGGCCAAGAAACATCTCTTCATCGCTGGCGGCATTGGCATCACGCCGTTTCTGGCCCAGATCAAACAGTTGGAGCTGTTCAACGGCAATTGGGAGCTGCACTATTCCTGCCGCTCGCCCGATTTGGGGTCCTATGTGGACGAGTTGACAGGCCGCCACCCCAATGAGGCGCATATCTATTACGATGACCAGAAACAGGCGATTGATCTGGTGCGTCTGCTCGACGGGCAACCCTTGGGCACCCATGTCTATGTTTGTGGCCCCAAAGGTATGATTGACTGGGTGCGTGCCACTGCGGCGGCAGAGGGTTGGCCGCGCGAGGCGATCCACTACGAGGAATTCCTTGCGCCCAAACCCGGCAAACCCTTTGAAGTCAAACTGGCGGTCTCCAACAAGGTCATTCATGTCGGCGAAGACGAAAGCCTGCTGGAAGCGATGGAGCGTGAGGGAGTCGATGCACCCTATCTGTGCCGTGGCGGGGCCTGCGGCCAGTGCGAAACGGATGTGATCGACTACGCGGGCAAGTTCATCCACCGCGATCATTGGCTGGACGAAGCAGAGCACAGCAGCGGCAAAAAGATCATGCCCTGCGTGTCCCGCTTTGAGGGCAAAACACTTGTACTGGATAGATAAATGACCATTCAATTCAATGACGAGACATTCCGCGACGATTATTCCTTCCGCAACTCGGACCGCGCGATCCGGCGCTTTCCTTTCCCGTTCCACGAGGACAGCTATATGTACTCGGTCAATATGGAGCAGCATCGTGGCGGGCCGAAGGACTCGATCTACGAAAAGCGCTTTGACGTGGATGAGCATTACCTTTCCGAGATGCGCGACCGTGCGCAGGTGCTGGCCGATGATCCGCTGCGCTGCCAGTCCCTGCCACATATGACGTTGGCAGGTTGGGACCTGCTGGAGCTGATCATGGTCTCCAAATCCGAAGATTACCCCGACCTGTTCGAGCTGCACCGCGACGGCGACACATGGCGCTGGATCAACAAGCCGATGGGCATTGATGATACCTTTACCTTCCTCGATGAGGCGACGCTGCCCTACGGCCCGATGGAATACATCACCCGTCAGGCGCAAGGTGATTTTGCGGTGCTGGACCAACGCGATGACAACCTGTGGATGGATGCAGGGATGATCACCACACAGGCCGATTGGTCGCTGGATTTTGACATCGGGATGAACTTTTTCGAGTGGCACGCGCCTGTGCCGCTGGCCCATGAAAAGGGCATCTTTGTGCGCGCGCTCAAGTTCTTGCTGAACATCCAGCAGGGGGCCCCTGCACGGCGGCTTAACTGGACGATGACCGTGAATCCGCTGCTGGATACCTCGCCCGAGAACTATCACAAATGGGGCATCCAGAAGACCACCCTGACGCCGGAAAACATCGGCGCCAAGCAGCATTTGCGGGTGGAGTTGCAGACCTTCTTCCGGCTGCCCCGCTCGAACGCGCTGGTCTTCCCGATCCGGTGTTACCTGTGCAGCTTTCAGGACCTGATGACCGCGCCCAAATGGGGCCGCCGCCTGCACCGCGTGATCCGTGATCTGCCGGATGAATTGGCGACCTACAAAGGGTTCATCGACAACAAGCCGCTGATGCTGGAGTATCTGTCAAAGTTCGATGATGGCTTGCCCACATCGCCCGGCATCTGGCCCGAGTTCGAGACCGAGCCGCCGCTGGCGAAGTAGGATCAGCTGCTCTGCGGGTAGCTGATGATCGACAGGTAGCGCGCGGGCAGCTTGACCAGCACCTCTGGCCCGTGCGGTGCATCCGCATCAAAAAACAGCGTGTCGCCGGGTTTTAACGGGTACACTTCGTCACCATGGCGATAGTCGACCTCGCCCTCCAGCATATAGATCGTCTCGATGCCGCCGTGCTGGAATGTCGGAAAGATGTCGGCCTGATCGGAGAGGGTGATGAGATAAGGCTCAACGATCACGCCGCTGGAGTTGGCGCCGATATGGCCCAGCAGGTTGTACTGGTGGTTGGCGCGGGTGCCTGCGCGCTCCAGCTCGACCCCTTCGCCGGATTTGGTGTGCACCGCCATGCGTGTTTCCTCAAACCCGCGGAAAAACGCGGTCAGCGGTATGGCCAGCGCATTGGCCAGCGTTTGTAAGGTGGTGAGGGAAGGGGAGGTGTTGCCGTTTTCGATCTTGGACAACATGCCGATGGACAGACCCGTAGTTGCAGACAGCTCGGCCACTGTAATTTCCTGCTTGCGCCGGAACGCGCGCACCTCGCGGCCGATGGCAACTTCCAGGACTTTCTCGCGGTTTGTCTGTAGGCTATGAGGGTCTTGTACAAGGCTGGTGGCGGGCATCGGATATTCCATTCTATGGCGTTTCGTCCAAGTATCGTTTTGTCGAAAAGTGGCAAGCTTCGAGGGCTAAAAACTATGAAATTGCTACTGGTCTACCACATTTTTTTCCTGTTAGGATAATTTATGACCCGTGATGAAATTATCCAGCTTGGCTTTCTGATCTTCCCCGGTTTTCCGATGGCCTGCCTGACCTCGATGATCGAGCCGTTGCGCGCCGCCAACGAGATTGCGGGCAAGACCGCATTCGGTTGGAAACTTGTGTCAGAGGAGGGCCAGCGAGTGGAGGCAAGCGCCAAGGTCTGGTTCGAGCCTGATCTGGCGTTGGAGGCCTGCGACGGATTGGCTTACCTGTTTTTGCTCAGCGGACCGTCGTCGCGCTTTGATCAGCCTGTGCCCTCTGATGGCAAGCTGCGCAAGCTGGCGCGCCATGGTGCCGTGATTGGCGCGGTCAGCGGCGGGATATTCCCCTTGGCCCGCTCGGGGCTGCTGGACGGACACAAGACTTCGGTTCATTGGTGCTACGAGGCCGCATTTGCCGCCGAGTTTCCGAAGATAGAAGCCACCGAAGATGTGATGGCGCTTGGCCGTCGCCGCATGACCGCATCGGGTGCCGCAGCGGCCTTTGATTTATCGCTGCATTTGATCGAAGAAGCGTTGGGCGCCGGTGTGGCGACAGAAGTGGCCTGCTGGTTCCAGCATCCGCTTGTGCGCGGGCAGGGGATCACCCAGCGCAAGCCGACATTTGCCACGGCCAGCACCAATGACATGCTGCCCGATGTGATCCGGCAGGCGGTGGATCTGTTTGCCGAAAACCTTGAGGACCCTATCAACATCGCCGATGTGGCTGAGGCGGTTGGTGTCTCTGTGCGCCAGCTTGAGCGGTTGTTCTACAAGGCGACGGGCAAGACGCCATTCCACTATTACAAAGCGCTGCGTATGCATAAGGCGCGGCAGTTGCTCCACTACAGCAAGGATTCCATGGGGCAGATAGCGATTGCCGTCGGCTATTCCACCGCCTCCGCGATGAGTAAGACCTATATCGATGTCTTTGGTATCAGCCCGCAAGATGACCGCAAAAAGGTGAACATGTTCCGCGTGCGGGACAATACAATCGCCCCGCCTGCGTAAACGTCATGCGATAGACTGGGCGGCCTCGACCAGCGCGTGATGCAGCGATCCCGCAGAGGCGCGGGGGCCAAGGATGCGGATGTGGTCTTCGGCCTGCCTGCGGATCACAAAGCAGCCCATGTGGTGGATCACCGTGCGCTGCACATCACCCGCTTGCATCCGGCGGATCGGCACATTGCACAGCCGCTCTGACAGATCGGCCATGCCGGGGCCGGTGATGTCGAACACCACCCAAGCGCCTGTCTGCTCCGTCACTGATGCGGCCTTGCCCAGCAGTGCTGTCAACTGGTCTGCCAACAGCTCATGCGTGGCACGCGGTGCGCCCAGCATCCACTGGTCAGGTCCCATCCAGAAACCCGCCTCTGGATCATGCAACACGGCGCGGCCCACAGCAGGCACGGCACCCAGCAGCTTTTCCAAAGCAGCGTGGCAGGTTTTCTCATGCCCCATCCGCGCCGCGACCGAGGCGAGTGCCACACCGTCATTTTCCGCAATGGTCACGCGGGCGAAGGTATCCACACGCGGGGTTGTGCCGCCAAGGGCGGTCACTGTTTTCAGATCATGCACGAAGCCGCTCTCCCTCTGGGTCAATGAAATGGGCACTGACAATTTCGACATCGACATTCACCCCTGTTAAGGGGCTGACCAGCCGCATCCGCTCTCCCAGACGGTTTGCACCGTCTTTGAGGAAGCCCAGTGCAATTGAGTGGCCAAGATTGGGCGAATAGCACGCGGAGGTCACATAGCCCTGATCGTGGGCGGCATCCACAGGCCCGTCTGCCTTCATCAGATGCGCACCTGCGGGCACAGGGTCTGCCGGATCCACAGGTTTGATCCCGACCTGCCGTAGATCATCCGCGCGGTTCAGGCCTTCACGCTCGGACAGGACCGATCCGATGCTGTCCTTTGCCTTGCTCACCATCCGGCCCATGCCGAGGTTGGCCGCTGTGGTGGTGCCATTCAGCTCGTTGCCCGCTGCATGGCCTTTCTCGATCCGCATCACGCCGAGTGCCTCGGTCCCGTAGGCGGTGATGTCATATTCGGCACCTGCCTCCATGATCTTGCGGATCAGGGCATCGCCGTAGGCCGTGGGCACTGCAATCTCGTAAGCAAGCTCGCCGCTAAAGGAGATGCGGAACAGGCGCGCGCGCAGGCCGCCGCAGACAGTGATATTGGCGCAGGCCATAAACGGAAACGCCTCGTTCGAGATGTCACCATCCACCAGCTTTTCCAACACCTTGCGGCTGTTCGGGCCGGCCACGGCATATTGCGCCCAGGCCTCGGTGGTGGAGATCAGCTGTACATCCATATCGGGGTAGAGGCACTGGCGCACAAATTCCATGTGGCGATAAACGCTCAGGGCGTTGGCGGTGGTGGTGGTCACAACAAAGTGGTCGTCGGCCAGACGTGCCGCTGTGCCGTCATCCATTGCAATCCCGTCTTCGCGCAGCATCAAGCCATAGCGCGTGCGCCCGACAGCCAGCTTGGCAAAGCCGTTACAGTATATTTTGTTCAGGAACTCGGCTGCATCCGTGCCTTGTACATCAACCTTGCCCAATGTGGTCACATCGCACACGCCGACCGATTTGCGCGTGGCCAGCACTTCGCGGTCCACACTCTCGCGCCATGTCGTCTCGCCTGCGCGCGGGAACCATTGCGCGCGCAACCAGTTGCCAACCTCGACAAAAATCGCGCCCTGCTCGGTGGCCCATGTATGCGAGGGCGTTAGCCGTTTGGGGTGGAAGGCCTGACCGCGTGCGCGGCCACCCAGCACACCAATCGACGTGGGTGTATAGGGCGGGCGGAAGATGGTTGTGCCGACCTCTGGGATCGATTTGCCCGCAAGTTCGGCCATGATCGCAAGGCCACCCATGTTGGAGGTCTTGCCCTGATCCGTGGCCATCCCCAATGTGGTATAGCGCTTGAGGTGCTCGACCGAGCGGTAGCCTTCCTGATGGCTCAGCTTCACGTCCTTTACGGTTACATCGTTCTGCTGGTCCAGCCACGCACGGCTGCATCCCTCAACATACCAGAAGGGGGTGATATTTACGGGTGCGTCCTCGGCCTCGGGCAGGGTGGGGAGCTTTCCTTTGAGACCCAGCGCACGTTTGGCGGCCTCGGCGCCACCGCGCAGCGCGCCTGCGGTCGACATATCGCCATTGGCAGCCCCCGCGACAGTCATTCCCACCGGCAGCACGCCGCCGGGGACAAAGGCGGCCAGCGCGTCGTTCCACGCGGGGCGGCCGCGCTGGTGGCAGGTCAGGTGGACGTTGGGATTCCAGCCGCCGGCCATGCCCAATGCGCCACACTCCAGCGTGCGCATATCGCCGCTTTCAAGGCGTACTTCGGCAAAGGTCAGGCCGTGGCGGCCTTTGGTGTCGATCACCTGACCGTGGAGGACCTCAAAGTCGTGGCTACGCGGTGCATCGGCACGCACGTCGACGACAGCGGCGATCTTGATGCCTTTGGCGTGTAGATCAGCGGCGGTGCGGTGGCCGTCATCATTGTTGGTGAAAATCGCCACACGGCGGTCGGCGGCCACTGCATAGCGGTTGGCGTAGGTGCGCAGCGCAGAGGCGAGCATGATGCCCGGACGGTCGTTGTTTTCAAACGCGATGGGGCGTTCAATGGCACCGGCGGCCAGAATGGTCTGTTTGGTATAGATGCGCCATAGCACCTGACGTGGCTTGCCGTCCAACGGCGTTGGAAGGTGGTCGCTGACCCGTTCAACCGCGCCATAAATGCCGTGGTCAAACGCGCCGATGATGGTGGTGCGGTTCATGACGCGGACATTGGGGAGCGCGGCCAGCTCGGCCACAGTGGCGGCGGCCCAATCGGCGCCGGACTGATCTCCGAGGCTGAAGGTCTCTGAATTAAGACGCCCGCCCATGCGGAAATCCTCATCCGCGATGATCACATCCGCGCCGCTGCGCCCCGCCGTCAGCGCCGCAGACAGGCCCGCAGGTCCCGCGCCCACAATCAGCAGATCACAGTGCAGAAAACCTTTGTCATAGACATCGGGATCATCCAGCAGCGACAGCGAGCCGAGACCGGCAGCCTTGCGGATAATCGGCTCGTAGATCTTCTCCCAGAAGGCGGCGGGCCACATGAAGGTTTTGTAGTAAAAACCGGCGGTGAGGAAATTCGAGAAGCGGTCATTGACAGCCATCAGGTCAAAGCGGAGCGACCCGATGCGGTTCTGGCTTTTGGCGACCAACCCGTCGAACAGCTCGGCTGTGGTGGCGCGGGTGTTGGGTTCTTGTCGCGCGCCGCTGCGCAACTCGACCAGCGCGTTGGGTTCTTCCGATCCGGCGGTTAGCACACCGCGCGGGCGGTGGTATTTGAACGAACGCCCCATGAGGCGCACACCATTGGCCAGAAGCGCCGATGCCAGCGTATCGCCTGCGTGACCGGTGTAGGATTTACCGTCAAAGCGGAACTCGTGGGTGATGGCGGGGTCGATCTGGCCGCCGTCCAGTCTGTTTTTCGGGGTCATTTGCTGCGCCCTCTGCTGCGTGCCACATCGCGGGCTAGTTCTACTTTGGAAATCTCGTGGGTCAGCGTATTGCGCGTGACAACCAGCCACGAGCGGTCACCAGCCTCGTGAAACCACAACTCTTCATGCCAGCCGGCCGGATTATCGCGCAAATAGCCGTAATCGTAGAAGTCATGCGCTGTAGCCCCTTTTTCAGGGTCGGGGCGGTCGATCAGGCGGGCGTCGCCTTTGTAGGTGAACTCGGCACTGTCGCGCGGGCCTAAGAGGGGGTGATCAATAATCATCTGTTGGTGCTCGCGGGTAGGGCAGGATTGAGTTTAAGGGCAAAATAAAGAAGGGCCACGTCAGTGCAGGTTGGGCTGATTTCCCATCCCTTTTTCGTCGATCATCAGGCCTTTTTCGAAGCGGTCAAACCGGTAGGCGGTAGCGTTGGGGTGGGGGGCATCGCGGGCCAGCAGGTGCGCAAAGCACATGCCTGAGGCGGGCGTGGCCTTGAACCCGCCGTAGCACCAGCCGCCGTTGAAGTAGAGGCCGTCAATGTGGGTTTTGTCGATGATAGGCGAGCCGTCCATGGACATGTCCATGATGCCGCCCCACATGCGCAGCAGCCTTGCGCGGCCAAAGGCGGGGAAGATGGCCATGCCGCCTTCGCAGACGTCCTCGACCACGGGCAGGTTGCCGCGTTGGGCGTATGTATTATAGCCGTCGATGTCACCGCCGAACACCAGCCCGCCTTTGTCCGACTGGCTGCAATAGAAGTGGCCGGCACCAAAGGTAACGACACCGGGCATAACCGGTTTGAGACCTTCCGAGACAAAGGCCTGCAAGACGTGGCTTTCAATAGGCAGGCGCATATTGGCGTGGGCCATCAGGCGGCTGGAGGAGCCGGCAACGGCGCAGCCGACCTTGGTGGCGCCGATAAAGCCGCGGGATGTTTCTACGCCAAGGCATTTGCCGTTCTCGATTTTGAAGCCTGTGACTTCGCAGTTCTGGATGATGTCTACGCCACGGCTGTCTGCGCCGCGTGCATAACCCCATGCGACCGCATCATGGCGCACGGTACCGCCGCGGTGTTGGGCCAGCCCGCCCTTGATGGGAAAGCGGGCGTCTTCGGTGTTGAGATAGGGGTAGCGTTCCTTGATCTGGGCGGTGGTCAGCATCTCGGCGTCCACACCGTTAAGCCGCATTGCGTTGCCGCGCCGGATAAACGCATCACGTTGGGCGTCGGAGTGGATCAGGTTGAGGATGCCGCGTTGGGACACCATGGCGTTGAAGTTGAAATCCTGCTCCAGACCTTCCCATAGTTTCAGCGACATCTCGTAGAACGGCTCGTTTCCGTCCAGCAGGTAGTTCGAGCGGATGATGGTGGTGTTGCGGCCCACGTTGCCGCCGCCGATCCAGCCTTTTTCAAGCACGGCGATCCGTTTTTGTTTGAACTCTTTGGCGAGATAATAGGCCGTGGCCAGCCCGTGCCCGCCGCCGCCGATAATGATGATGTCATAGTGGGCTTGTGGCTCTGGGTCGCGCCATGCGGGCGTCCAACCCTTATGGCCTGTCAGCGCCTCTTTGATCACCCGTAGTCCTGAAAAACGCATGTTCATATCCTCTTTGTGGTAATTTGCGCCGGTTTCCCCAAGATTGTCATCACGGAAAAGGACAAGAACCGTTCCAAATGCGGCAGCCGCGTAAATATTAGGCGTGCCGGTGAAAACCCCATGAAGAAAAAAACTTGATTGTGAGGAAAATCCTGCCAAGGTGACCTTGGATACGGATGGGGCAAATCATAATCGCCCGCGACGCAATCCGGCGCATGCCCCTAGGGTAAAGCGCATAAAGCACCATTAATGAGTGCGAAACACTGGGAGAATATTGATGAAAAAGATGACAACAGCTTTGACGGCGGGTGCGCTGGCGTTCATGCCGCTGGCCGCGTTTGCCGAAGACAGTACCGATCCGATTGTAATTCCGATCCACAACTGGTCCAGCCAGATTGTGATGTCCAACGTCGTTGGCCAGATTCTGGAATCGCGCGGCAACAACGTGGAATTTGTCACTACCGATAGCCAGGCGGTCTACGAATCCGTGCGTCTGGGCGATGTGACACTCGAGATGGAAGTCTGGGAAGGGGCCTTTGGCGCATCCTTCCGTGCCGCCATGGAGAAGGGCGGTATCGTCGATGTGGGTGATCATGACGCAGTCACCCGTGAGGACTGGTGGTATCCGATGTGGACCAAAGAGGCATGCCCCGGCCTGCCTGCATGGGAAGCACTGAACGCTTGTGCCGCGATTTTTGCCACTGCCGAGACGGGTGACAAAGGCCGCTATCTGGACGGACCTGTTGACTGGCTCAAGCATGGTCAGGAGCGGGTTGCCGCACTGGGTATGGATTTTGTAGTGGTCAACGCGGGCTCTGCTGCAGCGCTCTGGGCCGAGATTGGGGCAGCCGAGGCAGAGAAAAAGCCGATTGTTGTTTTCAACTGGACGCCCAATTTTGCCGAGGCTGTCTGGCCGGGTGAATTTGTAGAATTCCCCGAGTGGGTGGACGGGTGTGACAAGGATCCCGCTGTGGGTCCAAACCCTGATGCGCTCTATGACTGTGGTAACCCTGCGACCGGCTACATGAAGAAGGCAGCGTGGGAAGGCATGGAAGCCAAATGGCCTGGCGCCTATGCGGTTCTGGAAAAGATCAGCTTTACCAACCCGCAGATTGCCCAGATGGCGAAACTGGTCGACATTGACGAGATGGAGCCAAATGAGGCAGCCGAAGAGTGGCTGGCCAACAACAAAGAGATTTGGGAGCCTTGGGTTAAGTAACCCCAAAGCGTCAATATCATTTTCTGCCCCGTCCGGAGTGTCCGGACGGGGGTTTTTCCAATAAGGAACGTCATGTCAACTGAAGCCCCCGTCATCTCGTGTAAGAACGTCTGGAAGATATTCGGCAAGAACCCCGAAACCTTCCTTAAATCCATTGACCCGGGGATGAGTTTTGATGACATCCGGGAAGCGGGCTATATCGCGGGCGTCAGGGACGTCTCGATGGATGTGCACAAGGGCGAGATGTTGGTGATCATGGGGCTGTCCGGCTCGGGTAAATCCACGCTGGTCCGCTGCTTTTCCCGTCTGCACGATATTACGGGCGGCACGATTGCCGTCGAGGGGCAGGACATCATGTCACTGCCCGAAAAAGAGCTGATCGATCTGCGCCGCTCCAAGATGGGAATGGTGTTCCAGTCTTTCGGTTTGTTGCCGCACCGCACGGTGTTGGAAAATGTCGCCTTTCCGCTGGAGATGCGCGGACAGGACAAACACACACGACGCGAACGCGCACTTGAGGTGGTAAAGCTGGTGGGCCTTGAGGGCCGCGAGGATTATTTCCCGCGCGAATTGTCCGGCGGGCAGCAGCAGCGCGTGGGCATTGCCCGCAGTCTCGCGATCGAGCCTGACATCTGGTTTCTGGACGAGCCCTTCAGCGCGCTTGATCCGTTGATACGCAAGGAAATGCAGGATGAATTCCTGCGTCTGCAACAGCTGCTCAACAAGACAATTGTCTTTATTACCCATGATTTCGACGAGGCACTCCGCCTGGCCGACCGTATTGCCATCATGAAGGACGGCGCGGTTGAGCAATGCGACACGCCTGACCAGATCGTATTGCACCCCGCCACAGAGTATGTCCGCAAATTCACTGAAGACATCGACAAAGCGCGGGTGGTTCATGCCGGCGTTCTGGCTGATCCAAAGGCCACTGGCACAGGTGATCCCATAGATGCGCGCACTACTGTTCACGCGATGGCGCGTATGCTGGTCAATGACCAGCGGGAGCTGATCCCTGTGACAAAGGCAGGCAGCATTATTGGTGCTATGCCGCGTCAGGCGGCCCTTGATATCCTGCTGGGTGGCGAAGCATGAGCGACGCGGCCACATCCGTGCCATCTGCGGGCGGCAATCTCACGCGCAAACAGGCGGCACTGGGGCTTGTATGTTTCTCGGTTCTACTGACAGCGCTGCAATACGCGGGGCTGTTACCTGCGTGGCTGCACCGTCTGCCAGAGACGGCTGTGCCCAATTTTGCCCTCTGGCTGGATGCGATATTCAACTTTGTCAAAGACGACATGGGGCTGCTCACGCTCACCCGTTTTCTGACCGGAGGTCTGGAGTGGCTTCTGGATGCGTCCGGTAACATTTTCTTCGGAAAACGGCGTTGGCCGAATGTCGGGCCCATTCCGTGGACGGCTCTGGCGGCAGTTGCTGCGGTGATCGGCTATTATCTGGGCGGCTGGCGTCTGGCACTGCTGGGGGGCGGCACCTTGGTGTGGACGGCCCTGATCGGGCAGTGGGAAATTGCCATGCAGACCATGTCGGTGCTGGCCATTGCCGCACCCTTGGCCTTTGTGATCGGCCTGTCGCTGGGCATCGCTGCATGGAAATATGCATGGGTGGATTTCGTCATCAAGCCGGTGTTGTCCGTGCTGCAAACCCTGCCGTTCTTTACCTATCTTCTGCCTGCGGTGATCTTTTTTAAGGTCGGGCCCACGGCGGGGGCGGTGGCCACAACCATCTACGCGATCCCGCCGATGATCCTGATGACCACGCTTGGTTTGCAAAAGGTCTCGCCCGAGGTGGTCGAGGCCGGCAAGATGAGCGGCTGTTCCAAATTCCAGATGCTGCGCCACGTCTATCTGCCCTCCGCGCGGACCGAGATTTTGGTGGGCGTTAATCAGGTGATCATGCTCTGTCTGGCGATGGTGGTTCTGACCGCCTTCATCGGCATGCCCGGTCTGGGCGCCAAGCTGTTGGCGATGATGGGCAGTTTCAAACTGGGCCGCTCGTTCGAGATTGGGGTGACGATTGTGCTGCTGGCGGTGATGCTGGACCGGATGTCAAAGGCGTGGGTTGTCAAACAGCCCGAACATTTCGAGCGGGGCACGCCGTGGTGGAAACGTCATCAGATGCTGTTGCTGGGGGCGGGGTTGTTTGTCGGGTTTACACTGCTGTCGCTGGTCCTGCCCATCGCCGCAGAAATCGGGCGCAAGCAGGATTTCAGTCAGGGCCGTGAGTTGGACGCGATGATCAAGGGCTTTCTGGCTATCGAGAGCGTTCAGGCCGTCACCGGGTTCTTGCGGGCTTTTCTGAACGTAAAGGTTCTGATCCCGTTCCGTGACTTTATGCTGTCGCTCCCGACGCCTGCGATGATTGCACTGGTGGTGGCCTTTGCCATGGCGCTGGCAGGGCGCAAGCAGGCGCTGTATGCCTTGATCTTTTTCTCGCTGGTCGCGCTGTCGGGGTGGTGGGACCGTGCGATTATTACGCTGTACTCCGTTGTCTCTGCGGTGACGCTGGCGGCCCTGATCGGTCTGCCGATTGCAATAGTTGCCGCACGGTCCCAGAAGTGGTCGGTGCGCGTCCTTCTGATCTGTGACACGGCGCAAACCTTCCCCAGCTTTGTCTATCTGATCCCCGCGATCATGCTGTTCGGGATTACGGATATTGCGGTGATCTTCTCGATCCTGATTTTCGCGATGGTACCGTTGATGCGCTATACAATCGAAGGCTTGCGCACGGTCCCGCCCGAGATGACCGAAGCCGCGGACATGTCAGGGGCCACCCGCATGCAAAAATTGTGGAACGTACAACTGCCGCTGGCGCTGCCCACCATGGCGATCGGCTTTAATCAGGCGATTATGTTTGCATTCTTTATGGTCATTATCGCCGCGTTTATCGGGACGCAGGATTTGGGCCAAGAGCTGCAACGGACCTTGGCAGGTACCGATTTGGGCAAGAATTTTGTTCTGGGTATCTGTGTGTCGCTTATGGCGCTGACGTTTGATCTGACGATCATGAAATGGGCGGCAGACAAGAAGCGTGCGCTGGGGCTGCCGTAGCGGGCTGCCGATACATTCAGATAACGGCGAATGATAAAATAGGGAAAGCCGTCCGGTTGCGGGCGGCTTTCTGGTTTTGTGGTGTGGGTATTTTCTTTTTTAAGAATATTATTCTGCGATTTATCCATTGGACCACATTCTGTTCTATTTGGCGCAGTTGACATAGTCACATTCAGATACGATGTCCCGTTGTAACGAAAAGGGGATAGCTATGCTGCTGGAACAATACGATTGGGGCCTTGATGCCCGCACACTTCAGATTTTGTTTGCTCTGGGGCTTGGCGTTCTGCTGGGCGCTGCGGCGCAAATCACGCGGTTCTGCCTGCGCCGGGCTGTTGCACCGGATGCGGCGGATCGCGGGCAGGCGGGGGCCGTCTGGGTCACAGCACTGGCTGTGGCAATCACGGGTTTTGTGATCGCCAGCGCTGCGGGATATGTCGACCTGCAAGGGCACCGCTATCTGGATGGCGCCGTGCCGGTTGTGGCGATTGTGCTAGGCGGACTGGCCTTTGGTGTGGGCATGATCCTGACCCGCGGTTGTGCCTCGCGCCTGACGGTGCTGGCGGCTACGGGCAATCTGCGTGCCGCAGTTGTGCTGGTGGTATTTGCCGTTGTTGCCCACTCCACGCTGAAAGGTGTGTTGGCACCGGTGCGCACCACATTGGGCGGGCTGACAGCCGAGTTGCCGTTTGGCACGCTCTACGCCATTCCCTATGCACCATATCTTGCAGCCGCAGTTGCGCTGCTGGCCGCTGCTGCATTGGTCCTCCGCTTCCGTCCTTCGGCCTCCCAAGTGGCGCTGGGGGCGTCGATCGGCTTGATCCCGGTTCTGGGGTGGGCCACCACCAGCGTTTTGCTGATGGATGAATTCGACCCGCTTGAGGTTCAGTCCGCAGCCTTCACATTGCCATGGTCCGACACGCTGTTCTGGGCTATCGCGTCCAGCGCCATTCCAGCGGGTTTCGGCACAGGTCTGATCGGTGGTGTTCTGCTGGGCAGCTTCCTGAGCGCCACTGTCCGTGGTGAGCTGAAACTGGAAAGCTTCGAGGACGCGCCACAGATGCTGCGCTATTTCGCGGGGGCTTCCCTGATGGGCTTTGGCGGTGTTCTGGCCGGTGGCTGCACCATCGGTGCGGGACTGAGTGGCAGTGCAGGGCTGAGTGTTGCGGCCCTGTTGGCACTGGCCAGTATCACGATCGGCGCTGCGGCTTTCAGCCGTCTGGGCACCCGCCAGCCCGTTGCGGCGGTGGCAGGCTGAAGCGGCATCTAACAGGTTGCCTTTACGCCCCTGATACAACAGGCTGCGCGCACCAATCATAGGAGCGCGCAGCATGATCATTTACGGACTGAGTACCTGTTCACTTTGCCAGAAGGCGCAAAAAGCACTGGAAGCGGCAGGTCATACATTTACCTTTCGCGATGTCCGCGCCGATCCGCTGGATGAGGCCGAACTGGACGCGCTGATTGTCGAATTTGGCGACCGTCTGGTGGACCGCACCTCGAACGACTACCGCGCGCTGAACGACTGGCTTAAAAACTCCGAAGCCGAGGCGCAGATTTCGGCCAAGCCCAAAGTGATGGCGCGCCCCGTGATTGTCCATGATGGCGCGTATTATCTGGGGTGGGATGACACAGTGCAACAGGCGCTGCTGGGCGCCTGAGATCGGCGGCGCGCACCGGACACGGTGCATGACGCTGCGTGAGTGCCCCGCGCCCTGCAGCAATGGGCATAGACTCCCCGCGTGTTTTTAGGCTTATTTTCCCCCATGTGCGCCAGGGGAGGGGATAGCATGGAACATAACTATGTGATCTCGGGTGTGGATGATCACGCGCGCAAGCTGCACGCAGGGGATGGCAATAGCTGCCATGTTTGCGTGCTGAGCCTTGCATCGCGCGGGACCATGACGCTGGCCAGTGCGGATCCCATGCCTGCGCCTGCAATTGATCACAACATTCTGGCCGTGGGCAACGATCTGAAATCTTGGGGCAAAGGCGCCAAGGTAACCCGCGACTTCATGAGGACCCCGCCACTTGCCGCCTTTGAGAGCAGGGAGCTGCTTGGCGTGCATGACGGAATGAGGGATGCCCACTGCGAGCAGGTCACCCGCGCGCGTGGCGACACACTCTATCACCCCGTCGACACTTGCCAAATGGACGTGGACAAGTCGACTGTGGTGGACACCTCTGTGATGTACACGCTCACCGGCGGCAAAACCAACACCCTTACAATCATGATCGCAAAACGTGCGGCAGATTTTATCAAGGCAGATGCGGCACAGACCGCTCTTGCCCAATAGACTTACAACCACAGGAGACGACCCCCATGCTTGGACAAATGATGCAAATGCCACTGACAATCGGCAGCATAATCGACCACGGTGCCCGCTTTCACGCTGCGGGCGAGATTGTCTCTGTCGAGACAACCGGCGGCATCGAGAAAACGACATGGGGGCAGGTGGGGGCAAATGCGCACCGTTTGGCCAGTGCCCTGCGCAAGCTGGGTCTGGAACAGGGCGCGCGCTGCGGTACCATCGCATGGAACAACCGCCGCCACGTCGAGATTTACTACGGTGTTTCGGGTGGCGGGTATGTCTGTCACACAATCAACCCGCGCATGGGCCCGGAGCAGATGGTCTATGTGATCAACCACGCCCAAGATCAGGTGCTGTTCATCGACGCGACCTTTGTGCCTGCGGCCGGAAAGCTGGCACCGGCGCTGAAGCATTGCAAACACATCGTATTGATGGGCCCGCGCGATGAGGCCGCCGCCCAAGCTGTCCCCGGTCTGCTGTTCTTTGACGAGCTGCTGGAAACGGGTGACGCCTCCGAGCCATGGCCGGCGATCGACGAGAATTCCGCCTCCAGCCTGTGCTATACCTCCGGCACCACGGGTGACCCCAAAGGCGTGCTTTATTCCCACCGCTCGACCGTGTTGCATACGCTGGCGGGCAATCAGCCGGATGGCATCAACATCTCGGCGATGGACACGGTTCTACCGGTGGTGCCGATGTTCCACGTCAACGCATGGGGGGTGCCCTATATTGCCGCGATGACAGGGTGCAAACTGGTGCTGCCCGGTCCGAACCTCGATGGCAAAAGCCTTGTGAACTTGATCGACGAGACTGAGACAACGCTGGCGCTGGGTGTGCCGACCATCTGGATGGGGCTGCTGGCCGCGCTCAAGGAAACAGGTTCAAAAATCCCCAGCCTGAAGCGCACGGTTGTCGGTGGCTCTGCCCTGCCGCCCTCAATGATCCCGAAGTTTGCGGAGTATGGTGTGGATCTGGTGCATGCATGGGGCATGACAGAAACCTCGCCGCTGGGCTCTATGAACCAGCTGTTGCAGCGCCATGTCAGCTTGAGCGCGGACGAGCAGGCGGCGATCCGTCTGGGGCAGGGCCGTCCGCCTTACGGCGTCGACCTGCGCGTGGTGGATGAGGCAGGCGGCGTGCTGCCCCATGACGGCACCGCACAGGGCGACCTGCAAATTCGCGGCCCGTGGATTGTGGATACCTACTTTGGCAAAGACGCACCCGCGCTGACGGCGGATGGCTGGTTTGATACCGGCGATGTGGCCACAATCGACGCGGAAGGGTTCATGATCATCCGCGACCGCTCCAAGGACATCATCAAATCGGGCGGTGAGTGGATTTCGACCGTGACGCTGGAAAACATCGCCATCTCACACCCCGCCATCGCCAACGCCGCCGCCATCGCCGCCCTGCACACCAAGTGGGACGAACGCCCTGTTCTGGTTGCGATCAAAGCAGGCGAGGTGACCGAAGAGGAGCTGCTGGCCTTCTACAAAGGCAAAGTAGAAAGCTGGCAAATCCCGGACCGTGCGATCTTTGTGGATGAGCTGCCCATCGGGGCGACGGGCAAGGTTATGAAGAACAAACTGCGCGACGAATTCGGCAAGGTGCTGCTGGAGGGATAAGGCGAAAGGGGCGCGGCCCGCCACGCGGCCGCGCCCTTTGCCAGAGTTCTAGCGTGCCGGAAGCGGTGGTTTTGGGCACGTCAAAACCCAAGAACGGACATTAACTGGCAGGCTGGCCACCGGCCGGTGTGCGGGGCAAACCGGACTTGCGCAGCCGCGGCTAATGCTCACGCAGAAATTTGTCGCAGTTGCGGCTTCGCTCGTTTGCCAACGCAGCATATTTCGCCGAACCGGTCATGCAACAAGGCTGTTCAGCGCGGTTTGTGGACTAATCGTTCACTGCGCTCAAGCCCAACAACCGAAACGCTGACTTTGCTTCCACTGGATACTTCATGGCCTATGCCAGGTTTCGTCGCGTTAAATTTCTGCGATGGAGATGCCATTTGAGTATTGGTAGGGCGCGACGGCTACACAGCCACCTGAGATCCCAATTCGACAACCCGGTCGCGCGGCAGGTGATACAAATCGGAGGGATCGGTTACCAAATGCGACATAAAGATGTAGAGATGATCTTGCCAGATCGGCATCCCAATCTCGGCTTTGGCGACCAGCTTGCGGCGGCCAAGGAAGAATGAGGTTTTCATGCCTTCGAACTGTAAGCCTTGCTTGCGGCATTGACCAAGGGCCCGATTGATGTTCGGGGTCTCCATGAAACCGAAGCGCAGTGTGATCCGTTCGAAGCGATCGCTGAGACGTTCTATGACCGCGCGTTCGTTGCCGGGCACGCGTGGCACGTCACGGGTCTCGACGGTCAAAACAATAATATGCTCATGCAGGACATGGTTGTGTTTGAGGTTGTGCAAGAGCGCCGGTGGCGTGGCTGAGACATCGCTGGTCAGAAAGACGGCTGCTCCGGGAGCACGGAGTGCTGAGCTTTTTTCGATCCTTGGAACGAAATCAGCCAAGGGTACCGAAGTCTTGCGCGACTGTTCAAACAGCTGCTGCGTACCCCGCTCCCAAGTCCACATCATGATCACCAGCGTTGCACCCAGCAGAAGCGGGACGTAACCCCCATCGGGCACTTTCGCGAGATTAGCAGCAAGGAATGCTGCCTCGATCAGCAAAATAGGCGCAAGGACCCCCATCGCAAAGGCCTTTGGCAGACCCCAGACCCGGTGAAGCATAAGGTAAGCGAGCGCCGTCGTGATGATCATCGTGCCGCTTACGGCGATTCCGTATGCTGAAGCCAATGCTGTAGAGGTCTCGAACTCCAGAACCAGGATAACGACACCGATGAGCAACAGGGCGTTGATGACAGGCAGATAAATCTGTCCTGTCTCGGTCGTAGAGGTGTGGCGGATCACGAGCCGGGGGAGTAGCCCAAGCTGTATTGCCTGGCGTGTCATAGAAAATGCGCCCGTAATGACGGCCTGGCTTGCGATCACGGTCGCGACTGTGGCTAAAACTACGAAGCCTGGCAGCGTCCACGAGGGTACCATCAGAAAAAACGGGTCAGACACCGCTGAAGGAGTCTGCAGGACCAGCGCACCTTGCCCTAGGTAATTGAGCACAAGGGCTGGAAAAACGAGCGCGAACCAAGCAATCTGTATCGGTTTGCGGCCAAAGTGTCCAAGGTCGGCATAAAGCGCCTCAGCACCTCTAACAGCCAAGAAGACTGCCCCCAATACGACAAATGCTACTTTTCCGTGCTCTACCATGAAGGACATCGAAAAACGGGGATCAATAGCCCACAGGATACTTGGATTTCCTACAATCTGTGCAATACCCTCGGCCCCCATGACGAGAAACCAGATTGCCGTGATCGGGCCGAACCACCGCGCAAGTGGGCCGGTCCCACGGCTTTGCACCATGAACAGAGAGGTGTTCGCGGATTTTCGGACCAGTTGTTAAGGTGGATTGCATGACGAAAGAAGTGATCCCAAATGACAAAACGAAAGAACCATTCGCCCGATTTCAAAGCCAAGGTTGCGCTTGC